>JBHJOA010000060.1:0-88241 GCA_050330205.1 Kiloniellaceae bacterium
AGAGCAACTGCTCCTTCACCGTGCGCAGGTCGACGAGGCCGCCGGTGGCGGGCGGCTTGGTGATGACGAAGCTGCCGTCGGCCTCGACCTCGGCAATGGGAAAGCCGATGGCCTCGGGCAGCGGCACGTCCTTGAAGCCCGGGTCGGCGAAGTAGCCGCCGGTGACCTGCGAACCGCATTCCAGCAGATGACCCACCAGGGTCCCCGCGGCAATGCGGTCGAGATCGCCCCAGGCCCAGCCGAAGTGCGCGACCAGCGGGCCGAGCGCCAGCGCCGGATCGGCAACCCGGCCGGTCACGACGACCTGCGCACCGGCGGTGATTGCCTCGGCGATGGCCGCAGCGCCGAGATAGGCGTTGGCGGAGACGATTTCGCCCGCCGGCGGCGGCAGGCCGGCGTCGCCGTCCCAGAGATCCTCGGTCGCCAGATTGATCCGGTCGCGCACGTCGTCGCCGTCGACGGTGGCGATGCGCAGGGGCGGCAGGCCGAGTTCGCGGGCCAGGCCGGCGATCACCGCCGCGGCGGCCCGCGGGTTGGCGCAGCCGAAGTTGCCGACGATGACGATGTCCTGCTCGGCGCAGGTCTTGAGGATGGGTCTCAGGTAGTCGGCGAGCAGCGGTTCGTAGCCCAGCGCCGGATCCTGCCGGCGCGCCAGGTGGCCGAGCGCCAGCGTGCGCTCGCCGATGGTTTCAAAGATGATGGCGCCGCCGTTGCCGGCCGCGGCGATCGCTTCGACCACCGGCAGCCCCGCATCGATGCGGTCGCCCGAGAAGCCGGCGCCGGAGCCGATGCGGTAGGTCATGGGACGGAGGCCGCGTGGGGGACGGAGCCGGCGTCGGAGTCGGCCGCGCTGTTGGCGCGCAGGTAGAATTCCTTCGGCCAGCGGATATGGGCGCGGCAGAGCCCCACCAGCCGCTTGGAGTCGCCTTGCGCGATGGCGTCGACCATCTGCCAGTGCTCGCGGATCGCGATATGCCGTAACTGGTTGTCGGCGAAACCGCGGCTGCGGATCGGCTGGGTCATCAGCGAATAGTGCTTTATGGCCGCAGCGAGCTCCGGATTGCCGGCGCCGGCGTAAAGCCGTTCGTGAAAGGCATTGTTCATTCGGAAGACCTCGACATAGCGCTGCGCGTTCGACGCCTGTTCATGCGCCGCGGCGAGAGCTTTCAGGTCCTCGATGAATTCGAGGGGCGCCGGCAGCGTCACGCGCGAGGCGGCCAGGGTCTCCAGGGCATCGCGGATCTCGTAGAGATTCTCGACTTCTTCCTGCGTAAAGTCTCGCACCCGCACGCCGCGGTTCGGCTGGCGAAGCACAAGACCTTCCTTTTCCAGCTCGTCGAGCGCGCGCCGGACGGCATGCCGCGTGGCGTCGAAGCGCAGGATGAGGTCATCCTCCACCAGGCGTTCGCGCAGGTGGAGGCGGCCCAGCATGAGGTCCATCTGCAAGACCTCATAGACCTGGCTCCAGCCCTGCGGCTGGCGCCGGCCCTCGCTGCCGGCAGCACTGGCTTTGGCAATTGCTCTGCTCATGTTCTGGCTGTCGCTCCGCTCATGGCACCAATCTAGCCCAAAGCGATGCCCGATACAATTATCGTTGACATTATCGATAATAATGCCGACCTTCAATGCGGGAGGAAAGCAATGGACGTGAGAACGCGTTGCCCGGGGGAGGGTGCGGGTGTGATCCGGCTGAAATTCGCGAGGGGCGCGGCGTGAGTGCCATGATGCGGGCCGCTTTGCACCGGATCGCGCATGGTCGCTCGGGGGACAAGGGCAATCGTCAGAACATCTCCGTGATCGCCTACCGGCCGGAAGCCTGGCCCGTGCTGCTGAGCGAAGTCACGGAAGCGCGCGTCCACGCGCTGTTCCGCCATCGCGGCGTGACCGCGGTGCGACGCTACGAACTGCCCAAGCTGATGGCCCTCAACTTCGTGCTGGACGACGCGCTGGAAGGCGGCGTGAACGCGGCGCTGGCGCTCGACAGCCACGGCAAGGCCGCCTCTTTCCGTCTGCTTTCCCTGGAGATCGACGTTCCCGCCGCGTTGCTGGCCGGACAGCCGCGGGGAACGGCAAGCGACATTTATCAAACAAAGCAGAAAATGGGAGGACTGACATGAAGAAGATCGCAACTGCCCTCTTGGCGGCAGCGGTGCTCGCCACACCCGCCGCCGCGCAGACCCAGAAGCTGGCCATCGGCACGACCTCGGCGTCGTCGAGCCACTACGGCTATTTCGTCGCCGTATCCAAGCTGATCAACGAGAAGGTTGGGAACGTCGAGGCGAACGTGGTCGAGACAGGTGCGACGCTGGACAACCTGCGCCGCCTGCAGCGCGACCAGGTCGATCTCGGCCTCGTCACCACCAATGTCGCCTACGATGTCTTCAACGGCCGTGGTGAGTTCGAGGGCAAGGCCTACAAACCGTTGATGCTCTGGGTTTATGCCTCGGCGCCGCAGAACGTGGTGGTGCGCAACGACGCCGGCATTTCGTCGCTGCAGGATCTCGCCGGCAAGAAGTTCAATCCCGGGATCAGCGGCTCGGCCACGGAAGCGACGGCCGAGAAGGTCTTCTCGCTGCTTGGGATTGAGCCTGACTGGGCGCGCGGGTCGACCGGCGACGTCGTCAACCAGATCAAGGACAACCGGGTTATCGGTTACGTGAAGAGCGGTTCCGGCAAGCGCCTGGACGCCTCCAGCATCGACATCGCGACCCTCACGCCGATCTCCATCGTCGGCCTGAGTGACGTGCAGGCGGCGAAGGTGCGCGAGGAATTCCCCAACCTCTCCGTGGTCGACGTGGCCGAGAACCAGGCGGGCGAGGGCTATCCGGCCTACAAGACCTGGGCCTTCGGCGTGGCGGCCGTGGCGCAGGCAGGTCTCGACGAAGAGACCGCGTACCGGATCACAAAGGCGGTGGTCGAGGACCAGACGGCGCAGGCCGCCGCCTTCTCCGGCCTCAAGGGCAGCGACATCCCGACAATGACCATGGAACTCTCGACGATCCCGCTGCATCCCGGGGCGGTGCGCTACTACCGGGAGATCGGCATCGAGATCCCGGAGCAGCTGCTGCCCAGCAGCTGATGGTCTGAAACCGATACGGCCGGGGCGGCAAGTCCCGGCCGCTCAGGGGTGAGCGGTGATGCGTGACAACCTGCGGCGAGCCGTCGCGCTAGCGATCGGCCTGTTCATTCTTTACACCGCCGCTGCCGGGTCTTTTGACGCCCTGATCCAGCGCTCGGTGATGGTCGCGCTGGTGGTCAGCCTGGGCTTCCTCGCCTTTCCACTGAAGCTTTCCGGCTCTGCCGCGAGGTTCGGCGCGGCCGTCGACCTCGGCCTCTGGGCCGCCACGACGACGGCCTGTGTCTACGTCTCCGTCAACGCCGAAACCATCATGACCTCACTGCCGACGGCGGGGTCGCTCGACATCGCCCTGGCCGCCGTGCTCGTCGTGACTTTGCTTGAGCTGGCACGGCGCTCCGTCGGCCTCGCCTTTCCCATCCTTGTTGGCATCGGGCTGGCCTACGTCTTCTTCGGCCACTTGATCCCGGGGCGCCTCGGTCACCGCGGCTACGACATCTGGTTCGTCACCGAGACGATCCTGCTGACCGACATCGGCGTCTGGGGGTCACTCACCGGCATCGCCGCCACTATAATCGCCGCCTTTGTCCTGTTCGGCGCGGTGCTGCTGCATACCGGCGGTGGCCAGACCTTCATGGACCTCGCCCTCTTGGCCTCCGGGCGCTCGATCGGCGGCGCCGCCAAGATGGCGACCGTCGCCTCGGCCTCGTTCGGTACGGTGAACGGTAGCGCTGTCGCCAACGTGGCGACCACCGGCACCATGACCATTCCGTTGATGAAGCGCATCGGCTACCCGGCGCCCTTCGCCGCGGCCGTGGAGGCGGTGGCCTCGACCGGCGGCCAGATCACGCCGCCGATCCTCGGTGCGGCCGCCTTCATCATGGCGGAGATGATCGGCACCGAATACCTGCGCATCGCGCTTGCCGCGCTGATCCCGGCGGCATTGTTCTATACCGGCCTCTTCACCACCATCCACCTGATCGCCCTGCGCAGGAACGTCGGCTTCGTGCCGGCCGCGGAGATTCCGTCGGCGAAGACCGCGCTGCACCCGCGGCGCCTGCTGCCGGTGATCGGTGGAATCGGCGGTCTATTGTGGATGCTGATCGCCGGACGCTCGGTCGCCTTCTCCGCCGCCTTCGGCGTCACCTGCTGTGTCGTGCCCTTCGTCGTCGGCGACCTCGCTGCGCGGCGGCAGCCGCTGGCGACACTGCGGGCGCTGCTCGACAGCCTGGTCGAAGCTGGCAACGGCATCGTGATCATCGCTCTCATGCTGGCCGGCGCGCAGATCCTGGTTTCCCTGATCAATCTCACTGGCGTCGGTGTCACGCTCTCCTCGCTCACCGTCGCCGTCGGCGGCGAGCACCTCTTCCTCGTCGGGCTCATCGTCGCGCTGGCCTGCCTGGTCCTGGGGATGGGTATTCCGACGACCGCAGCCTACGTGCTGGTGGCGGCGGTCATGGCGCCGGCCCTCATTGCCATCGACGTCGAGCCGCTGGTCGCACATATGTTCGTCTTCTACTACGCGACCATCTCGGTCATCACGCCGCCGGTCTGCATCGCCGTATTCGTCGCCGCATCCGTCGCGAAGACCGACTGGTGGCCGGCTGCCGTCAACGCGGTACGCCTGGGCCTCGTCACCTACATCATTCCCTTCATGTTCCTGTCTTATCCCGGCATGCTGTGGTCCGGCAGTCCCTGGCAGATCGCCGAGGCGGTGCTGTCAGGCGTCGCGATGGTGCTGGCGACCTCGCTGCTTCTCGCCGGCACGGGGATCCGCGGCAGCCGCTGGCTGGCGGCGGCGGTCTACCTGCCGGCCGCGGTCCTCGCCATATTGCCTTCCGAGTTCGCCCTGGCGGCAGCGGTTGGCCTGACCCTCCTCGGAATCGCTTGGGGGCGGCCGTTCAGTCGGCCGAAACCTTCACCATCGGTCAGCCAAGCGATCCCAGACGCCTCGTCTGAGTTCCGCTGATATCCCCGAGCCGACTTGCCGCGGACCACGATCGCCCAGGGTGCAGCCATTCCTTCAAGAATGGGCACGCCCAAAGCCTAGCTGGCCTGCACCCAACCATTTGTTTGGTTACGCCTTGCAAGCCACGGCCTATACCTCCCAAAAAATGAGCGCGCCTGCGCCGTGCTCCATGGTGGAGGAATCCGCGTGACAGTTGTCAGTCTTGAGCTTCGCGGACAGATTGCCCGCGTGATAATAGACAATCCGCCGGTGAACGCGCTGGGGTGCGACGTACGGGCGCGGTTGTTGGAAGTCTGCCGGTCGGTCGAGCAGGACACCTCCGTCAAAGCAGTGGTTCTTTCCTGCGCCGGAGGCAGCTTCGTCGCCGGGGCGGACATTCGCGAACTGGGCAAGGCGCCGCTCCAACCCTATCTGCCCGATGTGCTGGCGGCGATCGAGGGCTCGCGGAAGCCCTGGGTGGCGGCGATCGCCGGGACGGCGCTCGGAGGCGGTCTTGAACTGGCGATGGCCTGTCATGGACGTGTCGCTGCTGTGTCGGCGAGGCTGGGCCTGCCTGAAGTGACCCTCGGGATGATCCCTGGCTCGGGCGGCACGGTGCGATTGCCGCGCCTGGTGCCGATGAAAGCCGCCGTCGCAATGGTCACCGGCGGCAAACCGGTGGCGGCTGAGGCCGCCTCCGACATGGGGCTGATCGACATGCTGAGCGATGGCGACCTGCTCGCCGACGCCGAGGCGTTGGCCCTTGAGCTCATGGCACAGGAGGACCCAGTCCCGACACTGGCGAGAGAGCCTGTACCAGGCGATCCGGCGGGCTGGAGCGCGGAAGAGAGGCGCCTTGCCGAAACCGACACCCAACTTGCCGCGGTGCTGGCGCACGAAGTCGGCCATGTCGTGGTGCGGCATCCTTCGGAACAGATGTCGCAAAGCGCCGCGATCCGGAAGGCGCTGGTTGCGGCCGGTGCAGACGAAGGTGTGGTCGGGCAGCTGGTGCAACTGGCAACCGGCGTGGGCGCGCTGTCCTTCTCGCGGCTTGCCGAGGCCGAACGCATCGGCCTGGAATACATGGCGCGTGCCGGCTACGACCCCCGCGCGGCCGTGGAGCTGCGGCAGAACATGGAGCAGGCGACTGCGGCCGGCGGCCGTCCGCCGGAAATTCTCTCGACCCATCCCGATCCACAGAGCCGGATCGCCTCAATCCGGAACGCCCTGCCCGAGGTCATGCCGGTCTACCGCGCGCAGCGGCAGAGGGCTGCGAGTGCAGGTTGGCATTTCGCGAAGCGACGCTTTCAGCGTCGTCGGGCATCCGCACTGATAATACTTTATTGACGTGACGCTACTCCTCCGCCGCCCTTCCGCGTCGCATGCAAGATCGATAGCGTTCCAGACGTCATGACCCATGGCACAGCAACGTTCAGATGATCGCAGTGTTGCAGTTGCAAGACAGGCGCGAGTCTGTTCAACGCGCCGCGGGTCTCAAATGCGATGATGCAAGCGGCGTCGCCCGCTTTTTGTCACACCAACCGCGGTGGGCGGAGAGCACGATGCGGACCGAGGGGGAGAGTGGAGCAGGGATCCACACTCTTTGAGTCTACGTCCGGTCAGCGTTCGCTGACTCGGCTTTCCCTTGGATGACGGCGCAGGCAGCGCAGCAGCTTTAATCGTGCTGAGCGGAGTGCGTGGTTTTCCATGATTCACGAAGCGCTCGCGTATATTCGCCGCGAACTGCGCGACCGGCTGCCGGTCGCCGACGCCGAAGTCATGATCGAGAGCGCGCGTGTTCTGGCCAGTCAGAATAACGCGCAGGGTGCCTACATTACGCTCGTCAACGTCGAAGAGGAGCCGGCGCTGCGTAACCTGCCGGCGGTCGAGCGCATCGGCGGCGCGTTGCAGCGGCAGGAACCGCCGATCCATCTGAACATCTACTTGCTGTTCTCATTCGAGTTTCAGACCTACGAGACCAGCCTGCTGCATCTCTCCAACACCATCGGGTTGTTTCAGGAGAAGCGCGTTTACACCGCCGGTACCTCCAGCGCGACGAATCCGTTTCCCACAGGCCTCGAGAAGCTGATTTTCGAGCTGCACAACACAAACTTTGAGGCCTTGAACAACCTATGGGGTGTGATGGGCGGTGCCTATTTCCCCTCGGTCATCTACAAGGTGCGCATGGTGCGCATCCAGGCGGCTCAGCAGGGACCGGCCGACGAGATCACCACCATCGACTTCAATACCTCGCAGAAATCCGCGGGGGGCGGCGGCACATGAGCCGGGTCATCGCCTATCGCCGCTTCATCGAGGTACGTCTGGAAAACGACGGCGGGCAGCCGATTGCGGCTTTTGACATACAACCGACGGCGGCGACGCGGCAGCGCCTCTCGCTGCACCGCCTGTTGGCGCGCCCGCAGCGAGACGGCCTGGCGCTCTATTATCAGACCAACCCGCAGTCGGTGCCGCCGCTGCTGGGCGAGATCACAGCGCGCCGGCGCTTCAGCTTCACCCTGCACCTGCGCGAGCCGGACTTCTTCAAACGCCACCACCCGGACTTCACCGAGGCGACCGGTGCGGGCCTGCAACTCGACAACCTCGACGGTGCTGGCGCGGTGCTGCCCGACGGCGCACGGCTCAGCGCCGGGGCGACGGTTGCCGCCGCTGATGCCGTCGACATTGGCCGGCGCAACTTCGCGGTGCTCGTCGACCTGACGGCCTCCGCTCCCACCGCAGTGGAGGCGCGCGAGGCGGTGTCCGCCGCGCTGGTCCAGTCGGCCGCGATCACGGCGCCGGGCGGGGCGGCTGCCGCCTCGGTGGCGCTCGACCTTTCGCTCAGTTCCGACGTGCTGTTCCGCGTCGCCGAGGTGCCTCCCGGCCCGCTCGACCGGCGCGCTTACGCCGACGACGGCGTCGCCTCGGCGGGCGCCGCGGGCGTGATCGACCTTTACTGGGAGACGGCACAGACCGCCGCCCCGGATCCTGCCGGCGTGGTCTACCGCGCCGTGTTCCAGCGGCGCTGAGGCGCAAAGCCAGAGAACGGAGAGGCCCTATGAACATCTACAGAACACCCGGCGTGTACATCGAGGAGGTCCAGACCATTCCGCCCTCCGTCGCAGCGGTGGCAACGGCGGTGCCTGCCTTTCTCGGCTATACCGCCGATGCGACCCACGCGGGTACCGCGCTTCGCATCACCTCGCTGCTCGAGTTTGAGCAGTTCTTCGGCGGCTCTCCGCTGACCCAGATCGACCTCGACGTCACCAAGCGGACGACCGAGGCCGGTGCGCTGCTGGGCGTCGACGTGGCGCTCGACGGCGCCAGCTTGTCTGACCCGGTGCCGACGGAACTGCTGCACTACGCCATGAAGCACTACTTCGGCAACGGCGGTGGTCCCTGCTGGGTCTATTCGCTTGGCGCTCACGGCACCAACCTGGCGGGCGACTACACCGCCGGCATTGCCGCCCTGGAAGCGGTCGACGAGCCGACCCTGCTGGTATTCCCCGGGGCGACCCGGCTGACCACCGCCGGGCAGCACGAGTCGGTGGTCCAGGCGGCGCTGACGTCCTGCCTGAACACCCAGGACCGCTTCACCATCGCCGATGTGCGCGACGCCATGATCGGCGGCGTGCACGACACCATCACCGAGATCAACAACGGCTTCCGCACGGCGGTGTCGCCGACCGATCCCAAGGCCCTGCAATACGGGGCAGCTTACTGGCCTTACCTGCGCACGCGAATACCCTGGGTCACCAACGAGGCGAACATCCGCATTGCCAGCTATGCCGTCGAGCAGCTGATGAACGACGGCACCACAACGTCGCCAACGACGCCGCTGGTGACCGCCGTCGGTACCGCACCGGTGGCGATCTCCGATACGCTGGTGCGCGACGACGAGACCGCGGTCTTCAACGCGGCCAAGGCCTTCGCCGCCACGCAGTTCGTCACCTTGCCGCCCTCGGCGGCCGTGGCCGGCGCCTATGCCACGACGGACCGCAACCGCGGCGTCTGGAAGGCCCCGGCGAACGTCGGCCTGGCCATGGTCTCGGCACCGGCGATCGCCGCTACCAACGACATCAACGACGCACTCAACGTCGACGAGACTTCAGGCAAATCGGTGAACGTCATCCGCAGCTTCACCGGGCGCGGCATCAAGATCTGGGGCGCGCGCACCCTGGCGGGCATGGACAACGAGTACCGCTACGTACCGGTGCGGCGCCTGACCATCATGATCGAGGAGTCGATCGAGAAGGCGATCGCCAGCTTCGTGTTCGAGAGCAACGACGCGAACACCTGGGTCAAGGTGCGCACCATGATCGAGAACTTCCTGCTCGTTCAATGGCGCGCCGGCGCGCTGCAGGGCGAGAAGCCCAAGCACGCCTTCGACGTCCAGGTCGGACTCGGGGTCACCATGACGGCGGACGATATTCTCAACGGCTACCTGCGGGTGCGGGTCGCCATTGCGCCGGTGCGTCCGGCCGAGTTCATCGTCCTCACCTTCGAGCAGAAGCTGCCGAGCTCCTGATCCCAGAGCCCCAAGTTCCCGGGCCCTCAATCCACGCTGCCCATGAGGTGATGCCATGGCAACCTACCCGCTTCCCAAGTTTCATTTCACCGTCGACTGGGGCGGTGAGCGCGTGAGCTTCACCGAGGTTTCTGGCCTCGATGTCGAGACTGAGATCATCGAGTACCGCGAGGGTGCCAGCCGCAGCTACTCGAAGCAGAAGATTCCAGGCATGCAGAAGTATGCCAACGTGGTCCTGAAGCGTGGTGTCGTGCCGGCCGACAACGGTTTCTTCGCCTGGTGGGACACCGTCTCGCTGAACAAGGTGGAGCGGCGCGACGTCACCATCAGCCTGCTGAACGAATCGCATGAGCCGGTGATGGTTTGGAAGATCGTCGAGGCCTGGCCGGCCAAGGTGACCGGCACCGATCTCAAGGCCGACGGCAACGAGATCGCCATCGAGACCATCGAGCTGGCCCACGAGGGCATCTCGGTCCAGAACGGCTAGGCCGGACAGGCCTGAGCCAGAGCAGGTGAGGTCATGGCGCTCTACACGCCGCCGGTGGGCTTCCATTTCCTGGTCGAGTTCGATCTCGACGGCGCGGCGGATGCGGACATCCGCTTCCGCGAGGTCGCCGGGCTGACCATGGAGCTGGAGGAGGAGACCTTCAACGAGGGCGGCGAGAACCGCTTCTCGCACAAGCTGCCGGTGCGCGGGCGCTATCCCGACCTGGTGCTGAAGCGCGGCCTGCTGACCAGCACCGGGGTGCGCGGCTGGATCGAGGATGCCGTGCAGAACCTCATCATCGCGCCGACCACGCTGTGGGTCACGCTGCTGAACGACGCCCACGAGCCGCTGCAGACCTACACGGTGACCGGTGCCTGGCCCAAGAAGTGGTCGGTCTCGGATTTCTCGGCGGAGACCTCCGACGTGGTGATCGAAACCCTCGAACTCGCCTACCAGACTTTCAGGGTGAACTGACATGGGCAGGGTGAACTGACATGGGCAGGGTGGACTGATATGGGCAGGGTGGACTGACATGCCGATCGTCATCACAGAACTCGTCGTCCGCGCCCGCGCCGGCGCGACGGAGCCCGCCGAACGCGAGCGCAGCGACGCCGAGCGGCAGGAGGAGCGCGCGCGCCTGATCGAGGATGCCGTCGCCGAGGTGATGCGCATCCTGCGCCGCGAGCGGGAGGCCTGAGCCATGCTGGTGAAGCTCACCATCCTGCCGTTCGACGACAGCGAGACCATCCAGGCCGGCGCTCCCTCCGGCCCGCCTTTCATCGCGCAGTTCAACCCGGAGACCTATACCGACACCACCGAAATCGAGCTGGCGCCGACCGAGCCGGCGCACGGCGACGCCGGGCAGGAGGCCAAGTTCAAGGCGATCAAACCTAAGACCTTCACCATGGACCTGCTGCTGGACGGCACCGGCTACTCGCCGGCACCGCCGCCGGCCGGCGCGCTGGACTCCCTGCTGCCGAGCAGCGGCCTCTCGGTGGTGGCGCAGATCGAGCTCTTCAAGGCGGTCACCGGCTTCTCCGGCAACGTGCACCGGCCGCGCTACCTTATGCTGGTCTGGGGAAAGCTCATCGTCACCTGCGTGCTGGAGAGCTTCTCCATCGCCTACAAGCTGTTCACGCCGGAGGGGCTGCCGCTGCGCGCCACCATCTCCGCCACCTTCAAGGAACACAAGGACAGCGCTCAGGCCGAGCTCGAAAAGAACCTCGCCTCGCCGGATATCTCCCACGCGCGCCCGGTGATCGCGGGCGAGCACCTGCCGACCGTGGTGAACGAGGTCTACAAGTCGCCGAAACATTACGTCGCCGTCGCCGAGGCCAACGGCCTCGACACCCTGCGCCGCATCGCGGCGGGCAGCACACTGCTGCTGCCGCCGCTGAGGTAAGATTATGGACACGCTGCCGCGCAATACCTCGCTGACCACCTTCACCGTGAAGGCAGGCGGCACTGCGCTGCCTGGTACCTACCGGGTGGTTGCCATCGAGATCCAGCGCGAGCTCGACCGCGTCACCTCGGCGCGCCTGGTGCTGCAAGACGGATCTGCCGCTGAGCAGTCTTTTCCCGCCAGCGAAGGCGGCGAGCTGGCGCCGGGCGGCGAGATCGAGATTGACGGCGGCTACCAGCGCCAGGAGACGCGGCTCTTCAAGGGCGTCATCACGCGCCAGCGCATCGAGGTCGGCCGGCGCGGCGACTCCTTCCTGCACATCGAGGCCAAGGACCCGGTGTTCCGCGCCACCCTGGCACGGCGCTCGCGCAATTTCACCGATCTTTCAGACGCCGACGTGATCGGCCAGGTGCTGGCGGTCGAGGGGGTCTCCGTCGAGATCGAGTCCGGCGAGGCACAGCCTCAGATCGTGCAGCACCAGGTGACCGACTGGGACTTCGCGCTGCAGCGGGCCGGCGCGCTCGGTCTGGTCGCCGACTGCGACGGCGGCGACGTGAGGTTCTACAAGCCGGAGCTTGCCGGCGATGCGGTGGCGACCTTCGAATTCGGGCGCGACATCCACCGGGTCGACCTGGAGCTCGACGCCGAGAGCCAGTTCACCGCCGTGGAAACGGCGGCCTGGAGCCCGGCCGACCAGGAACTTCTGCAGGCTGAGGCCGACGAGGCGGTCTCGCCCGCCGACAGCGATACGCCGGACCTGGCGGTTGCCGGCGCTGCCAAGGATGCCCTGCGCCACAGCGGGGCGCGCGACCAGGCGAGCCTCGACGGTTGGGCCGCGGCGCGGCTGCAGCGCAGCCGCCTGGCCGCGATCCGCGGCGTGGTCGAGGTGCAGGGCACGGAGCTTGCCGTGCCCGGCGCACTGGTCGAACTGAAGGGCCTCGGCGCGCGCTTCAACGGCGCCGCTTTCGTCTCCGGCGTGCGCCACGAACTCGGCCGCGGCGACTGGATGACCAGCCTGCAGCTCGGCCTCGACCCGCGCTGCTTCCACGAGCGCCGGCCGCAGGCCGCGGCACCGGCGGCGGCCGGCCGCATCCCGCCGGTGCACGGTCTGCAGATCGGCGTGGTCAGCGCGCTGGAGAACGACCCCGCCGGCGAGGACCGCATCGAGCTGCGCCTCGTCACAGTGAGCGAGACCGACGGCCTGGTCTGGGCGCGCATCGCCGCCTTCGATGCTGGCGGCGACCGCGGCGCCGTGTTCCGTCCGGAGATCGGCGACGAGGTGGTGGTCGGCTTCATCGACGCCGATCCGCGCGACCCGGTGGTGCTCGGCGCGCTGCACTCCAGCGCCAAGGCCGCGCCGATCCCCGGCAGCGACGACAACCACGAGAAGGGCTACGTCTCGCGCGCCGGCATGAAGCTGGTCTTCGACGACGACAAGCCCAGCGTGACCATCGAGACGCCCGGCGGCGCGCTGCTGCGGCTGGACGATGACGGCGGCAGCGTGGAACTGACCGACCAGAACGGCAACGTCGTGAAGATGGACAGCTCCGCCATCGAGGTGAAGGCCGCGGCCGACTTCAAGCTGAAGGCGACGGGCAATGTCACCATCGAAGGCGTGAACGTCGATGTGAAGGCCAGCGCCGCCGCCGGCGTGAAGGGCTCCGCCTCGGCCAAGCTGGAAAGCAGCGGACAGACCACGGTGAAGGGCTCCGTGGTCATGATCAACTGAAGGAGCCTGGCAATGCCGCCTGCCGCTCGCGTCGGAGACATGCATATCTGCCCCCTGGTCAATCCGGGGCCGGTGCCTCATGTCGGCGGCCCAATCTCCGGGCCGGGTGCGGCGACGGTGCTGATCGGCGGCATGCCGGCGGCGCGGGCGACCGACATGGCGGTCTGCTCCGGCCCGCCCGACGTCCTGCTGCCGGGTTCCTCGACGGTGCTCATCGCCGGCATGCCGGCAGTGCGCCTGGGCGATTCCACGGCGCACGGCGGCTCCGTCGTGGCCGGCCTGCCAACGGTCCTGATCGGGGGCTGAGCGATGGACCCGGAAGACCGTTTCATTGGCCGCGGCTGGGCCTTTCCGCCCGCCTTCGTGAAGTCCGGCGCGCCGGGCGCTGAGCGTGGCGAAGTGACCACGACCGGCGGCATCGAGGACATCCGCCAGAGCCTCGGCATCATCCTCGGCACGACCCTGGGCGAGCGCCTCATGCGGCCGGATTTCGGCTGCAACCTGGAAGACCAGGTCTTCGATGCCATGAACGCCAGCATGGTCAGCTACGTCGAGAACTTGGTGAAGACGGCAGTTCTCTACCACGAGCCGCGGATCGACGCCGACCAGATCTCGGTGACGCCGGACCAGCTGGCGGGCCGCCTCGACATCAAGGTGAGCTACCGGGTGCGCGGTGCCAACTCGCGCTTCAACGTCGTCTATCCCTTCTATCTGAACGAGGGCTGACGGCATGGCCAGGTGCAGCTCCCGCTCGCCGCTCATCCGCTCCGGCATCACCCAGGCCGGGCGCGACATCGTGGAACTGCAGCCGGCTTACTTCCGGATCGACGAGCGCGATCTCGCCGACATGGTGCTCTATGCCCAGGCGCTGTCGCGAGAGATCGCCTATTACAACCCCGACAACCAGCCGGTCGGCGATTGGGAGGCTTTCTTCGCCGCCGACATCACCGCCACGCTGGCGGCACTCGCCCGCTTGCCGGTGGAGTCCTTCCGTATCGCCCTGGCCGACGCCGAGGAGTTCCTGCGCGACGATCCGGAGCGCGCCGAACCCGAATTGCGGGCCTACTTCAACCTCATCTTTCACCTGCCGGTCGCGCTGTTCGGCGAACTGGCGATGGGGCATGCGCGGCTGAACCGCGATCACCCGCTGCATGGCCTGCTGGCGCAGCTCGTCGAAGGCGACCTTGCCGGCCCGCTGGAGGACCTGCTGCGCTTCTACAAGGGGGCGGTGGGCGCGGGACTGCCGCTGGAGGACCCGGAGCCGCCCCTGGTGGCGGCCGACTACGGCAGCGGCGCGCCGGCGGATCCCAAGCCGCGCCTCTCCGACACCGTGGCGGCGGCGGTCTTCGTGCCGGAGGTGCTGACCCAGCGCGCCATCGCCGGTCCCGCCGCCGAAGCGCTGGGGGCTGCGGACTGGGCGGCCTTCGCCGCCGGCATCGCGGGCGATCCGACGCCCTACCAGCAGGCCTCGGGACCGCATCTGCTCTACGAGCAGATCTATGACGCGCTGACCTACAACCTGCTGTCGACGCCGTTGGAGCGTATTTTTCAGGCGCTGGAGCGCGCCCGGCAGGAGGCCGGGAAAGCCCTCGAGCGCAGCCTGCAGGCGGTCGACGACCACACGCCGCACTACGGTCTCTACCTCGCATTCCTCGACATGCTGGCGGTGGCCCGGGGCGAGCTGAACGGCATGACGGCGCGCCACCTCGACTTCTACTACGGTGAGGTCCTGCGCATGGTGCCGAGGGCGCCGCTGCCCGACAGCGTGCATCTGCTCTTCGATCTGGCGAAGGGAACCGATGCGCGCGCCGTCGCGGCGGAAACCGGCTTGCGCGCCGGCAAGGACGCCCTCGGCAAGGACGTGGAGTACCGCACCACCGACGACATCGTGGTGAACCGCGGCAAGGTCGCCGAACTGCGCGCCGTTCACATCCACTCGCTGGAGACCGGTGGCAAGCTGCACCAAACCGTCTTCGCCAGCGCGGTCGCCAATTCACTCGACGGCCTCGGCGAAGAGCCGGTGGAAGAGGGCGGCGGCTGGCGCCCCTTTGGTCCCTTGCCCTACCCTGAAGGCGCGGCCGAGGCACAGGCGCCGGTCGCCCGTGTCGGCTTCGCCCTGGCCGACCGTCGGCTGTTCCTGCGCGAAGGCATCCGCGGCGTCCTCATGGCCTTCGAGCTGGATGCGCCGCTGCCCGACTTCGCTCTTGCTGACATGCGGGTACGGCTGACGACGCCGGAGGGTTGGCACGAGGTCGCAGGCCTCATGGCCGGCCCGATCGGTCAGCCGAACCTGCTGCTGGCGATCTTCCTGCTCGATGGCGACCAGCCCGCGGTGGTGCCTTTCGATCCGGCGCTTCATGCCGAGGACAGCGGCGGCGGCTACGAGGCGGGGCTGCCGGTCGCCGAACTGATCTTCGATTTCAAAGGCGCGAACGACGTCACCGCGCGCGCCTTCGCGGTGCTGCGCTCGGCGCGCATCGAGAAGGCCTACCTCTACGCTGCCGCGGCGGGCCTGCGCTCGCTCAGCTTCCAGACGCCCGACGGCGTCGCCGATCCTTCCAAGCCCTTCGCCGCTTTCGGCGCGCGGCCAAAGGTGAGCTCGGCGCTGATCATCGGCTCGGCCGAGCTGATGGCCAAGCCGCTGGCCAGCCTGAACCTGCATCTGGCCTGGGAAGAGACCTACTCGAGCAGCAGTCACTTCCGCGATCTCGTGCCCGCCAGTTACACCTGCGATGTCAGCTACCTGAGTAAGGGCGCCTGGCAGGGTGCGACCAGCGCGTTGGGCCTGCAGTTTCAACTCGCCAAGCCGATTCTTACCACGCCGGACACCTCACTCATCGATGGTGCCGCCGAGATGACCCTGGATAATCCGGTCTATGGGCCCGGCGCGCGGCGTGGCTTCTTGAAGCTGGAACTGAACGCCGACTTCGGCCATGCCGCCTATGCCGGCGAGTTGACCCGCGCCACCATCGCCATGGCTAACAGCTTCTTCACCTACTCCTTCGCACAGGATCCGGACTACAACTACGACGAAAACGAGGACGGCCGCTTCACACCGAAGCTGCCCTACACGCCGACGATCACCGAGGTCACGGCCAGCTACACCACGACACTGGACGCACCGGCGCGCTTCTACCACGTCGCGCCCTTCGGCCAGGCGGCGCGAGAGGCCGCGGGAGCGAGCCTGCTGCCGCCGCTGGACTACGAGGCAGCGCTTTTCGTCGGTGTCGAGGACTTCGAGGCGCCGGCGCGGCTTTCCCTGCTGATGCAGGTCGCCAACGGTTCCGGCAATCCCCTGCTGGAGGTGCCTGAGCTTTCCTTCCACTACCTCGCTGGCGACAGCTGGACCGCCCTGTTGGAGCAGGAGGTCGACGACAAGACCGGCAACCTCGCCGCTTCTGCGGTGCTCGGGCTGGCGCTGCCGGAAGCCGCGGACAGCACGCACGGACTGATGCCCTCGGGCCTCCACTGGCTACGCCTCGCCGCGCCGCAGAACGCCGCGGCGGTGAACAGCCTCATCGCCGTCGAGGCGCAGGCGGTGCGGGCCAGCTTTGCCGATCGCAACAACGATCCGCAGTTCCTCGCCGCGCCGCTGCCGCCGGAAACCATCGCCAAGCTCACGCTGCCCGACCCGAAGATCAAGAAGCTGCGGCAGCCCTTCGCCAGTTTCGGCGGCCGCCCAGAGGAGAGTCCCGAGGCCTTCCGCCGCCGCGCGTCGGAGCGGCTGCGCCACAAGGATCGCGCCGTCGCCATCTGGGATTACGAGCACCTGGTGCTGGAGGCGGCGCCGGAGCTCTACCGCGTGAAGTGCCTCAACCATACCGAACTGGTGCGCGAGGCCGGCAAGGTGGTCGCCGACAACGAGGTGAGCCCCGGCGGCGTGGTGGTGGTCACCGTGCCCTGGACCCGGGGGCGTCCGCATCTGGATCCGCTGCGCCCCTATACCGACCAGGCGACCCTGAAG
Organism: Kiloniellaceae bacterium; assembly: GCA_050330205.1. Classification (GTDB taxonomy): domain Bacteria; phylum Pseudomonadota; class Alphaproteobacteria; order Kiloniellales; family Kiloniellaceae; genus Pelagibius. The sequence goes on from JBHJOA010000060.1 coordinate 17,132, forward strand.
AAGGTGCGCGATCTGCTGACCGCGCGCATCTCGCCCTTCGTGCGCCTCGAGGTCGCCAACCCGAAATTCGAGGAAGTGCAGGTCAAGTTCAAGGTCGCCTTCCTGGACGGTATCGACGACATCGCCTTCTATCTCGGCGAGCTCGAGCAGGCCGTCATCGGCTACCTGGCGCCCTGGAGCGTCGGCGCCGGCGAGGACATCACCTTCGGCGGCAAGCTGCGCAAGTCCAGCGTCATCGATTTCGTCGAGGAATTGCCCTATGTGGATTTCCTCGAAGACTTCGAGATGTACCACCATCCGGATCCCGACCTGCCGGCCTGGACGCCGGCGGACATGGAGACCATCGAAGCCACCACGTCCCGCTCCATCCTGGTCTCCGCACGCAACCACATCATCGAGGAGCTGGTCTGAGCGATGGATGACGCGTCCTTCATCGACCGCAACAAGCTGCTCGCGCCGGCCCAGGACTACAGCGAGCTGCGCGATCTCGGTCTCGCCCGCATCCAGGCGCTCTCCGGCAAGGTGTGGACCGACCACAACAGCCACGACCCGGGCATCACCATTCTGGAGACGCTCGCCTACGCGATCACCGACCTCGGCTATCGGACCGGCTTTTCGACCGCGGACCTGCTGACGCGCCCGGACGGCCTCATCGGACCGTCCTCCGAGACCGGGCTGTTCCCCGCCCATGAGGCGCTGACCTGTTCGCCCATCACCATCGCCGATCACCGCCAGGTGCTGCTGCGCATCCGTGACGTCCACAACGCCTGGCTAGATCCCATGCAGGAACCGGCGGAACCCGCCAACTATCGGCTCTCCGAGGTGCCGGTCTATGCCGACTGCGCCCACGACCGCCTGACCTATGACGCCGTGGTCGACGGCTCCCCGACTCACCCGGTGAAGCTCAGCGGCCTCTACAAAGTGCTGGTGGAGTTGGAGAAGGACGACCTGCTCGGTTCGCTGAACGAGATTTCGCTGCCTTACACCTTCAAGTCGGGGCCGCTGAAGGGGGTCAGGGTTGCCCTCGATTCCACTGATGCGGCCTTCCTCTCCGGTGAGATCGATTTCACCGCCGACTTCGCCGGCATCGGCGGCACGCCGACCGTGAGCGGATCGGGCCTCGCCTTTGACGCTACCGCACAGGTCCAGCTCGACGGCGGCGGCACGGTCGCCTTCGCGAATCTGACCATCGCCGTGACCGAGGACCGGCCGCGACCGACCGCCGATCCCGTCACCGTGACGCCGGCCCTGCTGGTGGCCGAGCTGTCGCGCGACGACGAGGACGCCATTCTCAGGCGCTTCTGGGAAAAGCAGCAGCGCCGCCAGAACGCTCTTGAGCGGGTGCGCTGCGTGCTCAACGCGCATCGGCCCCTCTGTGAAGACTGGCTGAGCGTCGCCACGGTCGCGCCCTACCGTGTCGGCGTCTGCGCCGACGTCGACCTCGCGCCGGAAGCGGATCTGGAGGAGGTTCAGGCGAAAATCTTCCACGCCATCGAGCAATACCTCAGCCCGCCGGTGAACTGGCGCAGCCTCGACTCCCTGCTGGAGGCGGGCGTGCCGGCCGACGAGATCTTCAACGGTCCCTACATCGACTACGACTTCCAATGCGAGGGTGAGGTCGTTTTCACCAAGCCCGGCTTCCTCACCCCGGAAGACCTGGAGGCCTGCGCGCTCCGCCGCGCGGTCCACAGTTCCGACATCATCAACATCGTGGTCGACATCGATGGCGTGCTGGGCGTGCGCGGTCTCACGCTCCGGGCCTACGGCGCCGATGACAAGCCGATCGGGCCCACCGAGGAGTGGACCCTGGAGGTGCCGCCGGACCACCAGCCGGTGCTCTACTTCGAAGGCACCAAGTTGCTGCTGTTCAAGAACGAGCTGCAGTACCGCGCCCAGGAGGTGGAGTTCCGCCGCACCCTGGAACACCTGCGCGCCATGAGCCGCGCGGCGCTCTACGTGCCGCCCGACCAGGTGCTGCCGGCGGTGATCGGCCGCTGGCGCAGCCCCGATACCGCCTATCCGGTCCAGCACGATCTGCCGCGGGTCTACGGCGTCGGGCCCGCGGGCCTCGCGCCGGAGGCGCCGGCCGAACGCTTCGCCAAAGCACGTCAGCTCAAGGGTTACCTGGCGCATTTCGACTGGCTGCTCGCCGACTACCTCGGCCAGCTCGCCTCTGTGCGGCGCCTGCTGTCGCCCGACCCAACCCTGGCCCGCACCTACTTCCCGCAGTATGTCTCGGCGGTGGCCGGCACGCTGGAGGCCTTCGAGGACGAGTTCTACCTCGACAAGACGCGGCTCGCCGACGACCTCTACCGCGCACGGCTTACCGAAAGCGAGGAGACCTTCCTCGACCGCCGCTCGCGTGCCCTCGACCATCTGCTGGCGCGCTTCGCCGAGCGCTTTGCCGACTACGCGCTCATGAGCTTCCGCCTGGCCGGCGACAGCCTCGGCACGGCGCAGGAACTCATCGAGGACAAGGCGGCCTTCCTGGCCGAGGCGCCGGTGATGAGCCGCGAGCGCAGCCAGGGCTTCAATTATCGCCCCGAGGACCCGGCGGAGATCTGGGACAGCGACAACGTGCCCGGGATGCAGAAGCGCGTCGCGCGGCTGCTCGGCATCGACGACTACACGCGCCGCGACCTCCACTGCGCGGCCCTGTTCGCCGCGATGATCGACACCATGGGCAGCGCCGGCAGCCACCGCGTGCGTATCAAGGCGGGGGAGGGGCCGCACCTCTTCGTCTCCGAGGAGACTTTCGCCACCCCCAGCGATGCCCGCGACGCGGCGCGGCCGATTTTCAACCGTCTGCGCAAAGCAGAGAGCTATGAGGTCGACGATTCAGGCGGCGTGAACGCCGTGGTGCTGCGCCTGACCGACGGTGCCGGGGCGGTCCTGACGCACCGGGATCTCTTCGAGTCTGCCGGCGACGCCACGCGGCGCGCACGGCAGATCGTGCAGCGCTACGACGAACTGCTGCAGAGCCCGCTCTGCGACAACGAAGGCCTGCACGTCATCGAGCACATTCTGCTGCGCCCGCGCCTGCTGGGCGACCGGCTCATGCAGGTCTGCCTGCCCAAGGACTGCGCCTTCTGCGGCGAGCAGGACCCCTATTCCTTCCGTCTGCACGTGGTGTTGCCCTACTGGCCCACGCGCTTCCAGGACCTTGCCTTCCGGCGCTATGCCGAGCGCTTGATCCGCGAGGAGACGCCGGCCCACATCCATCCGCGCATCTGTTGGGTCGGCAACGAGGAGATGCGCGATCTCGACCGCGTCTGGCACGCCTGGCTCGACTTGGCGGCCGACCCCGACGCCGACCCCACGGCGCTCTCCGGTGCGCTTTCCGATCTGCTTGCCGTCCTCGAACGCCTGCGCACCGTCTATCCGCCCGCGACCCTGCACGACTGTGCCGAGGGCGAGGACGAGAATATTGTGCGCCTCGGCGCCACCAACCTCGGTCTGTTCTGAGGGAGACCCCCATGAAGCTCGATGCCATCCCCGTCTTCAAGCCGAACCAGGCGCTGACCGCGGATCACCTGAACGACCTGAGGAAATTCCTGGACTACGAGGACCGCCTGACGCGCCGCGCCCTGATCGGCATCGGCGTCATGTGCGGCTTCAAGCTCGACGTCGATGCCGACGCCTCCGTGCTGATCTCCAAAGGCGTGGCGGTGACCTCCGAGGGCCATCTCATCGCCGAGGACGCGGTGGTCTGCGACCGCCACGTGCCCTATGAGGTCCCCGTACCGAGCGGCGAGGACGTGCCGCCGGACCAGGTGGCCGAAGCGCGCTATCCTTTCCTCTTCCCCGACGGCGAGAACCAGATCGACGCCTGGGAGATGCTCACCACCGAGGCCGAGGTGCCGGACGGCGAGACGCCGCCGACAGACATCACCTCGGCATTCCTCGCCGACAAGACCGTGATGCTGTTCCTTGAATGCACCGAGGAATCTCTGAAGAACTGCGACATCAACGACTGCTCGGACAAGGGCGCGGAACTGCAGTACGTGCTGCGCCGCCTGCTGGTCCGCCGCGTCGATGCCGATGCCATGATGGCGCAGGAGGCCGCGGTCGCCGGCATCCCGACGGACCTCTCAAGTCATCCGGGGCTCGGGCTCAAGTATCTCCGCGTCGAGGACCTCGGTCTCGCACGCAACGGCATTGGCACCTTTCCGGCCCTCTTCGCCCGCATCCTGCAGATCACGGCACGGCTTTCGGTCGACCTGCCGCAGGCCCTGCGCGACGCTTATGGCGCCTACGACTACCTGCTCGACGATATGTATCCCGCCGAGCAGTTCCCCGACGGTCCCTTTCCGGACACCTACTTCGGCAATCTCTGGGGCAACCTCGCGGCCCAGCCGTTCCTGGCACAGTACTTCTACGACTACCTGCTCGACGCCGCGATGGCCTACAACGCCTTCGTCGACAAGGCGCGTGCCTTCGAGTGCGTCTGCCTGCCCAACGCCGGGCGCTTTCCCAAGCACGTACTGCTGGGCGACCCGCTCGCCGCCGCCAAGGGCTTCGTCGCCGGCGTGACGACCACGGCGGAATTCAACACCTACGATCCGCTGAAGGCCTCGACCGGTTTCGGGCCCGGCCCGCGCCCGGCGCGGCGGCGCACGCCCTGGACACCGGCCTGTGCCGGCCATGAGCGTGAGGAACTGCGCGCGCTGTTCCACCGCCTGACCCTGCTGGCGCACAGCTTCCAACTGCGCGGCCTGCTGCAAGAGGAAATCCGCATCACGCCGAGCCGCCACGACGCGGCGCCGCTGGGCGCGCGCTGCATCCCGCCCTACTACGCCTTTACCCAGCAGTCGGACCTGTTCCGTGTGTGGTCGCCCGAAAAGACGCGCGCCAACCTGCTCTCCACCGTCTACGCGCATCAGTTCAGCACGCGCAACATGGAGCACCCCTACCTCTACCGCATAGACGGCGAGACCTTCCACGCAGTCGCCGGCCACGTCGGCAAGAACCTGGCTCAGGCCATGGGCGAACTCATCGTGCACAAGCGTGTGCTCGGTCTCGACTTCGCCATCGAGCCGGTATGGATGGGCTTGGCGCTAGCCGACGACGCCGAAGGCCGCAAGGTCGACGACGCCACGCGCCAGCGCGCGCTGCAGGCGGCCCAGAAGATCATCATGTGCCGCATGGGCGACTTCGAGGTCATCCTGTTGACTCTGCTGGCGGCGCTCTTCGCCTTTCTGGTATTCATCCTGCGCGGTGCCGGCCGCCAGCTCGCGGCCGACCACGCCAAGGTCTCGCAGCTGCGTCAAGACCTCACCGGTGCGGCGGGCGGTGACACCACGGCGGGTCGCGAACTGGCCGCCAAGGATATGGCGCGCCTCGCCGCCATGGTGCGCATGGACGCGCTGCGCCGGCCCGACATCACCAGCTTCGCCGCCCAGCGTCTTGACCCCAAGGAGCGACGTGAGGTCAGCGAGGCCTCCAAGAAGCTGCTCGGCGAATTTCGTCAGAAGACACCGGAGAAGGGCCAGGCGACCAAGGCGCTGGTCGGCGATGCCGGCGAGACCGCGATCGCCGGCATCTATCTCTCGGTGAAGGACGATACCGACGGCGGCAGCCTGTTCGAGCGGGTGCGCGCGCGCATGGGGCGCCTGCAGATCGGCACCGACAATCCGGAAGCCGTCGACCGGGTCTACAATGCCGTCGCCCTGATGGACGCGACCGAGAACCTCATGGCACAGGCCAGCGTGCCCTCGCTGGCGCAGCTCGATTCTCCCCGGTTGGAGGTGGCCTACCAGAACTTCTCCGATCGCCTGGAGGACTACGCCAAGACGGCGCCGACAGATCCCGAGCAGGTCGACCGCACCACCGCCGCCGCCAACATGGCGATGATCGATTACTCCTCCGCCGTCTCTGCACAGGCCACGACCTTCAGTTCCGCCGGCCTGCTCGGAGAGGCGCAGCGCCGCATCCTGGCGATCTTCCAGGACCTGACGCTGGAGGGCTTCGCCCGGCGCAACCCGGGGCTGGAGCATCGCGCCGGCGTGCCCAAGGGCGGCACCCTGGTGCTCGCCTACGCCTCCAAGGCCGAACTCGCCGCCCTCATGGAGCGGGCGGGGCCGCGCCTCGACAAGCTCGCCGACACTCTCAAGCTGACGCGGCTCACCGGCAGTTTCGCGGCGAGCATATCGGCGGCGGCGAAGGAAGTGCTGAACGCGGCGGGCGGCGGGCGCAGCAGCGACCCGCTGTCGGACTTCGTGGTGCTGGCCGACTTCTGCCTGCCCAGCAAGTGTTGCGATGCCGACTGTTCGGACATCGTGCTGGACGGCGACCTGCCGGAGAAGATCTTCGATCTCGACGGCAGCGGGCGCATGGCCGTGGACCCGATCATCCCCAATGGGCTGCTTCCCGGAAGGCCCGGCAACATTCCCAAGCGCGAGGACCTCGGCAAGCTGCTGGACGGCATCGGCGTGCGCCCCGGCAACTTCGAAAGCCGACGCCCGATCCTCCGGCGCGGGGAACCGGCGCGTCCCGACCAGCCCGAGCGTCCCGAAGAACCCGATCGTCCGCGCGAGCCTGACCAGCCCGACCGTCCCGATACGCCGGAGCGCCCCGATCGTCCGGTCGAGCGCGAGCCCGGCGTGGTGGCCGGGCAGGTCACCGGTGCCGGCTCGCTGGCCAGCACCCCAGTGCCCAATGCCACCCTGGTGGCCAACGACCTGCAGACGCGGGCGGTGACCCGCATCGCCGTTGCCGCGCGAACCGGCAGCTTCAAGACACGGTTGCCGGCGGGCAAGTACCAGTTTGTCGCCCAGGCCGAAGGTTTCGAAAGCACCACGCTCGACTTTGCAGTGGAACCGGGCAGCGAGCAGGAGATCGCCCTGCGCATGAAGAAGGCGCGCTGAGGCGGCCATGTCGGACCAGGCCCGCGACGGCCCCGCACCTGCTGCGCCTCATCGGGTGGGACGCCTCACCTTCGAGCTCGACGGGGGCGACGAGGCGACCCTGCTGCGACTGCGTGGCGAGGTGGTCGGCGGTGCCGACAGCTGGATCCCGGCGGCGCTGGACGCGGGCTTCTCGGCACTGGACCTGCCAGGGCGCACCCTGCGCATCGGCAGACTCGAAGTCGACCTCGGTGCCCTGCCGAAGTCCGGCTTCGATTCCGCGCAACTGACCGAGGCCTTGCGCCGCGCCTTGGCCGAGCGCCTGCGCGATGTGCCCGACGCCGCACACCCGCTGCCGGTCACCGAACCGGCGCAGGATACTCTCATCGCAAGCTTCCGCCATTTCCTCGCCACCGGCCGTCTGCCCTGGTGGAGCGTGGTCGACAGCGTGGCGGCGCTGGCGTTCGCCATCGCCGCGCTGGACGTCGAGAGCTTGCGCAGCCTGGCGCGCCGCGGCGCCGACATCCTGGCAACACTGCGCGGGGCGCAGCGCCTCGTGCTGCAGTTCTCGCCGGAGGTGGCGGCGAGGGTCGCCGCCGCCCTGCCGGCCGCGAAGCAGGGCGACTTCAGCGCCGCCGACTGGCCGAAGCCGGCGGACAAAAAGGCCTTTGAAATGCTGATCGCGCGCCTCTGCCGAGTCGCGCGGGCGTCGATGGACGTCACGACGCAAGACGGCGACAGTCCGCAGGCAACGGCCGTTGAAGGCACAAGAGCGGACGCGTCCCAGCCTGAGAAGGCGGCCCGGCGGGACACGCCGGAAGAGCCGGAGGTGGACTTCGTCGACGGCGATCTCGACATCGCCGTCGCCGATGCCGGCCTCGTGCTGCTGCATCCTTTCCTGCCGGCACTCTTCGAGGCGCGCGGCCTGGCCGCTGCCGGCGCTTTCCTCGGCGATTCCGAACAGCTGCGCGCCATCCAGCTCGTGACTTTTCTTGCCGGCGGCGAGACGACGCGGGAAGAGCCGCAGCTGGTCATGGCAAAGCTGCTCTGCGGCTGGCCGCTCGACGAGCCTGTGCCGCGGGAAACGGTGCTCGACGCCGTCGACCTTGCCGAGGCGGCGGAACTGCTGCGCGCCGTCGTCGGTCACTGGAGCGCGCTCGGCCAGGCCTCGCCCGCGGCGCTGCGTGAGACCTTCCTGACCCGCCCGGGGCGCCTGCGCGAGCGCGGCAACGCCTGGGAACTGGAGGTCGAGAGGCGCGGTGCCGACGTGCTGCTCGCGCGCCTGCCCTGGACCTTGAACCCCGTGCGTCTGCCGTGGATGCCGAGGCCTCTTCACGTGGTGTGGTCCTGACATGAAGGCCGTCGCCCGCGCCTCTGCCCGGAAGTCCGACGCGGAACCCGGCCGCGCACGGCCCTTCTTCTCGCGCCCTGCCGGGGTACAGACGAAGCTGCGGGTCGGGCGTCCCGGCGACCGTTTCGAGCGCGAGGCTGACGCGGCGGCCGACGGCGTGGTGCACGGCCGCGGTACCTTCGCCGACGGCGGCACCATCGCGCCGCGCCTGACCCCCACCGTGCAGCGCCAGGAGGAGGAAGAAGCGCAGGCCACGCCGCTCGACGCCGAGTCCGCAGGGACTATGGAAGAGGAGGCGTTGCAGGCTAAAAGCGAAGAGGAAGAACTCCAGACACAAGCCGAAGAGGAAGAGGAGGTCCAGGCCCAAAGCGACGAAGGCGAAGAGGAACTTCAGACCCGGTCCGAGGAAGAAGAGGAACTCCAGACCCAAGCTGAAGAAGAAGAGGAAGAGATTCAGGCGCGAGCCGCGCCGCCCCGCCGCCGGCACGAGGCGCCTGCGCTAGCCGCCATAGAACGCCGCCTGCGCGCCAGCCGCGGCCTCGGTAATCCGCTGCCCGAGGAGTCGCGCCGCCGCATGGAGGCGAGTTTCGGGCGCGAACTTTCCGGCATCCGCATCCACACCGACTCCCTCTCAGTCGAGCTGTCGCGCGCGCTGCGCGCCCAGGCCTTCGCCCACGGCAAGGATCTCTACTTCAACGAGGGCCGCTTCGCGCCGGGCACGCCGGAAGGCGATCACCTGCTGGCGCACGAGATCGCGCACAGCATCCAGCAGGGCGCGGTGAAGGGTCAGGAGGTGCGCCTCCAGCCGGAAGAAGCCGATCCCGACGTCATGTGGGTGCGGCCCGAGGCCCTGGAGGCGGTGCGCCTCGCCCGCACCAAGGAAGGCCTCATCAACACTAAGCTGAACGACAGCGACGGCAACCGCATCGGCTGGACCCATCTGCTGGAGATCTTTCGCACCGCTTTCGGCGGTGACACCATCCATCCCTCGGTGGTGCAGAAGATCACCATGGTCGCCAAGCCCGACGGCACCGGCAAGCAGGACGCCCTGCCGCACTGGTGCGGCCTCTTCACCTGGTGGGCGCTGAAGTCCTCCGGTGTGCCGCTGCCCGATTGGAAGATCGGCATGAGCATCCTGGGCGTGGTCGAGCCGCGGCCGCAGGGCACGCTGCCGCAGAAGGGCGACATCGCCTACCGCACCAAGAACGATCACTTCGCCCTGGTCTCCGGGTTAGAGAGCTCGGCCGAGGCGGCTGGCAAGCCGGTGAAGGACGTGCGGGTGCGCACCATCAACGGCAACACCGCCGGCTCCGATAACCTCGGCGGCCAGGTGCAGGAGAAGTGGGGGCCGATCAGCGAGTGGCTCACCTTCTTCGACCCCATGTCGAAACTGCCGTTGCCCGACGTGCCGCTGGTGATGACCACGAGAGATCCGGAGGACGTCGGTGAGGGGCCGCCGCCGACCGAAACCGGGGCGGAGGCGGAAGCCGCGGACGACCCGGGGCCGACGGATGTCTCGCACCTCGCCGAGGACGTCCCCGCGACGCCCGAGGCGGTGGCCGGGCCCGAGGCCGAGGTGGCGCTGGAGATCCCGCCGCCGGCACCGCTGCCGCCAGCCGAACCCGCCGCAAAGGTCGAGAAGCTCGACCTCTCCGGCTCCTCCGACGCGGCCATGGCCGGCTTCACTGCCGCGCCGGCTTCCCAGGTCGCCGCCACCGGGCCGGAGCTGGGCGGTGCGCTGGACGGCAAGGTCGCCGGCGAGCAGGCCGAAGCCGCCACCTCCGCACCGGAGTTGCATGCGCGGACCGGCGGCGACGTCGACCCCGGCATCACGCCGCCCGGCGCCATCCCGGTTCCGGCCGGCACCGTCGGCGACGGCGTTGCCGGGGCGACACCGCCGGATCTGGTCGCCCAGCCGCACCAGGACAAGGCGCCGCCGCCGACCAACGCCGCCAACGAGAAGCTGATGGACCAGCAGCCCGAGGGCAGCTTTCTCGACTGGCTGCGCGGCGCCATCGGCAACCTCATGTCGGGCATCCGCACCAGCGACCCGGGCGTTTCCACCTCCGCCGGGCCGCGCCAGCAGGTCGCCATGGCCGGCGAGGCCGATCCCGAGCGCATGGCGCGCCAGAAGGAGGAGGGCGCCGGCCAACTGCGCGCCCAGCGCGACACCCAGGTAGCCGCCTTCAAGAACCATCCGGGGCAGTCCAACATCAAGCCGCGCCGGATCGACGAGGCGCGCAAGCCGGCGATGCAGACCGAACCGGCGACGCAGGTCGGCCCGCTGCCGCCGTCGAACGACGCCGCCGACTACGTCGAAGCGCAGCTGCCCAAGGAGGTGCGCGACAAGGCCGACACGGATCTCGCGCCGACGCTTGAGCCTGGTCTGCAGGAAGCCGGCGCCTCGACGGAACAGGCGGCCAGGACCCGCGACAGCGACAGTGAGAAGGAGAAGGAAACGGCAGCGCAGAAGGCGCGCCAGATCAACGAGACCGCCGATGCCGCACAGAAGAAGGCGGTGCTGGACGGCCGCCAGGACGTTGCCCGCCAGCAGGGCGAGGGCGTGGCCGGCGCCTACGAGCGCGTGAACGAATTTTCCCAGGACGCCGCCAAGCAGCAGACCGAGCAGCGCAAGGCCATCGGCGAGCACGTGCAGTCCGAGGAAGGCAAGGCACGGCGGAAGCTGGAGGACGGCGAGAAGGAGGCGGAGAAGGAGAAGCAGGCCAAGGAGAACGAGGCTGCCGCCAAGAAAAAGGAACTCGAGAAGGACCAGGAGAAGGACTCCTGGTGGGATCGCGCCGCGAACTTTGTGAAGAAGGCGGTGAAGGCGGTGACCGAGGCCATCGACACCATCTTCACCAAGCTGCGCGAGGCGGTCGCGACGATCATTGAAAAGGCCAAGAACGCCGCCGTCGGCCTCATCAACGCCGCGCGCGACTGGGTGGTCGACAAGCTGAACGGTTTCCGCGACTGGGCCAAGTCGCAGGTCGACAAGTACCTGAAGGAAAGCTTCCCGGGCCTCGCCGCGGCGATCAACAGTGGCATCGACTTCACTGTCGATGTCGCCGTCGCTGGCGTGAACCTCGCCGCCGACACCGCCATCGCCGGGGTAGAGGCCCTGGCCGACGGCCTCGCCGCCGCCCTCGACAAGATTCTTTCGGTCTACCAGGCGGCGCTGAAGGCCGCGGTGCAGATCGCCGGCGCCGTCGTCACCGGCGACTTCGCCGAGGCGCTGAAGATCGCCATCCAGGCCGCCTGCGACATCGCCGGCATCGACTCCAAGCCGATTTTCGACTTCCTCGACCGCGCCGGCAGCCTGATCACCAGGATCCTCAAGGACCCGGTGACCTTCATCACCAACCTCCTGACCGCCGTCGGCCAGGGCGTGCGGGCCTTCGGCGAGAATATCCTGGCGCACCTGCAGAAGGGGCTCATCGCCTGGCTCACCGGGGCCATCGCCGAGGCCGGCATTACCCTGCCCGAGAAGTTCGACCTTATGGGCATCTTCAGCCTGGTGGCGCAGATCCTCGGCCTCACCTACGCCAACGTGAAGGCGCGAATTATAAAGAAGCTGCCGGCGGCCGAGAAGGTCTTCGACGTCGTCGAAAAGGGCTTCGAGCTGGTCCTGAAGCTGAAGGACATGGACTTCTCCGCGCTCTGGGAAGAGGTCAAGTCGCAGCTGGCGACCCTCAAGGAAACCGTGATCGACGGCATCCGCAACTGGGTCATCACCACGGTGATCAAGGAAGGCATCATCTGGCTGCTCAGCCTGATGAACCCCGCCTCGGCCATCGTGAAGGCGCTCAAGGTGCTCTTCGACCTCACGATGTGGCTCATCGAGCGCTTCGACCAGATCAAGGACTTCGTGCTTTCCGTCTATGGCGCCGTGGCGAACATCGCCGCCGGCGTGCTCGGCCCCGCCGCCAAGTCGGTGGAGGACGCGCTGTCGCGCGCGCTGCCGGTGGTGATCTCCATGGTGGCGAGCTTCATCGGCCTCGGCGGTGTCGGAAAGGCGGTGAAGGAAGTGCTGGAAAAGATCACCGCGCCCATCAACAAGGTGATCGACATGGTGATCGACAAGGTCATCGCCTTCGCCAAGAAAATCATCGGCAAGGTGAAGTCGGGCGCCAAGAAAGCCAAGGAGGCAGTCAGCGAGTTCCTCTGGCCGAAGAAAACCTTCTCTGCGGGTGGCGAGAGCCATACGCTGTTCTTCACCGACGCGGGCAAGCCGATGATCCGCTCCTCGCCGCAGGATCTCGCCACCTTCATCGCCGCCTGGGAGGCCAAGTCCGGCAGCAGCGCCACGCCGGCCAAGAAGGAACATCTGAAGAAGGCTAAAGCGACTCTCGGCGAGATCAAGAAGCTCGCCGCCGCCATTGAGAAGGACGAGAAGGCGGGCAAGAAGGTGGATTCGGCTAAGCAGCAGAATATGCTGCAGCTGCAGACCGCCATGTCGGAGAGCCTGAAGGGTATGCTGGGCGGTGAGCACGATCTCGCCAAGGCGCGCGAGCGCTATCTGTTGGAGGGCCTGACCGGAACCTACGGGACGATCCCCAAGCCCAAGGGTGACTATCTGACCGGCGACCACCAGCCGCAGGCCGCCGTCATCAAGCTGCTGGCGGACAAGCCCTACTTCGCCGGCGACGAAGGCGCCAAGATGCGCCACCGCGCCGCCGGCGGTCATGCCGACAACGCCTATGTGATCAATCTTCAGGGCAAGCGCCATGCCGCCGGGCGCACCTACGGCGGCAAGGGCACCTCGACCAAGAACGCTTTCGCCTCCAAGGTGACCGGCATGGAGGCGAAGGAAAGTGATGACGGCAAGCGGCGCAAGCAGGCGGTGGCCTTCCTAAAGACCGAACTCTCCGAGGATGTCTCGGAAATGCGCGACGTCTACAAGCGCGGCGCCAAGGACCCGATCTGGCAGGACCTCGACAACTTCGTCGAGGACAACGACGATAAGGAGACGCTGGTCGGCGAGATCCGTGACAGCGTGAACAAGGGCGAGACGGTCATCGTCAACCAGCCGATGAGCGAACTCGCGGGATAACGCCATGAGAGACGAGACAAAGACACAAGCCGCGCCGGCCAGCAATGCCGGGAACCTCTCGCGTGGACTCGCCTTCCTGGAAGCGCTGGTCGCCGCGCGGGCGCGCGAGGAGAACGGCGACAGCGCGGCTGAACTGCCGCAGCCGACCCTGATCGACGACGGCTCGCCCCTGGCCGCGCTGGCGCATCGCAACCTCAGCTTCGACGAATACACGGTCATCATGCTGGCGCTGGCGCCGCACCTGCGCCCGGGTCTGCTGGAATCCTCCCTGCGCGCTGCGCTGCCGGGCGACGGCGATTTCCCGCAGTTCGGCGGCCGCAGGGAAAGAGAGAGCCGCGCCCTGGTCGCCACCGGCGAGACGGCGGCCTTCCTGCTCGCCGGTCCCAGCGTCGAGGCGCGCTTTGCCGTGCAGCGGCTTTTCGGACCGGACCACTGGTTCGCGCGCGACGGCTTGCTGCGCCTGGAGGAGGCGGAGCGCGGCGCACCCTACCTCTCCGGCCGCCTCGTCATGGGGCGCGATTGGATCGAGCGGCTGACCCTCGGCGCCGCCATTGCGCCCGGCTTCTCCGCCGCCTTTCCGGCGCGCCGCCTGGAGACCGAGTTGCAGTGGGACGACCTGATCCTCGAGCGCGGCGCCCAGGCACAGATTGAGGAGATCTGCCGCTGGCTGCGCCACCGCCGCGCCCTGGCCGAGCGCGCCATGCCGCCGGGCCGCCTGCGCCCCGGCCACCGCGCGCTGTTCCACGGGCCGCCGGGTACTGGCAAGACGCTCGCCGCCAGCCTGCTGGGCCGCATCTCCGGCCGCGAGGTCTACCGCGTCGATCTCTCCACGGTGGTCTCCAAGTACATCGGTGAGACCGAGAAGAACCTGGCCGGGCTCTTCGAAACGGCGCAGAGCCGCGACTGGATCCTGTTCTTCGACGAGGCCGACGCCCTCTTCGGCAAGCGCACCAACGTGAAGGACGCGCACGACCGCTACGCCAACCAGGAGGTCAGCTACCTGCTGCAGCGGGTCGAGGACTACGACGGCCTCGCCGTGCTGGCGACCAACCTGCGCGCCAACATGGACGACGCTTTCCTCGGCCGCTTCGATACCGTGGTGCGCTTCTCGCTGCCGACCGAGGCCGAGCGCCGGCGCATCTGGCTCGCCGCCATGCCGCGCGACCCCGCCCCCGCCGACCGCAAGGCCTTTGCGGTCGCCCTGGCCCGTTTCGAGCTTTCCGGCCGCGCCATCGTCGGCGCCTTGCAGTTCGCCGCCCTCGCGGCGCTCGACGCCGGTAGCCCGGTGTTGCGCTACGGTGACGCCGCCCTTGGCGTCCAGCGCGAGATGGAAAAGGAAGGCCGCGTCTTCCGCGACCTCGTCGCGGTGGAAGCGGAGGAGGAGCGGGGGGGCAGAGGCGTCGACGTCTGACGGCCATCGCTTCACAACAAGGCGGGTAACCTCACATAGGTTCGATCGTTGCGGGGTGGCATGCAGTGGCAGGCCTGGAATGAAGGCCAAATTTCAGCTTTCCGCTCCACATCAGACATATGTACTCGCTTGGCATGACAGCGGCTCGTGACCCTGAGCCGAAGCTTTGGCATTCCCGAGAGTTCATGCCGCGAGCCCGCTTGTTCGGCTTGAGTGGGTCGAGGGCAAGGCTAGGGCGGCAAGAAAAATCAACAGGGCAAGGCCGGCGAGGACAAGGAGGAGCCATTGGAAGCCGCTGCCTGGCGCATAGAGCAGTGCCACCATCTGCACGCCGAGGGGAGCCCCGACGATAGCGATTCCGTTGCGTATGCCGTAGGCAAGGCCGCGGCGGTGGCTGGGACTGAAGCGAGCGATCAGCACGTTCTCCACCGGGGCGGCGATATCAAAGGCGAAGACCACCAACACGGCGGCAATCAAGATCGGCCAGCCCGTGACGGCACACGCAGCCACCAAAGCCACAACCTTCAGGGCATAGCTGGCAACGTAGACCACTTTGGCGGCCCCCTTGCCGGAGAGGTGCCCACCGATCAACTGTGAGGTGGCACCCAACAGATAGACCGCCATGATGACGGCACCCAGGCCCAGGAGCCCTTGCCCTAGGAGCGCACCCAATTCGATGTCCAGCCACTTCGGCAACATGGTTGTGAAGGCGTGATAGATGACCGTGGTCAAGGACATGGTGATCGCCAGGGCGACAATGGCGCGACGCACATCGGCCCGGCTCGGCTCGGGCTGCGGCAGGACGTCCTCCTTGCGCTCGACAATGTGGCCCTTGGTCAAGAGTGTCCACAGAGACAGGCCGGCGATCAGGGCGACTAAGCCCGGCACAATGAAGGCGGCGCGCCAGGACACCAGATCGGTCAGAGAACCGGCGATCAGGGCGGCCACCGCCGTGCCCAGTCCGCCAAATATGCCGAGGGCTGCGATCGCCTTGCCCCGCGACCGGGCGTTCACTACCAGCCAGGACGTGCTCACCGGGTGATAGATCGCCCCGAAGAATCCCAGAAGGCCGAGAAAGACCATCAGGGAGCCAGGACCTACAGCAAAGCCGCATAGCGCCGTGGCAGCGCCGATGCCCAGGAAGTAGATCACCATCACATTTCCTGCGCCGCAGTGATCGCTGAGCCAGCCGGCGAGCGGTGCCGCCAAGCCCAAGAGCAGTGCCCCGTAGGTCCAAAGCGCGATCATTTCGTCGTAGGATCTCTGCCATTCGACCTCTAGTGCCAGAACGACCGTGAGATAGAGGGCCACAAGGACGTGAAATAGAAAATGCCCGATAGCGGCAAAGCCGAATACCAAGCTGAACTGGGTCTTGGGCGCGGGCATTGGTTCCCTTCCGTCGTCGGGGTTCCCTGCAGCGCACTGTGGGGGACGGGCTGGCGAGAGGCTTGCTCGGTCCGGCCAACTCGTGTCTCCAATCGGACAAATGAGCGCCCTTTGGGGCGATCATATTTCCGGAAGGTGACGTCAGGAGAAATAACGGCCCGGCGTGCGGCCTAGACACTTCTTGAACATCTGGACGAAAGCGCTAGGGCTGTCGTAGCCCACGTCCAGGGCCACAGTGGTGACCGGTTCGCCTTGAGCCAAGCGGCGCAGCGCCTCAAGGACCCGCAGGTGCTGGCGCCAAGTCCGAAATGTCATCGAGGTTTCGGCCCGGAAGAGGCGTGCCAACGTCCGGCTGCTGGCGCCGACAATGCGGCCCCAGTCCTCCAAGCTGCGGTTATCGGCAGGGTTTGCCAGCAGGGCCTCAACAAGGCGTCGAAGACGCCTATCTTGTGGGATGGGCAGGGGAAGGGCCGGGGCAGGCAGGCTGCGAAGCTGATCCAGAATCACGGCTATGATTCGTCCATCGGGGCCGCTGAAGGCCGGATCTGTCGTCTCCATGCAGGTGTGAAGGATGAGCTCGCGCAGGAAAGCGGATATGCCAAGAACGCAGAGATCTTCTGGCAGGTCGGGAAACGATGCTTGGTCAACTATGAGGCTGCTGAGCGCCACTTGGCCGGACGTGCGAGTCTGATGGCGCACACCGGCCGGCACCCAGACGGCCCGCTGGGGTGGAATCACCCAGTGACCTTTCTCGGTATCGACGGTCACCACTCCATCCGAAGGATAGATGAGGCAAGCTCTATCGTGGCTATGCCATGTGTTGGTGTGGCCACTTGGATAGGTGTCGACCTCGAATGCCACTGGCGGCTGGGCATCTTTCGGCAGCTCCTGGCTGGAGGCTTGCGCGGAGGCCGTGCGACCCGAAGCTTTGAACTCGTTGGGCATTGTCTCCATCCATTCCATCGCCAAGATAGCACGGATAGTACAGCGCTGAACGACCGCTCCCGGCACGAGACGGAAGTCGGCGGCGGCGCGGGATAAGGTCCGCTCTTAGTGCAAAAGAGACCTCGACAAAGACGTCCGACCAGTGCCAAGGGCAAATCGCGGGCAGCAGCCGCGCCGCGAGCACGCGGCAAGTGCCCGCGCGGGAGAATGTGTCACAGTCCCTTGAGGCACCCGCGCCGGCGGCGTCAGGCGCTGCCGGAATGGTAAGAATTTAATAAAATCAAATACTTGGCTGGAGCCTGGACTCTAAGTCGCCAGATTTTCTAAATAAAATCAGCCGCTTATGGAGCGCGTGGACAGGGCTGTGCCACATTCAGCTTAAATTTGGCAAGCCTTCTCGGATCGCCAGTCCACCTCCTAACGTCGTCGGGTCTTGGGTCGGCACGCTGCCGTGAGTTCCGCTTGCCCACTGGAAGCTTACGCGATCACGATGGCAACAGACTTTGCTTCGTGACCCCAAGCGGCGATTCGCTCCATCAAGCAGCCAATCCTTCCGCTTCGCTGCCGGGCCGGTGTCGAGTGGCACTGACGAATGCCTGAACGACGTGGTGTTCACGAGCCTCGCCGAGGCTCGCAGCGTCATCGAGTACTGGCGCCAGGATTCCAACCAGGTGCGGCCCCACTCGGCCTACGGCGGCCTCACGCCCTAGGCCGCGCACAGGCGGTCCGCGGGTGATCGGCTGCGCAACCTCGACCAGCTCCGCCGTTCGCCCGCTACCGCCGAGCCGGCGGAAGCGCTATGAACAACCAGGACTCTCATTGTGAACGAGGGAGTCAGCGATGATCTCATTAACGATCCATTTTATCGTGTCTACTTCACTCGCATCCGGCACCACAATTGGTATGCCTTCCAAATGCGCATCAACACCGTAGTTTATGGAGACCCTCACAAAGCATTTCTTAAGCGTGTATATGAGCCGGTCGAGCAAGAGATCCGGGTCAAGGAAATCAGAATAGATGCACGATTCCTTCTGATCAAAACGCTGCTATGGCTTAGGCGAAAAGTAGTGCTACCCCCGCTCGGCCAGCAGGTGCCAGTGCCAGGTGCCGGGGCGCTCGTGCTCGCGGTCGACGAGTCTCAGGAGCTCGAAGTTTTCGAACAGTGTCACCAGCTCGACGGCGTTGCAGTAGAAGTGCGGGTGGGTCTTGTCGCCTGACGCACCGTCAATGACAAAGGTGTTGCAGGCGACCTCCTTGCCGAGGCCATACTTGGCGTTGCGCTTGGACAGCAGGGTGCCGTGGAACAGGCCGCCCGGCTTCAGCACGCGGTGGATCTCTGAGACAGCGCGGGCGACGACGCTGCCGTCGCCGTGATAGATCACGTTGAAGGACAGCACGTAGTCGAAGCTGCCGTCGGCGTAGGGCAGTTCGGTCATCAGGCCGTCGCGGAAGGTAACCGTGAGGCCGAGGTCGCGCGCCTGCTGCGCCGCGTAAGCGAGGCCGGAGGTGCTGGCGTCCATGGCCTGGACGTCGAGGCCGGCGCCGGCCAGGAAGCAGGCATGGCGGCCGACGCCGCAGCCGAGGTCGAGCGCCGTTTTCGCGCCGCGGCTGCGCAGCAGCGGCACCACCGCGGCCACATCGGGGTCGGGCTGCAGCCAGGCGGCGCGCCCGGTCTCGCTCTGCCACTGGTCGTTCCAGGCCTGGTGGGCCGTCTGCATCTGGCTCCGATCCTGCACGGTCATGATGGTCCGTTCTCCCTTGGTTTCGGTTAGAGGATCCGCTGGCGAAGGCTGCTGCTGACCCGCTCGACAACCAGCACCAGTGCAAAAATGCAGAGAATGATCGTGGCGGCGGTCGGGTATTCGAAGAGGTCCATCGCGACCTTCAACTCGATGCCGATGCCGCCGGCACCGACCAGCCCGAGCACCACCGAGGAGCGGGTGGCCTTCTCCAGGCTGAACAGCGAGGTATTGATGAAGGACGGCAAGGCCGCCGGAATGACCGCGGAACAGATGATGCCGCCGCGCCGTGCGCCCAGCGCGGTGAGGGCTTCCTGCGGGCCGGTCTCGGTCTCCTCCATGGCTTCGGCGAAAAACTTGCCGCAGAAGCCCATGGTGTCGACCATGAGGGCGAGGGTGCCGGCGAAGGGGCCGAGTCCCACGGTGACCACGAAGAACAGCGCCCAGATGAGGTCGGGCACCGTGCGGAACCAGGAGATCAGGCCGCGCGCGGCGTAGTAGACCAGCGGATGCGGCGAGAGACGTTTGGTCGCCCAGATCGCCAGCGGCAGGCTGAAGACGACACCGAGCACGGTGCCGGCCAGCGCCATCTGGAAGGTTTCCAGCAGCGCGCGGGAGATCGGCCCGATGCGGCTGATGTCCGGCGGCACCATGCGCGAGAGCAGGTCGCCCATCTGCGGAATGCCCTGCAGGAAGCCGAGGAGCGAGAGCTCCGAGCCTTCGAAGGCCAGCACGATGGTCGCCAGGGCCACGACATAGGCGAGGAAGGCCAGCGCGGAGGTCCGCTCCCATCGCGGCGGCATTGCGGCGGCGCGGACGCCCGGGCGAGCAGCGCTGTCAGGCATAGACCGACTTCAGCGCCTCGAGGCTCTGACCCGCGGTCGCCGCGTCCATCACCTTCACGCCGCCGGAGAGCGCGATGAGGCGGTCGCCGTAGTCGAGCGCATGGCGGAGGTGGTGCGAGGTGAACAGCAGGGTGACGCCCTCGTCGCGCATGAGGCGCACGAAGAGTTCCATGACCTCCTCGCCGGCGGCGGGATCGAGGCTGGCGACCGGCTCGTCGGCGAAGACCAGGCGCGGGCGCTGCATCAGGGCGCGGGCGATGGCGACGCGCTGCGACTGTCCGCCGGAGAGGGTGTCGGCGCGCTGGGCGGCCTGGTCGGCGAGACCGACCATGTCGAGACAGTGCAGCGCCTCTTCGCGGTCGTCCCGGTTGGCCAGCGACTGAAACCAACTGCGCGGACCGCTGCGGCGGGCTTGGACGCCGTGCAGCACGTTGGTGAGGGCGGAGAGCCGCGGCACTAGGTTATGGCGCTGGAAGACGAAGCCGACGCGGGCACGGGCGCGGCGCAGCGCGGCCCGCTGCAGGCGGCCGACGTCCTCGCCGAGCAGTTCGACCGTGCCGGCATCGGGTTCGAGCAGGCGCAGGCAGCAGCGCAGCAGGGTCGACTTGCCGGAACCGTTGGCGCCAATTAGGGCGACCGCCTGACCGGCGGCGACCTCGAAACCGACCCCTTTCAGGACCGGTACGCCGTTGAAGGACTTGTGGAGGCCGCGCACGGCAAGCTCGTGAGCGGTCGCGGCGGTCTCCGGAGAGACCGCCGCTGTCCGCCCGGCGGCACGCTGGCTCGCTTGGGTGCTGGGTCGGGCCGCCGTGATGGCCATCAGTTGCCCACGAAGTCGGCGAACTGGGGATAGCCGATGGTGGCGTAGGCGTCGCGGACGTACTGGTAGTCGGCATCCTTCACATTGGGCAGGAACTTCATACCGAGGTACTTCTGGTTCTCCGAGCCCTGGAGGATGGCGGCGATGAGCTCATCGGAACGCTCGGAGAAGATCTCGCGCACCTGGGAGATGACCGTTGGGTCCACGTGGGCGCCGGCGATGAGGATGTCGTTGGGCAGGTCCGGCCCGCGGGCTATGACCTTGAAGGCGCCCGGCGAGGTGGAGGTGTCCTTCGCCCTGGTGCGGTCGGTCCAGCTGCGGTAGTTCACCCCGATGGCCGCCACGTCGCCGCGCTTCAGCGCCTCGTGGGCGACGTTGCGGTTCACATGCGTAGACTTCACCTCGGACTTGGGATCGAGGCCGTAGTCGGCGAGCAGCTGCATGGGGGCGAGGTGGCCGGAGGTCGAGCCGATGTCGTCGAAGGCCACGGTCTTGCCCTTCAGGTCGCTGGGCGCGTTGATGCCGCTGTCGGCCATGACAACGATGGCGGAGAAGTAGTCGGGGCGGCTGAAGCCGACGACCGGGCTGGCCTTGGTCATCTTCTGCATCACCACGTACTCGGCAGGGCCGGTCAGCACGAAGTCGACTTTCTTGGCGCGCAGCGCCTCGGCGGCGGCATTGCGGCTGCTCACCGCGAAGAGCTTTACCTCCATGCCGCTTGCCTCGGCCAGCACGTCGACGAAGGGGCCGAACTGGCGCTGCAGGTTTTCCAGGCCCTCGATGTCGGTGACGGCGAAGCGCAGCGTCTCGGCGGCCTGGGCAGGAACGGCGGAAAGGCTGAGAGCGGCGGCGAGGCCGGCGGCACCCAGGGCGTGTTTCAATGTGGTCTTGTTCGGCAACATAGCGACAGTCCCCCTGTTGGAGTGGATTGTTCCATCCAAGAGCAGGGCAATGACGCGCCGATGATGTGATTGTGAAGCTGGGGTTACAAAAACCGGATGACGCGGGGTGATTGTCGAGCGGGGCCGGACGTTGGGAATGCTCTCCTCGCAGCGCTTACAGGGCCACTGGATTTACACATTTCGCCGGCCTGTATCCTGGCGCCTGTTGCTTGAGGTATTTGAATGCCGCAGCGTTGGGGCGAGGATGAAACTCTAAGGCTGCACCACCAGTTGGGCGCGTTCGGCCGCCATGCGGGCCGAGCCATACTCAATGACCCGCCCTTCGGCGTCGATGTTGATCGACTCCATGACCAGGACCGGCTGGCTGCGCGGCAACTCCAGCAGGCGGCTCTCGTTGACCGTCGGCAGGCGTGCCGTGATGCGGGTTTCCTTGCGCGTGTAGTCGTCGATGCCGTAGTGCGCCAGCGCCTTGGTGACTGAGCGTTCGCGCTTGTAGATCTCGATCATCTCGGGAAAGCGCTTGGCCGGAAAGTGGTGCGCGGCGATGGAGATCGGGCGGCCGTCGACCTTGCCGACGGTCTCGATCAGCACCACCGGCGCGCCCTTGCGAATGTGCAGGTTTTTGGCAACGCCGGCATCTGCGGCCAGGACCATGGCGCGCACGATATCGCCGGATGGAATACGCGACTGCTTTTGAATGTTCTCCGAAAAGCGGGTGCGCTTGCCGAGCTTGTAGTCGACGACACGCTCCTGCACGAAGGTGCCGCGGCCCTGTTCGACGCGCAGCACGCCTTCCTGCTCCAGAAATGCGATGCCGCGTCGCACGGTGTGGCGGTTGACCGCGAAGCGCTCGGCCAGCTCAGCTTCGGTCGGCAGCCTGCGCCCCGGTGCGAAGACCTGCTCCTTGATATCCTTTTCCAGCGTCTCCGCGACCTGGCGCCAGAGGGCGACTCCGGCGCGCCGCTGCAACGTCATCCTCAGCGCTCCTTCTTCGTTTAGCCAAGCTGCTTCAGCCCGGCGCCATCGCGCCGTCATGCAAGGTTCACGAAGATGTGCTTTACATCCCCGGGGACCCTTCTTACCCTAAAAAGGTATCGATGTCTAGACGAATAAAGGACTTGTATATGGAGCACTTCCCTGAGGAGTCGGGCAGGCAGTCGGGCGCGGGGTCGGAGCAGACGGCGCGCCGGCGCTGGATGTCCATTCTGGCCAAGGCCCGTCTGGCCGAACTCGAAAACGCCTGGGATGGGCTGGCCGACAAGCCGACCTACGACTGGCTGCGCCAGCCGGAGATCGGAATGGTGATGGTGCGCGCACGCGCCGGCGGCACCGGCGGCCAGTTCAACCTGGGTCAGATGACGGTGACGCGCTGCGCGCTGCGCCTTGCAACAGGTGAGGCGGGGGTCGGCTATGTGCAGGGCCGCTCCAAGCGCCACGCCGAGCTGGCGGCGGTGTTCGACGCCCTGCTGCAGGACACCGCTCGGCGAGTGCAACTGGAAGACCGTATCGTCGCGCCGCTGGCGGCAGCGCATGACGCGCGGCGCGAAGACCGCAGCCGCAAGGCCAACGCGACCAAGGTGAACTTCTTCACCCTGGTGCGTGGCGAAAACGACCGCGGCAGTGAAGATTGGGGCGGTGAAGAGGAAGACGCGCCATGACACTCTCCTACGGACTGGTGGCTCCCGGCGCGATGCCGGGCATCGACACCGCGGAGCTGAAGCCGGGCCTCGCGGACCCGGTGCACGACTCGCAGCGGATCTTCCGCGGGCTGCTGGAGGCCATGGCACATCCGGGGAAGTCGGTCGCCCTGGGTCGGGGCATCGAAGGCCCCGTGCCGCTGGACCCTGCGACTACCGCCGCCGCGCTGACTCTCGCGGACTACGACACAGCGGTGTGGATCGACTGGATCGCCGATACCCCGCAGGTGCGCAGCTTTTTGAAGTTCCACTGCGGATGCCCCATCGTGGAGCGCAACCAGGAAGCGGCCTTCGCCGTGGTGAGCGATCCGGGGAACATGCCGCGCTTGGCGCTGTTCGCCCAGGGGATCGATCAGTACCCGGACCGCTCGGCCACGCTCCTGTTGCAGGTGTCGAGCCTGGAGGGCGGACCGAAGGTGACCTTGACGGGGCCGGGTATTCGAGCGACGGCGCAGGTCGCACCGGCGGGCCTGCCGGACTGGTTCTGGAACGACTGGCGCCTCAACGCCGCGCAGTACCCGCTCGGTGTCGACATCTTTCTCACCTGCGGCGAGGCCGTCATTGGCCTGCCGCGCAGCATTCGGACGGAGGGCTGAGACCATGTACGTGGCAGTGAAGGGCGGCGAACAGGCCATCCTCAACTCGCACAAGCTGATTGCGGAAGAGCGCCGCGGCGACACCGCCGTGCCGGAGTTGACGCTGACCCAGATCAAGGAGCAGATGCAGCTCGCAGCCGACCGGGTGATGACCGAGGGTTCGCTTTACGACCGCGACCTCGCGGCGCTGGCGATCAAGCAGGCGCAGGGCGACCTCATGGAAGCGATCTTCCTGCTGCGTGCCTATCGCACGACGCTGACGCGCTTCGGGGAGAGCGAGCCCATCGATACGTCAGAGATGGCGGTGCGCCGGCGAATCTCGGCGGCCTACAAGGACCTGCCGGGCGGCCAGGTGCTGGGCCCGAGCTACGACTACACCCACCGCCTGCTCGACTTCGCCCTGGCGGCGGAGGAGGGGGTCGGCGAACCCACGGCCGCCGCCGCCGAGGCGGGAGTCGACGACACCATTCCTCGGGTGACCGACATCCTCAATCACGAAGGGCTCATCGAGGAGGAGTTCGCACTGGACGATGGAGCAAAGGTCGCAGACCTGACCCGCGAGCCGCTGCGCTTTCCGGCCGAGCGCGACCTGCGGCTGCAGAACCTGGCGCGCGGCGACGAAGGGTTTCTCCTCGCCCTGGGCTACTCGACGCAACGCGGCTACGGCCGCAACCATCCCTTCGCCGGCGAGATCCGCCTCGGCGAGGTGGCGGTCGAGCTTGTCCCCGAGGAACTCGGCTTTCCCATCGAGATCGGCGAGATCACCGTCACCGAATGCCAGATGATCAACCAGTTCGCCGGTTCGGCCGAGCGGCCGCCGCAGTTCACTCGCGGCTACGGGCTGTCATTCGGGCATTGCGAGCGCAAGACCATGGCCATGGCCCTGGTCGACCGTGCCCTGCGGGCAAGGGAGCTGGATGAGACGGTGGAATACCCGGCGCAGGACGAGGAATTCGTGCTCTACCACTCCGACAACGTCGAAGCCTCCGGCTTCGTGCAGCACCTGAAGCTGCCGCACTACGTCGACTTTCAGTCGGAGCTGCAGCTCATCCGCTCGCTGCGCAAGCGCCATGGCGCTGAACGCCGGGAGGCCGCCGAATGAGCAGTCCCGCGATGAAGAGCGAGGCGGCCGGCGAGGAGGGTTACAACTTCGCCTACCTGGACGAGCAGACCAAGCGCATGATCCGTCGTTGCCTGCTGAAGGCCGTTGCGGTGCCCGGCTACCAGGTACCCTTCGGCGGGCGCGAGATGCCGCTGCCTTACGGCTGGGGCACCGGCGGCATGCAGGTGACTGCCAGCATCATCGGCAAGGACGACACCCTGAAGGTGATCGACCAGGGTGCCGACGACACCACCAACGCGGTGAACATCCGGCGCTTCTTCGAACGGGTGGCCGAGGTGCCGACGACCGAAGCGACCGGGGCAGCGAGCATCGTCCAGACGCGCCACCGGGTACCCGAAGATCCGATGCGGGAAGGTCAGATCCTAGTCTACCAGGTGCCGCAGCCCGAACCGCTGCGCTCCCTGGAGCCGCGCGAGATCGAATGCCGCAAGATGCATGCCTACAAGGAATACGGCCTCATGCAGGTCTCTCTCTACGAGGATATCGCGCGCTTCGGCGAGATCGCCACGTCCTATTCCTATCCGGTGGTGGTGAACGACCGCTACCTCATGTCGCCGACGCCGATCCCCAAGTTCGACAATCCGAAGATGGACAGCTTTCCGGCGCTGCAGTTGTTCGGCGCCGGGCGCGAGAAGCGCATCTACGCTGTGCCGCCCTACACCACGGTAAAGAGCCTGGATTTCGACGACCATCCCTTCGCCGTGCAGCAGTGGGAGGAGAACTGCGCCCTCTGCGGCGCCGAGCAGACCTTCCTGGACGAGGTCATTCTCGACGACAAGGGCGGCAAGATGTACGTCTGCTCCGACTCCCATTTCTGCGCGCGCAGGCGCGAGGAAGGCCACGTCGGCACCCTGTCTGAGTCGGCGGCCAAGGCTTATGCCGCGGCGGTGAGCGCCGAGCCTGCCGGGGCAGGGGAGTAGCGACCATGGCGACTGCCACGCCCCTCATGCGGGTACGCAAACTGACCCATGCCTTCGGCCGGGTGCTGGCCTGCTCCGATGTCTCCTTCGAGCTGCACAGCGGCGAAGTGCTGGGCGTGGTCGGCGAGTCCGGCTCCGGCAAGACGACGCTGCTGAACTGCATCTCGGCGCGCCTCACGCCGACCAACGGCATCGTCGAGTACGACCTGCGCGGGCGCGGGCTCAACGACATCTATGCCCTGTCGGAGCCGGAACGCCGCCTGCTGCTGCGCACCGACTGGGGCGTGGTGATGCAGAACCCGCGCGACGGCCTGCGCATGGACGTGAGCGCCGGCGGCAATGTCGGCGAGCGTCTGATGGCGGTCGGCGCGCGCCACTACGGTGCGATCCGAAGCGAGGCCGAGGATTGGCTCAGCAAAGTCGAAATGGATCTCCGGCGAACCGACGACAAGCCGAAGCACTTCTCCGGCGGCATGCAGCAGCGCCTGCAGATCGCCCGCAACCTGGTGACCAAGCCGCGCCTGGTCTTCATGGACGAGCCGACCGGCGGTCTCGACGTTTCCGTTCAGGCACGACTCCTCGATCTGCTGCGTGGCCTGGTGCGGGAGTTGAGGCTCTCCGCCATCATCGTGACCCACGACCTGTCGGTGGCGCGCCTGCTGGCCGACCGCCTGATGGTGATGAAGGACGGCCGGGTGGTCGAGAGCGGCCTCACTGACCAGGTGCTGGACGATCCGCACCACCCCTATACGCAGCTTCTCGTCTCCTCGGTGCTTCAGGTGTAATGATGACGGCAGATACAGGAAATCCGATGATCCGCGTCGAGCGACTCAGCAAGACCTTTACCCTGCACATCCAGGGCGGCACGCGCCTGCCGGTTTTCGCCGACCTCAGCCTGGAGGTGGCGGCGGGGGAATGCGTCGCGCTCTACGGTCCCTCGGGCAGCGGCAAATCGACGCTGCTGCGCTCGCTCTACGCCAACTACAAGCCCGACGGCGGCCACGTCTGGGTAAAGCACACGGAGGAGACGGGCGGCGGCTGGGTCGACATGGCAGGGGCCGCGCCGCACCGGGTGCTGGAGGTGCGCCGCCGCACGGTGGGCTACGTGAGCCAGTTCCTGCGCGTCATTCCGCGGATTCCGGCGCGCGACATCGTCGCCGAGCCGCTGCATGCCCTCGGCACACCGCTGAACGCAGCGCGGGCCAAGGCGGAGGCGCTGCTGGCGCGGCTCAACATCCCCGCGGCGATGTGGGACCTCGCGCCGGCAACCTTCTCCGGCGGCGAGCAGCAGCGGGTGAACATCGCCCGCGGCTTCTCGGCCGACTATCCCATCCTGCTGCTCGACGAGCCGACGGCATCACTAGATGCCGGCAACCGCGCGGTGGTCGTCGATCTCATCAACGAGGCCAAGGCGCGCGGCGCCGCTATCGTCGGCATCTTCCACGATGACGAGGTGCGCGAGGCGGTCGCCGAGCGGATCTTCGATCTCTCCAGGGAAAGGGCGGCGGCATGAGTCGCGAACGGGTTTTTACCAACGCACGCATTGTGCTCGCCGACGAAGTCGTCGAGGGAACGCTGGTTCTGCGCGACGGGCGAATCGTCGAGGTGGCGCGCGGCGCGACGGCGGTGCCGGGCGCCGAGGATACGGAGGGCGACTACATCCTGCCGGGCCTCGTCGACCTTCACACCGACCACTTCGAAAAGCACGTGCTGCCGCGCCCGGGCACACGCTGGAACATGGTCTCCGCCGTCATGGCGCACGATGCCCAGATGGCGGCCGGCGGCGTCACCACCACGTTCGATTGCGTCTGCGTCGGGGTCAGCATCAGGCATCCCGAGCGCCGCGAGATCTTCCGGCCGATGATCGACGCGGTGCGCGAGGCGCGCGACAAGGACATGCTGCGCGTCGATCACATCGTGCATCTGCGCTGCGAGGTTACCGACGAAACTGTGGTGGAGCTGTTCGACTCCGTGGCCGATCATGCCGCGGTCGGCATGATGTCCCTCATGGACCATGCGCCGGGTCATCGCCAGTCTCCTGATGTGCAGGGCTTTCGCGACCGGAACATGAAGTCGCTGGGTTTGAGCGAGGCCGAAGCCAATGCCCACGTCGAGCGGCTGATGAGCGCCTCGCATACTGTCGCGCCGCAGAACCGCATCGATCTGGCAGCGCGCGCCAGGGTGCGCGGACTGGCCATCGCTAGCCACGACGACGAAACCGAGCGACACATCGAGGAAGCGGCGGCCCTGGGCATCACCGTGGCCGAATTTCCGACCACCCTGGCGGCGGCTCGGCTGGCGCATGACAAAGGCATGAAAATCGTGATGGGCGCGCCGAATCTGATGCGCGGCGGGTCCCATTCCGGTAATGTCTCCGCGGCGGAACTTGCCGCCGAAGGACTGCTCGACAACCTGGCTTCCGACTACGTGCCGGCGAGCCTTCTGCAGGCGGCATTCCGCCTCACGGAGGAGGCGCACGGGCTGTCGCTGCCCCAGGCGGTCGCCACGGTGAGCGCCAATCCGGCGACTACCGCGGGACTGAGCGACCGCGGGCGCATCGCGCCGGGGCTGAAGGCGGATCTGCTGCGGGTGGCGGTGATCGAAGGCCAGCCCTTCATAAAGGCTGTCTGGCATAACGCAGAACGGGTGATGTGATGCTGCAGGAAGAGTTGTTGGACCGACAGGCTGCGGCGGAAGCGAGACTGCCGCTGAGCCTTGCCAATGCCGAGGTGGTCACGGCCAAGGCGCGGTTCCGAGGCGGGGTCACCGTCGTCGACGGCGTCATCGCGGAGGTCGAAGAGGGCGGTGCGGTGCCGGCCGGTGCGATCGACTGCCGGGGCGAGCTGCTGCTGCCCGGCCTGGTCGACCTGCACACCGACCACTGCGAGCGCCACGCGGTGCCGCGCCCCGGCGTACACTGGGACCCGCTGCAGGCGGCCATCGCCCACGACGCGCAGATCGCCGCGACCGGCATAACCACGGTCTTCGATTCCCTGGTGGTCGGACTGCGCGACTCCGACCAGACGCGGCGCGGCCTGCTGGGTCAGATCATGGCGGCGGTGGAAAAGGGCGAGGAACTGGGCCTGTTCCGCGCCCAGCACCTGCTGCACCTGCGCTGCGAGGTGACCGACCCGACGCTGCTGGACCAGATTACCCCGCACATGGACCACCCGCTACTGCAGCTGGTCTCGGTGATGGAGCACACCGTCGGCCAGCGCCAGTTCCCCGATGCGGAGAAGTACCGGGAAATCCTGGTCAAGCTGTTCCACGTGCCCGAGGACAAGGTGGAGGAGCGCTTCCGCCGCGACGCCGAGGCTTCGCGCACCTTCGCACCGACCTACCGCGACGCGGTTTGCCGCCTGGCCCTGGAGCGCGGCATCGCCATCGCCGCCCACGACGACGAGACCCTGGAGCATGTCGAGGAGGCCGCCCGCCTGGGCATGACGATCTCCGAGTTCCCGACCACGCTGCTGGCGGCCGAGGCGGCGCGCGAACGCGGCATGGCGACCGTCGTGGGTGCGCCCAACGTGGTCAAGGGCGGCTCGCACTCCGGCAACGTCTCGGCGCTGGAGCTTGCCCGCGCCGGGCTGCTCGACGCGCTCGCCTCCGATTACGTGCCGATCTCCCTGCTGGCCGCGACCCTGCGCCTCACCGCGGACGACGTCGGCATGTCGCTGCCGGAGGCGGTCAACACCGCCAGCCTCAACGCCGCCAGGGCCGCCGGCCTGGACGACCGGGGCGAGATCGCCGCCGGCAAGCGCGCCGATCTCATTCGCGTGCGACTGGTCGACGGCCATCCCGTAGTGCGCGCCGTCTATTCGGCAGGCAAGCGGGTCGTCTGACGTCGTTTCGGACTTGCGCGGCGGTTGGGCTTGCGACAGTTTTCGGGCCATGAGCATCCGTGAAGACGACCTCCGCGGTCCCGAGATCGCCGCGCTGCTTGAAGCGCACCTCGACCTCATGCGCTCGGTCTCGCCGCCGGAGAGCGTGCATGCGCTCGATCTCGACGCCCTGCGGGCGCCGCAGGTCACCTTCTGGACGGTCTGGGACGGAGACACCTTGCTCGGCTGCGGCGCGCTGAAGGAGATCGACCCGACGCACGGCGAGATCAAGTCGATGCACACCGCCCAGGCGGCGCGCGGCAAGGGCGTCGCCCGCCGCCTGCTGCAGCACGTCGTCGACACGGCACGGCAGCGCGGCTACCGGCGGCTCAGCCTGGAGACCGGCAGCACCGCAGACTTTGCCGCGGCGCAGGGGCTCTACGGCAGCTTCGGATTTGAAGTCTGCGGGCCCTTTGCCGACTATGTCCTCGACCCCTTCAGCGTCTTCATGACCCTGGAACTGGACGCCGGCCCCGTTCACAGGGGTGTGATCTCTTTCCGCAGCGGTCACGGCGATTGACGCTGCGGCCCCGGAGGCCGCGGGTTTGACTGTCACAGCCGCTCTGCTCAACCCTCAGGAACACCCAACGGAGGAGGCTTCGCCACGAAGATCTTGATTTCCGCCGCCGTCGTGTCGTTTGCGCCCGCAGGCCCGGGGCCCTCGCCTTCCAGCGCCCGGCTGATATCGCGGCGATCGACGCCGCCCTGGCGACCGCCTACCTGACCGATGAACAGAAGGCCCAGGTCATGGAGCTGCGCGGCGATGGCGAGCAGCTGCACAGCAGCGGCCGGCACCAAGCGTTCGTCGATACCCTGGCGCAGGCCAACGAGACCCTCGGGATCAACTAGGAAGGCGCGGCTCAGGCTTCGTACTTTTCCAGGAAGCCCTCGGCGTTGAGGGCCCTGAAGTCGGGCAGGGCCTGACGAAGCTGTGCGTGACTCCAGTCCCACCAGGCCAGCGCCTGCAGGCGTTCCGCGATGGCCGGCGGGAAGCGTTCGCGGATCGGCCGGGCCGGCACGCCGGCGACGATGCTGTAGGGCGCGACCTCCCTGCTCACCACGGCGCCGGCACCGACGACGGCGCCGCTGCCGATGGTGACGCCGGCCAGAACGGTGACGCCGTGGCCGAGCCAGATGTCGTGGCCCAGGGTCACGGCATTGCCGCGGCGCCAGGCGAAGACCTCCTCGTCATCGGCCTCGGCGAAGCCGAACTGGCGGCTGCGATAGGAAAAGTGATGCTGGCTGGCGCGCCAGACCGGATGGTTGCCGGGGTTGATGCGCACCTGGGCGGCGATGGAGCAGAACTTGCCGATATCGCTGCCGGTCACATGGCAGTCCCAGGTGATGTAGCTGTAGTCCCCGAAGCGGGTGTGGCTCATGGCGGTGCCGCGCCCGATCTCGGTGTAGATCCCCAGCCCGCAGTCGGTCACCACGGCGCCGTCGTGGATCAGCGGCATCTCGCCCAGCGTCTTGGCCGGTTTCGCGGCCGGAATGATGTGTCCTTCGCTCATGGCAGAGGTCCTCAGGGGCGGTAGTCGCTCTTGCCGATAATGCGACCGCGGAGCCATCCCGACAACGTGTCGATGGCGTAGACCGTAATGAGAATGAGGATGATGATCGACATCACCTCGTCCCAGTTGTTGGCGCTCATGCGGTCGTAGAGCATGTAGCCGATGCCGCCGGCCCCGACGATGCCGAGGATCGAGGCGCTGCGGGTGTTCGATTCCAGATAGTAGAGGGCGGTGGAAAGCATGACCGGCAAGACCTGCGGAATGATGGCGAGGCGGATCACCTGCAGCGGCCCGCCACCGCTGGCACGCACCCCCTCGACCTGCTTCCGGTCGATGTTCTCGATGGCTTCCGAGAACAGCTTCGCCAGCGAGCCGATGTCGGAAACCATGATCGCGAAGATGCCGGCGAGCGGCCCGAGGCCGAAGGCGCGGATGAAAATCAGCGCAAGGACCAGCTGCTCGAAGGCGCGCAGGGTGTCGAAGCCGCGGCGCACGCCGAACCGCATCCACTCGATCCTGAGGACGTTCTTGGCACCAAGAAAGGACAGCGGAAGGGCCACGAGGGCCGCCAGCAGCGTCCCGAGGAAGGCCATGGCGAGGGTCTCGCCGATGGCGGTCACCGGCTCCATGAAGAGTTCCCAACTGGGCCAGACGTAGGGCGGCAGCATGAAGCCGAGCACGAAGCCGAGTTTGCCGAGGCCGTCCCAGATGCGCTGCGGCGCGAAGTTGAAGTCGATGAGGGTGTAGATCACCAGCGCGGTGAAGAGGCTCCAGGCGCTCCACTTCGCCCCGCTGCGCGACGCCGGTTCGGCGAAGGCGCGCGGCAGGCGGGCGCGGGCGGCGGCGATCTCGGCGGCGGTCATGTCGCGGGGCTGTCGCATGGCGGCTTCCTGTCAGGCGGTGGCGAGGGCTTCACGGCCGATGAAGGCGTGGCGGATGCGCTCGCAGACCAGGTCGATGGTGGCGACTGTGAGCAGGATCATCAGGAAGAGCGCGGAGATGTCGGTGTAGTACTGGAAGGAGATGGCGGTGCGGATTTCCTGGCCCAGGCCGCCGGCGCCGACGAAGCCGATGATGGAGGAGGAGCGCACGTTGATCTCGAAGCGCAGCAGGGTGTAGCTGACGTGGTTGGGCAGCACCTGCGGGACGACGGCGTAGCGCACCATCTGTATCCAGCTCGCGCCGGCGGCGCGCAGGCCCTCGACGGGCTTCATGTCGGTGTTCTCGTTGACCTCTGAGAAGAGCTTGCCGAGGGCGCCCGTGGTGTGCACGGCAATGGCAAGGACACCGGCCAGAGGACCGATGCCGAAGCAGAAGACGAAGATCAGCGCGTAGACCAAATCCGGCACCGTGCGGGCCACCTCCAGGACGCGGCGGCAGCCGAACAGGATGACCTTGTTGCGCATCAGGTTGCGGGACGCGGGAAAGCTCAGCATGAAGGCGCCGCAGGTGCCGAAGGCGCTGGCCAGGAAGGCGATGAGCACGGTCTCCAGCAGCAGCTTCAGCCAGATCTTCACCGGCAGAAACCACTCGGCGAGGTCGGCGCCGAGGCTTTCCCAGCGCAACACCGGAAGGATCTTTGCAATGAACTCGTGCAGCCGCGGCAGGCCGTTCCAGATCTTCACCGGGTCGAAGTCGCCGACCTCCACGCTGAAGGCGAGACAGAGCAGGAAGCCGGCGGCGAAGAGCGCGTCCATGCGGCGCTTGCGCCGCATCTGGCGGGCATAGCGGTCGTGGAAGCGGGCGACGGCGCCGCTGCTGCTCGGGGAAAGGGGAAGATTCGAAGGTGTCGTGAGGGGGAGGTCCGCCACGGCTCCTGGCTCCGATCGCTTGATGTGGTCGGGGTCGGGAAGGGGCTTGCCGGGAATTGAAGGGGCCGGCGCCGTAAAGGCACCGGCCCCTCGCTTGCCTCGGCTCAGCTGCCGCGATTGCGGCGGATCTTGCGGATTTCCTCGCGCATCTCGACGATCCAGGCGTAGCGCTCGTGATCGACCTCGATCCAGCCGACCTGCTTGGGATTGCCGGTCATCTCGACGAAGGCCTTCGGATCCTTCTGCGGGATCTCCATGACGAGCTGCTTCATCGCCTGCTTGAGGCCGCCCGGCAGGTTCTTGCGGGTGGTGAGCGGTCCTGACGTGATCTCGGGTGAGGTCCAGATCCAGCAGACTTCGCCCGCCGGAATCATGCCCTTCTCGACCATGCGCTGGGGAATGCCGGCCACCTCGTTGGTGATATAGGTCGCGGCGGCGTCAAATTGACCGTTGACCACGCCGAGCACGCCGGTCTCGTGCGAGCCAGAGAACGGCGTGGCGGCGAAGTAGGTCTCCGGGTTGTAACCCTGCTTCAAGAGATTGAAGTAGGGCACCGCGTAGCCGGAAGTGGAATCCGGGTCGGCGAAGGCCAGAGTCTTACCTTGGAGATCCTCAATCGATTTGTAGGGACTGTCGCAGCGCACCGTGACCACCGAGTAGTAGCCGGTGCTGCCGTCATCCTGCAATCGGGAGAGCAGGGGCTCGACGCCGCCCTCGGTCTCAGTCCACGCGGCTGCGTAGGATGAGGATCCGAGGAAGGCAAACTCGATCTGGTCGGCGGCCAGCGCCTGGATCACACCGTCGAATGAGGAAGCCGTATAGAGCTCCACCGGCGTCCCAAGATTGGCTTCGAGGTAGGCCTTGAAGCTCTCGTACCGCTTTGTGGTGTCCTTCTCATTCTCGCTGGAAAGAAGACCGAAGCGGATCACCTCGATCTCCGACTTCCAGTCGTCGGCAATGGCGGGGGCGCCGGTCAGCAAGGTGCCGGCAAGGAGGGCGGTTCCTAAGAAGGTTCTGGAAAGCATCGGACGGGTCTCCTTGGAGGTGATCCGGCCGCCCTCAAAGGGGCAGTCGGGTATCGGATTGCAAACGCGGGATGGCACGTTGGGCGCCGCCTCGGATCCCCGGGCGCCCCTCGGGGAGCGGCACCTCAGGCGGGCACGGCGACCCTGGCCGCGGCTTGACGGGGCTCCGCCTCGAAGGGCGGCAGGCTGGTGGAGGTCACCGACTCAGCGATTTCCTCCTCGGCGCCGGCGGTGCCGTAGATGCGCTGCACGGCAGCCCGCGTGAGGCTCTCCGGCGCGCCGTCGAACACCACCTCGCCGGCGGCCATGCCGATGATGCGGTCGCAATAGCTGCGCGCGGTGTCGAGGGTGTGCAGGTTGCACAGCACGGTGAGGCCTTCCTCGCGGTTGATCGCGCTGAGCGCCTCCATCACAAGGGTCGCATTGCGCGGGTCGAGCGAGGCGATCGGCTCGTCGGCGAGAATGACCTTGGGGTCTTGGAGCATGGCCCGGGCGATGGCGACGCGCTGCTGCTGGCCGCCGGACAGCGTGTCGGCGCGCTGCAGCGCCTGGTCGGCCAGGTCGAGGCGGTCGAGCGCCGCGATGGCCAGCGCGCGCTCGGCGGCGCTGAAATGCTTGGCCAGGGAGGAGACCGTGCCGTGGCGGTTGATGCGGCCGATCAGCACGTTGGTGAGCACGTCGAGGCGGTTCACCAGGTTGAACTGCTGGAAGATCATGGCGCAGGAGGCGCGCCAGGCGAGCAGCTCGCGCCCCTTCAGGCCCGTCACCGCCGTGCCGTGAAAGCGGATGCTGCCGGCGCTGGGCTCGATCAGGCGGTTGACCAGACGCAGCAGAGTCGACTTCCCTGCGCCCGAGCGCCCGATGATTCCCACCATCTGGCCTTCCGGGATTTCCAGGCTGACCGCGCTGACCGCGCGAACGGCGCCGAATGTCTTGGTGAGTTTCTCTATCTGCAGCATGGTCGACCTCCACCCGCTTTTGGTCACGTCCCAGCCGGACAGAAACATCCGGTTGTCTAGATGAATTGGCGCTACCTTTCACGTCCGCGACCGGCTGCTTTGCCGGCAGGCCACGGCTCGCGTGACAAGCTTTGCTCAACGGGCAGGAGTCTAAGCGCGCGGCAATGACTCTAATGTGACGCTGCCGTCACACTTCGAAGTTAGTTTATGGAGGCATGCGGGCGCGGCAGAGCCTACACATACCGCTGTCGTCCCGGCACCATGATGCTATTGGGGGTTCGGCGGCCGCAGGATTGAGTATTCTGTCGCTTGTCGAGACCAGAGACAGGAGCGACCCGATGAAGATTCAGTTCGCCTCAGCAGTCTCAAGTAGAAGACAGTTCCCTGCAGCTTAAAGCGGCACGCCGTTTCAGAACAAGGAAAGTGGATAGGTCGACGCGAAATGCAATCCGCCTGTCACCAAGCTGTCATGGAAAGCACTTACTCATTGCCGACTTGGTAAGTTCCTTGGCGACGAACCTCGCACCGGCTATGAGTCGGCGGCAGAAGCCATCCGGAGTCGGACCCTTTGAACGCTACCGCCCAGCCCCGCTACGCCGTCTACTATGCGCCTCCCGCTGACGCCGACCTCTGGCGTCTGGCGCAGGCCTGGCTCGGGCGCGACTGCGTGAGCGATACGGCGCGGGAGCAACCGGCACTCGCCGGCTGGACCGCGGCGGAGATTTCCGCCGCGACCGAGAGCCCGCGACATTACGGCTTCCATGCTACGCTGAAGGCGCCGTTCCGCTTGGCGCCCGGCCACTCACTTGCGGACCTGCGCGACGCGCTCAGCGCCCTTGCAGCGCGGAGTCAGCCCTTCGAAGCTCCGCCGCTGCGGCTTTCCACCATCGGCTCCTTCATCGCCTTAACCCTCTCCGCCCCATCGCCGGAGATGCAAGCGATGGCCGACACGGCGGTGCAGGACCTCGACGGGCTGCGCGCGCCGATCACCGATACGGAAGTGGCTCGCCGCCTGCGGGGCGGGCTGACGCCGCGGCAGGAGGCGCTGCTGCGGCGCTGGGGCTATCCCTACGTGCTGGAGGAGTTCCGTTTCCACATGACCCTGACCGGCTCGATCGGCGTGACAGAGCGCCGCGAGCGCCTGCAGGCGCAGCTTGTCGTCCTCTTCCGCCCGGTGCTCGGCGATCCGGTTCCGGTCCGCGAGATCTGCCTCTATAGTCAGGCGGACAGAGACCGGCCTTTCCGGCTGGCCGAACGCTTTCGTCTCGGCTCTGAAGCGGCAGAGTGCCATCCGGCACAGGGACAGACCTCCGCATGACCGATCCCCTGCGCAGCGAAGAAACGTCGGACGACCCCGTCGACCAACTCCTGGCGCGGCAGGCTGAACTCGGGGCCGAGCGCTACGTCGGCGAGGTGGTGATGCAGCTGGCCCATGCCCTGCAGTGCGCCACCTTCGCCCAGCGCGCACGCACGCCGGACAGATCGGTCGCCGCGGCGCTGATGCACGATGTCGGCCCAGTGGTGAACCCGAAGGACGAGGTCGCCACGCAGCGGGGAGTCGATGCCGCCCACGTGTCGGTCGGCGCCGCTTGGTTGGCGCGCTGGTTCGAGCCCGCCGTGGCACAGCATGTGGCCGCCAATCGCTACCTTTGCCAAGTGGAGGAAGCTTACCATGCCAAGCTCTCCGACGAGTCGGTGCGCAGCCTGACACTGCAGGGCGGCCCGTTCAGCAAGGCCGAGGCAATTGCCTTCCTCGCCAACCCCTACGCCGCCGACACCGTCACCCTGCGCCGCGGGGACGAGTTGGTCAAAGATCCGGAGATGCGCACGCCGAGCCTCGAGGGCTTCCGCCCGGTGCTCGAGCGGGAGCGGAAGGCATAGCGTGGCGGCGGCGGCGCGAGCGCGCGGACGTCTCGTTCTGGTGGTGGGGCCGAGCGGTGCCGGCAAGGATAGCCTGATCGACGCCGCCCGCGAAAGGCTTGCCGGGAATCCGCGCTTCGTCTTCCCGCGCCGCCTCGTCACCCGGCCGCGCGATCTCGGCAGCGAGGACCACCTCACGCTCTCCGAAGCCGACTTCGCCTGTCAACGCGATGCGGGCGCCTTCTTCCTACACTGGCGCGCGCACGGACTGCACTACGCGCTGCCCGGAAGTGTCGCCGAAGACCTCGCCGGCGGCCGCACGGTGGTGGCCAACGTCTCCCGCACGGTGATCGCGGAGGCGCGCCGCAAGCAGCCGGCGACCACCGTCGTGATTGTCACCGCCCCGCTTGCGGTGCTCGCCGAGCGCCTTAAGGCGCGCGGGCGCGAGGATGCCGCCGCTATCGACGACCGGCTCGCCCGCGCCGCCGAGCAGCCGAGCGGCCCGGACGTGGTGATGGTGATGAACGACGGCCCTTTCCAGGCCTCAGTCGAGCGCTTTCTGCAGGTTATGACCGCGCCAGCCGGGGCGTGAGCCGGCAGGTGCCGCGGTTGTAGTCTTCCTTCA
This sequence comes from Kiloniellaceae bacterium, assembly GCA_050330205.1. Lineage (GTDB taxonomy): Bacteria > Pseudomonadota > Alphaproteobacteria > Kiloniellales > Kiloniellaceae > Pelagibius. Next base: position 54,434 of record JBHJOA010000060.1, read on the forward strand.
GACAAGTCCAGTAGCGCACGCTCGTGGTGCCGCGAAGGTCCACCTTGGCAATTCGCAACCTACCACCTGCTCAGACGAAGTCGACACCGCATGATTCGGTGCAGCGAAATCAAGACCTGAACGACGATCGATCCGTGGCAGTCGTTGTAACCAGCTGCGGCATCTTCTCCCAGCCACTTCTTGCCGTCATCTACCACGCTGACGCAGATGAGACCCTGATCCGCCGCTGCTGGCTGGCTGTCCATCGCAATTGACAGTAGCTCTATCGGGAACGGGCCCACCCGCACAGCCCAAATGAGGTGAGAGAGAAGCTTGAGAGTATTCCGGTTGCCGAAGTAGCGCATAGCTCGTCTTGAACCGCCCCGGGTTTGCCGGAGGCTCCGGACTTTGAGAGGATGGAGCGGTGGACAAGCAGGGGCGGTTCAATCACCACGCGCGCCAGACGAGCCATTGGAGGAGGTTAGGGCCGAAGCGTGGTAGCGTCAATTTCACGCACTGTCACCGTGATCCTGCGGGTGAGCTTTCGGGCCAGAACAGGGTCTGCGGTTGCGAGGGACCCATCAAAATAGGTTCGTTTTAAAATTTCCTTGAGCGGAGCGGGCAGGCGGCGGCGGTAGTGGTAGATGGCGCCGCGGCGGCGCAGGTGTGGGTTCTGGTTAGACAAGGTGGGGTCCTTTTTGGTGGGCGCGCCGTAGCCACGAAAAGGAGCCCGCGGGCGGCCGTCTTGTGGACAGCCGTGTGGTACACCGTTGTGGTACAGAGCGTCTCCGCACCCTGTAAGCAACTGATTTTGCTGGATTTTCCTGGGGGCTTGGCTGGGGGACCTGGATTTTCACCGAAGTTCCCAGTAACCATTTGATTTCGCAGCGGCTTCCGGAAGCGCTGAAAAGCAATGTGTCACAGTATTGTGGCACAGTCCATGGCCTTTGCCGCAAATGCGATCTTCCGGTGGAACTGCCAGAGGCCGGCGCGGGTGGTGGAGCGCGCGGGCCGCTTCGCGCGGTCGGTTCTCGGCAAGGCAGTATCCGTCGTTGGAGCGGCAAGCGGGGAGATGCGCACCTCGCACTGGCAGAGATTAGGTCATTCGTGGCGGCGCTCTCCGGGCAGAGATCCGTCACCTATAGTCTCCACGAACGCCTGGACGGCAGCGACTTCAGCTAAGGGGTCGAGAGCAGACATCGCCTCTGGCTGTTGGCGACTTTCGTCTTTGACCCCAAGCAGTCATACCATGGCGATAACACGGTGAATAAACCATGCTGCGGCGAGGCTTCCGATGCCGTAGGCGATGACGTTGCGCAGCCTGTGTAGACGCGGCGCGAGCAGGCGCTCGAGCGCAACGATGAAAGCCAGCACGACGACAACGAAGAGCAGCTGTCCGGCCTCAATGCCCAGATTGAAGGCCAGGAAGGCCAGGGACACGTCGGTCTGCGGCAGGCCGATTTCCTGCAGCGCGCCGCCGAAACCGAAGCCATGGAGCAGGCCGAAGCCAAAGGCGATGATCCAGGGCAGGCGTACTGCCATGGTGGCGCCCTGGCGGAGCTCGCGCGGCACCTCGGCGGTGGTGAAGACGATCGAGAGGGCGATGACCGCCTCCACCGGTTGCTGCGGCGCCGCGGCCCAACCGAAGACCGCCAGAGCCAGTGTGAAGCTGTGGGCGAGGGTGAAGGCGGTGACGGTCTTCAGCAGCATCCAGCCGCCGCGCACGAGTAGCAGAAGGGCGAGCACGAAGAGCAGGTGGTCAACGCCGAGCAGGATGTGCTCGACCCCGAGCAGGAAGTATGTGCGCGCCGTCTCCAGCCATCCCGGCGTAGCGGTGACTGTGAAGAAGGGCTCGTCCGGCGTGAGGCGGGCCGCTTGCGTGGTGCCCCCGGCCAGTTCGACGCGCACGATCACGTCGGTGTAGGTGGCGGGGAGTCCCTCGATGAAGACCCGGCGCCCGGCGAGCCCGCCGGGACAGAAGACAGAGAGGTGGTCGATGAAGCCGCCACCGCCGAACTCGGCGCGGGGCGCTGCGCGTTCCACACAATCCTGCGGCAGCTGCACGTAGAGGGCGAGACGCATGTCGCCGCGCGTCGGTACTTTGAAGCGCACGACGTAGTCTTCCGGCGCCTCCTCGCGAATTTCCAGGAAGCCGGGCTGCAGCTCGTGCGCTGCAAGGGGTGGCGCGGGGAGGACGAGCAGCGCCAGCAGGATCAGCAGGCGACTCATCGTTGCGGCGCGTCAGCGTCTTCGGCGAAGATCAGGATGATCTCGTAGCCGTCGCTCAGACGGCGGTACTCTTCGGCGACATAGGCTTCGCGCTTCCAGCGCTGCCACTCGCGGAGCACCGCGGCTTCCACCTCGGCGAGCGGCGGATCGGTGGCGGCCTCGCGCGCGACAATGCGGACCAGGTGCAGGCCGTAGACGGAGGCGGTCGGCCCGCTCCACTCGCCGTCTTGGTGGGCTTCCAGCCCGGCAACGAATTCCTCGCCGAAAGTTCGCGCGACCACGGAAAGCGGCGTAAGGCGCATTTCGTAGGGCAGAAGCGTCGGATCGCTAAGCTCCTGCGCCAAATTCGCAGAGCGCGAGCCCCGCAACGACTCGAGCTTATTCGCGGCACGCAGCGCTGCCGGTCGCTCCTGTTGCTCCGGACTGACGAAGACCTGCTGAAAGGCAATGCGGGGTTCAATGCGGAAAAGCGCACGGTTGACCTCAAGGAAGGTCTGCAGTTCGCCCGCGCCCGGTTCCAGCACCGCGCCGGGAGGCTCGGCGAGGAACGCCATCTTCTGCTGCATGCGGCGGCGCACCACCGTGTCGTCGCGATCGAGGCCGTGCTTCAGGGCCTCGCGGTAGTAGATCTCCTCCTTCACGTAAGCGTCGACGAGCCCGCGCAGCTCTTCGGGCGTCGGCGGGCGCTGCCAGGTGCGCGCGAAGACCTCGGCTAGCTGCGCGACGCGTCCCTCGCTCACCACGATGCGCTCGCGCGGAGGCGCCGAGTCGCGATCGCTGGCTACCAGATCGTAGAAGGCGAAGACCGCGGCGCCGATGACCAGAAAGTGAACCAGCGGCTCGCGCAGCACCTTGGAGAGCAGCCGCATGGTTCAGCCCTGTCCCGTCACCGGGATCCCCGTCAAGGTGAAGGCGAGCACGATGCCGGCCGCGGCGGCGATCCAGGAACCGGCGATGCGCACGCCGATGCAGTGCCAGGCACGAGGTGTTCGCGACGCCAGGCCGCCGGCATAGCTGAGGAGCAGAACACCGCCGATCGCCGTGCCGGCCAGGGTCAGCGATGTGTCTCTGCCGGACACGCTGCCAGGCAGCGAGTCCAAGCCCATGCCGAAGCCGCCCAAGGCGGCGAGACCCGCAAGCGCCGGCAGTCCGATCGGTCGTCTGAAAGCAACAAGCAGCCCGGCGGTGAGGGCCACGACGAGCAGCGCGGCCGCGGGCACAGTGGGGATCACCAGTTGGCCGGCAGCGAGCCCGATCCAGAAGGCGGCAACAAAGGTGCCCCAACCCCAGCGACTGAGGACGGTCGCCTGTTGACCGAGAAGCAGGCCGGTCGCGACAAGGATCAGGAGGTGGGCGGGGACCAGGACGGGATGCAGGAGGCCATTGTAGAAGCTTCCGATTCCCGCGATGGGCGTGTGCGCCAGGGCGGGCCCGGTCGTCGCTAGCAAAAGAGCAAGGGTGGCGGCGAAGCGCTTCATGCAACGCCGACCAAGAAGGCGATGCCGGCGACCGCGATCGTGCCGCCGGCTGTCCGGACGGCCGTTCGGCCCCAATTCCACTGGGCCAACAGGCTGAAAACGATGCCGCAGAGATGCAGCATGCCGGTGGCGATAACGAAGCCGAGGGCATAGGTCAGCGGATTGGCGCTGCCAGGCAACTCGGTGCCGTGAGCGTGGCCGTGGAAGATCGCAAACGCGCCGACGACGACGGTGGCGATCCACAAGGGCGGGCGCGCGGCCAGCGCGACCATGACACCGAGGACCACCGCCGAGGCTGCAATGCCGACCTCCACTGCCGGCAGCGGCAGGCCAAAGATTCCGAGCGCCGCGCCAGCGGCCATGACGAGCGGAAAGACGACGGGCAGAAGCCAGATCGCCGGAGTTCCGAGGAAGGCGCCCCAGAGACCGACGGCGACCATTGCCGCGACGTGGTCCCAACCAAGGAGGGGGTGCAAGAAGCCGCTGACGAAGCCGCCGGCCGCGCCGACGCTTTCGTGGGCCAGGGCAGGTGTCGCGACCAGCAGCAGCGCCACCGCAAAGAGCAGCGCGGTGGCGAGGACTGTAGGGCTCCGCAGCGGGCCGGGCTCCTCCGGCACTGAAACATTTTTCATCAGTTGCTCCTCTTGGCATCTTCAGCGAGGGCGTCCGCGGGCAGTCGAAGCGCCAGGTGCTTGGAAGGCTCTCTCCGGGCACCTAAGAATTCTGCGACGGCGAAACCCTCTTCCTGATTTCTGTTTCGACGAGCCGATCGCGCCCTGCCAGTGAGGAGCACGCTCCACGAAGTCTATAGGCGGCCTGGCGACGGTGCCGTACCGGCCGGCAACGCGGGCGGGTGCGTTGCGACGTCGCCGGAGCTGCGGTCGAACGTTGCGAACAATGCTCGCACTGACCGCTGTTCGGCTGGATCGCCGTAGAAGCGCAGCAGGCCATGGGCCTGTGCCATCGAAAATGTAAGGGTGCCGTTAAGCATCGCCCGCACGACCTTGAGGTCGGTCACCACCACGACATTGCCCGGGCGCGCGCCGTCGGCGTGAACCTCTATGGCGATCCCATCGTCTCCCGCGTAAAAATTCGTCCACATGACGGACTCAAGGAGAACGATCGAGAACGCATAGCCAGTATCGCCAGGGGCCGGCTGTATCAGGATCTGCCGGCTGAGGTTCTGCATGGCCGTAACAGCGCGGTGAAAGGCGAAGAGATCGTTGTGAGGGCCCTTCCGGCGTGGCGGCAGGATGCCGGCGTCTTCCGCCTGCCACACCGCTGTGCGCAGGTGGAGCGCATCGGGATAGACCCAGTTCAGCACCCCCAGTGCGATCGCTGCCGGATTATGGTAACCGCAGGCACGGGCGGGCGCCGTGCCGAGCGCGAAACCCACAACCAGCAGGGTCGCCGCGAGCCCCTGTGCGCTCCGCCGGCCAAGTGCCATCGCCGCTGCCCGATTTTCTCTGCCCGGCATCGCGCCCACCTTATGGCGTGTACCAGATCGGCGAGGTGTAGGCGCGCTCCTGCACTGTCATGCTGGTGCCCGGCAGCGGCTCCACCCCGAAGCGCAGGCCATCGTAGGCTGTCCAGCGCGGCGTCGGAATCTCGATGACCCGGCCGTAGTAGAAGGCCGGCTGGGCCGGGTCAAAGTCGGGATCCTGCCACACAGCGATCAGCTCCGGCGCGCCGATGGAGTTGCTCCAGGTCGCGTTGGCGACGTCGACGGTGTCGCCCACCGCCGGCACCTTGCCGTTCGCGTCCGGCTGGCGGTCGCCGGACCAGGCGACGTCGTAGACCCTTTCGTGCAGGTTGCCGTCGGCGTCCATCCAGCCTTTGACGATCTGATAGCGGTCGAGATTGCCACTAATGGGATCCTTCAGCGCCGCGACCAGAAAGCTCGGTGTCTTGCCCGCGGGCGCGTCGAACAGTTCGCCGCCCATGGGTACGCCCTTGCTGTAGCCGATGCGCGCCGGCAGGCGGTCGTTGGCGTCTTCCGGCACGAAGTCCCAGCCGCCGAAGAAGCGCACAATCATGCGTGGGCCGGTCGTACCGTAGGTCTCCTTGCGGTGCATCGCGTCCCAGATCGCGGCGCGGGTGTTCTCCTCAGCCCAGACGGCGGCATAGCCCGAGGCACCGACCTCCCAGTCCATCACCTTTACACCGGTCTCGGCATTGTTGACGAAAGTGGACGTCAAGCGATGTGGGCTGGGCTCCTGCGGTGTCGTCTTGCCGAAGAAGTTCTCCTCGCGCAGAGCGGCAAGGCCGGTGTGTACGTCGCTACTGCCGATGAGGCCGAATTTGTAAGGATTGGTGCCCAAGCTCTCGGCCAGCTTCAGGCCGTTCTTGAGTGCGGAGCGGGCGTACTCGAACTCCAGCATCTCCGGTGTCTTGGGGACGCTGCCGTCGAGATTGCCCTTGTCCCAGATCTCGAAGCGGGCGAACTCATCGTTGGGCGACAGGTTGGGGTGCGCTTCGCCGGTTCCTTTGGTCTGCGTCACTTCGTAGAGGCGCTCCCACTTCGCGCGCGTCTCGACGTAGGCCGCGTCCAGATTCTTGCCGAAAGCTTCCTCCACCGGGAACATCAGGCCGTTGCTGAGGTTACCGTTGTGCGGGATCGCCAGAACGCTGCCGTTGAAAGATTCCTCGTAGGCGGCCATCCATTTCCACAGGTCCTCCGGGTTGTCGCTTCCGTGCGGCGGATAGACGGTGAAGGGCTCTACCAAGCTCGCTTTCTCGCCGCCGTCGCGGAAGATGACGTTGCGGTGCAGGTTGTTGCCGCCGGTGTTGGAGGTCCACTCGAAACCTATGAAGGCGGTGAAGCGGCCCGGCTCGTTGTAGGCCTCGGCCGCATCGATGGTCTCCTGCCAGGCGTTGCGATAGGGCAGGGTGCCGGGTGAGTAGAATAGATCCGGAGGAAAGGTACCGTGAGAGAAGGCGACGATGATTTCGATCGCAGCGTCATTTCCCTGGCCCGACTGGATCATGTCGTACCACCTGCGTCCGGTCGGATCGGCCAGCATGTTTGCCTTGCCGGCGAATAGGTCCGGGAAGAACCCCATGTTGTCCGAGTGGTCGGCGACGACCAGGAAGTCCAGCGGACGCGACAGTTTGACCGGCTGCCCGCTGGAGGCCATGACCTGCTCGCCCCTTGCGAAGCGGTAGGCGTCGCGCGGCGTTACCCGGGCGCCGAAGGCTCCGGCATCCATAGAGAACGACGTGTGCACGTGTGTGTCGCCGAAGTAGGGCTGCGTTGGGAATTTTCGGTCGGCATAGGGAGAGTAGGCCGCAGACCGCTCGTGCGCCCGCTTTGCTTTGTCCGCGTCCAGGGCACCGCTGTCGCCAGCGGCGCCCGCAGGCGAGGCGTTCTGAGCTGCGGCCGGTAGTGCGAGGCCGATGGCGACCAAGCCGGCCAGAATCGCGTTGCCTGAAGCTGGGAATGCCATGGTAAACCTCCTGCTTTGAACGGGGCCAACAATAGTCCGATTGATCGTCGAGAGCGGTTCTTATTGTTGGGGCAGCGAATATTTCAAATCATCCAGCATTAGGATGCCCTTGCCGGTCTCCGCGACCGAGCCCGTGGCTGTCGCCGTCATCGCTGCAATCTGAGTGATGGTTCGCACCGAAAGCGAGCCGCCACCGGTAATGCCGATCATGCGTCCGGTCCCACCGGTCAGCTTGATCTCCCCATCGCAGCCGACGAGGTGCACGCCCTGGCAGGTCCATTCGGCGAAGACCTTGGCGCCGTCGTCGCCGGTGATAGTGCATTTGCCTGCGCCGACCTGGGTCGCGCTCTGCAGATCGATCTCCAGAAGTGCGGGGCAGACCATGTGACCGGCGGCCGCCGGCCCATTCTCAGTCTCGATGAACAAAGTTCCGCTGATGGCCCCGACGAAGGTGCCGGAGTTGGTTCCGGTATCGTAGACGGTACCCCGGCCCTCCCAGGCGGAGAAGCCGCTGATGGTTTCTTCCTCCGCCCGGACGGTGCCGCCCGCCGCAAGGACGGCTGCGAGTGCTGCCATGGCGAGGGTTGAACGGAAAGTGCGCGTGTCCTGAAACATCTTGTGGCTCTCCTGTGCTCCCGACCGTTTGACGTTGCCTGCCGCGCGTCAGTCGAACTTGATGTAGATGGCGTCGCCGCCTAGGGAGAGGGCCAGGCCTTCGCGCTTGGTGTTCAGATGGATGTAGACGCCGCTGGGGCTCTGCAACCACAGCTGGCCCGCGCTGACGTCGCCAACCACGATGCCGGTTCGCGCCTGGCCGTACGCTCCCTCGAAGCTCTTCAGGTCGGTCAGATTGTAGACCTCACCGTAGGCCTCGATGGTGGAGATGCCGAAGCCGCCGATACCGAGGCCACCGATTTTGAAGCTGTATGTCTTGCCCTCATAGGTCAGCTTGCCGCCACCCAGGTTGCCGCTACCGATGAAAGCGATCTGGGTCTGGCTGACGGACAAAGTGCCGGACTGTTTCAGGTCGCCCGATTGGGCAGCCGCTTCGCCCAATTGCAGACCTGCCATGATGATGACAGCGACGGCTGCCGCAGCCCGGCAGGCAAGCGATCGCCGCTTCTGCGAAGTCTTTATCCTCATAACTCGTGCTCCCCACCGCTTGATTCGAGTCGCGAAAGCCGCCGGCGCTCTCCGATCCGGCCTAAAACCGGATCACGCCGCCGATCAGCGGCCCGGACATGTCGACGTCGTACAGGAACCCGTCGTTGTCGTAATCGACCGAAAGATGGCGATAGCCGACGACCGGTGCGAACCATTCCCACGCCTGGTAGCCGATCCCGCCGAAGACATCCCAGGTAAGGTCGGATCCGACGCCGAAGCCACCGACATTGGCCAGGGCTGCAACGTAGAAGCCGGCGCCCAATCTTAGTTGGCCTTGTGCGCCGATGATCGGGTCGACCCAAGTCTCGCTGTCGTCGCGCTTGCGTGCGGCCAGCAGACCGCCGTTGAGGTCCAGTTCCGTAGAGACATTCCACACCCGGGCGCCGGCAAGCAGGTCGAGATGACCCTGCTCGGCCGCGAGGACCCGGTAGGACCCCTGGAAAGTTCCGATGAAGACTTCGGAGTCGAAGTCCGCGCCGGAAAAGAAGGGGCCGGGCGTCGAGGCATCTGCCTCCAAGTCAACGTAGATCACGTCGGCGATTACGGCGAAGCGACCATAGCGCACCTCCCCAATGCCCATGAAGGCGAAGCTCAGGTTCTCCAGGATGTCGTCGAAGCCGGCATCGACCTTTGCCGGCCGCGCCGGTGGAAGCGTTGCAACCTTCCCCTCCATACCAGCTGCCCAGAGATAGGGCGCAAAGCCGAAGGACCAGCCGTCAGAATCGGCGGATGACGCGTTCTCCTGCGCCATCGTCGGCGTCCCCGCCGTGGCGGCGAGGAGCGACAGCACAAGGGCGATGGGGCGGCGAAGCATGAGTTGTGCCCTGGTTCTCTGGGGCGTAGAGCTTACAATCACCAGACAAACCTCAGGGGCAGCCCTAGGCTCATCGGCAGCGCATCCGAATGGAAACAGGATCGGGCAAATCCCCGCGGCTGCTGAGAATGTTACTGTAGTTTACGTGGTGGTGCGGGGCGGGCGATTGATAGCGTTTCAGCGTACCACCGGTCTGCGGCGCTGCTGTTGGTGCAGTCTGCCCGCTTTAGGGATTGGTCCGCGGCGGTGCGAGCGGCACCGGCAATCCCGCTGCACGCCAACCTTCCGCCATTGCCGTCGCAATCTCGGGAACCAGGTGACGGGCCTCCATCTCCACCCAGGCCCATTCCGCGAATTCGGGGTAGAGCTTCAGGAGTTCGCCAGCGGCGTGGCGGGCTTCCTCCAGCCGGCCGGCCTTGCCGTGCATGGCGGAGATCATGCTCCAATAGACGAAGTTCGCCCCCTGTCCCTCGCCCATCGCGGCGTCGGAGGCATCCTGGTAGCGCCCCTGGCGCAGTGCGGCCATAGCCAAGGCCAAGCGTGAGGTCAGCGGCTCGTTGTAATAGAAGTCGGTTGCCTGACTGACAAGATGAATACCTGCATCCAGATCCCCCGACATGATGTTGCGCAGTCCGACTTCCGCAAGAATATCGGGGTCGTGCGGGCTCAGCCGCGCGGCAACCTCGCCAGCGGCCAGGGCCTGCTCCACCTCGCCCCGGAAGAACAGCGTCATCATCAGGGCCAGATGCGCCCGTCCGCTGTCCGGCGCCAGATCCACCGCGCGCCTTGCCGCCTCGTGGGCCTCATCGATACTGCCGCGTATTGTCAGGGCCCGAGGGGTGAAGCGCAGAGAGTCTATGCTGACAAGGGCCAGCATCACCCAGGCGTCGGCGTAGCCGGACTCTTCCTCGACAGCGCGCTGCAGGCAGGCATGAATCTCCGGGGCCAGGGCCGGGGGCAGCACTCTGCGATGCAGGTCGTCGGCCTGCACGACGCAGTCATAGGCATCCCAGGTTTCCGGCGCCTTGCCGCGCGTCCGCTTCCAGTCGAACAGAGCGATGGCGCCCTGCGGCTGTGCGATGCGCCGGACGATATCCTGGGCGATCTCCGCCTGCAAATCGAAGATGCCCTCGACGGCGAAATCACGCTCGTAGGCCTCCGCCCAGATTACACCGCCGGTATCGGTATCGTTCAGCTGGACGGCGACCCGAACTCTCTGGCCGACATGCTGAATGTCGCCGGATAGCACGAAGCCGACGCTTGTTTTTTGACCGATAGCGGTAATATCGGGCGATGCACCGAAACGGCGCAACGACTGGGGACCAAGAACGAAGATGGTCGAGTAGCGGGAAAGCTCTCTGACGAGCTCGCTGGTCATGCCGCTGGAAAGGTGGTTGACCGGCTCCTCGACGCCCGACAGGTGGAAAGGCAACACCGCGACAGAAGGCTGTGGCAGGGTCGATCTGACTCCCGAATTCGGGAAGGCCTCGTCCGGGAGCAGCACAGGCCAGATCGAGAAGAGAGCGAGCAGGAATGCGGCCGCTATCGAGGAAGCCACCGCCACCCTGGGCCATACCCGGCGGCCCGGCACTTCGGATACTGACCCTGGATGGTCTTCGAGTGGCGAGGCGGCGCTCTTCGGGGCGTCTGCGTCAGCCGGCGCGATTCCCTGGCCGTGGAGCCACGAGAAAGTGGGGACGTAGGCGCCCTTCGGAATATCGATGCGAATAGTTTCATTTGCGCCGGCGACGAGATAATACCGCTCAAGGAATCGCCGCAGGCGCCCCGCCTCGATTCTCACAATGGGGTCGGTCTGGGGATCGAAGCTCTCGTCCCGATCGAACGCGGCGACGGCCACGGAGAATGCCTTGATGCGGTCGGCTCGGCCGTCGAGTGTCTCTTCCACGACATAGCGCAGGAAGCGCCGAGCGCGATCCGATCCTAGGAATTCTTGGCTGGTCAGAATGCGTTCCAGCTGCTCGCGCACCAACTCCGGGCCCGGTGGACTGGGGCTGCTTTCGGACGCCGCCCCCGCTGGCGCGGGCTCAGGACCGGGACCACTCTTTGCCTCTAAACCCATTTTACCGTTCTCCCCTGCGCGGCGGTGCAGCGGCATTTCCAATGGTTTGCTGCCTTGCTGACGTCGCTGCCGGTCTCAGCGCAGGTGTCGCACTTGGTGCGATCGCAACCCCGCCTTATGGGCGGCACTACTCCCGCGGACCTGGCGACTTCCTTCCCTGGATCGCCTACGGTCCGAGAACGGTAATTCTAGATTACAACCTTTCGGGCGGTTTCCTACTCAATTCGTTGGCCGGGGAGGGTTGACCCTATATTTGTTATGGGTACCCGTTGGAGGGAGGAGGGCGCATATGGGACCTGCCCTCAACAGGCCCGGATAAGGAGGTACGGTAGCCCAATTGGCGCCGTCGCTTACCGTAAGCTACATGCGAAATCCGGAGGCGAGGCCTAGGCTTCCTTGCCGTGGGGACAAGAGAGCGCTCATCGCGAGTGGGAGCGCGGCGTCGGTCGTCAGGGTCACCGCCATGCCAAAGCCGAAGGATTTCAGGGTGATTTCGGGAGGCAAGCCGAGCAAGGCGTCGCCTGCGGAACCGGTTTCCGCAGATGTTTCCCAGCTTCTGGACCGGGCGCGACGGTACCGGGCCACGCTGCCGGATCCGGCGAGCGACCAGACCTGCAGTCTGCTGGCGGATTTTGAGGATGCGGTCGAGGCCCTGCGGCGCCTGGAGCTCTCGACCGAGACGGGCGCGCGGGCACGGGCCGCCGAGTACCGCCGCCTCATCGCCGAACTGGACGCAGAGATCGTGGCCGTCTGGCTGTCTGGCGATCCGCTGTAGTCCGGAGGTCCAGCGCCAAGAGAAAGGCCAGGTCTTCAAGGGTTGTTTACCTGGCGATTACACGTTCGCTACACGCGCCAGCTTGGGATAGCCATGCAGCCCGTCGTGTAATGCGCCGGTGATCAGGAGGGCGTCGCTTGCGGGTGCCTCAGCCCGCTGCCCGGCGCTCGAAAGGATCGTCTTCGGAGGATTTCGCTGCATGTGCGCCCGCAGGTTCCACCGTCATGGCCGTTCCGGTTTTCGCGCTCGCGCGCTGTTGGCGGCGATCTTCTTGCCGCTGCTGCTGATCGCCTGCACCGGGCCGGTGCGGTTGAGCGCAGTTCCGGATGAGCATACGACCCAGGCGATAGTTCCAGGCATTCCAGAGGCGAGATTCTGGGTCGACAAGGAAATCGAGCCCTTCCTCCGCGAAGCGCTCCACTCCTTCGAGCGTGAGCGCGCTTACCTTGCCGGCACAGGGCATTCCGGTGCACTGCCGCCGGTGAGCTTCCTGGCCGTGTCCGGCGGCGGAGACAACGGCGCCTTCGGTGCCGGCCTCCTCAAGGGTTGGACGGAGCACGGCGGCCGGCCCGTCTTCAAGGCCGTCACAGGGGTGAGCACCGGCGCGCTGATCGCGCCCCTGGCATTCCTCGGCTCCGAGTACGACGACACGCTGGAGGAAGCCTACACGGCGATTACCAAGGATGACATCTTCGAAGGCCGCGGTCTGTTGGCTGCACTCTTCGATGATGCGCTGGCCGATACCTTCCCGATGTCCGAGATGATCGCGCGCTTTGTGACGCAAGATCTGCTCGATGCCATAGCCGAGGAATACGAGAAGGGGAGGCTGCTGTTCGTCGGGACCACGAACCTCGATGCCCGACGGCCGATCGTCTGGAACATGACCGCAATCGCGGCGAGCCGGTCACCGGGCGCGCTCGCGCTGTTCCAAAAGATACTGCTCGCGTCGGCCGCCGTTCCCGGTGCCTTTCCGCCGGTCATGATCGATGTCGAGGTGGATGGCGATCACTATCAGGAGATGCATGTGGACGGCGGCGCCATGACGCAGGTCTTCCTCTATCCGCCGACCCTCAACATCGCACTGCAGTCGGCTCAGGTCCATGCCCAGCGTGAGCGTCATGTCTACATCATCCGCAATGCGCGTCTCGATCCTGAATGGGCGGACGTCGAACGCCGCACCTTCAGCATTGCGGGCCGCGCTATCTCCTCTCTGATCCATTCTCAGGGAATCGGCGACCTCTATCGCATCTATCTCACGTCGCAGCGCGACGGCTTCGACTACAACCTCGCCTACATCGGTGCCGATTTCGATCATGAGCATGACGACGAGTTCGATCAAGCGTTCATGCGCGCCCTCTACGAGTATGCCTTCGAACTTGGTCGCCGTGGGTACCCCTGGCGAAAGACCCCGCCCGACTTCGATACCTTGGACCTGACACCGACGATCGAGGCAGATACAGGCGTGCCCTCCTCGTAATCGCGAAAATGCAGGAGCCGAAACCATGCCAGCGGTCGAAGATGCATTCGAAAGGTGTCGCCTGGGAGCGAAGCGCCTGTTGCCGGTCGCGGCAATCTTTGCCTGCCTCGTCGTTGCCACGCCGACCAATGCGCAACAGTTGATCGTCTACCCCAGCCAGGGGCAAACGCCGGATCAGCAGGCGCGCGACCAGGGCGAGTGCCATGCCTGGTCGGTGCAGCAGACGGGCTACGACCCGGCCAAATCACCGCCGCCGCCTTCGGCCTCTGCACCGGCGCCTCAGGGCGGGGTGCTGCGCGGAGCAGCCCGTGGTGCCGTGGTCGGTGTCACCGTCGGCGCCATCGCGGGAGATGCCGGAAAGGGCGCTGCTGCCGGGGCGGCGGGCGGCGCCTTGATCGGTGGTTTCCGACGTGCCGATCAGCGACGCGCCCATGAGCAGCAGCAGGCCCAGGCGCAGGCGCAGCACCAGCAGCAAGTAGCCACCCAGAACCAGACTTATAACCGTGCTCTCTCCGCCTGCTTGCAGGGGCGCGGCTACACGGTGCAGTAAGGGAGTCGCAAGACCGATGTACACCTCCCGTCTCTCCGCCCTGGCACTCAGCCTCGCTATGACCGCGCCGGTCTCCGTTCTCGCCGGCGAGTTTGACGGTTCGTCACCGATGCTCTGTGCATTGAGCGAGGTCATGGAGTGTGCGCCGGGGCAGGACTGCCAGCGCATCCTTCCCGAGGAGGTCGGCGCGCCGGACTTCTTCCTCGTCGACGTCACGGCGAAGTCTGTCCAGGGTCTCGGCAGTCACACCCGCACTTCGGTCATCCGCAGTGTGACGCTGATCTACGAGAAACTGATCTTGCAAGGCGCCGATGACGGCCTGGAAGGGGTCAGGGACGGCCTCGGCTGGAGCGCCGCGATCGCTCAGGACAGCGGCCGCTTCGTGCTGAGCGCCTCGGGAGATCGGGTCGCTTTTGTCGTATTTGGCGCCTGTGCGGCGCTGGTGGGGGTCAAAGTCTTGCCGGATTGATGACCATCCGGAGGCGGTACAGGGTAGACGGCGTCGAGGTCGCTATGAAGTTCTTGCATTGGCTCAAGGAAGAAGCGAGGTCACTACTGGCGGCGACCCTCTATTTTGCGGCCTGCTTCACGCTGGTAATGATCCTGAAGCAGCTCCTCCTCGCCGAATACGGCATCGAGTTCCGCGGCATCACCACGGCCGTGGTCGTGGCTCTGGTCACGGCAAAGGTCGTTATCGTCCTTCAGAAGGTACCGCTGACCCATTGGCTTCACAACCAGCCGGCGATGGCCGATGTGCTCGTTCGGACCGCCTTGTACACATCTGCAACGGTAGCTGCCTTGCTGCTGGAAAAGGCCTTCGAATCGCGCGAAGAGCACGGTGGCTTCGCTGCGGCGGTCGTCAACGTCCTCGAGCACCGTGATGTCGCGCAGGTCTGGGCGACGACGATCTGCGTTGGGCTCGCCTTCATGGCCTACAATGCCTTCGGTGTCATCCGCCGGGAGGTCGGTGGAGGGCGGCTGTGGCGCATCTTCTTTCGCGGGCCGGCGGCCGGGCAGGCGAGTTAAGCCGTAGGATGTCCGGGAGCATCGGGGCGGCACACATTGATGGAATTTTTTGGGGGTTGGACGCATGGGAACGATTGAACAGAGGAGTATTCAGTCATGTTGATAGGATCGACAAGGTTGCTTGCCATGCCGCTCTTGACCATCGGCATTCTTGCCGCGCTCATCACACAGCTCGCCGCACAGAGCCAGTCACCGGAGGAAGTCGCGCACCAGGCGGGATCGGTCAAAGGCACTGCCGCCGGTTGCGACATCGACACGACGCAGTATGTCAGCCGCGTGAAGTCGCTTTTCGATCACATGGCCGGTCAGGGGTCCTCTGCCGCCAAACTGGACGAGATATTCAGTCAGGCGGCGATGGAAAGCGAGCATCAGCAGCGTTCGGAACCGAGTGTCGGTTGCGATAACTTCCGGGGGATGTTTGGCGAGTTCACAATAAACAATCCAGATTGGACCCCATCACAAGGCTGGAAGCCCCTGTAAGGAATGGGTGCGCTTATCAAGCTGAAGCTTCATCGACTTGTATGGGCGATTCTGCTCTGCTGCTCGGCACCGCTGGCTGCTCAAGGCCAAAGTAGCGAGGCGGGCGACGCAGGGGCGGAATCGCCCCTGCATCAGCTGCGTGTCGAGCAGCCCCTTTCCGATGCCGCGATTCGGAATCTGGTGGCGCGCCTGGACGACGCCCAGGTGCGGGAGCTTCTGCTCGAACAGCTCGACGCGCGAATGACACCGGGAGTACCCCAGGTGGCATTCGATATGGGCAGCGTACTCCTGCAATGGCGGGATAGCGCCGAGGATCTGCGCGAGGGCCTGGGAGGCCTGGCTGAGGCCATACCTGAGCTGCCGGATGGCTTGGCCGGTGCCTTTGCACGGCTGCCGGAGGGCGGGTCCCTGCGCGTACTGCTTATGATCAGTGCCGGCATGGCGCTCATGCTGGCGGTCGGCTGGATCGCGGAGCGCCTGTCACGCCGCTTTCTCCGCCGGCTTTGGTTGCAAGCCGTCGAGGGCCCGTCGGAAGGGCCGCTCACTCGCCTCGGCTGCCTGCTGCTGGGCTTGGCGATGGAGTTCGTGTTCCTGGCGGTCTTCGTCGTCGGCGCCCTGGCGGTCTTCGTTGCGCTCTGGCAAGGCAATGAAGTCACCCGCACGGTGGTGATGACCTATGTCACGGCAGTGGTTGCGGTGCGGCTCTATGTGGTCTTCTCGCACTTCCTCCTGGCGCCGTATCATCCGAACTTGCGGCTGGTGCAGATGGACAACCAGGCGACCCGATTCCTGCACCGCCAGAACATCGTGATGGCATCGATCGCCGCATTCGGCTTTCTGACCTGCACGTTGTTGCGTCAGCTTGGGCTGCCCGATGGCGTGTATAGGCTGCTCGCTTTCGCCGTCGGCTTCATCCTCTTCGCAACCCTGGTCTACACCATCCTGAAGGCCCGCAAGGCGATCGCGGGCGATCTCGCCGGGCAAGGGGCTGCGAGCGGTCGGTTCCGCCTGCTCATTGCCACAGCCTGGCCCGGGATCACAGCCGCCTACGTCGTCCTGCTCTATCTGGTCATCGTGATCGTCGTGTTCACCGGACACCCGGTGTCCTACCTGTCTGTCTTCGGTAGCCTGCTGGCGGTAATCTTCGTTCCCCACATTGACGCCGTTCTGGAGCGTGCGGCGCAGCACCTTGAGGGCGTGGGAGAGAAGGTCGAGCAGGCCGGCGGCCAGTTTCGCATCGTGGCACTGCGCGCCGGCCGCATCGTGCTCTACGTCGCCGCAGCGATGTTCCTCATGCGCATCTGGGGGCTCGATCTTTTCAGCATGGCCGAGCGTAGCGTCGGCTCGCGCATCGCAGAGGCCCTGGTCGATATCGGCCTGACCGCGCTTGTCGCCTATGTGCTCTGGGAGATGGCTCGCATCGCGATCGATCGACGCCTGGCGAAGGAAGCACGCGAGCTCGGGCAGGTTGCGGCGGAGAGCGGCGAGCAGGGTGGGCAGGGTGTCTCCCGCCTCAGAACCCTCCTGCCGCTGCTGCGCGTGGCGGCCCAGGTGACCATCGCAGTCATGTCGGTCATGGTGGTGCTCAGTGCGCTCGGGGTCGACATCGGGCCGTTGCTGGCCGGCGCCGGTGTCGTTGGAATCGCCGTCGGCTTCGGCGCGCAGACCCTGGTGCGCGACATCGTTTCCGGGGTATTCTTCCTGGTCGACGACGCCTTCCGCCTCGGCGAGTACATTGATGTCGGCGCCGCCAAGGGCACGGTGGAGAAGATCTCGCTGCGCTCGCTGCGCCTGCGCCATCATCGCGGCGCCCTGCACACTGTTCCCTTCGGAGAGATCCACCACCTCACCAACTACAGCCGCGACTGGGCAATAATGAAGCTGGAGTTCCGCGTTCCCTTCGACACTGATCTCGACAAGGTGCGGAAAATTTTCAAGCAGATCGGCCAGGATCTGATGAAAGACCCGGAACTCGGGCCGGATTTTTTAGAACCCTTCAAGTCGCAGGGCGTGCTGCAGACCGACGATAGCGCCTTTGTCGTCCGCGGCAAGTTCATGGCCAAGCCCGGCCGCCAGTTCGTCATCCGCCGCGTCGTGTTCCAGGCGGTGCAGAAGGCCTTTGCTGCGGACGACATCCACTTCGCCGACCGTCGCGTGACGGTCCATGTGCCCGGCGCAGAGGCGATGACGCCGGAGGAGCGGTCCGCCGTCGAGCGCGGCGCGGCCTCTGCCGTTGCCGCCGCGGAAGCAAAGGCGCAGGCAACGAAAGTCTAGAATGGCGTCGACAGGGGGAATATCCATGACAGCGCTGGGTGCGGTCTTGCTTTCGATGATAGTGTTGCTGGCTTTTGCCGGCCTGCCCGCCCCTTTCGCCCGCGCCCAGCATGCCGCCGCCGGCGACGACGGCACGGCGGAATCAGCGATGCCGGCGGACGCGCTGAATCCCTGGACCCGAGGTCTCGACGGCATAGTCGCGCGCAGGATGATCAGGGCCGCCATCCCCTACGGCATCGCGACCTACTTCCTCTATGGAGCCGATCAGAAAGGCGTCACCTACGATCTCGCGCTGGCATTTGAGCGTGCGCTGAAGAAGCAGCTGCGTCTGAAGGACACCGAGCTGACCATGGTGGTCGTGCAGGCGCGACGGGACGAGATCTTCCAGATGCTGACGAATGCCGGTCCCGGCAATGTCGCGAAGGTGCGCCGCCTGGCGGAGAAGATGGGGTTCGACCCCAATGTGTGGTTCGGTGAAGTGGAGATCGCCGCGGCCAAGGCGGTCAGCCGGGAACCCGTCGTCTATGTGCGGAATATTTACAAGTACTACGTAGCATACCGGCGGGTCGTCGACCAGCTCGTAGATCGACGGGATGCGCTGCCGCAGTAGCCAGTCGCGGGTCGTACACCTTCTTGAGCATGCGGAGAGGTTCAAATGAATTTCGCGACCATAGATGCCGAACTCGTGGCTAAGCTCCTTCTGCTCCTGCTCATCGGGATGGGACCAAAGATCGCCCTGGTGCCTTTTCTGGAAAAGACGAAGAGCTTTGACGCCGACACGCAGCGAGCGGTCGGCCGCAGGATGGTTATCACTGCTGTTGTCACGGCACTGATCCTTCTCGTCACCGGCGCCCTGCTGATGAGGCTTCTGCACATCACCAGTGGCGCGGTGGGTGTCGCGGGCGGAATTATCCTGGCGCTCCTCGCGATCAAGATGGCGATGGGGCAGGCGGACGAGCCGCCGGTGACGGAGAAAGTGCCCGTGGATGTGAAAAAGGTCGCAGTCTATCCCCTCGCGATACCCTATCTCCTCAATCCGGTGGGCATAACAGTGATCATCATCGCGTCGGACAGCGTTCTTTCGATCGCGAGCGCCGCGCTTGTCGTCGGGCTCATTCTCCTCGTGGGAGCCCTCGACTACCTCGTCTTCAGCAACATCGATAAGCTGGCCAAACGTCTGAATCCCACAAGCCTCGTAATCTCTGAGGTCGTGTTCGGGATCCTCCTGACCGCGGTCGCGGTCCAGCTGACCGTCGCCGGGCTTGCTCGCCTCGGGCTCGTCGCGGCGCAAGGAGCGATTCATTGAGCTCCGACGACACATCTGGCGCCAAAGGCGCTACTTCTTCACCGACCCAGCCGGCGGCATCAGCCGGTCCGCAAGAGCCCGCCGGGGATGCGCGCGCGCCAAGCTCACAGGCGCGGGGTTCCGCGAACCCTGCACGGCGGGTCACACTCGCCGTCCTGCTCGCCATCGTCGCGCTGTTCGCCTATGGCATCGTCGCAGACCGCACGACCCCCTACACGTCCCAGGCGACGGTGCAGGCCTATCTCGTGCAAATTGCTCCAGAAGTGGGCGGCAAAGTCATCGAAGTCGGGGTCGAAGAGGGCCGGCGTGTTGATGCGGGCGCCGTGCTGTTTCGGATCAACCCGGAGTACTTCCTGCTGGCGGTCAGACGCGCGGAGGCGCAGCTGGAGCTCGCGGGTCAGAACATCGGCGCCTCGACCGCATCGGTCGCGGCCGCGCAGGCTGCCGTCACACAGGCAAAGGTCGAGCGGGACAATGTTCGCGAGCAGTCGGACCGTATCCTTACCCTGGTCGAGCAGGGGATCTATGCCCCAGCGCGGGGCGATCAGGCCAAGGCTGCGATCAACAGCGCGGAAGCGGCTGTGACGCGCGCGCTTGCCCAACTCGAAGAGGCGCGGCAGAACCTCGGGCCGGAGGGCGAAGACAATCCCCAGGTGCGCGAAGCCCTTGCTGCCCTCGAGAAGGCGCAGCTCGATCTCGCCAAGACGGCGGTGGCGGCGCCCGCCGAGGGCGTGGTGCCGTTTCTGGAGCTGGCGGTCGGCCAGGTGCTGGCCGCCGGGCAGACCGCCATGACCTATGTCGACATCCGCCAGATCTGGATCGACGCTGCGTTCCGCGAGAACAGCCTGGAGTACATCGAAGAAGGCGATCTGGCCGAGATCGTCTTCGATATCCGCCCTGGACGGGTTTACCAGGGGCGGGTCGAAAGCCTCGGCTATGCGGTCGCCAATCGTGCTGTCGATGTGCGGACAGGCTTGCCCACTGTCAGGAATCCGAGCGGCTGGTTCCGCGACCCGCAGCCGATGCCGCTGCGGATTGCGCTCGACGCGGAGTCCAGGCCACGGAACCTGCGTCTCGGCTCGCAGGCGACGGTCGTCGTGTATGCGCAAGATGCGCCGATCACCAACTGGCTCGGATACCTTTGGATCCGCGTGCTCGCCTGGTTCACCTATGTCAACTGACGCCGCGGCACCTGCGGCGCGAGCCGGCGACGGCGCAGAGGCGCGAGACTGTCGCGCCATCCTGCGCCTGGCTTTCGGCGTCGCCGGCAGCTTCGTGCTCGCCGAGGGGCTCGGCTGGAACTTTACCTTTCTGGCGCCGATGCTCTGCGCTCAGCTCCTGGTGAGATCCAGCGCGCCGCCGTCGCGTCGGGAGGCGGTCGGCGCTCTCCTCGTCGTTGCCCTGGCCCTGGGCGTAACCCAGCTGGTGACCGCCGCCACCATCTCGTCTGCGCCGGTCCTCATCCTGACCTTCTTGTTGATCCTCTTTCTGTCGTTCTTCGGGCAGGCTCGCGGTGTTCCGGATTTCGCCGCGTTGATGCTGCAACTGGCTGCAGTGACAATTCCCGTCCTGGCGCTGCTGTCGCCGGCTCTGGCCGGAGAGTTTGCAACAGAGCTTTTCAAGGCCATGGCCGCCACCCTGGCTGCAAGCTGGATCGTCCATGCCTGCTTCCCGGATCCGGCGCCGCCGGCAGGGCCTGCACCGGCGCCGCCGGCCGGCCGCGAAGAGCTGCAGGCCGCTGCCGGCTTCGCGCTCCGCAACACGCTGATCCTGGCGCCGATGCTGGCCTGGTATCTGCTCGATGCCACGCAGATCGCGCTGGTTCTCCTGATCACGATCCTCATGGTGATCCGCCAGTACCGGACGGGCACGGACCGGAAGACCGCCGCAGGACTGTTGCTCGGCAACGTCATCGGCGGCGTGGCGGCGACCTTCGTCTACAACATCGTTCTGCTGGAGCTAGGCTTCGTCTGGTTCGCCCTTATCGTGCTCGCAAGCTGCCTCATCTTCTCGTACAGGATTCTATCCGGCGGACGTTTTGCGCCTGTCCTCACAATTGCGCTCGGCACCTTCATCCTCCTGCTCGGCATCGGCCTGTCGCCGCTCCCGATCGGGAGCGAGGAGGCCTTCGTGTCCCGGCTCATCAATGTCATTGTTGCCACCGCCTATGCAGTGGGCTGTCTGCTGATCTTCGGCAGGAGACAATCCCGGTAGTAGAAGGATCATGAGCGGCGAAGCAGTGCCGTCAGCCGCGTTCTCTGAGTTCGGCTTCTGGCACGAAGGCGAACTCACTTGGGACTTACGGCCGTGTCCGCTTTCAATGCAGAGCGGCCATGGTCGTGCCGGAATGCCATGCCTCGTTCTGCAATGCAGGATCAGAAAGGCTTCTGCTCCACCTGCGGAGCAGCCGGGAACGGACGGGCGGATTGACGGCTTCATTCACGTCCTGGTCTGCGCAGCGATCTTCTGGGCGGGTTAGCTCAAGATACAGCGTAGATTGCGACTGGTCAGCCATCGACCTTGCAGTACTGATGGCAGCCGTCGACCGATGCGCCTGCCTGTCCGGCGCGTCACTGTGCGCGCCGCCGAGCCATCCTCGGCGATCCAGATGAGCGGACTCGTGCCGACAACGGCTCCGTCGCTCAAACGCGGATGGCCTGTAACGACACCTTGGAGCACCGGGAGAATGCCGTCCTCGCGATGCACCGTCAGTCCAGCCGCGGGGCCTCGGCGAGCGCCGTACCGTTCGGGTGAGGCATCAGGGCGGCCTTCTGCGGACAGCCAGATGGCACAGAGCGTCTTCGCACCCTGTAAGCGAGTGATTTGGCTGGATTTCCCTGGGGGCTTGGCTGGGGGACCTGGATTCGAACCAGGGCTGCTCGGGTCAGAGCCGAGAGTTCTACCGCTAAACTATCCCCCAGCAGACGGGGCTTTGGGCCGCCTGCGGGCCGTGCCCGGCGCCCTTTGTGGCGCAGAGGTGCTTTACATAGTCCTAGCGCCCCCGCCATGACAACCGCTTTTCGGCGATTTTTTGCCGCGGCCGCGGCCCGGCGGCGCCCGGGGCGCTGGCGGAAGGCGCCGCGGCCGCGCTAAGATGGCCCTCGAGGAAAGCGCTATCAGGGGCCGCCCCGGGGCAGGGCCGGGCCCCGTGAAGAACGGGAAATGGGTTAAAGAGGGTGAGCGCCGAGGTAAACGGGCAGCGCCGCGCCGCTTGGGGGGGCGAGGGCGCCAGCCGGGCGGGCCGCGACAGGCGGCCGGCCCAGTCCCTCTATGGCGCGCTCGACCTCGGCACCAACAACTGCCGCCTGCTGGTGGCCCGCCCGGCGGGCGACGGCTTCCGGGTGGTCGACGCCTTCTCGCGCATCGTGCGCCTCGGCGAGGGCCTGGCGGCCAGCGGCGAGCTTTCCGCCCCGGCCATGGCGCGCACCATCGAGGCCCTCAAGATCTGCTCGCGCAAGCTGCGCCGCCGCGGCGTCACCCGCATCCGCGCCGTGGCCACCGAGGCCTGCCGGCGCGCCACCAACTGCGAGGACTTCCTCGACGCGGTGCGGCGCTCCACCGGCATCGAACTGGAGATCATCTCCCAGAACGAGGAGGCGGCGCTGGCGATCTGCGGCTGCGCGCCGCTGATCGATCCGGCGATCCCCGACATCCTGCTGTTCGACATCGGCGGCGGCAGCACCGAGATCTGCTGGCTGAAGGCGGCGCCGGGCGCCCCGCAGAACGGTGCCGGGAGCGGCGGCACCCAGAACGGCGGGCGCCAAGCGGTGGAACTCTCGCTGCATGCCTGGCTGTCGGTCCCCGTCGGCGTCATCACCCTGGCGGAAAGCCACGCGGCCGAGCGTCACGGGGCCCAGCGCCACGGCGGCGAGGACGGTGCGGCGGCCTTCCGCGCCATGGAGGCCGAAACGGCGGCGGCGGTGGCCGGCTTCGCCGCCCGCGTCGCGTCCGAGGGACCGCTGGTCCGCGGCGCGGTGCAGATGCTCGGCACCTCCGGCACCGTCACCACCCTGGCCGGGGTGCAGATGAACCTGCCACGCTACGACCGCGCGGCGGTCGACGGCAGCTACCTGGAGATGGCGGCGGTACACGACCTCTGCGCGCGCATCGCCGCCATGAGCCACGCCGAGCGCGCCGCCCATCCCTGCATCGGCCCGGAGCGCGCCGACCTGGTGGTGGCCGGCTGCGCCATTCTTTCGGCGCTGGCGCGCCTCTGGCCGGCCGACCGGCTGCGGGTCGCCGACCGCGGCCTGCGCGAAGGCATGCTCTACGCCATGATCCACGGCGTCAGCGCGCCGGCCGGCCGCTGGCTGCCCGAGCCCGAAACGCGCCCCGAAGCCGACTCCGATCCCGGCCTCAATCCGGATTCTGCGGCCCTGGCCGCGTCGAGGTAGGCGTCTTGGCGAAGTCGGGAGGAGGGCGTGCGGGCGGCGGCCGTGCCGGAAAGGGCAGGGCGGGTGCCGGCCGCGGCGGCGGCCGCGAAGTTGCGGGACGCAGCCTCAAGGTGCGGGTGAAGACCGCCAAGCGGCGCAGCGTCTCCTCGGCGCGCTGGCTGGAGCGCCAGCTGAACGATCCCTACGTCGCCGAGGCGCGCAAGCGCGGCTACCGCTCGCGGGCCGCCTTCAAGCTGGCCCAACTCGACGACCGCTTCCATTTCCTGAAGAACGGCGCCCGGGTGGTCGACCTCGGTTGCGCGCCCGGCGGCTGGACCCAGGTGGTGGTGGAGCGCTGCGGGCGCAGCGTGCGGGTCGTCGGCATCGATCTCGCCGAGGTGGAGCCGATTCCCGGCGCCGACCTCCTGGTCGGCGACTTCCTCGACGAGGACGCGCCGGAGCGCCTGAAGACCGCGCTGGGCGGGCCCGCCGACGTGGTGCTGTCGGACATGGCGGCGCATGCTACCGGCCACGCCAAGACCGACCACCTGAAGGTCATGGCTTTGGTCGAGGCGGCCCACCTCTTCGCGCGGGAGGTGCTGGCGCCCGGCGGCGCCTTCGTCGCCAAGGTATTGCAGGGCGGCACCGAGCGCGACCTGCTGGCGGCGCTGAAGCGCGACTTCGCCCGCGTCGCCCACGTCAAGCCGGCGGCCAGCCGTGCCGACTCGGCGGAGATGTACCTCGTCGCCACCGGCTTTCGCGGCGGTTCCGACGCCGACGACTCCGAAGCGGACGACGCCGGGGCGGCGGGCTAAAGCGCGATCACCCCGCCCAGGTGTCCGGCCAGGTCCTGGTCGGGAATCTTGGTCAGGTCCTTGGACAGCTCGCCGCCGACCCGGGCGGCGGCTTCCTTGCTGAGGGCCTGGCGCAGGTCGCCCAGTGTCTTGGCCGGGGCGACCAGGATCAGCCGGTCGTAGCTCTGCTTCAGGGCGGCGGCGTTGAGCTGTCCCGCCAGTTCCTCGGCGAAGCGCCGCTTCTCCTCGCGGTGGGCGTCGCTCGGAGGCTCCATGGCGTGGCGGCCGGGGCCGAAGCGGTCGTGGGTGCGGCCCGGCCGGTCGGCATCGATGTCGCGGCTCGGCGGCAGCTCGCGGTGGCGATCCTCCGCCGGCAGGTGCGTCAGCCCCTTGCCGGGGCCGCTGTTCTCGAGGATGCGCGCCTGCGCGCCGTCGGCGATGACGATCCAGCTCCGGGTAGGTTTCATGGCGGTTTCCTGCGGTTTACCGGTGTTCCTGCGTGATGGTCCCGCGCCTGCCTGAGGCACGCCTTGATGCAGATCACGCGCTATGGATGACATGGGAACCGGGGCCCGGGGTGCCAAGGGGGGCCCGTGGCAGCGGCGGCAAAGGCCCGGCTTTTCGCGGCCGCCAGCCATGCCCGTGGCGCACTTCCGGCCTGCGCCGCAATCCGCTTGGCATGGCGGGGCCCATGTGTATGATGCGGCGCCAATCACCGCCAAGGGGATCGGCATGCAACTCCGTCAGGCTCTTACTTTCGACGACGTCCTTCTCGAGCCGGCGGAATCCGCGGTCCTCCCAAGCCAGACAGACACCCGCACGCGCCTCACCCGCTCCATCGAGCTGGGTATCCCGCTGCTGTCCTCCGCCATGGACACGGTGACCGAGGGCCGTCTCGCCATCGCCCTCGCCCAAGCCGGCGGCATCGGCGTCATCCACAAGAACCTCGGCATCGACGAACAGGCCGACGAGGTGCGCCGGGTCAAGAAGTTCGAGAGCGGCATGGTGGTGAACCCCGTCACCATCCACCCGGACGAGCCGCTGGCCAACGCCCTGGCGCTGATGGAGCGCCACCGGATCTCCGGCATCCCGGTGGTCGAGCGCAAGACCAAGAAGCTGGTCGGCGTGCTCACCAACCGCGACGTGCGCTTCGCCGAGAATCCGAAGGAGCCGGTCTCCGCGCTGATGACCCGCGAGCGGCTGATCACCGTCAAGGAAGGCGTCAGCAAGGAAGAGGCGCAGCGCCTGCTGCACCAGCACCGCATCGAGAAGCTGCTGGTGGTCGACGACGACTTCGTCTGCATCGGCCTCATCACCGTGAAGGACATGGAAAAGGCGCAGGCCTATCCCAATGCCTGCAAGGACGACCAGGGCCGCCTGCGCGCCGCCGCCGCCACCGGCGTCGGCCCGGACGGCCTCGCCCGCGCCGAGGCGCTGCTCGACGCCGGCGCCGACGTCATCGTGGTCGACACCGCCCACGGCCATTCGCGCGGCGTGATGGCTGCGGTCAGCGAGATCAAGCGGCTCTCCAACGTCGCCCAGGTGATCGCCGGCAACGTCGCCACCGCCGAGGGCGCGCGCGCCCTCATCGACGCCGGCGCCGACGCCGTGAAGGTCGGCATCGGCCCGGGCTCGATCTGCACCACCCGCATGGTGGCCGGGGTCGGCATCCCGCAGCTCACCGCCCTCTTCGACACCGTGGCGGTCTGCAGCAAGCAGGACGTCCCGGTGATCGCCGACGGCGGCGTCAAGTTCTCCGGCGATCTCGCCAAGGCGATGGCGGCCGGCGCCAGCTGCGCCATGATCGGCTCGCTGTTCGCCGGCACCGAGGAGAGTCCCGGCGAGGTGTTCCTGTTCCAGGGCCGTTCCTACAAGTCCTACCGCGGCATGGGCTCGGTCGGCGCCATGGCGCGCGGCTCGGCCGACCGCTACTTCCAGCAGGAAGTCGCCGACAACCTGAAGCTGGTGCCGGAAGGTGTCGAGGGCCGGGTGCCCTACAAGGGCCCGGTCGGCGCGGTGATCCACCAGCTCATCGGCGGCCTGCGCGCGGCCATGGGCTACACCGGCAGCGCCACCATCGCCGAGCTGCAGAAGAACGCGCGCTTCGTCCAGATCACCAATGCGGGCCTCAGGGAGAGCCACGTGCACGACGTCACCGTCACGCGCGAGGCGCCCAACTACCGCAACGAGATGTGATCGTCCGCCGGCCGCCATTCCCACCGGAATTCACACAGCAATTGCGTCTGCAGCCCGGAGGCCACGGCATTCACGTATCCCCTCCCGGGAAGACTCGCTGCTGCCAACTCAAGGCTGTCGTCCCGGCACTTGATGCCGGGACCCATGGCCCTATCCATTCAATCGCTGCCCGGAACGAACATAAACGGTATAAGGCATCGCCACGATCTGACGCCAATGGGTCCCGGGGACAAGCCCCGGGACGACAGCCGTGTGTGTATCGCCGTTTCATGGCTGTCTGCGGGGAGTGTGAATTCCGCAGGCCCGAAGCGGAGAGGCAACAATGACGCCGGCGGCGCGCCTGCAGGCGGTCATCGAGATCCTCGACGGCATCGCCGCGCGGTCCGGCGAGGGGCCGGCCGAGCTGGTGGTCCCGGCCGAGCTGGTGGTCAACGACTACCTGCGCCAGCGCCGCTACATCGGCTCCAAGGACCGCAAGGCGGTGACGGCGATGACCTACGACCTGCTGCGCCACCGCGCGCGCATCGCCTGGTGGCTGCAGCGCGGCGAGGGCGCCGCCGACTCGCCGCGCCAGCAGCTGCTGGCCTACCTGGAGCTCTGCGCCGGAGAAACGCCGGAGACCCTGCATGCCCACTTCGGCGGCGGGCGCTACGCGCCGGCGCCGCTGAGCGCGGAGGAGGCGGCGCTGGCCGACCGCCTCGACGATGCGGCGCTGCGCCGGGCGGTGCCGCCGGCCTGGGTCGCCCACGAGGTGCCCGAGTGGATCATGCCGAAGCTGGAGGCCGCCTTCGGCGCGGCGGCCGCGGCGGAGGCCGAGGCGCTGCTGCGCGAGGCGCCGACCGACCTGCGGGTGAACCTGCTGCTCGGCACGCGCGGGGCGGCGCAGGCGGCGCTGCTGGAGGAGGGCATCGAGACCGTGCCGACGCCGCTGTCGCCGCGCGGCCTGCGCGTGGCCGGACGGCGGGCGCTGCGCGCGAGCCTCGCCTACGGCGCCGGGCTGGTGGAGCTGCAGGACGAGGGCTCGCAGCTGGCGGCGCTGCTCTGCGACGCGCGCCCCGGCATGGCGGTGGCCGACGCCTGCGCCGGCGCCGGCGGCAAGACCCTGGCGCTGGCGGCGGAGATGGGCGGGCGCGGTTGCCTGCTGGCCATGGACGTCGACCAGTCCCGCCTCGACCGCGGGGCGCTGCGGCTGAAGCGGGCCGGGGCCGGCTTCGTCGAGCGCCGCGCGGTGGACGACATCGCCGCCGACCAGGATCTCCACGGCGCCTTCGACCGGGTGCTGGTGGATGCCCCCTGCAGCGGCAGCGGCGCCTGGCGCCGCCATCCCGATGCCCGCTGGCGGCTGACCCCGGAGAAGCTGGAAGGCTACAAGGCGGCGCAGCAGGGGCTGCTGCGGCGGGCGGCGCTGCTGGTGAAGCCCGGCGGCCGCCTGGTCTACGTCACCTGCTCGCTGCTGCCGGAGGAGAATGCGGAGCAGGCCGACGCCTTCCTGGCCGAGACGCCGACCTTCGCCGCGCTGCCGCTGGCCGCGCTGTGGCGCGAGGTGCTGGACTCCGACTATCCCGATCCGCAGGGCGAGGGCGGTACGCCGTACCTGACCCTGACGCCGGCCCGCCACGGCACCGACGGCTTCTTTATCGCCGTCTTCGAACGGCGGGCGGCGGCATGAGCGATCTCGTGGTCCTGCGCCCGGCGCTGCCGCGCGATGCCGACGCCATCGCCCGCGTGCACGTGGAGACCTGGCAGAGCACCTATGCCGGCCTGGTGCCCGCCGATTACCTGGCGCGCATGAGCGTGGCGCGCTCGTCGCCGCAGTGGCATCGTGCCGCCGCCCAGGCGGAGAAAGGCAACGACCTGATGGTGGCCGAGGTCGACGGCGAGGTCGTCGCCTTCGTCTCCTTCGGCCCGAGCCGCACGCCGCAGATGGCCTTCAGCGGCGAGGTCTATGCCCTCTACGTCGGCATCGACTGGCAGGGCCAGGGGCTCGGCCGTCGCCTGCTGACCACCGCGCTGGAGGCGCTGCGCAAGGAGGGCCACCGGGGCGCCGTGGTGTGGGTGCTGGCGGCCAATCCGGCGCGCTTCTTCTACGAGGCCATGGGCGGGCAGCGCGCCGGCGAGCGCGTGGAGAGCTTCGCCGGCACCGAGCTGGAGGAATTGGCCTACGGCTGGCCGGACCTGGAGTCCGGACCTGGCCGGGCCGGGGAATGACGCGATAGCCGGGCGCCTGGTCCGGAAACGAGCAAACGACGGGGACGCAAAGACCGCATGACCGACCGCATCCTGATTCTCGACTTCGGTTCCCAGGTGACCCAGCTCATCGCCCGGCGGGTGCGCGAGAGCGGCGTCTACTGCGAGATCTTCCCCTTCAACGCCGAGCCGCGGCGCATCGCCGACTTCGCGCCCAGGGGCATCATCCTCTCCGGCGGGCCGGCCTCGGTGACCGGCAGCGACACCCCGCGCGCCCCGCAGGTCGTCTTCGAGCTTGGCGTGCCGATCCTCGGCATCTGCTACGGCCAGCAGACCCTCTGCGCCCAGCTCGGCGGCGTGGTCGAGGGCTCCGACCACCAGGAGTTCGGCAAGGCCTTCGTCGAGATGAAAGGCGACTGCGCGCTCACCGCCGGCGTCTGGGCGCCCGGCGAACGCCACCAGGTGTGGATGAGCCACGGCGACCGCGTGGTGAAGCTGCCCGACGGCTTCCAGGTCTACGGCACCTCCGAGGGCGCGCCCTTCGCGGTGGTGGCCGACGAGGCGCGCCGCATCTATGCGGTGCAGTTCCATCCGGAGGTGGCACACACGCCCGACGGCGCGAAGCTGCTGGCCAACTTCACCCACAACGTCTGCGGCTGCGCCGGCGACTGGACCATGGCCGCCTTCCGCCAGCAGGCGGTGGCGGCGATCCGCGCGCAGGTCGGCAAGTCGCGCGTGATCTGCGGGCTTTCCGGCGGCGTCGACTCCTCGGTGGCCGCGGTGCTGATCCACGAGGCCATCGGCGAGCAGCTCACCTGCATCTTCGTCGACCACGGCCTCTTGCGCCTCGACGAGGCCGCGCAGGTGGTGGAGGTGTTCCGCCACCACTACAACATCCCGCTGGTGCACCGCGACGCCAGCGATCTCTTCCTCGGCAAGCTGGAGGGCGTCGACGACCCGGAGCGGAAGCGCAAGATCATCGGCGGCACCTTCATCGACGTCTTCGAGGAGGAGGCGGCGAAGATCGGCGGCGCCGACTTCCTGGCCCAGGGCACGCTCTATCCCGACGTCATCGAGTCGGTGTCCTTCACCGGCGGCCCCAGCGTCACCATCAAGTCGCACCACAACGTCGGCGGCCTGCCCGAGCGCATGAACATGAAGCTGGTCGAGCCGCTGCGCGAGCTCTTCAAGGACGAGGTGCGCGCCCTCGGCCGCGAGCTCGGCCTGCCGGAGAGCCTGGTCGGCCGCCATCCCTTCCCGGGCCCCGGCCTCGCCATCCGCATTCCCGGCCCGGTCAGCCGCGACAAGGCCGACATCCTGCGCAAGGCCGACGCCGTCTACCTCGACGCCATCCGCAAGGCCGGCCTCTACGACGCCATCTGGCAGGCCTTCGCCGTGCTGCTGCCGGTGAAGACCGTCGGCGTCATGGGCGACGCCCGCTCCTACGACTACGTCTGCGCGCTGCGCGCCGTCACCTCCACCGACGGCATGACGGCGGAGAGCTATCCCTTCGACCACGACTTCCTGGCCGGCGTCGCCACCCGCCTCATCAACGAGGTGCGCGGCATCAACCGCGTCGTCTACGACGTCACCTCGAAACCGCCGGGGACGATCGAGTGGGAGTAGGGGGTTGCAATCGATTGAGAGTTAGTTGCCTTCACGAGCTCGAGGTCGGTATGCCAGTTCAGCACGCTATGCTTGGGTTGAGGTGACTGTCGTGAAGCCAAAAAACGAACGTCATCACTGGTGGCCACGAGGACTTTCAAAGTTTTGGCAAGACGACAGCGGTCATGTCCATTGCGTGTCGTGCGACGGAGAGCTCGTTCGCTCGTTTCCGAAGGAATTCGGTGCGATCCGAAATGCGAACAAGATTACCTATGCAAAAACACCCACTGTATGGGAAGAATCGTTCGAAGGCACTTTTCAGCTGGCAGACGACAACTTTCCGAATCTTATTACTTGGCTTCAGGGCCTCAATTCGGAATTGCTCGCAACGAGTGGCCCGTTCTCTAGCCGGCTCACGCCTCTCATCGTCAAGCAGAACATTCAAGTTCTAATGGGAGTGTGCCTTGCCTCTCTTATTGCACGGAGTCCAAGCTTTCGAAACCGGGTCCGCCTAACGCTTGAGCGCTACCGCAGTCAGTTTGACCTACCGGATCTCACCGCGGATAAGGATCTAGTTGCACTCAATGTTCGCCGTGCACAGCACATGTTGGCGGGTACAATGATCAGCGGAGGGAAATTCACTGTGCTGTTGAGTGGTGCCGGTGAGTTTATTTTTGGAGACGGATTTCTTCACAACGTTTCGTCGGCTACCGACCATCATAGGCCGCGTTGCCTCGTACCGCTAACGCCGGAGATCGCCATCTTCTACACCCGGCCGATGCGGTACCGTACATATCCAAAAGGCTTCGCCCTCAATCTGACTCCAGAAGAAGTCTCTTTCGTCAATGACACGGTTCAAGTCTACTCCAATCGGTTTTTGTTCTTTAGAGAGATACATCCCGTTATTGACCCGGTCTTCACCCGCTGCGAGCACATGCAATACAAGTATGAACGGCATTCTTGGATTGATCAGTTGGAGCAAGCAATGGCAGACACATTCTTCGGTTTCGATGCTGAGTTTGACGCATCCGACGATGGGGTTTAGTTTTTCCACTTTCACGCCACGCGACAACTCTAGGGTGTCGTTTCTCTCCAAGGAGTTTCTGGCCAACGCTGTAGAACTGGTGCGCGCTGCCTTGCCTCAAAGCCGCTGAGGATCTTCGGTTGGACGTGAAGGGGTGTGGCTAAGGATAGAACATGAAGCATCTGGTAGTCGGTGCAGGAGCCACCCTTGCTGAAGCCCTAGCGCTGGGCAATCCGATAGACGACTGCCCGCCTGTTATCAGCAACTTCTCGCGAAAAACATGGGCCGATTACTCGCCATCGCCTCTTCTCGACATCTACCTGAAAGAACTCGGATATTGGGAGGAGCTCCCGGATCTTCGGGAGCAGTTCTACAAGTTAGAAGATGCTGGGGTGACCAACATTGAGAGATTCATGGAGTTTGCCTGGAACAATCGTCATCTCAAGCTAGAGATGGGCGAGAGGCTCCCACCAGGCTATATCTCGGGCCTTAGAATTTCGGCGGGCGGTTCGAACGCCACTGTCCCGGAGCGGGGCTGCGCCTTCTGGGATAACTTGCTGTACCATGGTGTCGGACGGCCGCTTGCCGACTCGATGGTAACTTGCTTCTTTGAAAATGGGACGGGCTTCAGGGAGTTACGTACAACCAAGCGAGTTGCGCAGAAGTTCGAAGCTTCGGATCTCATCCTCAACCTGAACTACGATACGGTTTTTGAGATCGCACTTACGCAACTCGGTCGATCATTTGCGTATGCGCCAAACCCTACCCGACCCGATCAGGTCCTAGTCTGTAAGCCCCATGGATCGCTCAACATGGTCGTGAACGAGAAGGCCTTCACCTTTGGCGAGCCTGAGTGGTTGGGATTGCCTCAACCTCAGGGGTATCGAAGCTACTCAGGCTTGATCCCACCTCGTCTCAACAAGAGCTATGAGCAGCATCCAATTGCAAAGATGATTTTGGAGCCAGCCTGGGGACGAAAGCCTCGTTCAATTGTTATGTGGGGCGTGGGTCTGGCGGAGAGCGATGCTGACTTGCTTGCCTTGTACAGGCATTGGGCGAGCACGGCGGAGGTGGTCGAAGTCATAAACCCCAGCAGCGATGTTGCGGTTGTGGCGCAAGAGCTACTAGCCTGTAACGTTCGACATTTCAGAAGTGTAGACGATTGGCAAGTATGATTTCGCCACACGCTAAGGCAGCCGTTCCGACCGCGCTTTCACGTCGTCGCTGAGCTGCCGCACTATCTCTGCGGCCTTGCGGATCTCCTCCTCGCTGAGATCTGCGCCCATGGTTGCGGCGATCGACAGGAGCCGCGCGTTCAGGGCGCGGTAGCGAGCGTCACCTTTGCGCGTGAGGCGCACCAGCTTGGAGCGCTGGTGGTTCGGGTTGGCGACGAACTCGACCAGCCCCTCGGCCGCGAGCTCATTCGCCAGCCGCTGCATCCGCTGGCGGCTGGTGGGGCGCATCCGGGCGATCTGCGGCACCGTGAGCGGACCGAGCAGCGCCAGGCTCCGCATGAAGCCGAAGGCGCCGCCACCCCAGCCGGTTATGAACCCCGCCTTCTGGCCGAGCGCGCGTATCTTGAAGAAGCACTGGGCCACTTCGAGCATCAGCTCGGCGGTGGCCTCGCCCTTGCTGTCGACGACCCGGGCGGACTCGCTGCGTGCTCGTGCCAAAGCCATCACCTCAGATTTCTTCGAGTTTGGCAGCTTCCTAGATTGACAACAAAGTTGTCAATAAGCAGAATGACACTCTGGTTGTCATTCTTCGACGACCTTCTGCCGAGTAGTTCTCCGCTATCCGCAGGGGGCGTGCATGTCCAGTGAAACGGTTGGGCAGGATGTGACCGACAGCGGCACCGCCGGCGCCATCGCGCGGCCGCCTGTCCTCTTTCTCGCCGCGCTTCTGCTCGGCTTCGTCATGGACCACCTGTTGCCGATGCCGGCCCCGATTCCGGGCGACGGGCCGGCCCACTGGGTGAGTGCCATTGTCGCCGGCTGCCTGATCCTCGTCGGCCTTGCGGCCTTCGGCGCGGGCGTT
Source organism: Kiloniellaceae bacterium (assembly GCA_050330205.1). GTDB lineage: Bacteria > Pseudomonadota > Alphaproteobacteria > Kiloniellales > Kiloniellaceae > Pelagibius. The sequence continues at coordinate 87,728 of JBHJOA010000060.1, forward strand.
CGCAATTTCACCTGCGCGGGGACCCCGGTGCAGGGGACCAGACCCACGCGAGTGCTGGTGACCAGGGGAATTCACGGGTGGAGCCGCAATCCGATCTACCTCGGCATGTTTCTCGTCTACGGCGGTATCGGCATAGCCGTCCGCAGCCCATGGATCCTGATCCTCCTGCTGCCGCTCGCGCTGACGATTCGCTACGGCGTCGTGGCGCGTGAGGAGGCATACCTGGAACGGCGGTTCGGCGCGGTCTTTCGGAACTACAAGAACCGCGTGCGCCGCTGGCTGTAGCGCCTGGATCGAGGCGAAGAGATGAGCGCGATCCGATTTAGATTGGCAAGTTGCAGCCGGGGACGATCGAGTGGGAGTAGGGGGCGTGCGGCGCATCCTCTCTTCCCGTCACCCTCGGGCTTGACCCGAGGGTCCAGGGGCAAACGACGGAGCGGTCGCCCTGGATGCTCGGGACAAGCCCGAGCATGACGATCTTGAGATACGACCAAGCGAGATCAGGGCCGGTCCA
>JBHJOA010000061.1:0-8320 GCA_050330205.1 Kiloniellaceae bacterium
CGTTCCGTCGCCACCGTCGGGGGCTATACCGGCATCAGCCGCGTCCTCGGCTTCGTGCGCGACATCCTGATCGCCAACGCGGTCGGCGCCGGCCCCGTGGCCGACGCCTTCTTCGCGGCGTTCCGCCTGCCCAACCTGTTCCGCCGCCTGTTCGCCGAGGGCGCCTTCAACGCCGCCTTCGTGCCGCTCTTCGCGCGCCGACTGGAGCAGGAGGGCGAGGCGGCGGCGCGGCGCTTCGCCGAGGAAGCGCTCTCGGTGCTGGTCACTACCCTGCTACTGCTGTCGGCCGCCTGCATGGCCGGCATGCCGTGGTTCATCTACGTGATCGGCTCCGGCTTCTCGCAGGACCCGGAAAAGCTGGCGCTGGCCGTCGACCTCACCCGCATCACCTTTCCCTACCTGCTGTTCATGGCGGTGACGGCCCTGCTCAGCGGCATCCTCAATTCGCTCTACCGCTTTGCCGCGGCGGCGGCGGCGCCGATCCTGCTCAACGTGATCTTCATCGCCGCGCTGGTCGTCGTGCTGCCGTTCTTCGCCGAGGTGCCGGGCCACGTCATGGCCTGGGCGGTCTGCGTCTCCGGCGCCGTCCAGATGGTGTTCCTGGTGGTCGCCGCCAAGCGCGCCGGCATGGCGCTGCGCCTGCCGAGGCCGCGCATGACCCCCGGCGTGAAGCGCCTGCTGGTGCTGATGCTGCCGGGCATGCTCTCGGCCGGTGCCCTGCAGATCAACATCTTCGTCGGCTCCTCCATCGCCTCCTGGCAGGAGGGCGCCTTCTCCTTCCTCTACTACGCCGACCGGGTCTACCAGCTGCCGCTCGGCCTCATCGGCATCGCCATCGGCATCGTCCTGCTGCCGGATCTGGCGCGAAAGCTGCGCGCCGGCAGCGAGGACCAGGCCCTGCACAGCCTCAACCGCGGCCTCGAGTTCGCGCTGCTGCTGACCGTGCCGGCGACGGTCGCCCTCATCGTCATCGCCGGGCCGATCATCGGCGGCCTGTTCCAGCACGGCCGCTTCGGCGCCGCCGACGCGGCGGCCACCGCGGCGGCGCTCACCGCCTTCGCCTGGGGCCTGCCGGCCTACGTGCTGGTGAAGATCCTGCAGCCGGCCTTCTACGCCCGCGAGGACACGGTGACGCCGTTCCGCTACGCGGTGGTCTCGGTGGTCGCCAACATCGTCCTCAGCCTGCTGCTGTTCTGGCAGCTGCGCCACGTCGGCATCGCCCTGGCGACGGCGCTGGCGGCCTGGCTCAACGTGCTGCTGCTGGCGCTGTCGCTCCGGCGCTTCGGCTTCTGCCGGCTCGACGCGCGCTTCCGCGCCCGCCTGCCGCGCATCCTCTTCGCCTCGGCCGGCATGGGGGCCGTGCTGTGGGCGGCGCAGCTGGCGACCGGCACCTGGCTCTCCGGCAGCTTCACGGAAAGGGCGACCGCGCTGGCGCTTCTGGTGGCGCTCGGCCTGGCGGTCTACGCCGCGCTGGCCGTCGGCCTCGGTGCCGTGGCGAAGAGCGACCTCGCCGGCGCGCTCCGGCGCCGCCCGTCGGCCGCGCCGCCGGGCGACTGAACCTCCTCGCGCAGAGACCTTGACCGCCCCGGGCTGGCCAGCGATAACCGCGACGCTCGACCGGCCCCCCGGGGCGCGGGCGCGACGCGGCCCCGATCACCTCTCGTAGCGGAACATGAAACGCATCTTTTCGGGCGTCCAGCCCTCCGGCAACCTGCACCTCGGCAACTACCTCGGGGCGATCCGCAACTTCGTGGCCCTGCAGGAAGGCTTCGACTGCATCTACTGCGTCGTCGACCAGCACGCCATCACCCTCTGGCAGGATCCCGAGGTGCTGCGCCAGCGCACCCGCGAGGTGACCGCCGGCTACCTCGCCGCCGGCATCGACCCCAAGACCTCGATCATCTTCAACCAGTCGCAGGTCGCCGCCCATTCCCAGCTCGCCTGGGTGTTCAACTGCGTCACCCGCATCGGCTGGCTGAACCGCATGACCCAGTTCAAGGACAAGGCCGGCAAGAACCGCGAGAAGGCGTCGTCGGGGCTCTACGTCTATCCGAACCTCATGGCCGCCGACATCCTGGCCTACAAGGCCACCCACGTGCCGGTCGGCGAGGACCAGAAGCAGCACCTGGAGCTGACCCGCGACATCGCCCAGAAGTTCAACAACGACTACGGCGTCGACTTCTTTCCGATCGTCGAGCCGCTGATCCAGGGCACCGCCACCCGCGTCATGTCGCTGCGCGACGGCAGCAAGAAGATGAGCAGCTCCGACCCGTCGGACGCGGCGCGCATCAACATGACCGACGATGCCGACACCGTGGCCAAGAAGATCCGCCGGGCGACCAGCGACTCCGAACTGCTGCCGGATCCCTCGGTGATCGGCGCCGACGGCCAGTTCACCGCCGCCTTCCGCGAGGCACGTCCGGAGGCCGCCAACCTGCTCACCATCTTCGCCGCCCTCACCGACCGCGACCTCGCCGAGGTGGTGGCCGCTTACGAGGGCAAGGGCTTCGCCGAGTTCAAGCAGGCGCTCACCGAAGTGTCGGTGGCCAGCCTCGGCCACATGGGCGAGGAGATGAAACGGATGGTGGACGACACGCACTACGTCGATTCGGTGTTGCGCGAGGGCGCCGAGCGGGCGGCGGAGATCGCCGCGCCGATCCTCGCCGAAGTCTATGATATCGTTGGATTCCTGAGGCCCTAGAAAGTCACCCGAAGCGTTCCGGGCGCCGGGCGGGCCGGCGCAGCCCGCCAACGCGACGATTGCGCTGCCGCGCCCCGCGGTGGCAGGATTCGCCCGACCGGAACGCCAAAGGAACCGCCGCATGGCAGATGCCACCCCTTCGACCAAGACTCCGGCCGCCGACGAGGCGCAGGCCCGGGGCAAGGCCGGTGGGCGCGAGTCTCGTGTCTTCCTCGTCGTCGTGGACGAAACCGAGGAGATGCGCGTGGCCCTGCGCTTCGCGGCGCTGCGGGCGCGCAGCACCGGCGGCAAGGTCGCCATGCTCTACGTGGTCGAGCCCTCGGAGTTCCAGCACTGGATGTCGGTGGGCGACCTGATGCGCGAGGAGGCCCGCACCGAGGCCGAACAGGTGCTGCAGCGCCTCGCCGCCGAGGTCAACGACCTCGCCGGATCGCTGCCGGTGCTCTACGTGCGCGAGGGCGACCGCCGCGACGAACTGCTGGCGCTGCTCGACGAGGAGCCCAACATCTCGATCCTGGTGCTCGGCGCCTCGACCGGCAAGCGCGGCCCCGGCCCGCTGGTCTCGGCGCTGACCAGCAAGTTCCTCGGGCGGCTGCATATTCCCGTCACCATCGTGCCGGATACCATGACCACCGAGGAAATCGACGCGGTCACTTGACCAAACCTGAGTAATTTGGTCTGATTTGGGCGATTGCGCTTGAAGCCGCGGGCGGCGGCGCCCACATTCAGGCGCGAAACCCGAGGAGACGCCGTCCCATGTTCATCCAGACCGAGCAGACCCCGAACCCGGCCACCCTGAAGTTCCTGCCCGGCCGCGAGGTCCTCGCCAGCGGCACCGCCAACTTCCCCGACGCGGGTTCGGCGGCACGTTCGCCGCTGGCCGAGCGCCTGTTCGGCGTCGAGGGCGTGGTCGGCGTGTTCTTCGGCACGGATTTCGTCTCGGTGACCAAGGAAGACGCGCGCGAGTGGTACCTGATGAAGCCGTCCATCCTCGGCGTCATCATGGAGCACTTCACCGCCGGGCGGCCGGTGCTGCTCGACGACGCGGCGGCCGGCGATGAGGGCCACAGTGACGGCGGCGAGGGCGACGGCGAGGACAGCGAGATCGTCAGCCAGATCAAGGAACTGCTGGATACGCGGGTGCGCCCCGCGGTGGCCCAGGATGGCGGTGACATCGTGTTCCGCGGCTTCGACAAGGGCGTCGTCTACCTGCACATGCAGGGCGCCTGCTCGGGCTGCCCCTCGTCCACCGCGACCCTGAAGATGGGCATTGAGAACATGCTGCGGCACTACATTCCCGAAGTGGTTGAAGTGCGCCCGGTGCTGTAAACCGGCGCCTGCGTCCCGCCCCGGGACAATCTTCCGAAAACACGCTTTTGTCACGCAGCCCCGCGCCGTCAAGGTCTTGACGCAGCGCGGCTTTTTGCGACGCGCGCGGGCCAGCACGTCGGTGCGCGCTGCGGCCCGGCGATAACGAAATCTTCGCGAAGCAGGGGCTAGCCTTCGCGGGTCGGGGCGGCACGCCAAACTTCAACCAACAGCGAGGCGGTATGAGGGCTCAGGTCGCAGCTTTCGTTTCCGGATGGCGCCCGTTCGCCCGATGGCAGGCGGTCGCCCAATGGCAAGCGGTAGCGGGGCGCATCGCCCGGCGCGCGCATCGCGATCTCGCCGGCCGCGGCGTGGTGCTGCTGGCGGTGTTCTCCCTGGTGCTGGCGATCGCCGTCGGGCCGGCGAGCGAGCCGCCGTCGCCCTCGGTCTGGGAGCAGCTCGGCCTCGCCGCCGACGGCCCGGCGCTGCGCCGTGTCCAGGCCGGCGAAGCCGGCGATCTCGAGCAGGTGTTCAGCGCCCACGACTACGGCCCGGCCGTGCTGCTCGCCGACGACGGCCTCGGCGTGCCGCGCCTGGCGGTGACCGCCCTGCCGCGCGACATGGCCGAGATCGAAGACAGCGAGGCGCGCAAGGCGCTGTTCCTGCGCACCCTGCTGCCGCTGGTATTGCAGGCCAACCGCGAACTGCGCCTGCTGCGGGCCAAGGTGACGGCCGCGCTCGACGCCCGGGCCGAGGGCCGCCTCAGCGCCACCGACGCGCTCTGGCTCGAGGCGCTGGAACAGTGGTACGGCGCCGAGGAAGGCAATGCCGCCGACCTGCTGACCCGCGTCGACTCGGTGCCGCCGAGCCTGGTGCTGGCCCAGGCCGCGCAGGAAAGCGGCTGGGGCACCTCGCGCTTCGCGCTGCGCGCCAACGCGCTGTTCGGCCAGCGTGCCTGGGGCGAGCGTGCCGTCGGCCTGGTCCCCACCGAGGCCAAGCGCAGGGACTTCAAGGTGCGCGCCTTTCCCGACCTGCAGAGCGCGGTGCGCGCCTACCTGCACAACCTCAACAGCCATTCCGCCTACCGGGACCTGCGCGAGCGCCGTGCCCGCGCGCGGGCCATGGGCGTGGCGCCGCACGCGCTGGAGATGGTGCACGGCCTGACGAGCTACTCGGAGGAAGGGGCCGACTACGTCGCCGCGCTCAGCGAGCTGATCCGCAGCAACGAACTGCAGGCTCTCGACGAACTGCGCCTGCGCGAGCGCCGCCTGCCGTAGCGCCCCTGCCGTAGCGCCGCCTGCCGTAACAGGGGCCGAAGCCGGCTTCAGGGAACCGCGTTCCTCGACACCACGAACTGCATGCCGTACCAGTGCCAGCGCCCGCCGCCGGCGGGCAGGGTGCAGTTGATCCGCGCCCGGCCGGCCGGCAGGGCGGCGGCGAAGCGCAGCTCGATGCGCCGGTCGAGGCGCTCCATCCGCATCTCGCCCGTCGAGGCGAAGCAGTTGAGGGCGTCCAGCCCGCCGGCGGCCGCATCGACGCTGAAGCCGACGTTGGGCGGGTTCGCGCCCGGCTCGGCGAGGCTCATGTCGGCCGGGGTCACGCCGCTGACCGGCAGCGGCAGGGCGTTGGCCACCAGGCGGAAGCGCTCCATGTCGCCGTAGGCCTCGTTGATTGGAAAGCGCGGCAGGGCGAAGCGGTCCGCGGCGGGTCCGGCGGCGCCGGAATGCTGGCCGAAGGCGGCGGCGAAGCCGGCCTCGGCGACGGCCTGCCGCAGGGCGCCGCTCATCTCCCCGTAGGGATAGGCGAACAGCGCCGGCGCCGTTCCGAGCTCGGCGGCGAGGCGCCCGGCGGCCCTGGCGATGTCGCCGCGCTGCTCCGCCGGCGCCAGCCAGGCCATGTGGGCGTGGGTGTGGCCGTGGTTGCCGACGGTGACCAGGGGATCGGCGGCGATCTCGCGCAGCTGCGCCCAGCTCATGTAGCCGGGCAGGCCGAGGTCGAGCGGCTCGGTGGAGACGAAGAGGGTGAACGGCAGGCCGAGCGCCTTGAGGCGTGGCCAGGCCTCGCGGTAGACGGAGAGCGCGGCGTCGTCGACGGTGATGGCGACACTGCGCTCGGGCAGGGGCTCGCCGCTGTGCAGGCGGGCGACGATTTCGGCGAGCGGCAGCACCCGGTAGGCCCCGGAGGTCAGCTCCGCCAGGTGCGCCTCGAACTGCTCGAGCCGGACCGAGGTGGACGGCAGGCTGTCCTCGCCGAAGCGGTGGTACATCAGGATGGCGGCGCCGCCGCCGGCCGAGGCCTCCCGCGCGGCCGCCGGTGCCGCCCAGGGGCCAGCCAGCGCGACGGCCAGCGCCGCCGCGAGCAGAGCCGCGAGGCAGGGCGCCAGCAGCCACCCGGCAATCTGCTCAGGAAGCCATCGCATGCCGGGATCCTCCGTGTCGTCGCCGAGCCCCATCGGGCTTGCCCGCCCTGGCGGCAGGGGCCAAGGTATCGCGCGCGCTGCGCGGGAAAACAGCGTGGCGCCTCGAGTTTAAGAAAGGGATAAGCCGTGAACGAGATCTTGAGCGATGCCGGGCTGGACAAGATCTTCCGCCAGGCGCGCACCCACCGCGCCTGGCGCGACGAGGCGGTGAGCGACGTCCTGCTGGAAGCCATCTACGACCTCGCCAAGATGGGCCCCACCAGCGCCAACTGCAGCCCGCTCCGGGTCGCCTTCCTGCGCAGCCCGGAGGCCAAGGAGAAGCTGCGGCCGGCGCTGGATGCCGGCAACGTCGAGCAGACCATGGCGGCGCCGGTCACCGCGATCGTCGCTTACGACATCGAGTTCTACGAGCTGCTGCCGAAGCTCTATCCGCACACCGACGCGCGGTCGTGGTTCGCCGGCAAGCCGCAGCGGATCGAGCAGACGGTGCAGCGCAACGGCTCGCTGCAGGGCGCCTACTTCATTGTCGCCGCCCGCGCCCTCGGTCTCGACTGCGGCCCGATGTCGGGCTTCAACCGCAAAAAGGTGGACGAGGCCTTCTTCGCCGGCACCAGCTGGCGCTGCAACTTCCTCTGCAACCTCGGCCACGGCGACAGCTCGCAACTGCGGCCGCGCTCGCCGCGGCTCGAGTTCGACGAAGCCTGCCGCCTGCTGTGATCGGGCAGGCCGTCAGCCGGCCATCAGCCGCCGCGGCGCGGCGGCGTCGGCCAGCAGCGGAAAGCGTCGCGGTTCGAAGAGTTGATAATGCCACCACTCGAAACGGTTCCAGTCCCAGCCGGCGGCCGTCATCAGGCCGAGCAGGATGGCGCGGTTGCGCTGCACCTCGGCCGGCAGGTCGCTGCGGGCGTGATGCGACAGCGCGGTGAAGTCGTCGAAGGGCGTGCCCATGTCGAGCGCCGCGCCGCTGGCGGCGTCGACGAGGGTCAGGTCGACGGCGACGCCGCGCGAGTGGTTGGAGCCGACGCGCGGGTCGGCGACGAACTCCGGATCGGGAAAGGCCTGCCACAGCTGCCACTGCGCCTCGCAGGGGCGGAAGGCATCGAAGATGCGCAGGCGCAGGCCAAGCGGCGCGGCCAGGGCGACGGCGCGCTTCAGCGCCGCCGCGGCTTCGGGGTGCAGCTGGGCATCGGCGCGGGCGTAGATCTGTTTGCCGGTGACGTTGTCCGGCGTCGCGTAGGCCAGCGCGATGTCGAGGTCGAACTCGGGCGCGGCAAGGCTGACGAGGGTCATGCGGGGATCGGCTTTCGGAGGCAGGGGTGGACGCAGGGCCATCCTGTTAGCACGGCGCGCGCCGCGCGGGATAGGCCCTGATGCCGGCGCGCGCGCGCACCCTGCTGGCGCTGGACGTGGCCGGCGAGTCCTGCTCGGTGGCGCTCTGGGCCGACGGCCGGGTCGTCGCCAGGCGCTTCACCGTCATGGCCCGCGGCCAGTCGGAACGCCTGGTGCCGATGATCGCCGAGGTGCTGGCCGAATGGGGCGGCGGCTTCGACGGCCTCGACGCCATCGCGGTGACCACCGGGCCCGGCGGCTTCACCGGGGTGCGCATCGGCCTCGCCACGGCGCGCGGCCTCGCCCTGGCGCGCCGCCTGCCGCTGATCGGCGTCTCCTCCTTCGAGGTCGCCGCCGCTGCGGCCAGCGCGGCCGAGCGGGCCGGACGGCAGGTGCTGGCGGCGCTCGATTCCAAGCGCGACGCCCTGTTCATCCAGCGCTTCGACTCCGACCTCGGGGAGCTCGGGCCGCCGGCGGAGGTGGCCGCCGCCGACCTGGCGCACCTGCTGCCGCCCGGCCCCCTGGTGCTGACCGGCGACGCGGCGGCGCGCGCCGCCGCGCTG
>JBHJOA010000062.1:0-5537 GCA_050330205.1 Kiloniellaceae bacterium
GCCGGGGTCTCCTCCGGCCAGCCGAGCGTCGAGAACGGCCACAGCGCCGAGGAGAACCAGGTGTCCAGCACGTCGGGATCGCGGGTCAGCTCCTCCGTCTTGCCGTAGTGCGCCTTCGCCTGTTCGGCCGCCTCGGCCTCGTCGTGGGCGACGAAGACCTCGCCGTCGGGCCCGTACCAGGCCGGCACCTGATGGCCCCACCACAGCTGGCGCGAGATGCACCAGGGCTGGATGTTGCGCATCCACTCGTAGTAGGTCTTCTCCCACTGCTTGGGCACGAAGACCATCTTGCCCTGCTCCACCGCCGCGATGGCCGGCTTGGCCAGCGTCGCCGCGTCGACGTACCACTGGTCGGTGAGATAGGGCTCGATGGGCACGCCGGAGCGGTCGCCGTGCGGCACCACGTGGCGGTGGGCGTCGATCTTCTCCAGCAGGCCAAGCGCCTCCAGGTCGGCGACGACGCGCTTGCGCGCCTCGAAGCGGTCGAGGCCGCGGTAGATCTCCGGCACGCTGTCGTTCAGGTGGGCGTCGCGGTCGAAGACGTTGATCATCTCGAGGCCGTGGCGCTTGCCGACCTCGAAGTCGTTGAAGTCGTGCGCCGGGGTGATCTTCACGGCGCCGGAGCCCTGCTCGGGGTCGGCGTAGTCGTCGGCGACGATGGGGATGCGGCGGCCGACCAGCGGCAGCACGGCGAACTTGCCGACGAGGTCCCGGTAGCGCTCGTCGTCCGGGTGCACGGCGACGGCGGTGTCGCCCAGCATGGTCTCCGGGCGCGTGGTGGCCACGACGATGAAGCGGCCCTCTTCTCCCTCGATGGGGTAGCGGAAGTGCCAGAGGTGGCCGTCGAGCTCGCGCTGCTCGACCTCGAGGTCGGAGATCGCCGTGTGGAAGCGCGGGTCCCAGTTCACCAGGCGCTTGTCGCGGTAGATCAGTTTCTCGTGGTAGAGCTGGACGAAAACCTTCAGCACCGCCTCGGAGAGGCCCTCGTCCATGGTGAAGCGCTCGCGCTTCCAGTCGCAGGAGGCGCCGAGCCGGCGCAGCTGGCGCAGGATGGTGCCGCCGGACTGCTCGCGCCAGGCCCAGACCCGCTCGACGAACTCGTCACGGCCGATCTGGCGCGTGTTGCCGGCGGCGAGCGGCATGCCGCGGTCGAGCTCGATGCCCTCCTTGGCCAGCTCGCGCTCCACCACCATCTGGGTGGCGATGCCGGCGTGGTCGGTGCCCGGCTGCCACAGCACGTCGCGGCCCTGCATGCGCTGGTAGCGGCAGAGAATGTCCTGGATGGTGTTGTTCAGCGCATGACCCATGTGCAGGCTGCCCGTCACGTTGGGCGGCGGGATCATGATGGTGAAGGGCTGCTTGCTTTCGTCGTACTTGGCGGAGAAGGCGTCGGCGGCCTCCCATCGGGCATACTGCCGTTCCTCGACCTCCTCCGGCCGATAGGTCTTGTCCAGCATCGCTGGCGGTCCTCTTGCACTGTCGGTCTTGATTGCGCGGGCGCGCGTCAGCGCAGGGGTCTAACAGATGGGAGCCGCTTGCGCCATAGGGCGGCCCCTACCTGTCATGCTCGGGCTTGACCCGAGCATCCAGGGCGACCGCTTCGTCGCCTGCCCCTGGACCCTCGGGTCAAGCCCGAGGGTGACAATGAAGCAGTAACAGGACTTGAGAGACTTCCGGTAGCGCCTTGAAAAGCCTACTGGTCCTCGGCGCGGCGGATCATCTTGCGGATTTCCTCGCGGACGATGCGCTCCACCAGCTCGGGGAGGTTCTCGTCCAGCCAGCCCTTCAGCTCCGGGGCCAGGGAGGTGCGCACCAGCTCCTCGAGAGTGCGTCCGCCGCCGATGGCGACGGCGTCGCCCTGGCGGTTGGCCATGGCGGCCTTGGTGACCGCGGCCAGGGAGGCCGTGGCGGCGGCGGCGGTGACAGCCGAGACGTACTCGCTGTCGTCGCCCGCCGGGGCCAGGGCCTGGCCCTCCGCCGGTGCCGCGATCATCTCGTCTTCGGGTTCGTCTTCAGGTTCGGGTTCCGCCGCGGCTTCCGCCTGCTCCGGTTCCGGCTCGGGCTCGGGCTCGGGCTGCGCCTCGGCTTCGGGTTCGGGCTCCGGTTCGGGCTCGGCTGCCGATTCCTCGGCTGGCGATTCTTCGGGGGCCGGCTCTTCGGGGGCCGGCTCTTCGGCCGCCTCGATTTCCTCGGGCGCCTCTTCCGGCGCTTCGGCGGCGGCGTCTTCGGGCTGCTCGTCCCCGGGCTGCTCATCCACGGCCGGCTCGGCCTCAGCTTCGGCTTCGAGGTCGACGATGCTGCCGTCCTCGGCCACCATCTTGGTCAGATCGAGGATGTTTTCCGCACCGCGCCCCGAAGGCGGCGGCGCGGCGGCAGGCTGCGGCGCAGGCGCTGCGGCAGGCTCTGGCGCCGGCGCGGCTTGCGCCGGCTTGCCGTCCTGCGGCTCGTCCTCGGAGATAATCCGCCGGATGGAGGCGAGAATCTCCTCCATCGTCGGTTCGTTCTGCGCTTCCGGCTTGCTGCTCATGCCTCTCCGGCCACCGCGGCCCCAAAATTCAAGGTCCAGTCAGGTCAGACCGCCTCGTCGCGAAACGGTCTTGTAGCACTGGATAGCCGCAAACCAAAAATTTTCTGTTAACCAAACCGGGCGCCGCCGCGCGCGGCCCCGGCAGGGCCGGCCCGGAATCGGCGCGAATTCCTCCAGCAGGCGGCCGGGGCGGCGGAAGCCTACTCGACCTCAGTTCCGGGCGCGTCCAGGCCGAACCACTTCTCACGCACCGCCCGGTAGTCGGTTTCCGGGTCGTAGACCGCCGTGCCGAGGCCGAGGTCGGCGGCGGTCATGCGGCCGATGGCGCTGAGCACCCCGAAGCTGGCGACGATCTCGTCGCGCTGGGCGCCGACCAGGCCGACCTGGGAGTCGAGCAGTTCCTGCTCGGCGTCCAGCACGTCCAGGACCGTACGTGCGCCGACGGCGTTCTCCTGGCGTACGCCCTCCAGTGCGATCTCGTTGGCACTCACGCTTTGCTCCAGGGCGACGATCTGGGCGCGGGCGGTCTGCAGGCTTTCCCAGGCCGAGATCGCGTCCTCGCGCGCCCGGCGGATGGCCTCGCGGATCTGCAGCCGGCGCTGGCTGGCCACCTGCTTGGCTTCGCGCACACGGCTCGACACCGCGCCCTGCTGGTAGAGCGGCACCCGCACGGTGGCGAGGATCTCGGCGCTGCTGCCCTCGCTGGTGCGCGAGCTGCGCTCGTGCTGGTAGCCGACCGAACCCTGCAGGTTCACCGTCGGCAGCAACTCGCCCTCGACCTCGCGCACGCCGCGTTGGGCGGCGAGCTCGTCGTAGTTCGCCGCCAGCACCGCCGGATTGGCGGACTCGGCAATGTCGACGATGGACTCCTGGACCGCCGGCAAGCCAACCGGCAACGCCGGCTGCTCCAGCGTGCCGGGATAGAGCCCGATCACGTTTTCGAAGGTCGCCCGGCTCGAGGAAAGATTGCCCTGGGCGCCGATGCGGTCGGCGGTCGCGCTCGACAGGCGGCTCTCCGACTGCGCGACGTCGGTGCGCGTCAGCTCGCCGACCTCGAAGCGGTCGCGGGTCGCCTCCAGCTGGCGGGCCAGCACCTGCTCGTTGTTGAGGTTGAGCTCAAGCACCGACTGGTCGCGCCAGACGTCGGCATAGGCGGTCACGGCGCTCAGCAGCACGTCCTGCTCGGCCACGCCCAGGCGCGCGCGCTGGGCCAGGACCTCGTTCTCCGCCCGCTCGGTGCCGGCGACGGTGCGCCCGCCGCGGTAGAGCGGCTGGGTCACCGTCAGGTCGGCACCCGCCGGGCTGCGACCGTCATCGCGGCCGGTGGGGCGCACGTTGTCGTCGTAGGCCTTGCCGCCGGACCCCTGCGCTTCCACCAGGGGCCGCCAGTTGGACAGCGCCTGCGGTACCCGCTCGTTGGTCGCGCGCAGCTGCGCGCGCGCCGCGCTGAGGGTCGGATTGGACTGGTAGGCCTGGATCAGCGCCTCCTCGAGGCTCTGAGCCGCCGCCGGCAGGCTGCCCGCCAGGCCCGCAACGATGGCCAGCGAACCCGCAATCAGGCCCACCTGCCGCACGGCTGTCGTCGATCGCATGCGTCCGCATCCCTGTTTGTGTAGCGTTGAATTTCCCCTGCAGGCCGGATCGGCACCCGCAAGGGCTATGTGAGTCGGCGCGCCGGCAACTTCAACCGCAGGGTCACCGGCGGCGCGGGTCAGAAGACGAAGCCCGCCTCGCGGGCGAAGCCCGGCAGCAGCGGCGTCGCCGCGTCGAAGAGGGTCCGCGCCGAGAAGCTCTCGCCGGCGCGCTGAATCAGCGTGCCGCGGCCGATGCCGGAGTCATCGACCACCACGGCGACCAGCCGGCCGCCGTCGGCGAGCTGCCGTTTGACGACCTGCGGCACCTCGGCCACGGCGCCGGCGAAGAGGATCACGTCATAGGGCGCCTGCTTCTGGTATCCGGCGGTCAACGGCCCCTCGACCACCACGGCGTTGTCCACGTCGAGGGCGTTGAGGGTGCGGTTCGCCCGGTCCATCAGGCCGCGGTCGCTTTCCAGGCCGACGACGGTCTGCACCAGCCGTGCCAGGATGGCGGTGGAATAGCCGGCGCCGCAGCCGATCACCAGGGCCATGTCGCCGGGCCGCGGCGCCGCGGCCTGCAGCAGACGCGCCAGCACCATGGGCTCCATCAGGTAGCGCCCGGGCGCGATCTCGAGATCCTCGTCGATATAGGCGACGCCGCGCTGCGCGTCGGTGACGAAGCGCTCGCGCGGCACCGCCTCGAAGGCCTCGATGAGGCGCGGGTCCGTCACCTTGTTGGTGCGGATCTGGCTCTCCACCATGTTGAGGCGCGCTGCTGCAAAGTCGGTCATGATCACAAGCGTCCCGAGTTGCCGCGGCCCGTGGGCCGTTCCGGCCTCGGTTTATAAGCGTCCCGGCGACCGAAAACAACGCGGCAGAACCGGCGCGGCAGCCAGCTTGACCCGGGCCGGGGCCGGCAGTATAGCTTCGCCCCGCCTCTCAAGACCTCCAGTGCGGCCCGGTGGGAGAGTGGTTATCCAGAGGACTGCAAATCCTTGCACGCCGGTTCGATTCCGGCCCGGGCCTCCACCCCTCCCCTGATCCCGATCGCCTGGCCCTGATCCTACGATATTCACAGATCTCGCCCACTCATCCAGATCGTCATCCCGGCCAAGCGAGCGTCAAGCGAGCGCGAGCCGGGACCTATGGTCGGATCGATCTCCGCGCCTCGGCCTCGCTTTCTCTGCGTCACGGCTTCGATCGAGCGCGGCAATCCGCAGTGGGGCGACCTCGGGAGCGGCCTCACACGCTGATCCTCGTCACCACCGTCCGACGCCGGAGACCCGCGGTTGGGCTTGGTGCCCGGCCTCTGCCATGGGTCCCTGTGTGTTGGTTATGTGCCACGATGGTTGCGGGACGGAGGCCGTTGGGTCCCCGGTCGTGTCAGACCGAGTGCCGGCTTTGGCCCCGTCCCGCGTCTCAAAACCAACCTG
>JBHJOA010000063.1:0-18111 GCA_050330205.1 Kiloniellaceae bacterium
CCGCGTACAGGGGGAGTGAAGTGACCATGGGGCGTTTCGACGACGTCTATAACTCGGCGATGCAGGACCCGGCGGCCTTCTGGGGCCGGGCGGCGGAGGAGATTCACTGGATCGAGAAGTGGGACCGGGTGCTCGACGACCGGGACCCGCCGTATTACCGCTGGTTCGCCGGCGGCGTCATGAACACCTGCTACAACGCCGTCGACCGCCATGTGAAGGACGGGCGCGGCGACCAGGCCGCCGTCATCTACGACTCGCCGGTCACCGATACCGTCAGCCACATGAGCTACCGCGACCTTCGCGACGAAGTCGCCAGATGTGCCGGCGCCCTGGCGGCGCGCGGCGTGGTGAAGGGCGACCGCGTCATCATCTACATGCCGATGGTGCCGCAGGCGCTGGTGGCGATGCTGGCCTGCGCGCGCCTCGGCGCCGTCCACTCGGTGGTGTTCGGCGGCTTCGCCGCCAACGAGCTGGCGACCCGCATCGACGACGCCCGGCCGAAGGCCATCCTCTCGGCCTCCTGCGGCATCGAACCCACGCGCATCGTGCCCTACAAGCCGCTGCTCGACGCGGCCATCGGCATGGCGATCCACAAGCCCGACTTCTGCCTCATCCTGCAGCGCCCGCAGGAGCACGCGGAGATGATCGCCGGCCGCGACGAGGACTGGGCGGCGGCGGTCGCCGCGGCGGCGCCGCACGATTGCGTGCCGGTGGCCGCCACCGACCCGCTCTACATCCTCTACACCTCCGGCACCACGGGCCAGCCCAAGGGCATCGTGCGCGACAACGGCGGCCACGCGGTGGCGCTGAAGTGGTCGATGAAGAACATCTACGACATCGACCCGGGCGAGGTCTGGTGGTCGGCCTCCGACGTCGGCTGGGTGGTCGGCCACTCCTACATCTGCTACGGCCCGCTGCTGCACGGCGCCACCACGGTGATCTACGAGGGCAAGCCGGTGGGCACGCCCGACGCCGGCGCCTTCTGGCGCGTCATCCAGCAGCACGGCGTGGTCAGCCTGTTCACCGCGCCGACCGCCTTCCGCGCCATCCGCCAGCAGGACCCCGACGGCAAGCTGATCGGCGACTACGACCTCTCGAAGTTCCGGGTGCTGTTCCTGGCCGGAGAGCGCTGCGACCCCGACACCCTGGAATGGGCTGAGGACAAGCTGAAGGTGCCGGTCATCGACCACTGGTGGCAGACCGAGACCGGCTGGTCGATCGCCGCCAACTGCATGGGCATCGAGCAGTTGCCGGTGAAGCCCGGCTCGCCGACGCGCCCGGTGCCGGGCTGGGACCTGCGGGTGCTGGACGGCGACGGCCGCGAGGTGCCGCCGGGCACCATCGGCGCGCTGGTGGGCAAGCTGCCGATGCCGCCGGGCTGCTTCCCGACCCTGTGGAACGCGAAGCAGCGCTACTTCGACTCCTACCTGAAGCGCTTTCCCGGCTGTTACGAGACCGGCGATGCCGGCGTCATCGACGAGGACGGCTACGTCCACGTCATGGCGCGCACCGACGACATCATCAACGTGGCCGGCCATCGCTTGTCGACCGGCGCCATGGAGGAGGTGCTGGCCGCCCACCCCGACGTTGCCGAGTGCGCCGTCATCGGCGTCGCCGATCAGCTGAAGGGCCAGCTCCCCGTCGGCTTCCTGGTGCTGAACGCCGGCGCCGACGCCAGTCACGACGTGGCCAAGGAGGTGGTGCAGATGGTGCGCGACCGCATCGGCCCGGTGGCCGCCTTCAAGTCGGCGGCGGTGGTCAAGCGCCTGCCCAAGACCCGCAGCGGCAAGATCCTGCGCGCCACCATGCGCCAGATCGCCGACGGCGCCGAGGTCAAGGTCCCCGCCACCATCGACGACCCCGCCATCCTCGACGAAATCAAGGAAACCCTGAAGGGCATCGGCTACCCGAAAAGCGGATGACCGCGTTCTTTAGAACGCGCTCAAACCTCTCTCCGTTCCCCTCACCCTCCCGCTAACGCGGGCCCCTCCCTCTCCCCGCAAAGCGGGGCGAGGGCATGTTCCCCTCGCCCCAACGGGGAGAGGGTTGCGAAGGCTTGGCGAGGAACGAGCCTAGCCGTAGCTGGGTGAGGGGGCTTCTGGTTTTCCTTCGCCCGCACCGGGCCGCTCAACCCTCGCCCCAACGGGGAGAGGGTTGCGCAGGCTTGGCGAGGAACGAGCCTAGCCGTAGCTGGGTGAGGGGGCTTTTGGTTTTCCTTCGCCCGCACCGGGCCGCTCAACCCTCGCCCCAACGGGGAGAGGGTTGCGCAGGCTTGGCGAGGAACGAGCCTAGCCGCAGCTGGGTGAGGGGGCTTTTGGTTTTCCTTCGCTCGCCTTAGGGTGCGGAGAGGGCAAAACACGAAAACAGGAGACGTTCCCAATGCGCGTGAAGGATCAGGTCGTCGTCATCACCGGCGCGGCGACGGGTATCGGCTACGGCTGCGCGACGCGCTTCGCCGCCGAGGGCGCCAAGGTCGTGCTCTCCGACATCGACCGCGCCAGGGGCGAGGAGGCGGCCGAGCGCCTGCAGGGCGAGGGGGCCGAGGCCGTGTTCGTCGCCTGCGACGTCGGCGACAGGGCGCAGGTGGACGCGCTGGTCGCATCCGCCGTCGCCGCCTTCGGGCGCGTCGACTGCCTGGTCGCCAACGCCGGCATCGTCAAGGCCGCCGACTTCCTAGACTTCACCGAGGCGGACTTCGACGCCGTGCTGCGCGTCAACCTGAAGGGCGTGTTCCTCTGCGGCCAGGCAGCGGCGCGGCAGATGGTGAAGCAGGGCCCCAGGACGGGAGGGGGCGCAGACGGCAGCTGCGGGACCATCGTCAACATGTCCTCCATCAACGCCGTGGTCGCCATCCCCGCCATCACGCCCTACTGCGTCGCCAAGGGCGGCGTCAACCAGCTCACCAAGGTCATGGCCTTGGCGCTGGCCGACAAGGGCATCCGCGTGAACGGCGTCGGCCCCGGCTCCATCGACACCGACATGGTGCGCGCGGTGAACGACGACCCGGCGGCCTGGGCGCGGCTGATGTCGCGCACGCCGCTCGGCCGCCTCGGCACGGCGGAGGAGATCGGCAACGTCGCGGTGTTCCTGGCCTCCGCCGACTCCAGCTACATCACCGGCCAGACCCTCTACGCCGACGGCGGCCGCCTCGGCCTCAACTACACGGTTCCCGTGAAAGAGAAGTCCTAGTCCCTTGGCGGAGATCGTCGTCAGCTTCAACGAGGCGCTGGCCGTCGCGGTGGCCGCCTTGAAGGCGCGCGGTGCCTCTGCGGCGCACGCCCAGGCGACCGGCCGCGCGCTGGTCACCGCCGAGGCGGAGGGCAACCGCGCCGTCGGCCTGTCGCATCTCTTCACCTACGGCGACGCGCTCGCCGACGGCCGCGCCCTGGGCGACGCCGAGCCGGTCATCGAAGAAATCACCGGGGCCTCGATCCGTGTCGACGCCCGCGAGGGCCTGCCGCATCTCGGCTTCGAGCGCGCGCTGGCGCGTCTCGTCGACGGCGCGCGCAGTCACGGCGTCTCGGTTCTCGCTCTGCGCAACGGCTATCCCTGCGGCGCGCTCGGCTACTTCGCCCGCCGGCTCGCCGAGGATCACGGCCTGGCGGCGCTGGTCGCCGCCAACGCCGGGCCGGCGGTGATGGCGGCCTCCGGCGGCAAGGCCCGGGTCTTCTGCACCAACCCCATCGCCTTCGCCGCGCCGGCCGGTGGCGAAGCGGGGGAGGGGTCGCCGGCCCTGGTCGTCGACCAGTCGTCCTCGTCGTCGTCGCTCGCCAACCTCCGCGCCGCCGCCGAGGCCGGGCGCGAGATCCCCGAGGGCTGGGCGCTCGACCCCGCCGGCCATCCGACCACCGACGCCCGCGCCGCCCTGGCCGGCTCGCTGCTGCCCTTCGGCGGCGCCCGCGGCGCCAACGTCGCGCTGATGGTGGAGCTGCTGGCGGCGGGCCTGACGGGGGCCAACTGGTCGAAGGACGCGCCGCCCTACAACAAGGGCTCGGCGTCGCCCGGCGCCGGCCTCTTCATCCTCGCCATGGACCCGCCGGAAGGTTTCGCGCCGCGCCTGCGCGACTGGATCGCGGCGGTGAGCGCCGAGGAGGGCGTCTACCTGCCGGGCCTCGCCAAGGGCGAGACGCTCGGCCACGCCCGCCACCGCGGGGTGCACATGGACTCCGGGTTATGGACGCGAATCAGGGACTTGGGCTGAGATCTTCAGACGTCACTACTGGCGGATCTTGAAGCCGACCTCGTTCTTGTCGGCGATCCTGGTGTTGCGGGCGATGACGTCGGCCAGGCTGTCGGTGGCCTCGAGGATCGCCATGCCTTCCTTCGAGAACGTCTCTTCGTTGAAAACTCCCTTTGCCAGCAATGGGTTGGTCAGCGCCTGGGTGAAGGCGTCGTTGGCCACCATGATCTTCAGCAGCTCGCCCATCATCTCCTTGTCGTCGTAGCCCTCGGCGAAAATCCCGATGAACCACTCCAGATTGTCCATCGATCCGTAGAGATCCTTGAGCTTTTCCGCGAGCTTGGCGTCGCGCGTCAGGGCCTCGAAATCGCCGATCGGCGGCTTGCCGTAGTAGGTCCGGTAGGCGTTGTAAGGCGCCAGGCAGCAGGTCCGCGCCATCAGCAGGCTCGACTTTTTCACGTCCATGAGGAACTCGGCGGTGTTGCCGAGGCTGATCCGGCCGGCCAGCTGGCGCGAGGCATCGCGGCAGGCGCGCTCCACGCCGATCTCCAGCAGCCAGCCGTTGCCGTGTCGCAACGCTTTGGACTCCCTTGTCTCTCCGGCGAAGGTCGCGGTCGCCGGGATGAGGTCGTGCCAGCGGTAGAGCAGGGCGAACTCCACCGCGATCCAGTTGGTGCGGTACCAGCTCTCCTCTTCCGCCATGCCCGGCACCACCTTGAGCGGGAAATCGGCCGGTGCGATGTGCACGATGTAGTCGCCGATCACGATCTTCAGCAGGATGACGATCATCACGTTGCGCGTGGTCTGGAAGATCCGCTCGTCGTCCCAGTCGGGATGCGCCTGCTGCAGCACCCCGGCGATGCGGTTGTGCTCGCGCAGAAAAAGCGTGTTCATCAAGGCGTTACCCAGCGTCGCGTTGCCGTGCTCCAGGCCGACGGCGAAGCAGGTCCGCTTGTGCGCGTCGTCGGCATTCCGGAAGACGCGCGCGAAGTTGGCATCGCTGTAGAGGTTCTGGAACTCCGGGCGCAGCTGCATCGCGCCGCCGGGGCCCTCCTCGAACAGCGGTGCCGGAAAGGCTTCGCCGTCGATGCTCTGGCTCTTCAGCCGGCCGCCCTGCCGCTCGCGCAGCATGTCGGTCTGCGCCTCGGTGATGCCGTAGATCTGGCAGAGGTCGATCTCGTGGTTGCTCTCGTTCTCGGCGAAGTCCTGTTCCTCTGGCGCCTTCCACTTGGTGCGCAGGAAGCTGTCGGTAAACCACTGGGCGAAAAAGGGAAACAGCAGCGAGGTGTCGGTCGCGCGGCGGTCTTCCGTGCGGTGGAACAGCGCCAGCACGTCGTCCAGCGGCGGCAGGCCGGCGGTGTAGTCGCGCGCGCAGGGCAGGTGGCGCCCGGAAAAGCGGCGGTCGGTCAGCCCGCGCCAGGTGGTGTAGTCGGCAGCCATGGAGTAGGGCCGCGGGCGTGCGCCCGTGGCGTAGGCATAGGAGTTGATGAGCCTGCGGTTGACCACGCTGTGCAGCGGTGGCACCGCGGCTACGACCTTCAACGCCGTGCCGACCAGGCGGTCCTTGAGGCCCATGGCATTCTCCTCGCTCTCTCGTTGACAGCCACTCTTGGAGACGTGGCCAGGGATTACAAACGCAAATCGGTGCAGCGCCCCAGTGCAGTTGGGCGCTGCGGCCGGGCAAGAAAAAACCCCCTCGTCCGGCGGGCGAGGGGGTTTGTCGTTACGGACTGCTGCGCTGCGTCAGTCGTTGCCGCTTTTGCGCAGCCCGAAGTGTTCGAGAGAGAAGGGGTTGTCCGAGGTCTCGCTGGCGTGGGTCACCGGCTCCTCGACCTCGCCCTCGGGCTTCGGCAGGGTGATGCCGGCCTTCTCGGCCGCCTTGCGGGCCTTCTCCACCGCCGCGTTGAGGTCGACCTGGCTGCAGAGGCCCAGCAGCACCGGGTCGCGCGGGCGGATGTTCGGGGAATTCCAATGGCTTCGCTCGCGCACCGCCTGGATGGTGGTCTTGGTGGTGCCGATCAGGCGGGCGATCTGGGAATCTTTCAGCTCCGGATGGTGGCGCACCAGCCAGTAGATGCCGTCCGGCTTGTCCTGGCGCTTGGCCACCGGCGTGTAGCGCGGCCCCTTGGTGCGCTTGGCGGGCTGCGGCAGGTTGCTCTTGGCCGTGGCCAGGCGCGCCGTCGGGTCGGCCTCGCAGCGCTCGATCTCCGCGCGGGTCAACTCGCCGCTGGTCACCGGGTCCATGCCCTGGATGCCCACGGCAACCTCGCCGTCGGCGATGCCCTGAACCTCCAGCGGGTGCAGCCCGCAGAACTGGGCGACCTGCTCGAAGGACAGGCTGGTATTGTCGATCAGCCAGACGGCCGTCGCCTTCGGCATGAGCGGTAGTGACATAAAATCCTCCTTCCTTCCGACCGGCGGCAGTCCCCTGCGCCCGGCCGGCGGCACTCCTGATGATGCCGACGTGGGAATACTCCCAATATAGGGTTCCGCCAAGCCGGAATAAAGCGCGCTCTAGCCTATAGTCAGGACGATCTTGCCGATGTGGCCCGAGGATTCCATCAGGGCATGGGCCTTGGCGGCCTCGGCGAGGGGAAAGCTGGCGGCCATCACCGGGGCGACCTTGCCAGCCTCCAGCAGCGGCCAGACCTTCGCCTTGAGGTCCGCGGCCAGGGCCGCCTTCACCGCCACCGGCCGGGCCCGCAGGGTGGAGCCGGTGATGGTCAGGCGCTTCATCATCACCGCGGCGAAGTTCACCTCCGCCTTGGGGCCGCCGAGGAACGCGATGAAGCTGAGGCGGCCGTCTTCGGCCAGGACCTTGATATTGCGGGGAATATAGTCGCCGCCGACCATGTCGAGGATGACGTCGACGCCCTTGCCGCCGGTGGCCTCCTTGACCGCCTCGACGAAGTCCTCTTCCTTGTAGTTGATCGCAAGGTCGGCACCGAGGTCCTTGCAGGCCTTCACCTTTTCCGACGAGCCGGCGGTCGCGAAGACGGTGCAGCCGAAGGCCTTGGCGAGCTGGATCGCCGTGGTGCCGATGCCGGAGGTGCCGCCGTGCACCAGGAAGCTCTCGCCGGCCTTGAGGCCGGAGCGCTGGAAGACGTTGACCCAGACGGTAAAGAAGGTCTCCGGCAGGCAGGCGGCCTGCTCCAGGGAGTAGCTCTTGGGCACCGGCAGGCACTGCGGAGCGGGGGCCAGGCAGTACTCGGCGTAGCCGCCGCCGGTGACCAGGGCGCAGACCCGCTCGCCCACCGTGGGCGCCGAGACGCCCGCCTTGCCAGAACCGGGCCCCACGGCGACCACCTCGCCGGCGACCTCGAGGCCCGGGATGTCCGAGGCGCCCGGCGGCGGCGGGTAGCTGCCCTGGCGCTGCAGGCAGTCCGGCCGGTTGACCCCGGCCGCCGCCACCCTGATCAGCACCTCGCCTTCGCCCGGCTGCGGCACCGGCCGGCGCGCCGGCACCAGGACCTCGGGCCCGCCGGCCTCGCGGATCTCGATGGCGGTCATGGTCGCGGGCAGGCTCTGGCTCATCGGGCGGCTCCCTTGGCTGTGACAGGCGGCATTGCGCCGGGATTTTCGAAGAATCGCACTGGCTGCGGGGAGTTAGTATAGTGCCGCGGCAAAAATGGAAAGGGCCCGGCCCCGGAATGACGCCGACTCAAGGCGTTGCGGGGCCGGCTTCAGCCTGCAGGCAAAGGGAGGGCCGACCGATGGACGTGGAGGATCTGGAGCCGCGCAAGCAGAAGCCCAAGCCCAAGGATCTCGAAATCCTGGGCGTCGACGAGCTGGAGGCATACCTGGCGGAGCTGGAGGCCGAGGCCGAGCGGGTGAAGCAGAAGATCCAGGCCAAGAAAGCCTATCTCAGCGGCGCCGACTCGCTGTTCCGCAGCTGAACCGCCTAGCGTTCAGCCACGCCGGCGAGCAGCGAGCTGTGGAGCCAGCCCCGGTTCGTGGCGTCGCCCTCGACTTCGATCCGCACCCAGTCGCCGTGCCGTTCCAGGACGGTGACCACGGTATCGCGCGGCAAGGCCGTGACCACCGCCATGGTCGTAGAGGGGCCGCTGCGGAGGTTGGCGCCGCGCGCAGCCACCGACATCCGGGGACTCGCCAGCTGGGGATCGGCCGGCTGGGGAGCGGCCTCCGGCTTCGGCCCTTCCGGCAGCAGTTGCAGCTTCCGCAGTTCATTCAGGGCGGTGGTCTTGAGGTCGCCGGCGAGCGCGGTGATCTTCGGCGTCCAGTCGTCGACGATCACCGGTTTGATCTGGGGATAGAAGACGTAGGCGGCCGCCAGGCCGCCGGCCACCAGGCCCATGCGCAGGGAGAGGCGACCGAAGCGGGCAAGCCGCTGGCGCAGCGCCACACTGCGCAGCCCGCGCTTGGCCCTGCCCACCTCCGAGCGGAATTCGCGCTGCCACTCGGCGCGTGCGGCGGCGAGGCGCTTGGCTTCCTCGCCACGCCACCTGCCTTCGGCCACGGCGAGCGCCGACTGCAACTCCTTGTCCCAGTCCCGGCGCGCCGCCTCGAGCTGCCGTTTCGCCACGCCCTCGGTCTCGCCGACAGCCTGCTTCACGGCGGCGTCCAGGCGGGCGCGATTGTCCCGCTCCCAACCTGCCCGGGCTGCGGTGACCTGCGCTTCCACGCGCTGCGCCAGCCGCGCCTCGGCCTCCGCCTCGCCGCCCGCCGCCTCGGCGGCGGCGACCTGGGCCCTTGCCGCCTCTAGTTCGGTGGCAAGCGTGGAGAGTCGCCGCGCCGCGTCGTCTGCCCGGCTTTCCGCCGCTGCCCTTGCCCGGCTCTCGACCTCGACTTTCTGCTGCCAGGATTCTTCCAGTTGCCGCGCGCGCTCGGCTACCTGCGCCTCGCTTGCCGCCTGCTGCGTCTCGAGTTCTGCCAGCCGGGTCGTCAGCTGTCCGGCTTCGCACTCCGCCTCGACGCGCTGCCGCGTCGCGTCCTCGAGATCTTCCGATAGCGCCGCCAGCCGCTGCGTCGCTTCCTCGGCCCGCGCTTCCGCTTGCGCCCGCGCGCTGTGCTCGGCCTCGACTTTCCGCTGCCAGCCTTCTTCCAGTTGCCGCACGCGTTCGGCCAGCTGCGTTTCGCTCTCCGCCTTCCACTGCGCTTCGGCCTCGGCCAACCTGGATTCCAGGCGCTCGACGTCCGATTCGGCCTGGAGCCGCTGTTCTCGCGCGGTCTCGATCTCTCGCCCGGCGGCTTCCTTCGCCTGCGTCACCGCCGCGGCGAGGCGGGCCTCGCTTTCCTCTTCCCAGGCGGCGCGCGCGGCGGCCAGCTTGTGGTCGAACGCCTGCGCCAGGCGGGCCTCGGCTTCCTCGGCGTCGCGTTGCCCGTCGTTGTTTCCGGTACCGGCCGCCTCGACCGTGGCGACGCGCGCCCGCGCCGCGTCGAGTTCCTTGGACAACGCGGCCAGCCGCTGCACCGCCTCTTCTGTGCGCGCCTCCGCCTCAGCCCGCGCACTGCGTTCGGCCTCGACCTTCTGCTGCCACTCGTCTTCCAGAGGCCGCAGGCTTTCGGAGAGTTGCTTGTCGCTATTCGCCTGCCAGCGTGTCTCGGCCTCGGCCACGGCTTCGGCCACTGCCGCGGCTGTCCTGCGGCGGCCGAGGCGCAGCGCCGCCGCGACGCGGCGCTCCATGCGGCGTTGCCACGCGCCGTCGCCGCCGGACTTCGCGGACTTCGTCGTCGGCGGCAGCGGCACGTTCATCTGGGCGACGATGGTCGCGTTCTCCTCCCTGTCGATGCCGACGATGCGGATCGACAGGGTCTTCGGCGGATCTTCGTCGTCCGGGAGCAGCAGTTCGAGGCCGTCGAGGTCGTCCGGCTTCAGCGACCAGGTGCCGTCGTCGTTGCCGGACCCGCGGGAGAAGCGCGCCGACCGCGGCAACTGCACGACGCGGATGAACAGCCTCTGGTTCTGGCCGTAAGGCGTCAGCAGCGGCGCGAGGTCGAGCGGAATGCCGCTTCCTGGCGCGGCGGATTCCGGCACGGCGCGGGCCATGTTGCTCATACCGATTTTCCTCAGCGACTCAGGGCCGTGCGGACGCGGCGGCGCCGTCCGGAACCCTGATGCCTCATTGTCCGCCAGAAGGGGTAAAGCAATGGTTCACCCCGACCGCCTGGAACGATGTGCCGGGAGTCAAAGTTGAATCGGGTTTACCTAAAATGTAGTGCAAACCGGAACTGTTTCCGCGCGGCGCGGCCGGTCGTGGCACTTCCCGCGCAGCGGCAGCGCGGTGGTTTGTCAGGCCTTCAGAGCCTTGCCCTTTTCGTCGATGCGGGCCTGGAAGGACGCGGCGGTGACGACCACGCGATCGTGGCGACCCTCGCCGACGAGATCCATCTCGTCGTAGGCGCGCACGGTGAACGACAGCTTGCGGCCATCCACCGCGACCAGCTCGGCCTCCGCCTTCACCGTCATGCCGACGGGCGTGGCCGCGATATGAGAGATGTCGATGTGCGTGCCCAGGGACTGCTTGCCGTCAGGCAGCAGGTGTTCGATGGCGGCCAGGGCGGCCTCCTCGACGAGGCTGATCATCTTCGGTGTCGCCATAACGGCGATGCGGCCCGAGCCGATGCGCGGCGCGGTGTCGCTGGTGCCGACCATCATCTCGGCATGGCCGGTCAGTCCAACCACGATCTTGTCCACCGGGACCTGTTCCTCTCTGCTGAAGTGTTCTTGAAGGGAATGGACAATGCGCAGCTTCGCATGTTCGCCGGCCGCAGCCTAGCCGGCATTGACGGTGCCGCCCTCGCGCCGCGCCAGCGTCACCGCCGCGATGATCCTCCGCATCAGGTCGTGGAGATCGTTGCGATGCCCGCTGCGTGCGGAGGGCCGGTCTTCGGTCGAGGTCATGACGACGGTGAGATCGAGGCCCGGGACGACGTAGATCATCTGGCCGCCGAATCCCCAGGCATAGTTGACTCTCTGGCCCGCCATCTCGGCGATGAACCAGCCGTAGCCGTAGAGGTCGTCGTGGAAGACCGACTGGGTGCGCGGCCGCCAGGACTCCTCGATCCACTCCGGCGAGATCACCTGCCGGCCGCCGGCCCGGCCGCCGTTGCGGTACAGCTCGCCGAAGGCCAGCATCGATCTCGGGCTCATCGCCATCTGGTTGCCGCCAAGATAAATGCCCTGCGGATCGCGCATCCAGTCGTCGATCGCGAAGCCGGGCAGGGGGGCCAGCCATTGCCGCGCCAGCTCCAGGGTGGAGCGCCCGCCGACACGGGTCAGGATCGCCGACAGCAGATGAGTGTTGCCGGTGGAGTAGAGCATGCCGCTGCCCGGCTCGGCCACGAAGGGCCGTGACAGCGCCGCCCGCACCCAGTCCTGGCTCGCGACCCAGCGCCCGTAGTTCGCCCCCGAAGTCCGCTCCAGCCCGGACTGCATCGACAGCAGGTTGCCGACGGTGATGTCACGGAGGCGCGGATCGGCGTCCGCGGGCAGCTTGTCGCGCAGCAGCGGCGCGATCCGCTGCTCCGGTCCGTCGAGCAGACCCCTGTCGACGGCGATGCCCACCAGGGCCGAGATGACGGTCTTCGAGGCCGACTTGATGTTGGCCGGTTGCGACGTCGAGTGTCCGCGGAAGCCTTCTTCGATCAGGATTTCGCCGCGATGGGCGACGATCAGGGTTTCCAGGGGGTCCAGCGCTTCGGCCTGGCGGACGACCTCCGTGAGGGCCGGCCGCAGGCGCGCGTCCGCGCCGGCGCCTGCCGCCTGCGCGTCAGCTGCCGCGGCGAATACCGCCAGTGCCGGCCAAAGGCAAACGGCAAGAATCCAATTCATCGCCTGCTCCCGCAGGTTCCGTTCCCGCGGACCCGCGCCCACCGAGGCGGGACCGCAGGGCCGAATCTACCAGTAAGGCGGCGGATGCCGCGATGACAACCTTGCGGCGCCACCAAGGAACGAGATAGATGGTCCTATGTCATCTGCAAGCCACGGCCGGCGCGGAAATCAGAGCGGGTCAGAAGATTCCTGCCCGTCGAAGCGCGGCATCACGCCGCTTTTCATGCGACCGAGGCCGTCCCGGCGTGCCGGGACCGGGCACCACCCGGCTGTGTCGGCATGAACCTGCCGGTGAGCGCAACCGTTGCCGCGCGGTCGAACGGCCAGGCGATTTCGGTCATCTGCATCGGCATCTTCTGCCTCGTCATCAACGATGCCATGGCCAAGTGGCTGACGGCCTACTACTCGCCGCTGCAGATCATCTTCATGCGGAACCTGCTGGCCATGCCGATGATCCTCGTCATGGTGCTCTCCATCGGCGGCCGGTCGTTGCTGCGCACCCACCACCTGCGGACCCACGCGTTGCGCGGACTGCTGCTGGTGGGTGGGGCCTACACCTTCTTCCTGGGACTGAAGTTCCTGCCGCTGGCCGAGGCGACCTCGCTCGTATTCGCCGCGCCCATCTTCATCACCGCGCTGTCGGTGCCGCTGCTGGGCGAGCAGGTGGGCTGGCGGCGCTGGGCCGCGGTGATCGTCGGCTTTGTCGGCGTGCTCATCATCGTGCGCCCGGGCGCGGCGGCTTTCCAGCCGGCCTCGCTGGTCGTGGTCGTGACGGCGGTGCTCTACGCGCTCATCATGATCAGCGCGCGCCGCATCGATCAGCGCGAAAGCGTCTGGACGCTGATGCTCTATGTCGTGCTGTTTCCGCTGCTGTTCAGCGGCCTTGCCGTCCCGCTGGTGTGGCAGGCGCCGCAGCTATCGCACCTGCCGCAGATCTTCGGCATGGCGGTGTTCGGCACTCTCGGCATGACCCTCATCAGCCAGGCCTTCCGGCTGGCGCCGGCGGCCATCGTGGCGCCCTTCGACTACACCGCGCTGATCTGGGCGAGCCTGCTCGGATGGCTGGTGTGGGGCGAGATCCCCGGGGTCTGGACCTATGCCGGCGCGGCGGTGATCATCGCCAGCGGCATCTACATCGTGATCCGCGAGACGCGCCAGGCGCGGCCGGCGGCATGATATCCGGCCCGGCGGCCGAGGTCAGAACGACGGGCCGGCCTTGATGTTCTCCGGCGTGTCGCGGATCTGCTGCAGCAGGCGCGCGTCGATCTCGGTGTCGGGCGGCAGACCGGCGTCCTGCTGGAAGCGGTCGAGCGCGCGGTAGGTCACCGGGCCGACCCGTCCGTCCTGCGGTCCGAGGTAGTAGCCGCGCTCGGCCAGCGCACGTTGGACGTCGAGGACGACGCCCGTCACCAGCGCGCCGAAGGCGTTGACCTTCGGCTGCGCGAACTTCAGATGATCGAGCAGTTGCCGGCTGGGCTGTCCGTCGACCGCAAGGCCGGCATCGCGCTGGTAGGCACGGATCGCCGCGCGGGTCTGCGACCCGACGATGCCGTCGACCGGTCCCGGCCGGTAGCCGTGTGCCAGCAGCTCTCGCTGGATGCCCCGGACCTGGGCGGTCTCGATGGCCGTCGGGGCCTGGACCAGCTGGATGCCGGCAGTGCCTGCGGCTGCCGCCGGGCCCGCCGCCGCCACGACCAGGGCGACGGCCAGGGCTGCTTCGATCGCCTTCATGCGGGCCACCTCAAGTTTCCGTTTCGCAGTGCCGGACGCCGCCGGCGGTTCCAAAATCTACCATCTGAGGGTAGCGCGGCGGCGGCGGAGCGCAAGGCTCCAGCGACATGGCTGCGACGCCGTTCAGGAGCGCAGCCGCCGCCGGCTGCGCCAGAACAGCAGCCAGCCGATGGGGCCGAGCAGCAGCACCAGGACGAGCCAGCCGACCCGGGGGCCGAGCGGGCAGCCGCTGCCGGGCGGCGGCCGCCAGCTGCCACCGCGCGGCGACAGCACGACGTGGGTCAGCGGCAACAGCCAATAGACGGCGACGAACAGCCAGGCGAAGAGTTTCTCTTCCATGGCGGACATTGTGGACTATCCTGGGGGCCGCCTCCAGCCCGGCGGACGCGCGCCCACCCGACGTTCCGGCAGATCCACCCGCATGCACTCCATCCTAGAGACGGTCCTGCCGATTTTCGGCCTCGTGCTCTGCGGCTACGTCGTCGGGCGCCGGCACTGGATGAGCGAGGAGGCGATCAAGGGTCTCAACACCTTCGTCTTCTACTTCGCCATCCCGGCACTGCTGTTCCGCGCCATGGCGCGCGGCCTCGGCGCCTTCGACTTCGCCATCGTCGGTGCCTACTTCAGCGCCGTGCTGGCCACTTTCCTGCTGGCGCTGCTCGTCGCCCGCCTGCTGTTCCGCACCGGGCCGGCCGAGCGCGCGCTGTTCGGAATGGGGTCCGTGTTCTCCAACACCGTACTGCTGGCCATCCCGCTGATCTTCACCGCCCTGGGCGAGGAAGCGGGCCTGCAGCTGATGCTGATCATCACCTTCCACGCGGTGCTGATCTTTCCGGTGGTGACGGTGATGATCGAACTGGCGCAGGGCGCCGGCCAGGGCTGGCGCAACCTCGCCGTAAGCAGCGCCAGGTCGCTGGCGTTCAACCCGATCATCCTGGCGCTGGTGGCGGGCATCGCCTACGGGCAGGCGGGCGTGCCGCTGCCGGGCGCGGCCGAAAGGTTCCTGTCGCTGCTCGGCGGTGCCGCGGCGCCCTGCGCGCTCTTCGCGCTCGGGGCCTCGCTCACGTCCTTCAAGATCAGCGGCGACCTCAAGGAGACCCTGGCCATCGTGGTGGTGAAGCTGGCGGTGCACCCGGCCATCATGGCGGTCTTCGCCTTCTACGTCTTCGAGCTGCCGCCGCTGGCCGCGGCGGTGGCCATCCTGACGGCGGCCTGCCCCTCCGGCGCCAATGTTTTCATCATGGCCCGCCAGTACGACATCTACCTCGGCCGCTCGGCCTCGGCGGTGCTGATCTCCACCGCGGTCTCGGTGGTCACCCTGACCTTGCTGCTTGCCAGCCTGCGGCCGTAGCGTTAGCAACTCCCCCCGAGACCATCGGATCACCCCGGCAAGAAGGCAGGACACGCATGCTGAAGGGAAAAACCGCCCTGGTGACGGGCTCGACCAGCGGCATCGGCCAGGGCATCGCCGAGGCGCTGGCCGCGGCAGGGGCGAACATCGTCCTCAACGGCTTCGGCGAGGCGGCGGCCATCGAGGAACTGCAGGCGGGGATCGCCGCCCGGCACGGCGTGACCGTGACCTACGACGGCGCCGACATGTCGAAGCCCGCGGAGATCGCGGCCATGGTGGGGGAGGCCGAGTCGGCCTTCGGCGCCGTCGACATCCTGGTCAACAACGCCGGCATCCAGTACGTGGCGCCCATCGAGGAGTTCCCGGCAGAACGCTGGGACGCCGTGATCGCCATCAATCTCTCGGCGGCTTTCCATGCCACCAAGGCGGCGCTGCCGGCGATGCGGGGCAAGGGCTGGGGCCGCGTCATCAACGTCGCCTCGGCGCACGGGCTCTCGGCCTCGGCCAACAAGTCCGCCTACGTCGCCGCCAAGCACGGCATCGTCGGCCTCACCAAGGTGACGGCACTGGAAACCGGCGGCAGCGGCATCACCTGCAACGCCATCTGTCCCGGCTGGGTGCTGACGCCGCTGGTGGACCAGCAGATCAGGGACCGCGCGGCCGAATCGGGGCGCAGCTACGAGGAGACGAAGCTGGCCCTGGTGGCGGAGAAGACACCCTCGAAGGACTTCTCGACGCCGGAGCAGATCGGCGGCCTCGCCGCCTTCCTCTGCTCGCCGGCGGCCGACCAGATCACCGGCGCGCCGATCTCCATCGACGGCGGCTGGATGGCGCAGTAGCGGGGGCCACCGCCTCAACCGTCGTCCTGGTGTCATGCACGAGGATGACAGAAGAGAAGAAGTGGCACCGCCGGCGTATTCCACCAGATGCAAGAAGGCCCGGCCCCGAGAGCGGATCGGGGGCGGGCCTTCGGTATTGCGCGCAACGCCGGCGATCGGAGATCAGGCGGCTTCCGCCTTGTCGCCGAGCACTTCGTCGGTGAGCTTCTCGAGGATGTTCTGCGGCGCCGATTCGCCGTAGGGGTCGGTCTCGCAGTTGTCGGAGAAGCCGGGCTCCTCGAACCAGGCCTTCACCACGCCGTCGTCGATGACGGCGGCATAGCGCCAGGAGCGCATGCCGAAGCCGAGATTGTCCTTGCAGACCAGCATGCCCATCTTGCGGGTGAACTCGCCCGAGCCGTCGGGGATCAGCTTGATGTTCTCCAGGTTCTGCTGCTTGCCCCAGGCGTTCATGACGAAGGCGTCGTTGACCGAGAGGCAGTAGATCTCGTCGATGCCCTTGGCCTGGAAGTCCGGGAACAGCTTGTCGAAGTCCGGCAGCTGGTAGGTCGAGCAGGTCGGCGTGAAGGCGCCGGGCAGGGAGAACAGCACGACCTTCTTGCCCTTGAAGTAGTCGTCGGTGGTCTTGTTTTCCCAGCGGTAGGGATTCGGGCCCTCGACGGACTCGTCGCGCACGCGGGTCCGGAAGGTCACCGGGGGAAGCTTTCTGCCAATCATCTTGTCAATCTCCTCGCAAATGCGAACAGGGTGTTTGCGCTCAAAGGCTCCGCGGCCTTATGTGTCTCTAATGCTAATTGGAATTACTCCAATATAATATGCTGCAGCGCAACATCAAGAGGCAAGAACAGGGCTTCCTGTGGAAAAGATGCCTAGGGAGGGGCGGCGGCTATTCCAGATAGCCGATGAAGCGGCCGCAGAGAATCACCGTCAGCCAGAGGGCGAGGGAGAGGCCGGCGGCCGCTTTCAGGCGGGTTGAAGGCTGGTCGGCGGGGTCGGGAACCCATGCCAGTTTCCAGTCGGGATGGC
Organism: Kiloniellaceae bacterium; assembly: GCA_050330205.1. Classification (GTDB taxonomy): domain Bacteria; phylum Pseudomonadota; class Alphaproteobacteria; order Kiloniellales; family Kiloniellaceae; genus Pelagibius. The sequence continues at coordinate 16,920 of JBHJOA010000063.1, forward strand.
GGCGCAGCAGCACCGCGTTGGTCAGCGCTGCCCCAATGAGGGCGAGCTTCACCAGGAACACGGGCATGGCGGCGTATTTCGTGGCGCTCACCGCGAACAGCAGGAGGCCGGTGACGGCGGCCAGGACCAGTCCCGCCACGGCGACCGGCTGCAGGACCCGCGCCAGCAGGTGCAGCGGGACAGCGCGCCAGAACCCCAGCAGGCGCAGGTCGAGCGGCAGGATGGCGCCGAACAGCATGGCAAGGCCGGCGATGTGCGCCGTGTTGACCAGCGGGTAGACCCAGCGCGAGATCCTCAGCGCCGCCACGGGCTCCAGGTTCTGCAGCGCCGTCAGCGCCTCGGCCAGCATGGTCGCCGCTCCCCCGGAAAGCTGGCCCGCCTGCTAGCGGTTGGAATAGAGGATGTAGGTGGTGCCGTCGATGGTGACCCGCTCGGCCTTAACCCGCTTGTCGGCCGCGTCGGCCGAGCGCGCGCCGGTGACCGTCAGCTCGCGGCCGACCGACAGCAGGTCATCGGTCAGGCCGGCGCGCTGGTTGCGCCAGGGCTGGCCGACCTCGACGGTCCAGTCCTCGCCCTCGACGTCGACGGTGAGGACGCCGTGCGGGTTGCCGAGCTGGGCCGCCTTGATGACGCCGGTGAGCTCGAAGGTGCCGTCCTCCGTCCAGCGCCAGCCGTGGTGGGCCAGCGCCGGGGCGGCGGGCACGAAGCCGGCGGCCATCAGCGCGCTGCCGGCGGCCAGGAGTCTGCGTCTGGTGATCATCGTCTGCCTCATCTGTCGTTCGACCGAGTCAATTAGGGCGGCGCCGGCGGCCTGCCATGCCTGGCGGGCCGGTATTGGCCGGTCCTGGCGCCGAATCGTACGGCCGCGGCCGAGTCGTCCGGGATGCGTCAGATCTCCGCCCCAGGTTAAGATTTTTACGGCCCAATGGCGACCGGGCGCGGCTCAAGTATGGCCAAGTCGGGGAGGCGGCGAATCAGCCTGTTGAAATACAACGAACTTTCTTTTTTCTGGTCCGGCGCGATGTTTATCATCGCGTTAACCATTTTTTAGGAGTTTGCGTCTAATTTTAGACACAGACGGCTCGGTGAGCCCTCCCCGGGTCCTCCCGGCCGTCTTTCGGATGTTTATCCGTTCCTTGTAACGCCTCCCTGTTAAACTTGCCGCCGGGTTCGCCCGGCGGTTTTTTCTTTT
>JBHJOA010000064.1:0-7330 GCA_050330205.1 Kiloniellaceae bacterium
CGGCGGCGGATGAAGCCGCCCAGCGCGTCGATGTCGTCGCGCAGGCGGGCGGGATAGAACGTCAGGTCGCCGTCGCGCAGGCCGGCGAAGCCGAGGTCGAGCATGCGCATGATGTCGGCGGACTCGGTGCTGACGATGGTCTGCGTCTGAGTATCCCACAGCACCGGCACCGTCACCTTGCCGGTGAAGTCCGGCCGCGCCTTCGCGTAGAGCTGCCACAGCGCGGCGGCGCCGTTGGCGCGGTCCGCCGTCGCCTCGGGAAACGCCGGGTCCGGCGTGAAGGTCCAGCCGTCGGGACCGCCCCAGCGCGGATGCAGCACCGAGACCGGCAGGACCTCTTCCAGGCCGAACAGCGCACGGTACAGCAGCGTGCGGTGGGCGAAGGGGCAGGCATAGGAGACGTAGAGGTGATAGCGGCCGGCGGCGGCCGGAAAGGCGGACGCCGGATCGGCGCTCACCCAGTTGCGAAAGAGGCCGTCGGGCTGTTCGGCGCGCGCCGCCTCGTAGGCGCCACGGTCGTCGACCCTCGGATGCCAGCGGCCTCGGATGAGAGCCTTCATCGTCGTCTCCTCCCCGGATGGCGGTTGTGAGGAAAGCAGGGGCCGCGCCGCGACGCGGCCCCCCAAGGGGATCGCGGATACTCAGGCCATCGCCTTGCGGGCGAAGACGTCCGGGCCCTTCACCGCATAGGCGCCCGAGCCGAGCAGCGCCTGCACCACGGTGGCCGCCGTCAGGAACAGCGGGTACTCCCAGCCGCCGCCTTCGGCGGTGAACAGCCAGCCGTTGCCGGCATGGACCCAGGTGGCGCCCAGCAGCACGGGGATCAGGGCGACGGCGACGAGGCGGGTCTGGAAGCCGAGGATGAGGGCGATGCCGCCGCCGATCTCGGCCAGGATGGTGAGGTAGGCGAAGAGGCCGGGCAGGCCGAGGCTCTCGAAGAAGCCGACGGTGCCGGCGACGGTGAAGACGAAGATCTTCAGGTAGAGGCTGTGGGCGAGGAACATGACGCCGAGCGCGACCCGCAGGACGAGGGCGGCGTAGGGCGCGGTCCGATTGTCGATCATGAGACTTCTCCTGGTGTTGGGTCCTGGTGTTGGCCGCCGCCGGATCAGCGTTCCGGGCGGAAAGCGTCTTGCGATGACGGGAAAGCTATGATTTGCTTCTTCGCAAGTCGATTAGCGATAAATGCATTTTTCTATTGCGTTTATGCAAACACCTCCGCGGTAACCATGAGCCCCAGCACCGATATCGCCGGCGACCTGCGCACGCTGCTGGCCATCGCCCGCGAGGGCAGCCTGGCCGGCGCCGCGCGGCGCCTCAGGGTGAATCATTCCACGGTGTTCCGCCGCCTCGGTGCCATCGAGGCACGCCTCGGCACCCGCCTCTTCGAGCGCCAGGGCGGCAGCTACGTCACCACCGCCGCCGGCGAGGACCTGCTGCGCACCGCCGAGCGGGTGGAGGCCGAGGTCGAGGCCCTGGAGCGCCGCCTCAGCGGCCAGGACCTGCGGCTGACCGGCAGCCTGCGGCTGACCGCGCCGGACGATCTCGCCGAGGTGGTGCTGATGCCGCTGCTGGCGGAATTCCAGCGCGCCTATCCGGACATCACGGTCGAACTGGTCATCGACAACCGCATGCTGAACCTGACCCGCCGCGAGGCGGACATCGCCCTGCGCCCCACCCACCGGCCGCCGGAGACCCTGGCCGGGCGGCGCATCGCCGGGCTGGCGAGCGCCGCCTACGTCGCCGCCGGCGCCACCGCGGCCGGCACCGGCGACCCGGGCCTGCGCTGGATCGCCTGGGAAGAGGGCGCCGGTCCGCCGGCGCTGACGCGCTGGCTCGCCGCCAATGTCGACAGCCACCTCATCGCCTACCGCTCCAACTCCATGCTCAACCAGGCGAGCGCCGCGCGGGCCGGCCTCGGCAGCGCCGTCCTGCCCTGCTTCCTCGGCGACGGCGACGCGGCGCTGCGGCGCCTGGCGCCGCCGGCGCCCGAGCTGGACACCGAACTCTGGCTGCTGACCCATCCCGACCTGCAGCGCAGCGCGCGCATCCGCGCCCTGCTCGACCTGCTCTACGAGGCCCTGCGGCGCCGGCAGCCGCAGTTCGAAGGCAGGTAGCGCGCGGCATCGGTACGCTTGAAGCCGCCGGCCGGGCGCCTCATGTTAGCCCGCGACCGCCGGCCGGCAGCCGGCCGCCACCAGCGAGGGGACCGCGCCACGTCATGACCGATGCCGAGACCATGGGAGCCGGGAAGACCGAATCGGCGAAACCGACGCGCCTGCAAGCGTTCCTGGAGTCGACCGCGTTCCAGCGTGCGATCACCGCGCTGATCCTGGTGAACGCCGTGATCCTCGGCCTGGAGACCTCGGCCAGCGCGATGGCGGCGGCCGGCGAGCTGCTGCTCGCCATCGACCGCATCATCATCGCCGTCTTCGTCGCCGAGATCCTGGCCAAGCTCTGGGCCTACCGGGGCCGCTTCTTCAAGGACCCCTGGAACATCTTCGACTTCACGGTGGTGGCGATCAGCCTGGCCCCCGCCTCGGCCGCCTTCTCGGTGCTGCGCGCCCTCAGGGTGCTGCGCGTGCTGCGCCTGATTTCCGTCATCCCCTCGATGCGCAAGGTGGTGCAGGCACTGCTCTCCGCCATTCCCGGCATGGGCTCCGTCGTCGCCCTGCTGGGGCTGCTCTATTACGTCTTCTCGGTGATGGCGACCAAGCTGTTCGGCGCCACCTTCCCGGACTGGTTCGGGACCATCGGCGCCTCGGCCTACTCGCTGTTCCAGATCATGACCCTGGAGAGCTGGTCGATGGGGATCGTGCGGCCGGTGATGGAAATCTATCCCCTGGCCTGGGCCTTCTTCGTGCCCTTCATCCTGGTCACCAGCTTCGCCGTGCTGAACCTCTTCATCGCCATCGTCGTCAACGCCATGCAGAGCCAGCACGACACCGAGAACAAGGAAGCGCTCGAGGAGATCTCCAAGCGTTCGCACGGCGATGCCCAGCGCCTCGAGGACGACATCCGCGCGCTGCACGAGGAACTGCGCCAGCTGCGCCGGCTGCTGGAAGATCGGCGGCCCGGCAGCCGCTCTCCGAACGAGCCTGCGGACTCGCCGCAGGGCCGGTAGATCAATCGCGCGCGGGCCACCGCCCGTCGCCTTCGATAGACTGAGAATCCGGGCTAAGGGTGGCTGAAGCCGCCGTCCTCGCCGGGCGGATTGCCGCGCGGCGCGAAGACCGCCTGGTCGCGAAGGTCGTGGTAGTCCTTCAGCGCCCAGTGTACCGAGGGAAAGGCGAGCCGGTCCCAGGGAATAGCGTCCCATTCGAAGAGATCCAGTTCCAGGGTTTCCGGCCCGGCGGCCACCGCCGGCGTCGCCAGGCGCGCCCGGTAGATGAGCTGGATCTGCGAGATGCGCGGGATCGAGTAGACCGCCAGAAGCTGATCGATCTCCAGTTCGGCCCGCGCCTCTTCCCAGGCCTCGCGGCGGGCGCCGGCCGCGGCTTCCTCGTGCAGCTCCAGGTATCCGGCCGGCAGGGTCCAGAAGCCCCGGCGCGGCGCGATGGCGCGGCGGCACAGCAGGATGCGGCCCTGCCAGGCGGCGACGGAGCCGACGACGACCTTCGGATTCTCGTAGTTCACGAAGCCGCAGTCGCGGCAGACCAGGCGGCTGCGGTCGTCGCCCTCGGGGATCCGGCGCTCGAAGCGTTCGGCAGTCGCGTCGTCGGCCGGCGCCGGGGCCGGCGGTGCGCTCCCGGAGTCTTGCGCGGCGCTCATGGCGTTACTGTGGCGCAGCCGGCCCCGGGCGACAAGGAAGACGCCGGGCCGAAAGCGGGGCGGGCCGAAAGCGGGGCGGGGAGAAAGCGGGGAGGTACGAAGGGAAAGAGCCGTCAGGCCCGCAGGTCGACGAAGCTGCCGCGCGGTGGCGGCGACCTGTCGCCTGCCGCGGTGGCGGCGATATCGGCGGCACCCGTCCGCGGGGACGCGGCGGCAGCGGCCTTGCCGGCCGGCATCGCCGCCGGTGGCGTCGCCGCCGGCTGCGCGCCGGCTGAAGGCTGCGCGCCGAGAGTCTTGAGGATCGCCAGAGAGAGCGGCGAAGGGCCAGAGCCGATTTGCATGCCTGCAGTATTTCCGCTGTCCCGTTAAAGCGCGGTGAATCCCCGGCCACCCGGCGCGGGCCTGGGGCGGTCGAAAATAATCATTACTTTAAAGTTTATAGGCATAATAACTAGTCTCCCGGTGCCAGGCTGTACTGTCCGAAGCATCTGGAATGAAAACTCTGTCGACCCGGGGAATTTTTGTAACAAGTTGACCTTGCTGTATAAATTTCTGTCTCCGCTCTGTCGGGCGGTTCATGGGATCGGTAATGGCATTGGCGAATTCACAGAGCTGCAACATTTCAGCACATCTAATTCAGCGGCAACCTTCGCCGGGTCGCAAGTCGACGTGCCGTCGCGGTAGAAGAAATAAAGATCAAACTTCACATTGTTTTTACCTTAATTTACTATTTCTAAGGGGATGCGGTCGCCTTGTCTGCGTTGACACCCGGGTCGGATAGGTAAACTGCCGGGCGGGCGTAGTGCGGCGGCCGGTCGTTTTGGGGAAGGACCGGATGAAAGATCAGGATCAGGATCTTCATTCTTTGTTGCGGCTGGCGCTCGACAAGTCGATCGAGGGCCGCGAGCAGTTGACGGCGCGCATCGCCCAGCTCTCCCTGGAGCGCGAGCATCTGCTGAGCGATCAGGAACGCGACCTGATCTTCGAAATTCTCGACAAGCTGATCCACGAGTTCGAGCTTCCGATCCGCGAGCGTCTGGCCGACCGCCTGTCCCGCAACCCGGCGGCGCCACGCGCCCTCGTCGTCGCCCTCGCCAACGACGAGTTCTCGGTGGCACAGCCGGTTCTGCTGCGCTCGACGCTGCTGTCCGACGAAGAACTGATCGGCATCATCCACCACCGCAGCCGCCAGCATCAGATCGCCATCGCGCGGCGCCGCGACATCAGCGAGGCGGTCAGCGACGAGCTGGCCGGCACCCAGGACAGCGACGTCATCACCGCGCTGCTGGAAAACCAGAGCGCGCGCATCTCCAAGGCCACGCTCGCCTACCTGACCGAGCAGGCGCAGCACATCGACAGCTACCAGGAACCCCTGGTCCGCCGCCAGGACCTCACCAACGACCTGGCCATGCGGCTTTACTGGGTGGTCGCCGCCAATCTGCGCACCGAAATCCTGGAGAGCTACGACATACACCCGACCTCGCTCGACGACGCGCTGGAAGGCGCCGTCCTGGAGATGGCGGCCGAGACCCGCGATGTCGGATCGAACCTGGAGAAGTCCGCCGCCGAGCTGGCGCGCTCCATGGCGCGCGAGCAGCCGGTCACCGCGGCGCTGCTGATCAAGACTCTGCGCCAGGGCCAGGTGCCGCTGTTCGAGGCCCTCTTCGAGGAGTGGAGCGGCATCGCCATGCCGCGCCGGGGCGAGATTCTCTACGGCGGCGGCGGCGAAGGGCTTGCCATCGCCTGCCTGGCGCTGGGGGTTTCCAAGCAGGACTTCGCGACGATCTTCCTGCTCAGCCGCAGCGCCAGCTCGGGCGGCCAGAAGACCTCCCCCGGCGACCTCGCGCGGGCGACGCGCCTCTACGACAAGACCAAGCGCGACGACGCCCAGCAGGTCCTGCGCAGCTGGCAGCGCACGCCGGGCTTCCAGGCCGCCGTGGAGGACCTGGAGATAACCAAAGCAAAACACAGCAGGGGCTGAGCGCGAGCGGTGACGACCGATGTAGGCAAACCGAAGATGGTGGCACGCAACGCCGAATCCGGCGGTGCACCGAAGGCGGCCCCCCTGAAAGTGGCCAGCCCCGCCGGCCAGACGGAAGAGCTGCTACAGGTCCTGCAGCACGACCTGCTGGAGGAAGGCCCGCCGACCTGCGTGGTCGCCGCCGACGGCGAGGTGGTCTATGCCAACAGGGCCTACAACAGGATCGCCTCGGCACTGGCCGAAGCCGGAGCCCTGCCGAACCAGCCGGCCCTGGCCCTGCTGCAGCAGGCCGGCGACGTCTCCCCCATCGCCGTCAGCCAGGAATGCAAGCTGACGATCGATGGCCGCACCGAGTACTACCGCGCCCGGCGCCGGCCGATCCGCGGCACCGACGGCGGCCTGCGCGCCACTGCTCTCATCTATGAGTCGACGACCAAGCTGAAAGCCACCGCCACGGCGCTGGTGCAGGCCACCACCCGGCTCGACGACACCACGCGCCTGGTTTCCGACTGGGTCTGGGAGACCGACCGCAAACTGGTCCTGACCTTCGTCTCGCCGCGGGTGCACGACGCCCTGGGCTATCACCCGCGCGAGATCATCGGCCGCTCGCTCTGCGATCTGCCGCAGGCCCCCTCGCCCCGGCTGCTGGCGCTGGCCACCAGCGAGCGCCACGCGCCCTTCCGCGATTTCGAGATCGCCGTCCGCCACCGCAGCGGCGAGACCCTGTTGTTCCGCCTCAACGGGCTGCCGGTCTATTGCCCCGACAGCGGCGCCTTCCTCGGCTACCGGGGGACGGCCGAGAACGTCACGGCCCTGCGCCAGCGCGAGGAGGCCCTTATCAGCGCCAAGGAGAGCGCCGAGCTCGCCAACCGGGCGAAGACGGAGTTCCTCGCCAACATGAGCCATGAGCTGCGTACGCCGCTCAACGCCGTCATCGGCTTCTCCGAGATCATGGAGAGCGAGCTGCTGGGCCCGCTGGGCAGCAACCAGTACAAGAGCTATGCGGCGGACATCCACGAAAGCGCCCAGCACCTGCTGACCCTGATCAACGACATTCTCGACGTCGCCAAGATCGAGGCAGGCGCGCACGAGCTGCGCGAGGAAGAGGTCGACCCTTACGACATCGTCGAGGCGGTCGAGCGCCTGGTCGCGGAGCGCGCCAAGAAAGCCGTCCTGACGCTGGAGATCGCCCTGCCGGAGAACCTGCCGCGCCTAAAGGCCGACGAGCGCAAGCTGAAGCAGGTGCTGCTCAACCTGATGTCCAACGCGGTCAAGTTCACGCCGGAGAATGGCCACGTCTCCCTCACCGCGCGGCACGAGCCCGACGGCGGCTTCGCCTTCGTGGTCAGCGATACCGGCATCGGCATCGCGGCGGAGGACATTCCCCGCGCCTTCGCCCCCTTCGAACAGGTCGACAGCCGCCTCAGCCGGCAGTTCGAGGGCACCGGGCTCGGCCTGCCGCTGTCCGACGGCTTCGTGAAGCTGCACGGCGGCTGCCTTGATCTCGAGAGCGAGCCCGGCCGCGGCACCCGCGCCATCGTGCGGCTGCCCGCCGCGAGGGTGCTGCGGCGCGGCTAG
>JBHJOA010000065.1:0-23225 GCA_050330205.1 Kiloniellaceae bacterium
ATCGAGCAGGAGGCGCGGCGCCAGATCCAGGTGCTGGAGGACGGCGGCGAGATCGTGCAGGAGACGCGCCTGTTCGACGGCATGACCGGGAAGTCGCGCTCCATGCGCTCCAAGGAGGAGGCGCACGACTACCGCTACTTCCCCGATCCCGACCTGCTGCCGCTGGAGCTCGACCGGGCCTGGGTGGCGGACATCGAGACGCGGCTGCCGGAACTGCCGGACGAGAAGAAGGCGCGCTTCGTGAAAGACTTCGGCCTGCCGGTCTACGACGCCGGCGTGCTGGTGGCCGACCGCGACACCGCGGCCTTCTTCGAGACCGTGGCCGAGGGGCGCGATGCGAAGCTGGCGGCCAACTGGGTGATCGGCGACTACTTCGGCGCGCTCAACAAGAGCGGTGCCGACCTGCAGACGGCGCCGGTCGACGCGCGGAAGCTGGGTGGCCTGCTCGACCTCATCGCCGACGGCACCATCTCCGGGCGCATCGCCAAGGAGGTCTTCGAGGAGATGTGGGACAGCGGCCAGGAAGCCGGCGCCATCGTCGAGGCGAAGGGCCTGAAGCAGATCAGCGACTCATCGGCGATCGAGGGGCTGGTCGACGAGATCATCGCCGGCAACCCGGGCCAGGTCGAACAGTTCAAAGGCGGCAACGAGAAGATTCTCGGCTGGTTCGTCGGCCAGGTGATGAAAGCGACCCAGGGCAAGGCCAACCCCGGCCTGGTCAACGAGGTGCTGCGCAAGAAGCTGGGGTGACGTAGCGGTCGGCGCGCCCTGGGTCGTCATACTCGGGCTTGACCCGAGTATCCAGGGCGACCGCTCCGCCGCTTGCCCCTGGACCCTCGCAACAAGTGCGAGGGTGACAGTAAAGAGAGTGGCGATGCCTGAGCGTGCTCCGCAGAGCACAGCGCAGCCCCCATCGACACTACTCCCAATGTCATGCTCGGACTTGTTCCGAGCATCCAGGGCGACCGCTCCGCCGCTTGCCCCTCGCAACAAGTGCGAGGGTGACAGTAAAGAGAGTGGCGATGCCTGAGCGTGCTCCGCAGAGCGCAGCGCAGCCCCCATCGACACTACTCCCAATGTCATGCTCGGACTTGTTCCGAGCATCCAGGGCGGCCTGCTCGTCGCTCGCCCTGGACCCTCGCAACAAGTGCGAGGGTGACACGATGAGGGTGGATGCGAGGGTGACCGTAAAGGTCAGACGCCGAGGTGGTTGCGTTTCAGGTAGAGGGTGGTGTCGGCGGTGGCGGCGAGGGGGCGGTCGATGCCGCGCGGCTCGCGCAGCCAGGCGCCGGCGCCGAGGCGGCCGCCGGCGTCGTCGAGCGAACCCGACAGGACGAAGATCTCCAGGCCGTCGGGCGCGGCGGCGGCGTCGATCATCTCCGCCGGCAGGAGGATGCCGGCGGCCAGGCGCAGCATGGCGATGTCCTCGGGATAGCCGGGCTCGCGGTAGAGCGGCAGCAACTCGACGCCGGGCGCGGCGGCCTTCCAGTCGGCCGAGGCGGTGTCGACCACGACGTGGTCGCGGCCCTCGCCGGGGAACTGGCAGAGCTTCACGAAGATGATGCAGCCGTCCTTGGAGAAGGGCGCGTGGCGGAAGCCGGACGGGTTCAGCAGGAAGCTGCCGGCGGGGTAATCGCCGTGCTCGTCGGAGAACACGCCGTGCAGCACCAGGATCTCCTCGCCCCGGGGGTGGCCGTGCTCATGGAAAGCCGAGGCCGCGTCGTAGCGCACCACCGAGGTGACGCGGCTGAATTCGCCGTCGACGAGGTCGAGGCGCTTGCGCCAGACCGTCGGGCTGGGGCTCGCCTGCCAGTCCATAGCGGCGCTGTCCATGCGGGCCGGCTTGGTGAAATCGGCGTTCAGGCTGTCGCCCATGTCGGTTCCTCACGTCTGCGCTGCGGTTGCCAGGTTTCACATCGGTAACGGCAGATTGAAGCGCAAGGCCGATCACGTCCTTGTAATCGGCCGCCGCGGGCGGCATTTCTTCGGGAGGCGGTGCGCGGCGCCGCAGATTCCGGGGCAAGGGAGATTTGCATGACCATCGAGCTCTATTCCTGGGCGACGCCGAACGGCCACAAGGTTCACATCATGCTGGAGGAACTGGGGCTCGCCTACAACGTACACCCGGTGAATATCGGCGCCGGCGACCAGTTCGAGCCGGAATTCCTGAAGATCAGTCCCAACAACAAGATGCCGGCCATTGTCGATCCGCAGGGGCCGGACGGCAAGCCGATCTCCCTCTTCGAAAGCGGCGCCATCCTGATCTACCTCGCCGAGAAGCACGGCCGGCTGCTCTCCGCCGAGCCGCGCGAGCGCTACGTCACCCTGCAGTGGCTGATGTGGCAGATGGGCGGGGTCGGCCCGATGCTGGGCCAGGCGCACCACTTCCGCAACTACGCGCCCGAGCGCATCGACTACGCCTACGACCGCTACACCAACGAGGCCAACCGCCTCTACCGGGTGCTGGACAAGCGCCTCGGCGCGGCGCGCTTCCTGGCCGGCGACGACTACTCCATCGCCGACATCGCCGCCTGGCCGTGGATGCGCCGGCCGCAGAACCAGGGCGTGGACCGCGACGAGCTGCCCAACTACAAACGCTGGTTCGACGAGATCGCCGCCCGCCCGGCGGTGCAGCGCGGCGTGAAGGTGCTGGAGGACCTGCGCAGCGAAGGCTTCGACGAGAAAGCGCGCGAGATCCTGTTCGGCGCCAAGCAGTACGCGCGGCGCTGACGGCAGCAGGGTCCCGACGCGCGCGGGGTCATTGTATTTCTATTGGGCAGATCGAAGAGAAGAGGGGAGACGGGTTTCGTGACCATCGAGCTTTATACCTGGAGCACGCCGAACGGCCGCAAGGCCTCCATCGCGCTGGAGGAACTGGGGCTGGACTACAGGGTGCATCCGATCGACATCGGCAAGGACGAGCAGTTCGCGCCAGAGTTCCTGAAGATCAGCCCGAACAACAAGATTCCGGCCATCGTCGATCCGCAGGGGCCCGACGGCACGCCGATCTCCCTTTTCGAAAGCGGCGCGATCCTCATCTATCTCGCCGAGAAGACGGGCCGGCTGATGCCGCAGGACCCGCGCGCGCGCTACACGGCGCTGCAGTGGCTGATGTGGCAGATGGGCGGCTTCGGGCCGATGCTGGGGCAGGCGCACCACTTCCGGCGTTTCGCCAAGGAGCAGATTCCCTACGCCATCGAGCGCTTTACCAACGAGACGCGGCGGCTCTACGGGGTGCTGGACAAGCGCCTGCAGGAGGTCGACTACGTGGCCGGCGACTACAGCATCGCCGACATCGCGATCTTCCCCTGGGCGGCGCGCCACGAATGGCAAGGCATCGCCCTGGAGGACTTTCCGGCGCTCAAGCGCTGGTACGACGCGATCGCGGCGCGGCCAGCGGTGCGCAAGGGCATGGCGGTTCCCGGCTGACCAGGCCGGTACCGCCGACTTACCGCCGCTTTACTGGCCGCCGCTCTACTGGCCGGCGGTCAGGCGTTGGGGCGGCGTCCGCGGCGGCGTCCCCTGGGCATGGCGATCAGTTCGGCGGGCGCCCTGTGGCCGAGGCCGGCGAGGCCCATCAGTTCCTCTTTGCAGCGCTGCAGGTTGGTCAGTTCGCGGGAGTCGTCGCGGTCGTAGACCTCGACGCAGCTCAGTTTGATTTCGACGAGATCGATGAGGGTCTCGACGCTGGAGCGGGACAGGCTCATGGAGTTTCCCCTGCTGAATTGATTAGCTCTCGAGAGGCATTTTTGGGGTTAATGGGTTAAGGGGACGTAAAGCCCGGGCCAGACTCCTGTGCACAAATTCACCATATCGCGGAATCCCGCCGGCCGGCCCGGGAGGGGCCGCCGCCGGGGGCCGTTTCAGGGCCTCGCGGGCCTCGCGATGCGGCGCAGCAGGCGGCCGTCGATCACCGCCAGGCCGGCGAAAATCAGCAGCATGCCGAGCAGGGCGGTGAGGCCGATCCGCTCGCCGAGGAGGAAGACGCCGAGCAGCAGGGCGGCGACCGGAATGAGGAAGGTGACCAGCAGCAGGTTGGTGGCGCCGGCGCTGGCCAGGAGGCGGAAATAGAGGATGTAGGCGAAGGCCGTGCTGACCAGGCCGATGCCGAGCAGGGACGCCCAGGTCGCGGCGTCCGGCGTGGCGGTCCAGGGCTGCTCCACCAGGGCCGCCAGCGGCAGCAGGATCACCGTGGCGGCGGTGGTCATCCCGGCGGCGCACACGGCCGGCGGCAGGTGGCGCAGCCGGCGCCCGTAGATCGCCGAGGCGGCGTAGCAGAAGGCAGCGGCCAGCACCGCCAGCTGGCCCCAGGAGCGCTCGCCGAGGCCGGAGAGGGCGCCGGGGCCGATCAGCACCAGGGCGCCGAGGAAGCCGACGGCGATGCCGGCGAAACCGCGCCGGCTCATCTTCTCGTCGGCGGTTACGAGGTGCGCCAGCACGAAGGTGAACAGCGGCGTGGTGGCGTTGAGGATCGAGGCGAGGCCGCTCTCGATGGAGGTCTGGCCCCACATGATGAGCGAGAACGGCAGGGCGTTGTTGGTGAGGCCGAGCAGCGCCAGGGCGCCCCAGTCGGCCGCCCGCGCCGGCAGCCGGCAGCCGGTCAGCCAGGCGAAGGCCAGCAGCGCCAGCGCGGCGCTGGCGACGCGGCCGGCCGCGAGGCTGAGCGGGCCGAGATCGCGCAGGCAGATCTCGGTGAAGAAGAAGGAAAGGCCCCAGACCAGCGCCAGCACGACAAGCTGGAACCAGTCGCTGCCCTTCATCTGCGGTGAATGCATGGAGACGAACCGGGTGGCAAGGCGACGGCGCCAGCATAGCCGGAAGCCGCCGCAAGGCTATCCGCTTCTTGCTGCCGCGTGGCGGGCCTAGGCGAGCTGGCGGGCGGCGGCGGCGAGGCCGACGAAGGCGGCGTCCTCGCGGACGATCAGCCAGGTCGGGATGTCCGCCAGGTAGTCGCGGAAGCGGCCCTTGTCCTCGAAGCGGGCGCGGAAGCCGGAGGCGGCGAGGAAGTCCGGGAAGCGGGGCAGGATGCCGCCGCCCAGGTAGACCCCGCCGCGGGCGCCGTAGGACAGCGCCACGTCGCCGGCGAAGCCGCCGAGGAAGAGGCAGAAGCGCTCCAGGGCGAGGCGGCAGAGCTCGTCGTCACCCGTGAGGCCGCGCCGGGTGATCTCGGCCGGGTCGAGCGGCGCCGCGTCCTCGCCCCGCAGGCGGGCCAGCGCGCGGTGGATGTTGGCGAGCCCGGGGCCCGACAGCAGCCGCTCGGCGGAGACGTGGCCGAACTCCGCGCGCAGCTCGGCGATCAGCGCCGCCTCCAGGTCGTCGTCGGCGGCCATGGTGGCGTGGCCGCCCTCGCTCACCAGCGGGATGTCGTGCGGTTGCGCCGGAACCAGGGCACCGACGCCGAGACCGGAGCCGGGCCCGAGCACCGCCAGCGTGCCGCGTGCCTCGGGCCGCGGCGGGCCGATCGCCAGCTTGTCGTCGCCGGCCAGCTCGCCGAGGCCGAGGGCGAGGGCGGCGTAGTCGTTGAGCAGGCGGACGCGGGCGAAGCCGAAGCGGCGGCGCAGTTCGCCGACCGTGGTCTCCCAGGCGGCGTTGGTCATCTCGGCCCGGGCCTCGTCCACCGGGCCGGCGAAGGCGAGCACCGCGGCCGCCGGCAGCGGCGCGCAGCCGAGCCGCTCCATGGCCGCGGCCACGGCATCGTAGGAGGTCGCGTGGTCCGCCACCGCGAGGCACAGCACCTCGCCCGGCCTGCCGTCCCGCAGCAGCGCGAAGCGGGCGTTGGTGCCGCCGATATCCGCCAGCAGCGCCGTCATCGGGCGGCGCGGCGGCCAGGGCGCGCCGTGGCGGCCGCCTGCAGGGCGCCCAGGAAGTTCTCGCGCCAGGCGGTCACGTCGTTCCCGGCGATCGCCTTGTACATCGACTGCCAGCGTTCGCGGCGCGCCTCGCGCGGCATGGCGAGCGCCTCCTGCAGGCGCTCGGCCACGCCCTCGACGTCGTAGGGATTGACGATCAGCGCGCCGTCGAGCTCCCGCGCCGCGCCGGCGAAGCGCGACAGCACCAGCACGCCGGGATCCTTGGCCGACTGGGCGGCGACGAACTCCTTGGCGACGAGGTTCATGCCGTCGCGCAGCGGCGTCACCAGGCCGACCCGGCTGGCGCGGAAGAAGCCGGCCAGCACGCGGCGGCTGAAGCTCTTGTTGAGGTAGCGGATCGGCACCCAGTCGTATTCGGCGAAGGCGCCGTTCACGTGGCCGGCCGTGGCCTCCAGCTCGCGGCGGATATCGATGTAGTCGGCAACGTCGGAGCGCGACGGCGGATTGATCTGCAGGAACACCACCTTGCCGCGGTTGTCCGGATAGGCGGTCAGCAGCGTCTCGAAGGCCTCGACGCGCTTGACCAGGCCCTTGGAGTAGTCGAGCCGGTCGACGCCGATGATGAGATCGCGCCCGCCGAGGCTTTCCACCAGGCGGGTCGTCTGCCGGCTGCCGGCGCTCTCCTCGGCCATCCCGGCGAACATCTCGGTGTCGATGCCGATGGGAAAGGCCGCGGCGCGCAGGCTGCGCCCGAAGGCCTTGATGGTGCCGTCACGGCCGACCTCGCCGCCCGCCTCGCGGCGGATGTAGTCCTGGAAGCAGAGCAGGTCGTCGGCGGTCTGAAAGCCGAGCAGGTCAAAGGCGCAGAGCGCTTTCACGATCTCCTGGTGCATCGGCAGGGCGACCAGCACCTCCAGCGCCGGCCAGGGAATGTGCAGGAAGAAGCCGAATTTCTGCGTGCAGCCGGCGGCGCGCAGCTTCTCGCCCAGCAGCATGAAGTGGTAGTCGTGGACCCAGACGATGTCGGAGTCCCGCAGCAGCGGCTGCAGCCGGTGCGCGAAGAGCGCGTTGACCCGCTGGTAGCCCGCCCAGCTGCGCTGCGCGAACTCGGCGAGGTCGAGGCGGTAGTGGAACAGCGGCCAGAGGGTCGAGTTGGCGAAGCCGACGTAGTAGTCGTCGTAGTCGCGCTTTGTGAGGTCCAGCGTCGCGTAGGTGATCTTGCCGGCTTCGGTGAGGGTCGGCTGGTCGTAGTCGCGTTCCAGCACCTTGCCGCTCCAGCCGAACCAGATGCCGCCGCGCTCGCGCAGGGCCGACCGCACCGCCACGGCGAGGCCGCCCTCGGAGCCGGGCCGCGACTGCTTGACGGCGGCGACGCGGTTGGAGACGACGACGAGGCGGCTCAATAGGCTTCCTCCCAGGTCTTCGAGAGCTTCATCGCCGAACTGATGAGCCCGACCATGGAATAGGTCTGCGGGAAGTTGCCCCAAAGCTCACGGCTGTCGGTGGCCATGTCCTCCGACAGCAGGCCGAGCGGGTTGCGCGCGGCGAGCATGGTTTCGAAGAGTTCCCGGGCTTCTTCCCGCCGGCCGACGGCGGCCAGGGCGTCAATATACCAGAATGTGCAGACGTTGAAGGCGACTTCGGGCGCGCCGAAGTCGTCGGGAGCCGCGTAGCGGTGCAGGAAGTGGTCGTGCTTCAGCTGCTTTTCGACCTGCGCCAGGGTGCCGAGGAAGCGCGGGTCGTCGGCCTTGAGAAAGCCGATCTCCAGGAGGCAAAGCAGGCTGGCGTCCATCTCGGCGCCGCCGAAGGTGGAAACCATGCTGTTGAGGTCACGGTTCCAGGCCTGCGCCAGGATCCCCTCGCGGATGCGCCGGGCGGAGTCGGCCCAGTAGTCGCGGCGGTCGGGCATCTCCAGGCGGGCGGCGATCTTCGACAGCCGGTCGCAGGCGGCCCAGCACATGGCGGCGGAGTAGGTGTGCACCTGCTGGCGGGTACGCAGTTCCCAGAGGCCGGCGTCGGGCTGGTCCCACAGGCGCACGGCCTGATGCCCGAGGCGCTCCAGCTTCTCGAAGAAGGTGACATCGCCCGGACTATCGAGCCGCGAGTCGAAGAAGCTCTGGGTCGACGCGAGGATGACGCTGCCGTAGCCGTCGTTCTGGATTTGATGGTAGGCGCTGTTGCCGATGCGCACCGGCCCCATGCCGCGGTAGCCGGGCAGCGACTCGCAGACCGACTCATCGAGGTGGGTTTCCTGCGAGATGCCGAAGACCGGTTGCAGGTGTCCGTTCTCGGCGGTCGCCTGCTGGTTGGCGGAGACGATGTTGGAAATGTAGGTGAGATAGCCCTCCATGGTCTTGGTCGCGCCCAGGCGGTTGAGGGCATGGACCACGAAGTAGGCATCGCGCAGCCAGCAGTAGCGGTAATCCCAGTTGCGGCCGGAATGGGGAGATTCCGGGATCGAGGTGGTCATGGCGGCGATGATGGCGCCGGTCTCCTCGAAGCTGCAGAGCTTCAGGGTGATCGAGGCGCGGATCACCGCCTGCTGCCATTCGAAGGGCAGGGCGAGATAGCGCGTCCATTCGCGCCAGTACTCGTCGGTCCGGCGGAAGAACTCGCGGCTGGTTTCGTCGACCGCGGCCTCCAGGCTCTCGTCGGGCCCGAGGATGAGCGAGACCGGGCGGTCGAGGATGAAGGGAACTTCGTCGACGAGGTAGGTGATCGGCGCGTCGGTGGTCAGCCGCAGCGTGAGGTGCGGCATGACATAGCGCACATGGTTGCTGCCGCGGGTGACCTGGGCGGCGCCGCGGCCGTAGTCGTGGGTCGGCCGGATGCGCAGGCGCACGCGCGGACTGCCCGACAGCGGGCGCAGGTGGCGGACGATGGTCGCGGGGCGGAACACGCGTCCGAAGTGCTTGAAGCGCGGTGCGAAATCGGTCACCTCGACAACGCCGCCGTTGGTGTCGTAAAGCCGCGTCACCACCACGGCGGAGTTGTCGCGGTAGTGCTGCTCCGAACGCCGGAAGTCCTGCAGTTCGATGTCGTAGACGCCGCGCTCGGGACGCGCATGGTCGTCGAGCAGGCCGCAGAACACCGGATCGCTGTCGAAGCGCGGCATGCAGCACCACAAGAGGCTCGCCCGGGCATCGATCAAGGCGCCGAAGGTGCAGTTGCCGATGACGGCGAGATCGAGCGAGGTCATCGGCCCATATCCTTTCCGGGTTCGGTCAGCCAGCCGCGCAGCCAGTCGTGGACCGCCGCCTCGTCGGCCAGGCGATGGGTGGCGGCGGTCGCCGCCGCGGCGCCGACCCGGATCGAGAGCCCGCCCGCGGCATTGACGGCGGCAAAGGCATCCTCGTCGGTCACGTCGTCGCCGATGTAGACGGGGTGCCGCCCGGCGAAGGGCGGCTCCGCCAGGAAGGCCACGATCGCGGTGCCTTTGTCGACGCCGGCCGGCTTCACCTCCAGCACCATCTTGCCCCGCGTCACTTCCAGCCCCGGCGCGGCGGCGGCGAGATCGCGCAGGAAGGCCTCGGCTTCGGCATCATAGGTGGGCGCCGCGCGGTAGTGCAGGGCCAGGGAATGCTGCTTGTCCTCGACCAGCAGGCCCTGCCGAGCGCCGGCGAAGTCGGCGAGAGGGCCGCGCAGGGGCTGCAGCAGCGATGCCGTGTCGCCGGTGTGGACGATGCCGTCGGCGCCGCGGCGCTCGAGGCCGTGCACGCCCGCCGCCGGCAGGCGCAGGGGCGCGAAGAGCCTATCGAGATTGGCGAGGGAGCGGCCGCTGACGAGCGCCAGGGCACCGCCGATCCGCGCGTTCAGGTCCTCGAGCAGGGCGATGAGAGGCGGCGGCACCCGCACCGCATCGGGATGCGGCGCGATCGGCAGCAGCGTGCCGTCGACGTCGAGGAAGAGGGCCTGGGCCGACGGCGCGGCGGGCAGCTTCGGGTGTTCACCGCGGCAGCGGCCCGCTCCGGCGGAGCGCCGGGGGCCGGATGAGGCGGGTTCGGTGGCGGGGGAGGGTGTGGCGTTGGTGTCCGCGTCCGAGCTCAATGGTCCCTGCGCCCTGGTTGCAAGTTCCCGGCAGCCGGCCGCCGAAGACGAAGGAGGCCGCAGCGGCTGCCCGCTTTGGAGTAGCGGCCATGCCTGGCGATGGCAAGGCATACATTTGGTGTGTGGGCGAACGAAAGGGCCGGGCCCGGGGTCCGCTGCCGACAACATTCCAGGCGAGCAGACCGGAGTATCGATGGTCTCCGGTGTGCCAGAAACCGGCATCTGCAGAAGGATGAACTTCAGTCTCGCGCTATCCATCTCGATGCGCTGTTGACGCGGCTAGGACTGCATGCAATATTGTATACAATAACAGCCGCAGGGAGCCCGTCATGCGCACCGCCACCGTCAGCCTGTTCTTAGCTTCGCTTCTGCTTGCCGCTCCGGTCTCGGCGCAGCAGCTACCCGACCCCCTCCGGATCGCGACCGAGGGCGCCTACGCGCCCTTCAACTACCTCGATGACCAAGGCAAGGTGCAGGGCTTCGAGATCGATCTCGCGCGTGCGATGTGCGATGAGATTGGGGCGAACTGCGAGTTTGTGGTGCAGGACTGGGATGGCATTATCCCCGGCCTCCTGGCTCAGAAATACGATGCCATCATCGCCTCCCTCTACATTACCGACGAGCGGCGCGAGCGCATGGCCTTCTCGGACAAGTACTACCAGGTGCCGGCCCGCTTCATCGTGCCGAAATCGAGCTCGCTGGAGATCGGCCCGGAGGGCATGAAGGGTGCCGTCGTCGGCACGCAGCGCGCCACCAGCTATGAGCGCTTCATGCGCGACGAAATGACCGGCATCGATCTCAGGGTCTACGCCACGATGGAAGAGGCCTATCTCGACCTCCAGTCGGGCCGTGTCGACGCCATCATGGCCGATGTCGTCGCGGCCTCGGAGGCCTTCCTGAAAACTTCGGACGGAGAAGCCTTCGAGTTCCGTGGCCCCGAATACACCGGTGCGGAGTGGTTCGGCTACGGCGCCGGTGTCGGCGTGCGCAAGGAAGAAACACACATCGCGAACGCCTTTTCCGAGGCGATCGCCAAGGTCCGCGCCGACGGCACCTATCAGAAAATCTCCGACAAGTGGTTCGGCTTCGACGTCTACGGGGAATAGGTTTTCTGGCAACGGGTAGTATCGCTCTCAGACGCAGATGCTGGACCTGAAAGGCTATGGCTGGCTGCTGTGGGAGGGCGTCCAGCTGACGGTGATGGTCTCCGTCGTCTCGATGGCGGGGGCCGTCGTCGTCGGGCTCCTTGCCGCGCTCGCGAAGCTCGGCCGGTCGAGGTCCCGTTCCTTCGTCGTCGAAGTCTACACCACGATCGTGCGTGGCGTGCCGGAGCTGGTTCTGCTGCTGCTCGTCTACTACGGCGTGCCGACGCTGGTGCAGGATGTCTCGGCTGCGCTGGGATACGGATTCGTGATGAGCATAAACCCCTTTGCCGCCGGCATCGCCACGATAACCTTCATCTATGGCGCCTTCGCCTGCGAAGTGTTCCGCGGCGCCTACCTGAACGTGCCCGCCGGACAGCACGAAGCGGCCGCCGTCCTCGGCCTGAACCGCGCGGCCGCGCTGCGCCTCATTGTTTTGCCGCAGGTGTTCCGCTACGCGCTGCCGGGGCTCGGCAACGTCTGGATGGTCCTGGTCAAGGCCACGGCGCTGATCTCGATCATCCAACTGCCCGAGCTCATGCGCAATGCCGACATTGCCGCGCGGGCGACGCGCATGCCGTTCACCTTTTTCTTTGCCGCCTGCCTGGTCTACCTGGCGATCACGCTGGCTTCCATGTGGGCGCAGGCACGCGCGGAAGGCTGGGCCAGCCGCGGCGTCGTCGGCGGCAGGCTCTGATGCTCGCGTTCCTCTCGGATCACCTGGACACCTTCGTGAGCGGTGCGCTCATCACACTGCAGTACACGGCGCTCAGTTGCCTCGTCGGTGCGGTCCTCGCCTTGCCGATCGCCCTCATGCGGCTGTCCCCGAAAGCGGCCGTGTTCTGGCCCGCGACGGTCTACGTGCTGTTCTTCCGGGGAACGCCCCTGCTCGCCCAGCTTTTCCTGATCTACTACGGCAGCGGCCAGTTCCGACACTCCCTTGAAGCCATGGGCCTGTGGCAGTTCTTCCGCGAGCCGTGGTTCTGCGCGATCCTGACCCTGTCGCTCAACACCGCGGCCTACAGCTCGGAGATCTTCCGCGGGGCCCTGCAGGCGGTTCCCCGCGGCGAGGTGGAGGCCGGCATGGCGCTCGGCATGTCGGCGATCCAGCGCCTGCGCTTCATCCTGTTTCCCCGCGCCCTGGCCGCCGCCTGGCCCGCCTACACCAACGAGATGGTGTACCAGCTGCAGGCGACCTCGCTGGTGTCCATCATCACCGTCATGGACATCACAGGCGTTGCGCGCGTCATCGCCTCGCGGAACTTCGCCTTCTACGAGGCCTTCGTGACCGCAGCGGCGTTCTACCTTGCCATCGTGTATCTTGTCATTCTGCTTGCCAAACGTGTGGAGAGGCGGCTGCACGCGCATCTTGCCGCAGCCGACGGCACCGGTAATCGAAGGATCAGGGCCTGACATGAGCCAGAATGACGTACGCCCCGAAAGCAAGCCGCCGCATGCGGGCGGCGGCGCCCTGCGCCGACATGCCTATGACGCATTGAAGGGCATGATTCTGTCCTCGGCCTTCCATCCCGGCGAGCGGCTCTCGGAGGTGCGGCTCTCGCAGCTGATTGGCGTCAGTCGGACGCCGCTGCGGGAGGCGCTCATGCTCCTGGAGGCCGAGGGGCTCGTCATCGGTCGGCAGAACAGCGGCTATTCCGTCGTCCACTTCGAACCGGAGGCGATCCGCAACCTGCTGGTGGCGCGCGAGGGCCTCGACGCCTATGTCGCCGAGGTCGCCTGCCGCACGGCAACCGACAGTGACCTGGAACGGCTGAAGGCGGTCATGGCTGAGATCGAGGAGATCGATCAGCGCCAGGAAAACGAGTCCCGGGAGCCTGCCCGTGAGCTGGACCTCGGTCTGAAGGTCCATGAGGTGATCGTCTCGGCTACCCGCAACCCGGCGCTGCAAGACATGACACGGCGACTCTACGAACAGCTGCGGGTCGCCCTCTGGCTGGAAGTTCTCTGGATCGACTCCTGGGACGACGCCGTCGAGCAGCACCGCGAGATCATTGAAGCGGTCCTCGCCCGCGATGTGCCTCGGGCGGTCGAGGCGGCTCGAGAGCACATCCGCGACTCGCTGCGCAACATGGAGAGAGTCGAACGTCTCTACGAGGAGAGGCGCCAGCGCTTCAAGCTGCCTCGGCGGCCAACGCGCCGCGCAAGATTATAGGACAGGAGAAACTTTGCGCGACTTCGACTTCCCAGGTCGATCGACCGTGCATGCCTGCAACGGCATGGCGGCCACCTCCCACCCGCTTGCGACCGGCGTTGCCGTCGATGTCCTGCGCAAGGGCGGCAATGCGCTCGACGCCGCCATCGCCGCCTCGGCGACACTGGCCGTGGTGGAGCCGCAGTCGACGGGCATCGGCGGCGACTGCTTTGCGCTTCTGTGCCTTGGCGGTGGAGATCACGTGATCGGCTTCAACGGCTCCGGGCGGGCGCCTGGGGCGACGACCCTGGATCCCTTCCTCAAACATGGCATCCGCGAGATCGAGGCGACCTCCGTTCACGCCGTAACCATGCCCGGCGCCATCGATGCCTGGACCAGCCTGCACGAGGCCCACGGCCACATGGACTTCAGCCGGCTGCTCGCACCCGCCGTCGCTTACGCGCGCGGCGGCTATCCCGTCCACGCCCGCGTCCGCTTCGACTGGCTGCGGGCTGCCGACCTCCTGCGGCGAAACGAGGCGGCGCGGGCGGTCTTCCTGCCGCACGACCGGGTTCCCGGCGAAGGCGACCTGCATCGCCAGCCCGCACTCGCAGAAACGCTCGCGGCGATAGCTGCCGGCGGCCGCCGGGCGTTCTATGAAGGGCCGATAGCGGAGGCCATGACCGCCACCCTGCGCCAGGCCGGCGGCTGCCATGCGGTCGAAGACTTCGCCGCTGTGCGCGGCGACACCGTGACGCCGATCAGCACCGACTATCGCGACGTCCGCGTGCACCAGATCCCGCCCAACAACCAGGGCCTGACGGCCCTCATCATGCTGAACATCCTGGAGGGCTTCGATCTCCCGGCGTGGTCGCCGCTGTCGGCGGAAAGGACGCATCTCGAGGCCGAAGCTGGCAAGCTGGCCTTCGCCGCCCGCAACGCCGCGATCGCCGATCCCGCCAGCATGACGACCAAGCTGGCGCAGCTGCTGTCGAAGAACTGGGCCGAGGAACTGCGCAGCTCCATCCGGCTTGACCGGCCTCTGGAGGGCCTGCCGGACCTCGGCCTGCGCAAGTCCGACACCGTTTATGTCTGCGTAGTCGATCACGACCTCAATGCCGTCAGCTTCATCAACTCCATTTACGATTCATTCGGCAGCACCATCCTCTGCCCGCGCAGCGGTGTCATGTTCCAGAACCGGGGCCGATCATTCCGCCTCGACGTCGACCACCCCAACTGCATCGGCCCCGGCAAGCGGCCGATGCACACCATCATGCCAGGCATGGTGACGCGCGGCGGCCGCGCGTTGATGCCCTACGGCGTGATGGGCGGGGACTATCAGCCGTTTGGACACGCCCGCCTTCTGACGAACCTCTTCGACTACGGCCTGGACGTCCAAGCGGCGCTCGACATGCCACGGGTCTTCGCCGGCGAGGGGTCGATCGAGCTCGAGAAATCGTTCCCCACGGAGACCATCCGAGGACTTCTCTCGATCGGGCATGATGTGCGCCTGGCGCCCGAGCCATTGGGCGGTGGCCAGGCGATCTTCATAGATCACGACCGGGGTATACTGTCCGGCGGGTCGGATCCCCGAAAAGACGGCTGCGCCCTCGGCTATTGAGTTTCGCGCCACGCTTCAGCCCCGCGCTGCGCCGTGTCGGGCCGGGCGGGCGGTGCGGAGCCTTCAACCGGCTGTCGGTGGCGGAGACCGGAGATCTCGGCGAAGACCGAGCGCAGGAAGCGGACCTCGAGGGAGGCGTCGCCGGAGGCGGGCGGCCGGGGCCTGGTCGCCGGCGGGGCTGCAATCTCCGGTTTGGGCGTCGGTTTGGGCGCCGTCATGACCGTTCCTCCCTCTGCGTCGCGAAGATCAGTCTAGAATTACGAAATACGCAATAGATTGCAATCTTAAATTATAGCACGCGGTCGGCATTCGCCTTCCGGCGTTCACCTAAGAGCTGGAGGCTCCCCGGCGTGCCCCCGGAGCATTGTGGATTACGCAACCGGCTAAGGCTCAGTTCTTGGGGCGCAGCTTCACCCAGGTGACCGGCGCCACCCAGTCCACGGGGACGTTCTGCTCGATCGGCGTGGCGGCGTTCACCGAGACCAGGGTCACGTCGCCGGGCCTGTTGCCGGGCTCGACGATCTTCACCAGCTGGCGGCCGTCCTTGGTCTGCACGACGCATTCCCGCCCGTAGCACTTCGACAGGTCCAGGCCGTCGTCGCGCGAATAGCCGAGATGCTCGCCGTCCTTGAACCGCGGCGCCATCGAATTGCCGCGCACCACCACGCAGACGCCGCCGCCTTCGCCCTGCGGCGCCTCGATCTTGTAAAGCCCGGAGCCCTTCTCGTGGTCGTCGATGGACAGCACCGTCTCGCCGGCGCCGACGTAGCCGACCACCAGGCTCGACGCCCGGACGGCTGAAGCGACCGCGGCCCCCAGCCTGTCGACGACGTCGTCGAGGGAGGTCTCGAGGTAGTCCGCCATCTCGACGGCTTCCTCGATCTTGATGCCGCGGCTCTCGTTGAAGATCTCGGTGATCCGCGAGGGGTCGAGCCCCATGTGCCTGGCGAGGCCGCGCTGAGTCTTGCCGAGCTGGCGCAGGCGATTCTGGAACCACTGTTTCTGCATGGCCAAAGATTGCGGAATTTGCCATTTGATGTCCATTGCGAAATATGCAATTCATTGGGCGGATAGGTTGTGGCGGCCGCCTCAGGTTCTCCGAGGCCGGCAACAGAGGGAGCAGAAGGGAATGGAGAGGCACGGCATGACGACAGCACCCCAGCGCGCGCTCCGGCGCCGGACCACCGCGGCGGCCCTGAAACTGGAGATCCTGGCCTACCTGGCCGAAGCGCTGCCCGCCGGGTGGATCGGCCAGCCGCTGGCGGCCCCCGATCCCGGGCCCGGCAGCGGGCGTCCTGCCGCGGCGGGCGCCGCAGCGGCCGATATCCTGGTCATCTCGCCGCGCGGACGCTGCCACTTTCTCTTCGTTCGTGCCCCGGCCGACCGCTGGTGGGACGGCGGGCCGCGCAGCGTGCCGGCGGAGAGCTTCACCCCGGCGGAGGTTCATCTCGCCCGGCAGCTGCGCGCCGCCGGGCACCGCGCGCGTGCCGTCTGGAGCGGCGGGGATCTGAGCAGGGCCCTGGAGTCCTGGGGTTGCCGGCCGTCGCGTCCACCCCGTTTCGGGAAAGCGGGTTTCGGCCAGGCGGGCGGGCCACCCGTGCCGGCCGGCCCTCCAGCGCGGCCGACCCTGCGGCTGAAATGCTGGGGGAGGCGGGCCGATGCCTGACGCCGGCCTCCGCGCAAAGCGCGCCACCCGCAGCGAACTCCGACGCATCGAGGCGGCGGTGCGCCACGGCCTCCACCTCGCGGCCGAAGCGGGCCGCGAGTCGCCCGGTCTGCGCGACGCCGTCTGGGAACTGCTGCTGGAGGCCGGCGACACGCTGAAGCGGCTGCCCGACCGCGAACGCGGCTGGCTGACCGCGGCAACCCGCGCGCATTGGCCGGATTCTCTGAGCGGCGTCGGCGAAGTGCTCATCGGTGGCGCGCCGGGGGGCGCGACGGCCGGGACCGGACCGGCGCGGCGGCCGGGGCCCGCCGGCGGCGAGGCGATCGACCGCCTCGACACCGTGCTGCCGTGGCTGCCGCTGGCGGCGGGCCGCAACCGCGGACGCGAGGTGGCGGTGCTGTTCGGCCTTGCCTGCGGCCTGCGCGTGGCCGCGCTGCGCCGCTTCTTCGGCTGCGGGCGGAGCACGGTCTATGACCTGCGGGACCGCGGCCTGGCCCGGATCTGCGGCCGCCTGCGGGCGCAGAGCGCGTTCTGCCGCGCGCTGCCCTGATGGCGGCGGGGTGACGGCAGCGGGGGGATTCAGTTCTGGTGCAGTTGCCTCGGCACGTAGCGGCCGTCGACGATGCCGTCGAACAGCTCCTCCACCTGCGGATGGCCGACGGCGGCGCCGGTTTCGTCCACCACAAGGTTCTGCTCGGAGACGTAGGCGATGTAGGCGGTTTCCTCGTTCTCCGCCAGCAGGTGGTAGAACGGCTGGTCCCGCCGCGGCCGGATGGCCTCGGGAATCGCCTCCCACCACTCCTCGGTGTTCGCGAAGGTGGGATCGACGTCGAAGATCACCCCGCGAAACGGGAAGAAGCGGTGGCGGACGATCTCGCCGATATGGAACTTGGCCGTTTTCATCGGGCGGCAGCCTCACCGGGCGCGGTTGCCAAGGAAATCTCTCAAAACATTCATATGCGAGGCCCGGCGGAGGAAACAAGTCCCGCGCCGCCGCCGGCGGTGGCGGCCCGGGCCAAAGAATCGCTTCGGAATTGTCGCGAGATCGCCGCAATGTCGATTGATCCGGCGCCTCAACATTCGCCCCTATCATCTTGAATAGAAGCACAGAAGGCAATCGAGACAAATCCGAGCCGTCGCCGTCCGGCGATCGGTGCCCGCCACCCCGCGTCATCGCTCGCCGGGCCGGGTGCGCGCTTAAGTCTTTGTTAAACGGAAGGGGGTCGAATCACCTTCAAGGAGGATCAGGACTCGCCGTGCCGATGCGGCCCGGCGTGCCTCCGACGAGAGGAATGCGATGTTCACGTCAGCAGTTCTTGAACGGGTGGGCGGAGCCTGCCTGACGCGTGCCGCGCGCGGTCTGCGCAGCAGCATGGCGTCTGCGTGCTCGAGACTCCGGAGGCCATTCCGTCCGTTCGTGCGCGACGAGCGTGGCGGCGCGCTGATGGAGTTCGCGCTGGTGGCGCCGCCGTTCTTCCTGCTGCTGGTCGGCTCCCTGGAAGTCGCCCTGATGTACTTCGCCGGTGCCGTCATGGAGGGCGCGACCAAGGAGGCCGCGCGGCAGATCCGCACCGGCCAGGTCCAGATGTCCGGCAGTCCGCTGACCACCTTTCAGGACGAGCTCTGCAGCTCGCTCGCCGGCATCATCGATTGCTCGAAGGTGGTCTTCAACGTGCAGACCTTCGAGAGCTTCTCCGCGGCGTCGATGCCGATCGAGTTCGACGAGGACGGCGAAATCATCAATACGGCCTTCTCCCCGGGCGGCAGCAGCGCCGTCACCGTGGTGCGTTCCATGTATCGCTGGAACTTCGTGACGCCGCTGATCGACAAGGCGATGCCGGCCGGCCTCGGCGGCCACCTGCTGGTTTCCACGGTCGCGTTCCAGACCGAACCCTACAACGTGAACTGAGATGAGCCTCGCAAAACGCATACTGCGCGACGAACGCGGCAACGCGGTGGTGGAGTTCGCCTTCGTGCTGCCGATGATGCTGCTCGTCTTCGTCGGCGTGGTCGAGATGACGCACCTGCTGCGCCTGGAGCGCAAGGTCGTCGCCGCCGCCCAGACCGCCGCCGACCTGGTGACCCAGCGGCGCGAGGTCGATACCGCGCAGCTCGACGACATCCTGACGGCGGTGGAGCTGATCTTCGACCCGTTCCCCGCGTCCGGGCACAGCGTCGGCGTCGTCGGCGTGCGCTACGATCCGGACACAGGCAACCCCGCAGTGGACTGGTCTGCGAGCAAGAACGGCGGCAGCGCGCCGAACGCCCTGACGCAGGCGGTCGGGCTCGGCGGCCCCGGGGAGGGCGTCGTCGTCGTCCGCGTGGTCTACCGCTACAGCCCGGTCTTCTTCGATTTCATCATGGGTGAAACCGACATCGAGGAGACGGCCGTCCTGCGGCCCCGGCGCAGCTCCTTCGTGCAAGGTCCCGGGGCCTGACGGAGATGTCCTGAACAGGGACGGAGAGACTGACGATGCGAAAAGGAACCAGAATCGTGAGAACCGCCATCGGCCGCGCGCGGCGGCACTGGGCGCGCTTCCGCGGCGATTCGCGCGGCAACGTCGCCGTGGTGCTGGGATTCTGCGCTATCGGCCTGGTCGGCGCCGTGGGCGCGGCGATCGACACCTCGGTCGCCTACAACGTGAAGTCCAGGCTCGGCGCCGCCGTCGATGCTGCGGCCCTGGCCGGCGCGCGGGCCTTCGCCAGCCCGGACCGCGATACCGACATCGAAAATTTCTTCCACGCCAACTTTCCCGACGGCTACATGGGGTCGATCCTTCAGCCGCTGGAATTCGTGGCGGACAGCGAAAGCCGCACGGTCACGGTGACGGCGAGGGCGACCATTCCGACGTTCTTCATGCGGGTGCTTGGCCGGTATTCCACCGACATCTCCGCCACCACGGAGGCGACGCTCTCGTCGCGCGACGTCGAGGTGTCGCTGGTGCTCGACATCACCGGTTCGATGGCCGGGCAGCGGATCGTCGACCTCCGCGCCGCTGCGTCCGAGCTGGTCGACATCGTCGTCCAGGATCTGCAGGTGCCCTTCCATTCCAAGGTCGCCCTGGCGCCCTACTCGGTCGCGGTCAATGTCGGCAGCTATGCCGGGGACCTGCGTGGATACTATACCAACAACACCTGCACCCAACCGACCGATCCGACTTGCCGTTACTACCAATTCCGACGCGCCAGCGACAACAACTGGACGACGCACGAAATCAGCTCCTGTGTGACCGAGCGCACCGGCCCGCATGCCTATACCGACGAGGCGCCGAACCTGGCGCCGCTCGGCCGCAATTTCCCGGCGCCGGGCACCTACAACCCCTGCCCGAGTGCGACGATCATGCCGCTGTCGAGCGACAAGACGGCGCTGCACAGCGCCATCAGCGGCCTTCAGCCCGCCGGTTCGACCGCCGGACAGATCGGCATCGCCTGGGGCTGGTACCTGATCTCGCCGAACTTCGGGTACCTCTGGCCCGTCGACAGCCAGCCGATGGAGTACGGCCACATCAACCTGGGCCAGGAAGTGCTGAAGGTCGTGGTGATCATGACGGACGGTGAATTCAACACGGTGTACTACAACGGCGTGCTGGCCAGGGACTCGACCAGCGGCAGTGGTAGCGCCGCGTACCACATCAATCAAGACGCCACCAACGGCAATGCCTACAGCCAGTCGGCGCAGCTCTGCGCGGCGATGAAGGCGGAAGGTGTCATCGTCTACACCGTTGGTCTCGCCATCAGCGGCTCGACCAACGTCACCAACCTGCTGAACGGCTGCGCCACTTCCTCCGATCACGTCTACCTGCCGGAGACCGGGACCGAGCTGAAGCAGGCGTTCCGCGACATCGCGGTGCAGGTTTCCAACCTGCGCATCTCGATGTAGAAAAATTGCACTTATCGCAATTTTTCTCTTGCACAGTCCGCACAGTTTCGGCATGATTTCAGCCTAGGGTCGGCGAGGTGGCAGCGCGAAGGGCGCACCGCCTCAGCCGGCCCGACGTCTTTCCACCTTTCCATCATTTTCCTGCAGGATCCGACGCGATGGCGAAGCGACACCGCGCGGCGCCCGCGGCCGCGCCGTCGCCGGCCGCGCTGTCGCCGCTCGACTACATGCTGCAGGTGCTGCGCGACCCCGAGGCGAGCCCGGCCGAGCGCAAGTGGGCGGCGGAGAAGGCGGCGCCCTATCTGCATCCGCGCCTGCAGAGCGTCGAGCATGGCGGCGCGGTGACCCTCAGCCACGAGGACGCCCTGGAGGCCTTGAAATGAGCGGGCCCGACGCGGCGGCGCTCCCCAAGGCGGCGGAACTGGCGATCCGCCAGCGGCTGAAGGACGACCTGCCGCACTACGCGGCGCACTGCCTGAACATCCGCACCAAGGCGGGTGCCATCGAGCCGCTGAAGCTGAACTCGGTGCAGCGCTTCATTCACGAGAAACTGGAGGCGCAGAAGGCGGCGACCGGCAAAGTGCGGGCGCTGATCCTGAAGGCGCGCCAGCCCGGCGTCTCCACCTACGTCGCCGCGCGCTTCTACTGGCGGGTGACGCACGGCCAAGGGCGGCGCGCGTTCATTCTGACGCACCGCGACCAGGCGACGGCGAACCTCTTCGAGATCGCCAAGCGATTCCATGACCTCTCGCCAAGGCTGGTGAGGCCGAAGATCAAGGCGAGCAACGCCCGCGAGCTGACCTTCGGCAAGCTCGACTCCGGCTACCAGGTCGGCACCGCCAAGGCGTCGGGCGTGGGCCGCTCCGACACCATCCAGTTCTTCCACGGCTCCGAGGTCGCCCACTGGAGCCAGGCCGAGGAGCACGCCGCCGGCGCCCTGCAGGCGGTGCCCGGCGAGGCCGGCACGGAGGTGATCCTGGAGAGCACCGCCAACGGCGTCGGTGGGCTGTTCTACAATCTCTGGCAGGCGGCGCTGCGCGGGGAGGGGGACTACCAGGCGATCTTCATTCCCTGGTTCCGCCACGAGGAATACCGCAGCCCGCCGCCGCGGCAGTGGCGCCGCACCATCGCCTGCGCCAACTACGCCGCCCTGCACCGCCTGGTGCCGGCGCAGGCGCACTGGGCCTGGACCAAGAACGCCGAGCTGGCGGCGGCCAGCGGCGAGGACGGCGAAACGTTCTGCTGGCGCTTCCGCCAGGAATACCCGGCAACCGCACAGGAGGCTTTCCAGGTGAGCGGCCAGACCTCTCTCATCCGACCGGAGCTGGTGGTGCGCGCCCAGGGCCACGACGCCGGCGACCAGGACCACGCGCCGCTGATCCTCGGCGTCGACGTGGCGCGCGGCGGCGGCGACCGCTCGCACCTCATCGACCGCCAGGGCCGGGCGGCGGGGCGGCGCCTCAACCGCGCCCTCGACTGCGCCGACACCATGGAGCTGGCCGGCCTGGTCGCGCGGGAAATCGAGCGCCTGCAGCCGGAGATGACCTTCATCGACATGGGCTCCTTCGGGGCCGCGGTCTACGACCGCCTGGTCGAGCTCGGCTACCGCCGGCAGCTCCACGGCGTGAACTTCGGCGGCAGCGCCCGCGACACCCGCCAGTTCGCCAACAAGCGGGCGGAGATCTGGGCGGCGCTGCGCGACTGGCTGGCCGACCCCGGCGGCGCCGAGCTGCCCGACGACCCGCTGCTGCACAGCCACCTCTGCGCGCCGGGGTTCCAGGTCAACAGCAACCAGCAGCTGGTGCTGGAAGCCAAGGACCGCATCAAGGCGCGGCTCGGCCTCTCACCGGATTCCGGCGACGCCCTGGCGCTGACCTTCGCCGAGCCGGTGCGCCGCGAACGCCGTGCGCGGGCGGAGCGCAGCGAAACGGGCTACGGCGTGCATGGGTGGTGAGAATGCGCCACGCCGTGCGCTCGTCGTGTTTCACGGCGACGGCGCCGGCTTCTGGCCGTGGCTCTGCGGGCGGGCCGGCTTTCGCCACTGCTTCGTGGCGCTGAACGACGGGCGTGCTTGGCTCACCGTCGATGCGCGCGGCGACGGCCTGTGGATCGACGCGGCGGTGCCGGCCACTTGCGATCTCGCGGCGCACTACCGCGCGCTCGGCTATGTCGTTGTCGAAACCTCGCTGCGCGGGAAGCGGCGACGCTACTGCGCGCCCTGGGCCTTCACCTGCGTCGAGGCGGCGAAGCGCGTGCTCGGCGTCCGCGGCTGGACGATCTGGACGCCCTACCAGCTCTATCGACATCTGGAGAAAGACGAGATGGGAAGCATCATCAACCCGCCGAAGCCGAAATCGCCGCCGCCGCCGCCTCCGCCGCCCGATCCCGGCGACCCCGCCATCGAGGAGGCGCGGCGGCGCGAGCGCGAGGCCGCGCGACGGCGGCGCGGCCGCCAGGCGACGATCCTGACCGGTGGCCTCGGCGACAGCGGCCCGCCGCCGCTGCGGCAGCCGACGCTGCTGGGGTGAGGGAGGCTGCGGCGCATCCTTCGAGACGCCCTGCTGCGCAGGGCTCCTCAGGATGAGAGTGGATTGGATGCGCAGGTACGGTCCAGCTGGTCCGCCTGAGGAAAGCACCTCAACGGCGACACACATTCGATGTCGCCCCGGGGCTTGTCCCCGGGGTCCATTGGCGTCGGCGCGAGGCGGATGCGTTGCTTATATCGCCAATGCGCGAGCCACAACGACTGAGTGTGTCGTCCCAGCATGATCCGCAAGCGGTGAGGGCAATGGGTCCCTGTGTGTTGGTTATGTGCCACGATGGTTGCGGGACGGAGGCCGTTGGGTCCCCGGTCGTGTCAGACCGAGTGCCGGCTTTGGCCCCGTCCCGCGTCTCAAAACCAACCTG
>JBHJOA010000066.1:0-31809 GCA_050330205.1 Kiloniellaceae bacterium
GCGGGTGTCGCCGAAAGCGGTTTGCCGGTCCGCCTCGACGCAGCGGTCACCGTGCATGAGGACAGCGACGACTGCGGCGCCGTCATTCTCGGCGAGGAGGAGAATCCCTTCTGGCGCGACCACAAGGGCGCTCAGATGAACGCCATCCGTACCCGCACGCTGATCGGCGAGGCCGATATCGTGGTGGTGCGCTTCGGCGACAAGTACCGGCAGTGGAATGCGGCCTTCGACGCCGGTGTCGCCTCGGCTCTCGGCAAGGCGCTGATCACCCTGCACGATCCCTCGCTGACCCATGCGCTGAAGGAGGTCGACGGCGCGGCGCTGGCGGTCTGCGAGACACCGCAGCAGGTGGTGCAGACCCTGGCGTACGTCATTCGCGGCGAACTGCCCGGCCGCCGTTCCAGCCTCGCGGCGGAATAGGAAACTTCAAGCCGCCTTGGCCTCTCGCGTCCAGGCGGCGACCTCGGCGACCAGCCGGCGCAGGTCGGTCTTCAGCTTCTCATAGCCGTCGTTGGCGGTAATGGTCGCCTCGTCCATGTAGAGGCTGCGCTTCATTTCGATCTGCAGGGAGTGGCGGCTCTCCGCCGGCCGTCCGTGGCTGCGGATGATCTCGGCGCCCTTGTAGGGATCGTTCACCGCGACGCTGTAGCCGAGTGCGCGCAGGGTCTCGGCGACCTTGGCGGTGAAGGCGGGATCGCAGCTCCGGCCCTCCAGGTCGCCGATCACCATGTCCGGCCGCTCGGCGCCGGGGCCGTCGGGCGTGATCGCCGTGCCCACGGACTTCATGGAGTGCACGTCGATGTGCCAGACCGCGCCGTGACGGGCGTGCAGGCGGTCGAGGCTCTCTTCCAGGGCGCGCCGGTAGGGACGCCAGCAGCGCTCGATACGGGCCTTGAGACGGTCGGCGGAAAGCGGGCCGGCGAGGAGCGGCCCGCCGTCGTTGGTGCGGTGGCGGAACAGGCCGATACCGAGGGCGGACTTGGGCCCGGGATTGAGCGGCGCCGGCCAGGCGCCCTCGATCAGCGCCGGGTCGACGTCGTCGAGGCGGCGGTTGGGGTCGATGTAGGCGCGCGGAAAGCGCGCGGCGAGCAGGGCCGCGCCCTCCAGCGGTGCCGCCGCGAAGAGGTCGTCCACCATCCAGTCCTCGGCGCCGCGCAGCACCAGTTCCGGAACCACGGTCTCGAAGTCGCTTGGGTAGACGCGGCCCGAGTGCGGCGAGTCGAGGAGCAGCGGCGCCTCGCCGCCTGCCGGCGTGAAGAAATCATAGGCCCGGCTGTCGAAGGGCGGATCGCTCTCGTTTGACGTCATGATCAATCGTTCAGGTGGCAGGCGGACCAGCGCGCGGGGGCGATCTCGCGCAAGGCGGGGCGCTCGGCGCGGCAACGTTCGGTGGCATGCGGGCAGCGCGGATGGAAGTGACAGCCCGTCGGCGGATCGAGGGGAGAGGGAATCTCGCCCTTAACCGGATGATAGCTGCGCTTGCGCAGGTCGATGCGCGGCACCTCCGACAGCAGGGCCTGGGTGTAGGGGTGGTTCGGGGCATCGAAGATGTCGTCGGTCGCGGCGATCTCCACCACGCGGCCGAGGTACATGATGACCACGCGGTCGGCGATATGTTCGACGACCGAGAGGTCGTGGCTGATGAAGAGGTAGGTGAGGTCGAGATCCTGGCGCAGGTCCATGAAGAGATTGATGACCTGGGCCTGGATGGAGACGTCGAGCGCCGCGATCGCCTCGTCGCAGACCAGGAAGCGCGGCTTCACGGCGAGCGCGCGGGCGATGCCGATGCGCTGGCGCTGGCCACCGGAAAACTGGTGCGGATAGCGGCGCCGGAAATCCGGATCGAGGCCGACGCGGAGCATGACCTCGGCGACGTAGTCGCCGATGTCGCTGCGCGGCACCATGCCGTGCACCAGCGGCGCCTCGCCGACGATATCCAGCACGCGCATGCGCGGGTCGAGCGAAGCGAAGGGGTCCTGGAAAATCATCTGGATGGCGAGAGCGGTCTCCTTCGCGCCGACCCGGCCGTCGCGCCATACCGGCTTGCCGTCGAAGACGAGGGTGCCTTCGGTCGGCGGCAGGATGCCGGCCACCATGCGCCCGAAGGTGGACTTGCCGCAGCCGGACTCGCCGACCAGTCCGACCACCTCCCCGGCACCGACGGTGAGGTCGACCCCGTCGACGGCGTGAACGACCTCCTCGTGAACCGAAGAGCCCAGGCGCTGGGCGATCTTGCCGGCGAGGTCGAGGCGCTTCACGAAGCGCTTGGTGACGCCGGCCGCCTCCAGGATCGGGCGTCGTTTGGCCGCCGCGGCGGCGCCGGCGGGAACCGCTGCGGCGCTCACAGCGCGGTACCCCGGTTGGCGGCGGACAGGTCGACGGCAGCCTCGGCAGCCCGCGCGTTCTTCTCTGCCGGGTCGCCGTGCGGGTGGACGCAGCGTACCAAGCGGCCGCCAGGGGCCGGGCGCACCGGCGGTTCCTCCAGGCAGGCGGCGTCGGCCCGTGGGCAGCGGTTGCGGAAGGCGCAGCCGGGCGCGAGGTTCAGCAGCGAAGGTGTCATGCCGGGGATCTGGAACAGCCGCTCGCCGCGACGGTTGCGGCTGGGCACCGAGCCGATGAGCCCCAGGGTGTAGGGATGCGCCGGCCGGTCGAGCACGGCATCGATCGGCCCCTGCTCGACGATGCGCCCGGCGTACATCACGCAGATATGGTCGGCGAGGCCGGCGACCACGGCCAGGTCGTGGGTGATCCAGATCATCGCCGTGCCGGTCTCGCGGCAGAGGGTCTGCGCCTCGTGCAGGATCTGGCCCTGGATGGTGACGTCCAGCGCGGTGGTCGGCTCGTCGGCGATGATCAGTTCCGGCTCGTTGAGGAAGGCGATGGCGATGGCCACGCGCTGGCGCATGCCGCCGGAGAACTGGTGCGGATAGGACATCAGACGTTCGTCGGGCGCGGGAATGCCGACCTTCACCAGCGCCTCGCGGGCGATCTCGAGGGCCCGCGCGGCCGAGACGTCGCGGTGCGCCCGCACCGCCTCGGTCATCTGGGTGTCGATGCGCAGGACCGGGTTCAGGGTCATCATCGGGTCCTGAAAGATCATGGCGATCTTGGAGCCGCGCAGCTTGCGGCGCTCGCGCTCGTGCAGCGGCACGAGGTCGCGGCCCTTGAATCGAATCTGACCCTCGACGATGCGGCCCGGTGCGTCGATCAGGCCGATGATGGAGAAGCCGGTGATCGACTTGCCGCTGCCCGACTCGCCGACCAGGCCCAGCACCTGCCCGGCGGCGACCTCGAAGCTGACGCCGTTCACCGCCTTCACGACGCCGTCGCGGGTGAAGAAATGGGTCCTGAGATCGCGGACCTCCAAGGTGGGATGGGTCATCGTCGCGGCCCCGTCATCGCTTCAGGCGCGGGTTCAGCACGTCGCGCAACTGGTCGCCGACCAGATTGATGGCGACGATGGTGACGAGCAGGGCAATCCCGGGGAAGAAGGCGACCCAGTAGCGGCCCGACAGCATGTAGTTGTAGCCGTTGGCGATCAGCAGGCCGAGCGACGGCTCGGTGATCGGCACGCCGACGCCGAGGAAGGAGAGCGTCGCCTCCAGGGCGATGGCGTTGGCGACCTGCACCGTGGCCACCACGATCAGCGGTGGCAGACAGTTTGGCAGCAGGTGGCGGAAGACGATGCGCCGGTGCGAGAGCGCCAGGCAGGAAGCCGCCTCGATGTACTCCTTGCGGCGTTCGACCAAAGCGGTGCCGCGAACGGTACGGGCGTAGTAGGCCCACTGCACGATGATCAGCGCGACGATCACCTTGTCGACGCCCTTGCCGAGCACCGCCAGCAGGATGAGGGCAACGAGGATCGCCGGAAAGGAGAGCTGCAGGTCGACCAGGCGCATGATGACCGAATCGACCTTGCCGCCGAAATAGGCGGCGAGCACGCCGACCGACATGCCGAGCGTAAGCGCGATGACCGTGCTCATGGCGCCGACGCCCAGGCTCATGCGCAGCCCGAAGACGATGGCCGAGAGCATGTCGCGGCCCTGCTGGTCGGTGCCCAGGTGGTAGGTCATGGTGCCGTCGAAGTTGGTGCTGCCCGGCGGCTGCATGCCCTCCATGATGTCGAGCTGCGCCAGGTCGTAGGGGTTCTGCGGCGTGATCCAGTTGGCGAAGACGGCGAGCAGCGCCAGGAACACCGTGACGGACAGCGCGACCACGGCCACCGGGCTGGCGGCGTACTCGGCGGCGAAGCGGGCCGCCGGGGCGGCGCGCCAGCCGGGCCGCCGTGCCGGCAGCGCGACCTGGCTTCCCAAGGGGTCGGCGACCGGCGGCGCGGTGGATTTCAGGGCGTCGCTCATGCCCGCACCTCCGACAGCCGCACCCGCGGATCGAGCACGCAGTAGAGCACGTCGACCGTGAAGTTGATGATGATGAACATGAAGACCGTCAGCATCAGGTAGGCGACCACCACCGGGCGGTCGAGCAGCTGGATCGAATCGATCAGCAGCTTGCCCATGCCCGGCCAGGCGAAGACCGACTCGGTGACCACGGCGAAGGCGATCATGCTGCCCAGCTCCAGCCCGAGGATGGTCACCACCGGGATCATGATGTTCTTGGCGATGTGCACCAGGACGATGCGCCTGGGGGACAGTCCCTTGGCGCGGGCGAACTTCACGTAGTCCTGCAGCACGGCCTCGCGGGTGCCGGCCCGCGCCAGGCGGATCACCAGGGAGGTCTTGAAGAGCGCCAGGTTGACCGCCGGCAGCAGCATGTGGGAGAGGCCGTCGAGGGTCAGGAAGCTGACCGAGATGCCGAGAACCTGCACCGTCTCGCCGCGGCCGCCCGAGGGAAGCACCTTGAAGATCACCGCGAACAGCAGGATCAGCATCATGCCCTGCCAGAAGTTCGGCAGGCTGAAGCCCATGATCGAGCCGGCCATGATCGACTTGCCGACGATCGAATCCGGCTTCAGTCCGGCGATCATGCCCAGCGGCACGCCGAAGAGAATGGCGATCAGCAGCGCCAGGAAGGCGAGTTCGAGCGTCGCCGGCAGCTTGGAGAGGATCAAGCCGAGCGAGTCGGTGGCATAGACGAAGCTGCGCCCCAGGTCGCCCTGCAGCGCGTTCTTCACGAAGATGAAAAACTGTTCCCACATCGGCTTGTCGAGGCCGAGACGGGCGATCGCCGCCTCCATCTCCGCCTGGTCGGCGTCGGGGCTGATCATGATGTCGATCGGGTTGCCGATCGCGTAGACGCCGACGAAGACCAGCACCGCCATCGCGGCGATCACGAAGACGCTTTGACCGAGGCGGCGCAAGAGATAGACGAGCATCGGCTGTGCCCTGCCGCTGAGGGGAAACGGCGACTTTAACGAGGGCCGGCCGGGAAGGCGCGGTCGGCGCCGTCCCGGCCGGAACCAAGCGACCTCAGTTGGCCGGCTTCACGCCGAGCGCCAGGGTGTACTGGTCGACCCGCGGCTCGAAGGCGAGCCCTTTGCGGTAGGCCCAGGGCGTCACCTCGAAGTGCAGCGGCAGGATGCCGTAGTCCTCGATGACGATCTGGCTGGCCTTTCGCAGCAGCGCCTCGCGCTTGTCGTCGTCGACCGTCGCCAGTGCCTCGTCGATCACGGCATCCATCTCCGGATTCGAGTAGCGCCCGGCGTTGGTGCCGCCGTAGCCCTTGGCCTTGTCCGGCGTGGCGACCAGC
Source organism: Kiloniellaceae bacterium (assembly GCA_050330205.1). Classification (GTDB taxonomy): domain Bacteria; phylum Pseudomonadota; class Alphaproteobacteria; order Kiloniellales; family Kiloniellaceae; genus Pelagibius. Next base: position 5,707 of record JBHJOA010000066.1, read on the forward strand.
GCCCGCAGCGGCGAGGACATCTCGCCGGTGGCCGCACCCCAGCCCGCGAGGTAGACCGAGAACTCGAAGGCGTTGCGGCGGGCGAAGAAGGTGCTGGCGGTGACGGCATCAACCTGGGTCTGGATGCCGATGCGGGTGAACATCTGGGCGACCGCCTGCGACACCTGCGCGTCGTTGATGTAGCGGTCGTTCGGCGACCCGATGGTCAGGCCGAAGCCGTTGGGATAACCCGCCTCGGCCAGCAGCTGCCTGGCACCCTCCGGGTCATACTTCTCGTGCTCGGCGCCGGGGGTGGTGCCGAACATGCCCTGGGGCAGCAACTCGCCGGCCGGCACCGCGACGCCGTTCATGATGCGGTCGACGATGGCCTCGCGATTGATCGCCATGGACAGCGCCTTGCGCACGCGCCGGTCGAGCAGCGGATTCTTGCCGTCGGTGCCGGTGATGCCCGGCGTCTCCTCGCCGTGCTGATCCAGATGCAGGTAGATGACACGGTTGGACAGGCCTTGGGCGACCTCAAAGCCATCGGACTTGATACGGTCGAGATCCTGCAGCGGCGGATTGTCGATCAGGTCGACGTCGCCGGCCAGCAGGGCGGCCACGCGCGGCCCGTCGCTGGAGATCGGCCGGAAGGTGACCGTGGCCCAGTCGCCCTTGTCGCCCCAGTAGTCCTCGTTGCGCTCGAAGACGATCTTCTCGCCGCGGGTGAATTCCTTGAACTTGTACATGCCGGTGCCGATGGCGGCGGCGCCGGAGTTGAAATCCTCGGTCTTCGGGTAGCTGTCGATGCCGGTGCAGCCGTCACGGCTGAAGCCGATGTCGCCGGCAACGCCATTGGCAGTGGCCGAGAGGATGCCCCAGGCAGCGACTTCGTTGGGCAGCAGCGGATAGGGCGAGCCGGTCTTGATGATCAGGGTATGGGGGTCCTTGATCTCCATGTCGGCGATTGCCTTGGTGTAGACCGTGAAGGACGACGGGCTGTTCTCGACGGTGGGAATCCGGCAGACGGTGTAGACCACGTCCCGCGCGGTAAAGGGCGAACCGTCGTGGAACGTGACGCCTTCGCGCAGCTTGAACTCCCAGGTGGTGTCGTCGATCGGCTCGTAGGAGCTCGCGAGGCCCGGAGACAGCCGCTGGTTGGCGTCGGACAGCACCAACGACTCGAACGTGTGGCGCCGCATGGCGTTGTTCGGGCCGAGGTTGTGGTAGTGCGGGTCGAGGGCCGAGGGTTCGGCCGCGACACCGATGGTCAGTTGCTGGGCGGCGGCCGGCGACGCCAGCACCGCGGCCAACGAGACCGCGCAAAGCAGAGTGCTCTTTCGCATGAGATCGTTCCCCGTAAGACGTTGATGCGCCTGTTCCTGTCATCCGCGTTGTCGAGCCGCCGATGCCGGCGGCCTTTTGCGGACATTGCTTGCGGTCCCGTCCCGTCGCTCGACGGCGGGGCCTTCCCGGGTATAATGCGAATGTCTATAGTGGCTGTCAAAGCGAAATGGCGGCCATCGGAACTTTCGATAATCTGCAGGTAAATCCTGCCATCGACGTCATGAAAACTATAACATAGTGTTATGGGATATAGTGCCGATTCACAACCTGATGCGGAAGGCCGGCGCCTGCCCACGCCGCGCATGATGGAGGCGTTCCACGCGGTTCTGGAAGCCGGGTCGGTGAGTGCCGCGGCCCGCTATCTCGGCATTTCCCAGCCCGCCGTCAGCCGGCTGCTGAAACAGTTCGAGGACGAACTCGGATTTTCGCTGTTCCACCGGGCCAAGGGCAAGCTGACCCCGACCCCGGAAGCGCACCGCCTCTCCATCGACGTCGGCAATGCCCTCGACGGGATCGACCGCGTCCGGCGGTCGGCGGAGGACGTGCGCCGCCATGGCGTCGGGCAGCTCCGGGTCGGCGTGACGCCGATGCTCTACGACGCGGTGCTGCACCGGCTGCTGCACGGTTTCCTGCGCGAGCATCCGCAACTGGTGCTGACCATGGAGACCGGCCTCACCGAGATGATGGTGGACTGGCTGCTGCGCGACCAGGTCGAACTGGCCTTCGCCTCGATGCTGGAGAATCACCCGGGAATCGACGCGATCCCCCTGATCGAAACCCATTCCGTGGTGCTGATGCCGCCGGGCCATGCCCTGGCGGGGAAACGGGCCATCGGGGTCGAGGACCTCGCCGGTGTGCCGTTGATCACCATGACCCGGCGCTATCCCTCGCGCCACCGCATCGAGCAGATGTTCCGTCGTGCCGGCGTGCCGATGCGCCTGCGCGCCGAAACGAACCTCTCCGGCACCATCTGCGACCTGGTGCGCATGGGCCACGGTGTCGCCATCCTGAACGGGCTGTCCTGGGGCGGCACCGGCCGCGGCGACCTGGAGGCCCGGCCGTTGACTCCGCGGCTGGTCAATCGCTATGGCGTTCTGCATCTGGGTGACCGCGGATTCTCGCGGCCGGCACAGCAGCTGATCGCCGCCATCCGCGCGCACCTGGCGCAGACCATGGCGAACGTCTACCTGGGGGAGTCATGACGGGCGACGGGTCATGACGGCCTGGCGTGTCGCCGTCGGCGGTTTCGCCCTGGAATCGGTTTCCTTCCTGCCGCAGGAAACCGGCGTGGCCGATTTCGAGCGGGAGGCCCGGCGCGGCGCGGCGCTGGTCGACGGACTGGCCGGCACGGCGACCGTCGCCGGCGGCTTCCTCGAGGTACTCGCCGCCGCCGGCGCCGAGATCGTGCCGCTGGTCTACACCGACTGCTCGGCGGCCGGCCACGCCAGCGACGCGGCCTTCGATCGCTACGCAGAGGAACTGCTGGACGGCCTGCAGGCGGCCGGTTCCCTTGACGGCGTGCTGCTGTTCCTGCACGGCGCGATGACGACGCCCGGACGCTGCGATCCGGAAGGCGACCTGCTGCAGGTGCTGCGCGACCGCATCGGACCGGAACTGCCGGTGATGGTGGCCTTCGACCTCCATGCCAACCTCTCGCCGCGCACGGCGGAGCTCTGCACCGCGCTCTTCGGCTTCCACTTCTCGCCCCATGTCGACATGGCGGAGACCGGCGCGCGGGCGGCGCGCTGCCTGCTGGCGAAGCTGAACGGAGAGGCCGACCCCAAGGTGGCGCTGGTGAAGCCGCCGGTGGTGTTGCCCTCGATCTTCACCGCCACCTCGCTGGCGCCGCTGTCGGAAATCGTCGCCGAGTCCCTGTCCCTGCCGGAGCGGGTGCCCGGCGTCCTCGATGCCTCGGTGTTCTGCGGCTTCGCCTACGCCGACACGCCGGATCTCGGCTTCTCGGTGGCGGTGGTCGCCGACGGCGACGCCGCCCTGGCGGCGGCCGAGGCCGAGCGCCTCGCGGGGCGCGTGTGGGACCTGCGGCGGGCTCTTCTGCACGAGGACATGGTGGACGATCTCGCCTCCGGCCTCGCCAAAGCCAGGGCCATCGCGCGGCGCGATCCGCGGCCGGTGGTGGTGCTGGAGCATGCCGACAGGCTGAACGACTCGACCTGGGCCTTGCGGCGGCTGATCGCGGAGTCCGACGATCTCGCCGTCCACTGTCCCTACCTCTGGGACCCGGAGACGGCGGCGGCGGCCGCGGCGGCGGGCGCCGGTGCCCGACTGGCCGTGGCGCTCGGCGGCAAGTCATCGGCGCGTGCCGGCGGCCCCATCGCGGCGGAGGCCGAGGTGCTCTGGGCCGGCGACAAGACTTTTATCGGCACCGGCCCCATGCGCCGGGGCCGGCGCATCGACCTCGGCCCCAGCGCCCTGCTGCGCTTCGGCGGTGTCACCGTCAGCGTGGTCAGTAACGCCGCCTCGGCCATCGACCTCGATCCGCTGCAGCAGTTCGGCATCGATTTCGACTCCCAGGACATCGTGCTGCTGCGCTCCAAGACCCATTTTCGCGCGGTCTACGAGCCGCTTGCCGCGGCCATCGTCATCGTCGATACCCCCGACTGGGGTCCCGCCGACCTGACGCTGTTGCCGTACCGCCTGGCCCCGGCCGGGCTTTTTCCGCTGAACCGCGCCGCCTCATGGCAGCGCGGGACCGATACCGCATTATCCGGCAGACTGAAGGCCGGGCAGGGAGACGATTGATGCTGCAGGACAACTACGCCATCGAACTGACGGCCCCGGACATCGCGCCGTACAAGGCCGGCAACACCGGCATCGACTACATCACCCGCTTCGACAGCGGCAAGCCCGGGCCACATGCGATGATCACCGCGGTGGTGCACGGCAACGAGCTCTGCGGCGCCATCGCGTTGGACTGGCTGTTCCGGCACGACGTCCGGCCGCTGAAGGGCACGCTCTCCCTCGGCTTCATGAACACCGAGGCCTATCTGAGTTTCGACCCCGCGAAACCGACCGCCTCGCGCTTCGTCGACGAGGATTTCAACCGCCTGTGGACCGCTGAGGTGCTCGACAATCCCGAACGCCGTTCGGCCGAACTGGCCCGCGCGCGGACGGTTCGGCCCTACATCGACGGTGTCGACCTGCTGCTCGATATCCATTCCATGCAGCAGCAGACTCCGCCCTTGATGATGGCGGGGCCGCTGGCCAAGGGGCGCCAACTCGCCAAGGCCGTCGGCCTGCCGGAGATCGTGGTGACCGACGCCGGCCATGCCGCCGGCAAGCGCATGCGCGACTACGAAGGCTTTGCCGATCCGGCGAGCCCGAAGAATGCCTTGCTGGTCGAATGCGGCCAGCACTGGGAAGCCGCCGCCGGTCCGCTGGCAATTCAGACGGCACTGCGCTTCCTGCTGGTGAACGGCATGGTTGACGCCGACTGGGCGGCTGCCGGCCTGGAGGGAATCGACCTCCCGCGGCAACGCTTCATCGAGGTGACCGGGCCGGTGACCATCGCCAACGACGGCTTCCGCTTCGTCGAGGACTACCGCGGCCTCGAGGTGATTCCCAAGGCCGGCACCGTCATCGCCTACGACGGCGACGCGCCGGTCGCAACGCCCTACGACGACTGCGTGCTCATCATGCCATCGCGGCGGCTCAACCCCGGCGCTTCGGCGGTGCGCCTCGGCCGTTACGTGGAAGCCGTCTGATCGAGGGCTGCGAGCAGCGTGGCGCAGACGCGCTCCACGGTCGCCTCGTCCAGATAGCCGTGCATGGGCAGGGCCAGGATCTCCTCGCTGACTCCCTCGGAGATCGGCAGCGAGCCCCGGCCTTCGCCGTAGGCGGCATAGGCCGGATGGAGATGGAGCGGCTTGCGGTAGTAGACGGCGCTGGCGATTCCGGCTGCCGACAGGGCTTCGCGCAGCGCATCGCGCCGGGGTGAACGCACCGCGTAGACGGCCCAGGCGGAGCGGCCGTCGCCAAGCCCTGCGGGCGTGCGCAGCCGTCCCGCGAGCCGTTCGCCGTACCGTCGCGCGGCCCTGTCGCGGGCGGCGAGTTCCGCCTCGAAGGTCTCCAGCTTGGCCAGGAGGATGGCCGCCTGCAGGCTGTCCAGTCGGCTGTTCAGGCCCACCTGCCGCGCCTCGCCGGAATCGTCGAAGCCATGGCCGCGCAGGCGGCGGCAGGTCTCCGCCAGGGCCGGGTCGTCGGTCAGGATCGCCCCGCCGTCGCCGAAGCAGCCCAGCGGCTTCGAGGGATAGAAGCTGATGGCGGTGGCCGGTGCCAGGACGCCGACGCGGCGGTTGCCCTGTTCGGCGCCGAAACTCTGTGCCGCGTCGGCGAGCACCAGGAGTTCTGCCTTCCGGGCGATCGCCAGGATCGCCGGATAGTCGGCGGGCCTGCCGAAGAGGTCGACCGGAATGACGGCGCGCGGCCGCAGGTCACCGGCCCGGCGGGTCGCCTCGATCCGCGCGTCCAGCTGTTGCGGATCCATGGTGAGCGTCGCTTCGTCGACATCGACGAACACCGGGGTCGCGCCGCATAGCGCGACGGCTCCCGCCGTCGCGGCGAAGGTGAAGGCGGGAATGAATACGGCATCGCCGCGGCCGATCCCCTGCGCCATCAGGGGGATCATCAGCGCTTCGGTTCCGTTGGCGACGGTGATCGCCTCGGCGGCGCCGGCGTAGTCCGCCAGCCGTGCCTCGAGTTCGCGCACCGCGCCGCCGAGGATGAAGTCGCCGCCGGACAGCACCGCGCCGATGCGGGCGTCGATCCTGCTGCCGAGAGCGGCCATCTGCCTGTTGAGATCCACCAGGGGCACGGCGGGAAGCGGTTCGGACTCGCGGTCGGCTGCCATAGTTTAAGAAATCCGGACTAGCTGCGGGCCCGCTTGCCGAGGCCGGGGTCGTGGCTGGCTTCCATGACGAAGCGCGCGTGCTCCTGCAGTTCACGGGTGGCGATCAGCGCCGCCTCCAGGGCCTGACGGCCCTGTTCGCCGTCCACGACCGGCCGGCGGCCCTCTCGCACGCAGTCGATGAAGCTCTCGATCTCCTGCGCGAGGGCGTCGACCTCTTCATACTTCTCCTCGGAGATGTCGACGGCGGAGCGGGGGCTGTCGCCGGCCGCGCGCCGGGCAACGGTCAGGGTCTGGGCGTCGAAGTTGACGCTCAGGTAGCTGTTCGGCTGGAAGATCCGCATGCGCCGCTCGGTCTTGAAGCTGATGCGGCTCGCCGTGATGGTGGCGATGCAGCCGTTGGCGAACTTGATCCGCGCCGAGCAGATATCCTCCTGATCGGTAAACACCGGCGCGCCGGCGGCGTCGATCGACAGAATCGGCGCGTTGACCAGGGAGATCACAAGGTCGATGTCGTGGATCATCAGGTCGAGCACGACGTTGATGTCGGTACTGCGGCCGCTGAACGGCGTGATGCGTACCGAGTCGATATAGAGAGGCTGCGTGGCGTGGCGGCGCAGCGACTCGGCGACGCCGGAAAAGCGGACGAGGTGGCCGACCTGCAGGATACGGCCGCGCGCCTCGGCCAGGGCGATCAGGTCGTCGGCGGTCGCCAGACGGTCGGTGATCGGTTTCTCGACCAGGACATGAATGCCGTTGTCGAGGCAGTCGCGGGCAACCTCGAAATGGGAATGGGTGGGCACCGTGATGCTGGCGGCGTCCACCTTGCCGAGCAGTTCGCGGTAGTCGGTCACCGCCGGCACGTTCAGTTCTGCGCCGACCGCGGCGGCGCGCGCCGAATCTATGTCGGCGACGGCCACCAGAGTCGCCCGATCGGAGGCAGCAATTTTCTGTGCATGAAAGGTGCCGAAATGACCGGTTCCGATAACGGCCATTCGTACCTTGTCGGACATGGAGGGGGACTCCTCGAATTCAACTTTTTTCCCGGCGCCGCACCCTCTTGCCAAGGTGACGCGCGCGCCGCCGGAGGGTCGATTGTTCGCTGTTTCGTGCCGATTGTCCATCGCGAGATAAGAAAGTAGCCTGATTCGCGGGCCGGCCTGCCGCCTTGGCGGGTCTTGCGGGCGGGCGGGTAAAGGAAAGTCATGCTGGACGCGCGTCTCAGGAAGCTCATAGACCCGCCGCTCGACACTGCCGGGCAACGGCTTGCACGTCTCGGCGTTTCCGCCAACAGCGTCACCTGGACAGGGTTCCTCGTCGGCTGCGGCGCCTGGGCAATGCTGGCCCTGGGCAGCTACGGCTGGGCACTGGGCCTCATCCTGCTGAACCGCCTGGCGGACGGTCTGGATGGCGCGGTGGCGCGCCATGGACGCATCAGCGACCTCGGCGGCTATCTCGACATCGTGCTCGACTTCCTGTTCTATTCCGGCGTCGTTTTCTTCTTCGCCGTGGGACGGCCGGACCAGGCGCTGCCGGCGGCTTTTCTCATCTTCAGCTTCGTCGGCACCGGCGCCTCCTTCCTCGCCTTCGCCGCGCTCGCGGCCAAGCGCGGCATCTCCACCACCGCAAGGGGCCCCAAGTCGATCTACTACCTGGGCGGCCTCACCGAGGGCAGCGAGACCATCGCTCTCTTCGTTCTCATCTGCCTCTTCCCGGATTTCTTCGCCTGGTTCGCCTGGATCTTCGGCGGGCTCTGCTGGCTCACCACGGCGGTGCGCGTCTATATGGCGGTGGAAACCTTCAAGCGGTGACCGGTCACCGCTTCGGCCAGGCCCAGGCCGGCGCTTCGACCCCGGGAACCACGGTTTCGCCGAGTCGCTTTTCCAAGGTGAAGACGCGGCTGTCGCCGGTGTCCGCCAGGGCCGAGACCAGGCGCTCGGCATGGGAAACCACGACAACCTGGGAGCGGCGCGAGGCCGCGGCGATGAGGCGGGCCAGTGGCTCCAGCAGGTCCGGGTGGAGGCTGGTCTCCGGCTCGTTCAGCACCATCAGGTCCGGCGGACGCGGCGTCAGCAGGGCGGCGACCAGCAGCAGATAGCGCAGGGTGCCGTCGGAGAGTTCGGCAACCCGCAGGGGACGCAGCAGTCCGTGTTGCCGCATGGTGACCTCGAACAGTCCGCGCTCCGTGGATACCTCGAGTGTGCAGCCCGGGAAGGCGTCCTCGACGGCGTCGTGCAGTGCCGCGGCGTTGCCGATCTCGCGGATGGTCTGCAGGGCAGCGGCGAGGTCGGCGCCGTCGGAAGCCAGCACCGGGGTGCGCGTGCCGACCTGGGGGCGGCGGGACGGCGCCTCGGCGTCGCTGCGGAAGTGGTCATAGAAGCGCCAGCCGCGCATGCGCTCGCGCAACGCCAGCAGCTCCGGCGCGCCGCGCGGGTCGGCGGCGTGGGTCATCATGCTGTCGAAAGAGGCCAGGTCGTTCAGCACCGTTGCGCGCTTGCCGGCATCGTCGAGCAGCTGTACGCCCGGGCCGCTGCGCGAGGCAATGAGGTTGCTCCGCGTCAGCTTCTCGCCGATCCACACCGCTTCGGCCTTGATCTCGGGATCGCTGCCGAATGCGGTCTGGTCCGGAATCGGCAGGCCGAGGTCGATGGCGTAGCCGTAGTCTTCCGAGGCAAAGCCGAGCTTGAGGCTCACGCGTTCGCGCCGCCGCGTGCCCTGCACCGGCGCCTCGCCGGCCTTCATGGCGCGCGAGAACTGTTCCGGTCCCGCCCAGAGCGTCGAGCCGAGGCCGCCCTCGGCAGCCAGGGCCTGCACGATGCGGCCCTGTGCGGCGTCGGCCAGCAGGCGCAGCGCCCGGTAGAAGCTCGACTTGCCGCTGCCGTTGGCGCCGGTCACCACGTTGAGGCGCTCGAGCGGCAGGACGAGGTCGCGCAGCGAGCGGTATCCGGCGACGGCAAGGGTGAGGATCATCGGGCGGTGGCGCTCAATTCACGGTAGCGGCTGCCTCCCTGATAGCGCCCGCGATGCAGCCTGCCAAGCTTCCGAACCGCCGGGGCAGGGCAAGAAAATGGCCCGCCGGGAACCGGCGGGCCGGAGGCTCGTCGCAGGGAAAGGGGGAACGCGCGTGCCTACTCGGCGGCGGCGGAGGCGGCGTCGTCCTCGGCCACCGGGTGCGCGGCCATCAGCTCGAGCGCCTTCACCATGGCCGAGTGGTCCCAGCCGGCGCCGCCGTTGGCGGCGCAGGCGTTGAACAGCTCCTGCGCGGTCGCCGTGTTGGGCAGGCTGACGCCCAGCGCCTTGGCGCCCTGCAGGGCGAGGTTCAGGTCCTTCTGGTGCAGCTCGATGCGGAAGCCCGGATTGAAGGTGCGCTTGATCATGCGCTCGCCGTGCACCTCGAGGATGCGCGAGGAGGCGAGGCCGCCCATCAGCGCCTGGCGCACCTTGGCCGGATCGGCGCCGGCCTTGGAGGCGAAGACCAGGGCCTCGCCGACCGCCTCGATGGTGAGCGCGACGACGATCTGGTTGGCCACCTTGGTGGTCTGGCCCACACCATTCGGGCCGACCAGGGTGATGTTCTTGCCCATCAGCGCGAAGATCGGCTTGGCCTTCTCGAAGGCCGCGTCCGTGCCGCCGACCATGATGGTGAGTGAGGCGGCCTTGGCGCCGACCTCGCCGCCGGACACCGGCGCGTCGAGATAGTCGCAACCGAGCTTGTTGATCTTCTCGGCGAAGACCTTGGTCTCGATCGGCGAGATCGAGCTCATGTCGATCACCAGCTTGCCCTTGGAGAGGCCCTCGGCGACACCGTTCTCGCCGAACAGCACGGCCTCGACCTGCGGGGTGTCGGGCACCATGGTGATGATGACCTCGCTGGCGGCGGCGACCTCCTTCGGCGTCTTGGCGAGCTTCAGGCCCTTCTTGGTCAGCTCGTCGGGGGCGGGGCTGCGGTGCACGCAGCTCAGCACCTCGTGGCCGCCGTCGAGCAGATGGCCCGCCATGGGCGAGCCCATGATGCCGAGTCCGATGAATCCGATCTTTGCCATAGCTTTCCCTTCCTTTCGCTGTTCCTGGCGGGCTTTCCCTATTCCGCCGCGGCGCTGGCGCCGATGTAGGGGCGCAGCCAGCCGAGGCCCGCGGAGGTGCCCGCCTTGGGCTTGTACTCGCAGCCGATCCACCCCTTGTAGCCCATGCGGTCGACGGCGTCGAAGACGAAGGGATAGTTGATTTCGCCGCTGCCCGGCTCGTGGCGGCCCGGGTTGTCGGCCAGCTGCATGTGGGCGATCTTCGGAAGGCGCTTCTCGATGGTGCGGACCAGATCGCCTTCCATGATCTGCATGTGATAGATGTCGTACTGGAAATAGAGGTTGTCCGACCCCACCGTCTCCATCACCGCGAAGGCCTGGGCCGAGGTGGCGAGGTAGAAGCCGGGGATGTCGATGGTGTTGATCGCCTCGATCAGCAGTTTGATGCCCGCTTCCTCGGTCTTCTTCGCCGCAAAGCGCAGGTTCTCGATGTAGGTCTCGGCGATCCTGTCCGGATCGACACCCTCCGGGCGGATGCCGGCCATCGCGTGCAGTTGCTTGCAGCCCAGCGCCGTGGCGTAGTCGATCGCGGCGCCGACGCCGTCCTGGAATTCGCCGATGCGGTCCGGCAAGCAGGCCAGTCCGCGTTCGCCGGCGTCCCAGTCGCCGCCCGGCATGTTGTGCAGCACCTGGGTGAGATTGTTGGCCTTCAGCGCGTCGACCAGCGCGGCCTTCTCGAAGGCGTAGGGGAAGAGGTACTCGACGCCCTGGAATCCGTCCTTCGCGGCCGCAGCGAAGCGGTCGAGGAAATCGTGTTCGCCGTAGAGCATGGAGAGATTGGCGGCAAACCTGGGCATTTCTGAGGTCCTCCTGAGACTTTGGCGTACAGCTTACAAGGCCCGGCGGGCCTGGAGTCAATGCCGGGACCGGCAAAGGGTTGCGGCTGCGGCCTATTCGGCGGGCGAGAGCGCCGCTTCCCTTCCCTGCGGCAGGCCGTCGGGGCCGAGCGAAGGGTCGAGGCAGAGAATCTCCTCGAACTCGTTCACGGCATCGACTTCCGTGCCCATGGAGACGTTGGTCACGCGCTCCAGCATGAACTCCACCACGACCGGCACCTGGAACTCGGCCATCAGCCGGTGCGCCCGGTCGAAGGCCTCCTTGAACTCGTTGGGGCTCTTCACGCGGATCGCCTTGCAGCCGAGGCCCTCGGCGACGGCGACGTGGTCGACGCCGTAGTTGCCGAGTTCGGGGCTGTTCACGTTTTCGAAGGAGAGTTGCACGTTGTAGTCCATGTCGAAGCCGCGCTGCGCCTGGCGGATGAGGCCGAGGTAGGCGTTGTTCACCACCACGTGGATGTAGGGCAGCTTGAACTGCGCGCCGACGGCGAGTTCCTCGATCATGAACTGGAAGTCGTAATCGCCTGAGATGGCGACGATCTCGCGCTCGGGACAGGCCTTGCGCACGCCGAGCGCCGCCGGCAGGGTCCAGCCCAGCGGGCCGGCCTGGCCGCAGTTGATCCAGTTGCGCGGGTTGTAGACATGAAGGAACTGCGCCGCGGCGATCTGCGACAGGCCGATGGTGGTCACGTAGCAGGTGTTGCGCCCGAAGGTCTCGTTCATCTCCTCGTAGACCCGCTGCGGCTTCAGCGGCACTTCGTCGTAGTGTGTCTTGCGCAGCATGTTCTGCTTGCGGTGGTCGCACTCGCGCTGCCAGGAGGTGCGGTCCTTCAACTTGCCGGCCGCCTTCCACTCATTTGCCACCTCGACGAGCAGCTCCAGCGCCGCCTTGGCGTCGGAGACGATGCCGTAGTCAGGCATGAAGACGCGGCCGATCTGCGTCGGCTCGATGTCAACGTGCACGAACCTGCGGCCTTCGGTGTAGACCTCGATGGAGCCGGTGTGGCGATTGGCCCAGCGGTTGCCGATGCCGAGCACGAAATCCGAGCGCAGGAAGCTCGCGTTGCCGTAGCGGTGACTGGTCTGCAGGCCGACCATGCCGGCCATCAGCGGGTGGTCGTCGGGAATGGCGCCCCAGCCCATCAGGGTGGGGATGACCGGGATACCGGTTGCCTCGGCGAACTCCACCAGCAGGCTGGAGGCGTCGGCATTGATGATGCCGCCGCCGGCGACGATGAGGGGTCGCTCCGCGGTATTCAGCATCTCCATCGCCTTTTCGACCTGCCTGCGGCTGGCCGCCGGCTTGTAGACCGGCAGCGGCTCGTAGGTTTCGTCGTCGAACTCGATCTCGGCCAGTTGCACGTCGACCGGCAGATCGATCAGCACGGGGCCGGGACGCCCCGAGCGCATCAGGTGAAAGGCCTGCTGGATCGCGCGCGGCACCAGGGCCGGTTCCTGCACGGTGACCGCCCACTTGGTGACCGGCTTGGCGATGGATTGAATGTCGACGGCCTGGAAGTCCTCCTTGTTCAGCCTAGCGCGCGGTGCCTGGCCGGTGATGCAGAGGATCGGAATCGAATCGGCCGAGGCGGAATACAGCCCGGTGATCATGTCGGTCCCGGCCGGCCCCGAGGTGCCGACGCACACCCCGATATTGCCCGGGGCCGCGCGAGTGTAGCCCTCGGCCATGTGGGAGGCGCCCTCGACATGGCGTGCCAGCACGTGGTCGATCGACCGGCGCTTCTTCATCGCAGCGTAGAGGGGGTTGATGGCCGCGCCGGGAACGCCGAAGGCAACGGAGACGCCTTCCTTCTCCAGCACGCGGACGGCGGCTTCTGCGGCGGTCATCAGGGGCATTTCCGGTCCTCCGTTCCCCGGCTTGCTGTCCGGGTGTCGCTCTTGCTTGGGAAGATGGAGGTTGCCACCGGGCGACTCAGAAGTCAATTAAAATGGAATGATATTCCACAATGTGGAATTACGAAATGTTACGTTTAGAATACGAAATAAATCAATGATATAAGAAACAATCGAAATGGAATGCGATCTCAAAAGCTTCTATTCGGAGATCGCCAAAAGTGGCATGCTGGCGGCTGGAGGCTTTGCCCTCTATGCTGCCTCGGCCCGATGGCGGGTCGGACAAGGGACCGAAAAAGGTTCCGGTAAAGGGGGAGTTATGCGGGATGGCCAGAATCGCCGCCAAGATGCGCGAAGTCGGCAAAGGCGCGCCGCGCCGCAGTGCGGCCCAGGGCGGCCAGGTACAGTCGCTCGACCGGGCCCTGTCGATACTCGAGCGCCTCGCCGATGCCGACGGCATGACCCTGACGGATCTGGCCCAGTCGGTCGGGCTGGCGCCCTCCACCACCCACCGCCTGTTGACCACCCTGCAGCAGCGCCGCTTTGCGGATTTCGATGAGGACTACGGCGTCTGGGTGATCGGCGTCGGCGCCTTCAACGTCGGTAATGCCTTCCTGCGTAACCGCCGCATCGTCTCCCTTGGCCGCCCGGTCATGCGGCGGCTGATGGAGGAGGTCGGCGAGACCGTCAACCTGGCGGTCGAGGACAAGGACGAACTGGTGTACGTCACCCAGTTCGAGAGCCACGCGCCGATGCGCGCCTTTTTCCGTCCCGGCCGGCGGGCGCCGATGCACGCCTCGGCGATCGGCAAGGCCATGCTGGCGGAAGTCGACGAGGCCGCGCTGACCGGCTTCCTGCATCGCAAGGGCATGCCGCGCTTCACCGACAGGACCATCGTCGATCCGGCGGCGCTCCGCAGCGAGTTGGCGCGCATCCGCGAACGCGGCTGGGCGGTCGACGACGAGGAACACACCGTCGGCATGCGCTGCGTCGCCGCGACCATCCACAACGAGCACGGCGAGGTGATCGCCGGTGTGTCGCTCTCCGGTCCCTCGGTGCGGGTGACCGAAACCCGCCTCGGCGAACTGGGTGCGCGGGTCGTGCAGGCCGCCAATCAGATCACCGAGCAGATCGGCGGCGTGGTGCCGCGGCACCGCCGCCAGGCCGCCGCCGCGGAGCCGGGCTGACGGTCCTGACCTGCCGGCGCCTCGGCGGCAACATTCGAGGCGGCTGTCCCGGAATCCTCCCTTGGCTGATCCGAAAATGTAGCCGTACGGACAATTGGGACCGGTCCTTGAGTCTAAGGTATGCACTCAAGGGGAGACGCGATTTTGGGACGGCGCTACAATAGCGGCACCACTTTTTTGCAGGCGAGCGTGCCGATGCGCCAACATGGCCGCAAGACACCGGAAAATCGGGGGAGTTCTCTGCATCTGATCCGACTTCCCGACCCCACCGCGCCGCACGGAATCCCGCTGGTCGGGAGGTCGTCGTGGTGACCGCCATGCGGCGCTGGCTGATGGCGATCGGCCTCGGCGGTCTCGCCGAACAGTTCGAGCAGCACGATATAGACCTCGACCTCGTCAGCGAGCTGACGGAGGACGACTTGCAGAAGCTCGGCCTCACCCTCGGTCAGCGCCGGCGCCTGCTCCGGGCGGCCCAGTCTCTCGCCACCGCCGGGGCGGCTCCGGCGGTCGCCCTGGCCTCGGGTGCCGGCAGCGAGCGGGCGCCGGCCGAGCGGCGCCACCTGACCGTCATGTTCTGCGATATCGTCGGCTCGACGGTGCTCTCCGAGCGCCTGGAGGCCGAAGACCTTCTGGAGGTCATCCGCCGGTATCAGGATTTCTGCGCCACCATCATCGGCAACAATGAGGGCTACATCGCCCGCTTCGTCGGCGACGGGATTCTGGCCTATTTCGGCTATCCGATGGCGCACGAGGACGCCCCTTCGCATGCCCTGCAGGCGGCGCTGGCGATCACCGAAGGCGTCGAGGGCCTGCAGCTTCCTCAGGACATCAAGCTGGCGGTGCGCGTAGGGATCGCTTCGGGAGTCGTAATTGTCGGCGACCTGATCGGCGCCGGCGCGGCGGTGGAGCAGCCGGCCATCGGCGTCGCGCCGAACCTCGCGGCGCGGGTGCAGGGGGTCGCCGGCCCCAACGAAATCGTGGTCGCCGATGTCACCTACCGGCTGACACAGGACAACTTCGCCTTCGAGGATTTCGGTCAGCGGGAATTTCACGGCATCTCCGAGCCGGTGCGGATCTGGCGGCTGATGGGTGAGCGCGGCGGCGCTACCGAAGCGGCCACCTACGGACGCTGGGCGCAGACCTCCTTTGCCAACCGCAGCGAACAGCTCGATCTCGCCCGCGGCCAGTGGCGCCAGGTAAAGGCCGGCAACGGCCGCGTCCTGATGGTCAGCGGCGAGCCGGGCATCGGCAAGTCGCGCTTCGTGCATCAGTTCCTGCGCGAGGTCGGTGACGAGGCTATGGTGCAGATCTATCAGGGGAGCCCCTACAACCAGGACAGTGCGCTCCACCCCTTGATCCAGCGGTTCCGGTTGATTGCCAGCATCGACCACGGGGACAGCGCGGCGACGATCCGTCACAAGCTGGACAAGGTCGTGCTCGGCGAGGGGCCGGAGCGCGAAGCGCGCCTCGAGGTCTTCGCCAACCTACTGTCGCCGGTTGCCATCGACCAACCCCAGTCACCCGCAACGGCCAAGCAGACACGCGAGCGAACGCTTCAGACCATCGTCGACTACTTCGTCCAGCGCAGCCGCGAGCGCCCGATCGTCGTCGTGGTTGACGACTTCCAATGGCTGGATCCGACTTCGATCGAACTGCTTGACCGCATCATCCAGGTCATTCCCGAGGAGCGCATCTACGTCGTCGGCACCACGCGGGCCGGCTTCCACGCGCCCTGGCAGTCGCTGCCCCATGTCGTGCAGCTCGAACTGGGCCGCCTGCCGGTCAAGGATACCCAGGCGCTGATCGCCAGCCTTGCCCAGGGCTCGGCGTTGACCAAGGCGATGATCGGCGAGATCGTCGAGAAGGCCGACGGCATTCCCCTCTTTGTCGAAGAACTGACGAAGAGCGTGATCGAGTTCGATTTTGAACGCACCACCAAGGGGCGCCGTCCGGTGCGCAAGGCCGGTTCGGCGATTCCCATCTCGCTGCAGGACTCCCTGATGGAGCGCCTCGATCGTGTCGGTCAGGCGAAATCGGTGGCACGTGTCGCCGCCGTCCTGGGCCGGACCTTCACCCGCGACCTGGTGGCGAAAGTCGGTGACTTCGACTCGAATTACCTCGATGCGGCCCTGATTACTCTTTCAGAGGCCGGCTTGTTCTATCGGGAGATTGATCAGCGCGGCAAGGAGAGCTTTGCCTTCAAGCACGGCCTGGTGCAGGAGTCGGCCTATGACTCGCTGCTGCGCGAGGAGCGTCAGCGGCTGCATGCGGCGGCGGCAGGGGCATTGCAGAACCTCTTCCCGAAGCTCGAGGAGGAGCGCCCCGATCTGCTGGCCCACCATCTTTCCGCGGCCGGCGACCACGAGGAATCCGCGAGGCTGTGGCTGCAGGCCGGCCGCATCAGCCTTGCCCAGTCGGCCATCGTCGAGGCGGTGCACCATCTACGCCGCGGCATCGAGGCGATCGACCGGCTGCCGAACTCTCCCTCCATCGAGGCCCTGCACCTGCAGTTGCTGATCCGCCTCGGGCCGGCCCTGATCGCCCTGCATGGCCCCGGCTCCAGCGAAGTGGAGGAGATCTACGTCAAGGGCTACGCGCTCTGCCGCAGCCTGCCGGAGTCCGAGGATCATTTCCCGGTGTATTGGGGCTGGTGGCGCTTGTCGCGCAATTTCGACGAGATGAACAAGCGCGCCGACGAACTGCTCGGCCGGGCGGAACTCCGCAAGGACGAAGGGTTGATGCTGCAGGCGCATCACTGCCAGTGGGCATCGCACTTCAATCGGGGCGATTTCCCTGGCTGCCTTGAGCACATCGACTGCGGCCTGCAGCTCTACGACAAGGGCGACTACCGCCTCCACGCCACGCTCTACGGCAATCATGACGCCAAGGTCTGCGGCCACGGCGAGCGCGCGCTCGTCTATTGGCTGCTCGGCCAACAGGAGGAAGCCATGGAGTGCGAACGCCTGGCGCAGGCGTGGATGGAAACGCTCGGCCATGGCGGCAGCTGGATGCATCACAAGGACATCTCCATAACCCACCGGCTGTACCGCCGCGATGCCCAGGAGGTACTGCGCATCGCCGAGGAGATGATCGCCTTTGCCGACGAGCAGGGCTTCACCGACCACCGCGCCAAGGCATTGGTCTACGCCGGCTGGGCGCACGCGCGGCTCGGCAACCCATCGAAGGGCCTGGCGGAGATTCGAGAAGGCCTGGAGCGTCAGAAGGTTATCGGCACCCAGGAAGACTTTCCGGTCTACTACGACATGTTCGCCGAGGTGCTGGCGCTCAACGGCCGCATCGACGAGGCTCTGGAGGAAACCACCGCCGCTCAGGCCGGATTGGAGGCCACCGGCCTGCGTATCTGGCTGCCGGAGTTGCGCCGGCGCGTCGGGTACCTGCTGCAGTTGCGCATGCCGAACGACCCGGAGCCGGCCTTGGCGGCCTACCAGGGGGCTCTTGAGATGGCCAGCGAGCAGGGTGCGCGCGCCCTGGTCCTGCGGGCCGCCAAGAGCCTGGCGGGGTTGTTGCGCAGCCAGGGGCAGGTTGACGCCGCCCGCAGTGTTCTGGAACCCTACCTCAAGGATCTGGAGAGCCTTTCCGGGTCGCCCGACTTTGACGCGGCGTCGGCGCTGCTGACCCCGGCGCGCCGCCATGAAGCGTGAGGCAGTGTCTCGTGGATCCAGCCCCCGACAGGGCCAGCGTGCCCCAGCCCGCCGCCGCGCGGCGCGACGCCCTGCCGCCGGGCGCTAAGGCCTATCGCGGCGGCACACATCGCAGCCGGACGCCGGAAGAAACGCTGCAGGCATTCTTGCCGTTGGCCGGCCGCATGGGGATCACCCGGCTCGCCAATGTAACCGGGCTCGATTCCATCGGCATCCCCGTCTACATGGCCTGCCGGCCGCTGTCGCGCTCCATCGCGGTGTCCCAGGGTAAAGGACTGACGCCGCAGGAAGCCAAGATATCGGCCTTCATGGAGGCTGCCGAAACCTACCACGGGGAGACCATCACCCGGCCGATCAAGATGGCCTCCCATGCGGAACTGAGCAGGGATCACCAGGTCATCGACATCGCGGGGCTGCCGCATTCGCGGCTCGGCGGTTTCGACCCGGCGCAGCAGATTCTGTGGATCGAGGGCCGGCCGCTGGCCGGCGGTGAGCCCCTCTGGGTGCCGCTCGAACTGGTGTCCACCAACTACACCCTGCCGCAACCCCAGGGCAGCTTTGCCTTTGCCGCCAATACCAATGGGTTGGCCTCCGGCAATAGCTTCGACGAAGCGGCGCTGCACGCGCTTTGCGAGCTGATCGAGCGCGATGCGCTCAGTCTCTGGCGCCTCGCCGGCGACGCGGCGCGGGCGGCGGCCAAGCTGGATCCGGCGACGGTCGACCCGCCGACCTGCCGCGATCTCCTGGCGCGCTACGCGGCGGCGGGACTGGAAGTCGGGCTTTGGGATGTCACCTCCGACCTCGGCGTGCCGGTGTTCTGCTGCGCCGTGGCCGAGCGCAGCGATACCGCGGTGGAGGCGGAACTCGGCGCCGGCTGCCATCCCGACCGCGAGATCGCATTGCTGCGCGCGCTCACCGAGGCGGCGCAGTCGCGCACTACCCGTATTGCCGGGTCGCGCGACGACTATGTCCCCGAATCTTACGACTCAGAAGCGAAACTGGCGCGCAATCGCACCGCCAGGCTGTGGCTGGCCGAGCCGCCGCGCCGCAGTTTCGCCGCGGCGCCGAGCCTTGCCGGGGCCACCATCCCGGGCGACCTGGAACGCGTGCTGGCACGGCTCGCCGCAAAGGGCATCGAGCAGGTCGTGGCGGTCGACCTCACGAAGCCGGACATCGGCCTGCCCGTGGTGCGGGTGGTGGCGGCTGGGCTGGAGGGCGCCTACCAGGGGGCGGGCAGCGATTACCGCCCCGGCCCACGCGCCCGTGTCCGCGGGCTGGGTGACGACCTTGATGACGGGGAGGGAGACCTGCGATGAGCATCGCCGTTTTCCTCGGCCCGAGCCTGCCGCGCGCGGAGGCGGAGGCGATCCTGGCCGCCGATTACCGTCCGCCGGTGCGCCAGGGCGACATCTACCGCCTGCTGCAACAGGATCGGCCGGCGGCGATTGCCCTGATCGACGGTTATTTCCAGGAGGTGCCTTCGGTCTGGCACAAGGAAATCCTCTGGGCGATGGACCGCGGCGTCGCGGTTTACGGTGCCGCCAGCATGGGCGCGCTGCGCGCCGCCGAGCTGGCGTGCTACGGCATGGTCGGCGTCGGCAAGATTTTCGAGGCTTACCGGACCGGCAGCTACGCGCCCTACACCGACGGGCCCTTCGAAGACGACGACGAAGTGGCGGTCATCCATGGGCCGGCCGAACTTTCCTATCCGCCGCTCTCGGTTGCCATGGTCGACCTGCGGGAGACCCTGGCGAAGGCGGTGGCGGCCGGTGTCATCGACAGCGATCTGCGCGATGCCCTGGTCGCCGCGTTCAAGCGGCGCTTCTACCGCGCGCGCAGCTTCGAGGCGCTGCCGGAGATCCTGACCGACCTGGAGGTCGCGCGCGAGACGGGGGAAGCGCTGCAGGCCTGGCTGGCCGGGAACAGGGTCTCCCAGAAGCAGGCGGATGCACGGATGCTGCTGGAAACCCTGGCCTCCGGCGGCGCGCCGGCCGCAGTCGAGGGTGAGAACTTCATCTTCGAGCGCACCACGCTCTGGGCCCAGTTTGTCGAGCGCGCCGAAACCGACCCGCCGGCGCCCACAGCGGCAGAGCAGGCGGTGCTGGAAGAACTGCGCCTCGATCCCGAACTCTACACCGGAGTCAGGGATATCGCCGTGTTGCGCCTGCGGCTCGATGCCGCCGATCCGCCGCCGCCTGCGGATGAGCCTGCGCGCCGGGCCGCGCTGGACCGCCTGCGCCACCGGCACGGCCTGTGGTCGCGCGGCGATCTCGACGCCTGGGCCGAGGCGTGCGATCTCGACCGCGCCGGGCTCGACCGCCTGCTGGATTTTGAGGCGGCTCTCGAAAGCTGCGCCGTTGCGACCGGCGCGGCGCTCGAGGCGGCGCTGCTCGACGTGCTGCGCCGCGACGGCCACTATCCTGCCCTGGCCGCAAGGGCGCGCGACAAGACGCGCCGCCTTGCCGCCGCGCCGGAAGCGTCCGCTGCCCCTTCTGCGCCCTCGCCTGCGGCGCTGCTCGAATGGTATTTTGAATCGATTCTGGAACGCGGCGTACCGATCGATCTGTCGGCCTACGCGGTGTCGCTGGGATTCGTTGATGTGGAGGCCCTGCTCGCCGCCTTGGCGCGCGAGAGGGCGTATCGTTTGCTTTGCGGCGAAGCGGCCACGGCGGGTGAGAGTTAGGAGCGTCGCCGTGTTGCGCGCCGGCGCTCGATATCGGCAAAGGGTGCCGGCGTGGTAGATGCCTGTGTGGTGGATGCCGGATTGGTAGTCGGGGGACTTGAATGACGCGGCTGTGGGACAGGCTGGACGACGTCGACGGCGTCATCGGCGGCACGCGCTTCAGGCTTTACCCGCAGATGCCGGAGCTGGAAGGCTTCGGGCGGCCGGAGACGGTGCGCGTCTCGCCGCCGCCCGGCACGATCGGCCCCGGCCCCTTCGACGGCGCCATGCGGGTGGTCGATGCTATCGACAAGCCGGCGCCCTATGAGTTCCCCTACATGCCGCCCTACCGCGGACCCGTCTTCGCGCCGGCGACGCCCGCCCCCAACGGACATTTCGATCATATACCGGAGAACAGCCGGGAATTTCTCGCCGCCCACATGTACGGCTCGGTGCGGTTCACGCTCGACGTCTGGGAAGGCTACCTCGGCCACAGCGTCGGCTGGTACCACCCGGGCGACGGCTTCGTCGTCGAACTGGTGCCTGAGGTCGACTGGGACAATGCGCATGCCGGCATCGGCTTCATCGAGGCCGGCGGGCGCCTCAACAAGGCGGGGACCTTCCAGCGCTTCGCATTGAACTATGACGTCCTGGCGCACGAAGTCGGCCACACGATACTGTTCTCGGAAGTCGGCATTCCCCCGATGGAGGCCCTGACGCCGCAGTTCCTGGCCTTCCACGAATCGATGTCCGATCTCGTCGCCCTGGTTTCCTCGCTGCATTTCGAATCGATCCTCGGCGACCTGATCGACGACACCGGCGGCAATCTCTACGTGTTGAACTGGCTGAACCGCATCGGCGAGCTGTCGCACAGCGAGCAGATCAGGGTCGCCAGCAACGAGGCGGAGATGCGCGATCTCGCCGACCTGCGCCTGACCCCCGACGGCGAATGGATCGATCCGACCGGTCGGGGCCGCAAGGGCCATGACCTCGCGCAACCGCTGACCGGCGCCATCTTCGATGCGCTGGTCGAGGTCTATCAGGACGGGCTGGCGCGGCGCGGCCTGATCGCCCACGAACTCGACCCGCGAGGCTGGGATCGCGACTCCGTGGCGGCGAGCCTGGACCGGCTGCAGAGCGTCTACCAAGGCGCGGTGCAGCTTCGGCGCGGCGACTTCGTCGACGCCCTGATCGAGGCCCGCGACGTCGTCGGCTTCGCGCTGGCGATCACCTGGCAGCGACTGAACCCGGCGCGGCTGACCTTCGCGCGGGTTGCCGAAACTTTCCTCGATGCGATGGCGGACCTCGGCCAGGCGCACAACCTGCCGGCCTTCGCCGAGAACTTTCTGGAACGCGGCATCGCGGTTCGCGAGGCGCCGCGATTCGACTCGCTGCCGCCGCGCTCCGCACCCTATCTGCTGCGCTGGCGCTGGGCGCGCCGACGTGTAGAGACCTCACCTGACGCCGCTGCCGCGGACGCACCGCCCGCCGCCTACGCGCGCGTGTACGGGATGGTCAGTCATAGTTTTCGACTGGAGACGTGAGTTGCATGACTTGTTAGTTCGAATTGCGGTGATATCATCCGCGACGCCGGGAGAGGCGGAATCATCTGGCTTGGGGCTCTGCGGCACCGCGGCCTTCGGGCTCCAAAGAGGAGAGGTAGATGGCAACCGATGAAAGAGGGACCAAGGGTGGCGTGTCGATCTTCGACGAAACACTCCTGGCATCATCCCAAGTGAGACTTTTCGGTCGAATTTTCCACGGGCTGAAACTCGACGCTGGCGGCCTGGCCGCGTTCAACAGCAAGGGGCGGCCGCAGAACCG
This sequence comes from Kiloniellaceae bacterium, assembly GCA_050330205.1. Lineage (GTDB taxonomy): Bacteria > Pseudomonadota > Alphaproteobacteria > Kiloniellales > Kiloniellaceae > Pelagibius. The sequence continues at coordinate 28,004 of JBHJOA010000066.1, forward strand.
CAATCCCCTGACCGACAAGCTCGATCCGGGGACCGACCCGAAGCTGGCGCGCATTTACGGCTTCTCCTACGAGGGGAGCTACTACAAGCTGGATGCGCCCTATGTCTTTCTCGTGCACGGCGACGGGGATGACGTAAAGGATCCGGCGAGCATCGCCGAGGTCGGCGTCGAGATGATGGACGAGCACTTCCTCAAGGGCGTGCGCGTGTGGTCATACGACAAGGTCGACTTCTCGGTGCGCATCGAGATCACCAGCGGCTGGCTGGAGGAGATTCTGCTGGATGCCGCGATCGGCAACTGCAGCAACATGACCGGCGGCCATTTGACGACCCGTGCCGACATGGCGGGGCGGGCCGACATGAGCGCGCGCGCGGATCTCTCGGCGCGAGCCGACCTTTCGGCGCGCGCCGATCTCGCCATGCGCAGCCGTTTCAAGTCTCGCTGAGACAGGCGGCCCCGAAGTCCAGGCAGGGCGCGGTCGCCGGCTACCAGGCCAGGCGCCGCAACAGGTAGTCGGGCCGGACGCGGTGACGGCGCTCCAGGGCGGCGAGGCGGCTTGCGAAGGTGTCGCCTTCGGCGGGGTCGCCCAGTTCCTCGCGGTGGATGCCGCCGATCACCAGGGCGGCGGCGAGACCGACGCCCGCGGCGCCGGCAATGTCGTGGTCCAGGGAGTCGCCGACCGCCAGCATCCGCCCGGGCGGCAGCGGCGCCAGGCCGGCCAGGACCTGCCGGTAGATCAGCGGATGCGGCTTGCCGATGTAGACCGTGCGACCGCCCTCCGCCTCGTAGGCGGCGGCCAGGGCGCCGGGCGCGGGGATCAGGCCGGCGGGACTGACGCCCTTCACGTCCGGGTTGGCGCAGACCAGGGCGAGGCCGCGCCGTTTCGCTTCCCGCAGGATTGCATCGAAGACCTCTGGCGACGGCGGCGCCTGTCCGAAGCTGGCGACCAGCAGGAAATCGGCCTCCGCCACTGTCGTCGCCTCGACGACCGCCAGACCCTCCAGGATGGCGCGCTCGGCCGTGCCGCCAAGGGGCAGGCAGCGCAGCGGTGCCGCGCGGCCCGGCGGCAAGAGTTCGGCGGCTGCGGCCTCCAGGTAGGCACGGGTTGCCTCGCCCGAGGTGACGATATCGTCGTAGAGGTTCCCGGGAATGCCGAGACGAGACAGGCGCGCGCGGTTGGGGTCGCGCCGGGTCCCTGAATTGGACAGGATGACGACGCGCTTGCCCGCTTCCTTGAGCGCCTCCAGGCAGGCAACCACGCCGGGATAGACGGCGGTGCCGTCATGCAGCACCCCGAACTGGTCGAGCAGGAAGGCGTCGAACCGCGAGGCCAGGGCGCCGAGGCCGTCGACAAGGCGCGCCGTCATGCGCCGGCCGCGGCCGGGCTTGGCCGGCGATCGGACAGCAGGGCGCGGGTGTGGCGGGCGATCATGGACTCCTCGTCGGTCGGCACGATCCACAGGCCGACGCGGCTGGCCGGCGTGCTGATGCGGGGGCCGCCGGCGGCATTGGCCTCCACGTCCAGTTCCGCGCTCAGCCAGGCGAGGCGACGGGAGACCGCCGCCCGGATATCCGCCGAGCGTTCGCCGATGCCAGCGGTGAACACCACGGCATCGAGGCCGCCGAGCCGGGCGGCCAGCTGCGCCACCTGCTCGCCGATCCGGTCGCAGAACATCTCGATCGCCTCGGCCGCCTGCGGTCGGTCGCTGGCCAGCAGGTCGCGCATGTCGGCGCTGATCCCGGAAAGGCCGAGCAGGCCGGATTGCTTGTAGAGCAGTTGCTCGAGTGCGGCCGCGTCCATCGCTTCCTCGCGCATCAGGTGGATCAGCACGCCGGGGTCGATGCTGCCGCAGCGGGTGCCCATGATGAGGCCGTCGAGGGTCGAGAAGCCCATGGAGCAGCCCCGGCTGCGGCCGCCGGCGAGGGCGCAGAGGCTGGCACCGTTGCCGAGATGGGCGATCACCGTACGGCCGGCGGCGGCCGTGCCGTCGTAGCCCGGCAAGGCCTGGGCGATGAACTCGTAGGAGAGGCCGTGGAATCCGTAGCGGCGCAGGCCGGCCTCGGCGTAGCTGAGCGGCAGGCCGTAGAGCTGGTCGCGCTCCGCCGTGGTGCGGTGAAAGGCGGTATCGAAGCAGGCGATCTGAGGAACCGACGGCGCGCGCGCGCCAAGCGCCGTGATGCCGGCGATGTTGTGCGGCTGGTGCAGCGGCGCCAGGGGAACCAGGCGCTGCAGTTCCTCCAGCACCGCCGCGTCCACCAGCACCGGCGCGGCAAAGCCGGTGCCGCCGTGCACCACGCGATGGCCGGCGGCGACTATGGGGGCCTCCGGCAGCGCCTCCGCCAGCAGGTCGAGCAGGAAGCCGAAGAAATGCTCGTGGTCGAGGTCGCGTCCCTCGGGCCAGCTGTCCGTATAGGTCCTGGTTGCGATCCGGGCCTTGAACTCGGGGTGGACGCCGATGCCCTCGATGATGCCGCTGCCGACCGGGGAGTCTTCGCCGGCCGCGGGGTAGAGCGAGAACTTGATGGAGGACGAACCGGCGTTGATCACCAGGATCGTGTCGGTCTTCGGCATCGGTCGTTGCGTTCCTAAGGCTGTCGGGCCGGGATATCCTCATAAAGGTTCCGGGGCGGCCTTGCCAGAGATGATCGCCGCCGGTTTCCGGCGCCGGTCGCGCGCGGGGCCGACGGCGCGGTGTTTCATCTTGCCGCGCGAGGCACTAGCATGCATCGCGGCGAAGAGATAGAGGACCGACGGAACCGCCATGCAGGTCGATGGCAGGCCCTACAGGACGATCTGGCTGAACGACGACGGTTGGTCGGTGGCGATCATCGACCAGACCAGGCTGCCGCACGCCTTCGAGACGGTGACCCTGCGGAGCCTCGAGGAGGCGGCGCACGCCATCAAGGCGATGCTGGTGCGCGGCGCGCCGCTGATCGGCGCCACCGCCGCCTACGGCATATGTCTGGCGATGCGCGACGACGACGGCGACGAAGCCCTCGATCGTGCCTGCGACATCCTTTATGCCACGCGGCCGACGGCGGTGAACCTGCGCTGGGCCCTCGACGAGATGCGCCGGGCCCTGCGCAATCGGCCGCGTGGCGAGCGCCTCGCTGCCGCTTATAAGCGCGCGGCCGAGATTTGTGACGAGGACGTCGAGATCTGCCAGGCCATCGGCCGCCACGGCCTGAAACTCATCCGCGCGATCGCCGAGCGCAAGCCGGCCGGCGAGACGGTCAACATTCTCACTCATTGTAACGCCGGCTGGCTCGCCACGGTGGACTGGGGCACGGCGACGGCGCCGATCTACATGGCCTTCGAGGAGGGCATCCCCGTTCACGTCTGGGCCGACGAGACGCGCCCGCGCAACCAGGGCGCCTCACTGACGGCCTGGGAGCTGGGCCGTCACGGCGTGCCCCACACGGTGATTGCCGACAACGTCGGCGGCCACCTGATGCAGCACGGCAAGGTCGACCTCTGCATTGTCGGCACCGACCGCACCTCGGCCTCCGGCGACGTCTGCAACAAGATCGGCACCTACCTGAAGGCGCTGGCCGCCCAGGCCAACGGCGTGCCGTTCTATGTGGCGCTGCCGTCGCCGACCATCGACTGGACGCTGCACGACGGCCTGCGGGAGATTCCCATCGAAGAACGCGGCGGCGAGGAGGTCTCGCGGATCACCGGCCGCACGGCGTCGGGCGCTATCGAGACGGTGACCATCACGCCGGACGGCAGCCCGGTCGCCAACTTCGCTTTCGATGTGACCCCGGCGCGCTACGTCACCGGCCTCATCACCGAGCGCGGAGTC
>JBHJOA010000067.1:0-41417 GCA_050330205.1 Kiloniellaceae bacterium
TCTTTGGGGTCGGACCGATCATAAGGGCCATCGCCGCCTGACCACCCCCGCCTACCCGCGCGCCATCCCAGCACATTCAAAAGACGGTCCTCACGCAAGCGCGTTTCCACACGGCCTCGACCTGGAGCGGACCTTTGTCAGCCGGCCGATGCGGCGGTGAAAATCGCCAATTGAGCGTCGAAAGCCCGCTTGAAGGCCGGCCGCGCCTCGCCGCGGGTGACATAGGCGGAGAGGTTCGGATTTTCGTCTAGTATACTCGATCCTAGCAACCTGCGCAGGACCGTCACCATCAGCAGGTCACCGGCGCTGAATGCGCCATCGAGCCAGTCGGCGTCGCCAAGGCGACTGGAAAGGTCGCCCAGCCGTTGCCGGATACTGTCCTCGAGGACACGCAGGCGCTGCTCGTACCACGGCTCGTCGCGCTCGAGAATCTTGGCGAGGTCGCGGTCGAAGATCGGCGGCTCCACCGTGTTGAGTGCGGCAAACATCCATGTGATCGCGCGCGCCCGGGCATTCGCATCGTCCGGCAGCAGGCCCGCATGGTGCTCCGCGATATGGAACTCGATCGCCCCCGACTCGAAGAGGGCGAGATCGCCTTCTTCATAGGTCGGAATTTGCCCGAAAGGATGAAGCGCACGATGCGCGGGTTTCTTCATCGCTTTAAACGAAACAAGACGAACGTCGTAAGGCTGGCCCACTTCTTCAAGCGCCCAGCGGACGCGCATGTCACGCGCCAGTCCCTTGCCGCGATCGGGCGACTGTTCAAAGGCGGTAATGGTGGGGGTCATTGGAAGGCTCCGGGTGATCACACGACTCCGTCGTGCGTCACGTCATTGATTGCGAAGGCATTTCTCAAGGTGAGATCTTCTTTTTTCAGAGTTCTGCCGTAACCCGGATCTCAGGCGATCAAGGTCAAAAGCTGTGATGGTGACGCGAGGTATCCGGCTACTGGTTGATTTCGGGCTCCACGAGCTTTGCGAGTTTGTGCAGGGACTGCTGCCACCCAAGGTAACAGGCCTCTGGCGGGATCACGTCCGGCACGCCTTCCTGTTCGATATTCACTTCGGTGCCCACCGAAACGGCCTTCAGGGTCACGGTGACACGCATCTCGCCTGGCAAGTTCGGGTCATCGAACGTGTCCGTGTAGACAAGGCGCTCTCCCGGCACGAGTTCGAGATAGGTGCCGCCAAAGGAGTGGCCCTTGCCCGTCGTGAAGTTCCGGAAGGACATTCTGTGGCGGCCGCCCACTTTCGCGTCCAGCTCGTGGACCGTGCAGAGGAACCCGTAAGGCGGGAGCCAGCTCGCCACGGCGTCGCTCTCCAGAAAGGCGCGATACACCTTGTCTGGCTTGGTAGCGATGACTCGGTGGAGGCGGATTGTATTGGGCATGCTCTTTTCCTCTTGGTCTTCTTTCATGGCTGACGTTCAGTCTCTTCCGCATTGAAAAGCGCCCTCAGATACCGGGTGAGATGCTCGATGCTGTCAGCGGCAATCTCCGCGCTGCACTTTGCCTTGGCGAGGATGAACGCACCCTGGAGAACGGCCTGGGTGTGAAGCGAAAGCGACTTGGCGGTCCAATCCGGCGAAATGCGCCGATCCCGCATCGCCGCTTCGATATCAGCTTCCAGCGTCTCGGCATGGTCACTGATGCTGCGGTCACAGGCATCGCGAATGGCCGGACTGGTTTCGTAGGTTTCCTGCACCATGGTGCCGACGAGACAGGTGAACTCGGGCACGCCGCCTTGCAGCAGTGCCTTGCGGAAGGCGACATAGCCGAGGACACGATCGAGCGGATCGGCATGGTCGTGATACGGAGCTTCGGCAAACAGCGCAGCGGTCGTCTCCGACCAATGCTCCGCGGCCGCGACGCCGAGCTCGTTCTTGCTCTTGAAGTGATGGAAGAACGCACCCTTGGTGACGCCGGCAGCCGCGCACAATTCGTCGACCGTGGTCGCCGAATAGCCCTTAATCCGGATTACGGACAGGGCGGCGTCCAAAAGCTTCAGCTTTGCGTCTGGTTTTGCAGCGGCTTTAGGCATGCCAGCCTCCATGAATGCCGGTACATACCAACTGGTTGGTATGTTGTCAAGTGGCTGAATCCTCCCAGATTCGGTGACTGACCGTCCGCTCAGTCCGCGACGCTGACCTTGGGTGGAGGGCAGAGCGTGTCCGCTCTGCGCCAGCGATCACAGGTCGATCTGTTCAGCTATGGCGAGGGCATCGTCGATCTCGAGGCGCGTGCGTATCGCCCAGACTTGCTTCGGCTGGAGTGCCGGGCGGCGCATCGCAAAGCCAAATGCCCGCTAGTCTGCCTGCGATGCCGGAACATCAGCCGTCCCGATCGGTTCCTGCCGGGTGGAGGCTGAGCGGGCCTGTGCTTTCCACTTGTGGCGACGGGTAAGATGCTGGTCCGCCAGCACGCCGATCAAGATCACAGAGCCCATTACCGCGAAATTGAGAGAACTCGGAATGCCGAGCAGGTTTACCAGGTTCTGCAGCACCTGCAGCAGGACTGTGCCGAGCACCACGCCGAGGATGGACCCTTCTCCCCCACGCAGCGAACATCCGCCCAGCACGGCGGCCGCGATCGCGTAGAGCTCGTAAAAGTTGCCATGCGACGACGGCGATATGGAGCGTGTGTACATGGCGATGAAAATGGCGGCGACCGCTGTCAGGCCACAGCATATGATGTAGGCGGCAATGGTAATGCGTGTGGTATTGATGCCGCTGTAACGGGCAGCCTCCTCGTTCTTGCCGACGGCGAAGAGATGCCGGCCGAAGACGGAGCGATGCAGCACCAGCGCCATGCCGCCGCCGAGCACCGCGAACATGATCAGGCTATGGGGTACGCCGTAGAAGCGACCCGCCACCAGCCATTCCAGCCATGGAAAGCTGGCGCCGAAGGGGAACCCGGCCGTGGCGTCCTCGGTGTAGTAGCGGGCAATGCCGCGATAGACGAGCAATCCGCACAGGGTAACCACGAAGGGCTGCAGCCCCATGCGGGTGACGAGAAAGCCATGCACCAGGCCCATTACGCAGCCGAGCGCAATGACCAGGGCCATTGCCGCCGGCCACGGCATGGCACCGCCGGCGACGAGATCGACGAAGACGACGCCGAGCAGGGCGATGATGGAGCCGACGGACAGTTCGATGCCGCCCGATACGATGACGAAGGCCTGGCCGAGCGCGAAAATGCCGAACAGGCCGATCAGGTTCGCCGTATTGGAAAGGTTCACCGGCGACAGGAAGCGCGGATTGATAAGCGCAACCACCGTGCCGATGACCAGGATGAGGACGAGCAGCCCCAGGTCCTTTCGCTTCATTCCCCAGTTCCCACCTCAGTTCAGAGCACGGCCGACGGCGAGGGAGAGGATGTTCTCTTCGCTGAACCGCTCCCGCGCGAGGAATCCCGCTATCGACCCTTCATGCATGACAACGATCCGGTCGCTGACGCCAATTACTTCTTCCATGTCGCTCGAGATCATCAGTATGGCCGCGCCGCCGTCGGAAAGCGAGCGCATCAGCGCGTAGATCTCCTGCTTCGCCCCGACATCGACCCCGCGTGTCGGCTCGTCGAAAATCAGCACGCGCGGTGCCATTGAGAGCCACTTCGCCAGCACCACCTTCTGCTGATTGCCGCCCGAGAGCGACAACGCCGGCAGCTTTGTGTCCGGGCAGCGAATGGAGAGCTGGTCCCGCCAGTGCTGCGACAGTTTCGCCTCCTCGGCGGGTCGGAACAGGCCGTAGGAAGCGAGCCTGTGCAGGCTTGCGAGGCTGACGTTTTCGCTCACCGAGAAATCCAGTACGAGACCGGAGCGCTTGCGATCCTCCGGTACGAGATAGAGACCCTTCTCGATCGCGTCCTTCGGATCGCGGATCGCGACGGTCTCGCCGGCGATCCGGATAGCGCCTGAAAGGGGCGGCTCGATGCCGAATACGGCGCGCGCGAGCTCCGTGCGGCCGGAGCCGACAAGGCCGGCCATCCCGAGGATCTCGCCCTGCCTGACATCGAGCGAGACGCTGTGCTCGGGGCGCCCGGTCGTGCGCAGGTCGACGATTTCGAGCATCCTTTCGCCCGGCGGTGCTGCCGGCGCGGTGTAGAGCCCACGCAGGTCGCGCCCGATCATATGGCGGATCATCGCCTCTGGCGTGATCTTGTCATAAGAAAGCTCGGCGACGACCCGGCCGTCGCGCAGCACCACCACGCGGTCGGCACAGCGTTCCACTTCGCTCAGCCGGTGCGAAATGAAGATAACGCCGACGCCGCTCGCCTTGAGGTTTGCAATGACCAGCAGCAGGCGCTCCGTCTCCGATACCGTCAGGCTCGACGTCGGCTCGTCCAAAATGAGAATGCGCGCGTCGAGCGACAGCGCCTTGGCGATCTCGACCAGTTGCATCTGCGCCAGCGTCAGCCCTGCAACCGGCGCGTCCGGGCCGAAGTCGGCGCCGAGCTTCGCCAGCAGCGGCTCCGCAAGCTCCCGCAGCCGCTTCCTGTCCACCATTTGCAGGAACCTTCCGGTCCTGGGTTCGCGGCCGATCATGATGTTTTCGGCGACCGACAGGTTCTCGAAGAGGTTGAGCTCCTGATGGACGAAAGCGATGCCGCCGGCGAGGGCTTCGGGCACCGTAAGGCGCGGCTTTTGCGTCCCATTGAGGCTGATCGTCCCGGAACTCGGCGCCGCCACGCCGCCCAGAATCTTCATCAGCGTGGACTTGCCCGCACCGTTCTCCCCGACGAGGCCCAATACCTCGGCCGGCGAAACGGAGAGGTCGACCTCCCGCAACGCCACAACGCCCGGATAGTGCTTGGTGATGCGCTTTAGGGCGAAGAGTGGTTCGGCCATGGGACAGTCCGCAGTCGCCACCAAGAGGCAAGGTCGCGATCGTCGAAAGGTGAACTCGAAGGCGGCAGGGTCGACAGGGAGGTTAACGGCCCTGCCGCCACGAGGCGTCAGCTGCCGATACGCGCCTTCAGCTCCGCCTCGAAGGCATCGACGTTCGAGTTGTCGATGATCTTCGTGGGGACGATCACAAGCTTATCCATCGGAATCTCCGACTGGTCGCCTTCCAGATAGGCGGCCATCAGCTTCATGCCCTGGTAGCCCCACTCATATGGCTGCTGGACGACGGTGCCGGAGATCGTGCCCTCGCGGACGCCCCCGAGCGTGATCGGATCCTCGTCGAAAGCAATGACGACAATCTCACCGAGCTTGCCGGACTCCTTCAGCACTTCATAGATGCGCGGCGGATTGTAGGAATAGAAACCGACCATGCAGTCGATGTCGGGATTGGCCGCGAGCGCATCCTCCACATTACGCTTGGCGCGGGTCATGTCGATGTCGTCGCCGCGCACGTCGATCAGCTCGACGTTGGAGCCGGCGATCACCTCCTTCATGCCTTCGATGCGCTCTCGCGCATTGTCGGCGCCCGGCAGGCCGACGAAGCCGATGCACTTGCCGCCATTGGGCAGCGCCTTCAGGGCGATCTCGCCCGCCTGGCGGCCGGCGTCGGTGTTGGACGATCCGATATAGGCAATGCGGTTGGTATCCGGTGCGTCGCTGTCGGTGGTGAAGAGCGGAACCTGGCCGCCGACGCGATTGAGGGCGGTGGTCGATGTCTTCGGGTCGACCGCGCTCACCATGATGGCCGAGACGCCGGCCGCCACCAGGTCGTCCATCAGCCGCTGCTGCACGGCGGCAGCGGCCTGCTCGGGATATTTGAACTGCAGATTGTAGCCGGGCAGCTCGCTCTGGGCTTTCTTCACGCCGGCCTCTGCGAGCTTCCAAAAGTCGGAGGCCCCGTTGACGACGAATGCGAGCGTCTTCTTTTCCTGCGCGAGCGCGCCGGTAGAAGCGAGACTGAGCGCAACCAGAAGCGCCGATGCGGTGGTACCGAACTTCATGATCGTTTCCTCCAGTGTTCTGCTTGGCCCGTGCAAGGGCTGGGCCCTTGCACGGGCTGGGCCGATGGACGCGGCCCGTTCGCCGGCGCAGCACGCCGGCATCTCGAATCGCCACGGTTGCCTCTGGCGGCCGTGGTGGGGTTCGGTGGCTGCTTTCGCTACTGCGCGATGCAGGACTCGACGTTCTCCTGCATGCATTCGTCGAGACCGGTAAAGATGACCGGCTCGACCGCCTTGCCCTCGATCAGGTCGAGCATCACCGAGGGCGCGCGGTAGCCCATCTCGAACGGTCGCTGACCCACCTGGACGTGGCTCCTGCCTTCCGAGAGCGCCTTCATCTGCGGCGGCAGCGTGTCGCCGGCAACAATGACCAGATCCGTCGACTTCAGCTTGTTCATCACCTGGTCGGTGACCTGGCTATAGGCCTGCGGGGCGAACTGAGCCCAGCCACCCTCGAGCACGAAGGCATCGAGATTGGGATTGGCCGTGAAGGTGTCCGCCATCTGCTGGTTCGCGAGATCGGCCTGATCGTTGGTGTAGAGCGGGCAGCCGTTGATCTCCGTCCAGCCGTTCTGGCCGGTGAGGCGGTCGACACCCTCTGCGCCGGCCAGCGTATCGCGGGTCCCGGCGGCGCGGGCATTGATGTTGTCGGCCGCGATATTGCCGAGCTGCAGGCAGATGGAGCCGCCGCCGGGCTTGAGCTTTTGCAGGTACTCGGCGAATTTGACGCCCATGAGGTAGTTGTCAGTGCCGAGATAGGTGGCCCGCAGATCGGCGTCCTCCTTGGCCAGATCGGCGTCGATAGTCATTACCGGGATGCTCGGCTTCTTGTCGCGCAGCAGGCGCGCCATCAATGGCGCGTTGGATGGCGAGATGGCGATCGCGGCGACGTCGGGCCGCGTCAGCAGATCTTCGACGATCTGCACCTCCCCGATTTCGTCGGCACTCGATGCCGGACCGGTGTAGAAGCACTTGTAGCCGGAACCGGAATTTTCGCTGTTCCATTTCTGGCAGCCGAGATTGATCTGCTCGAAGAACGGATTGTCGAGCCCCTTGACGACGATGGCGAGGGTCTTTTCCTGCGCCGCCGCGGTCCCGCAGAGAAGCCCAAGCACTGCTCCGGCCAAGAGGCCGGCCTGGATGCTCTTCATAACTTCCTCCCATTCAGAATGCGCGCTTTGCGCGCGTTGTTTGCGGACGCCTGTCGCTTGCGGCCGCTGTTCAACCCGGGTACCAGATCTGTCTAGGCTCGTTCGCCGGACGCTGGTAGCTCCAGGCAGCTTCGATCAATGCCTCGAGGTCGTAGGCTGGCCGCCAGTCGAGCTCTGCCTTGGCCCGGCTGTTGTCCATCCAGTTGCTGAAGTAGGGGCCGCGTATCTCCTTAGCCGGAAGACCGCGCGTTCTGGCGAGATAGTTCGCCACCGCCGCATAGTTCACCGGCTCGTCCATGCAGATGTTGTAAAGGCGCTGCCGGGCCGCCCCCGCCCGCAGCGCGATCACGATCGCCTCGACGAGGTCGTCCACGTGTACGAAGTTGCGCCTGACCGCTGCGCCGTCTTCGTCCAGCAGCAATGGAACAGCCCCGGCCCGCCGGCACTCCGCCGCCGCCTCGGCGCCGACCAGCTCACTCCAGTCCGGTCCGCCGAAGACATCGTCTCCGAAGGAAAGACTGTAGCGGAAGTCGTCCTTTTCCATGATCCAGGGTGCCCGCAGGCAGCACCAGTCGATGTCGTACTGAAGCCCGACCTGCCGCAGCATCACCTCTTCAAGCACCTTCGAGAGGGCGTAGCAGCCCGGGTAGGCCCGGTGCGCCGTCTCCTCGGTCACCGGCCCATCGTGGCGGACGAAGAAATGGCCGACCGCGGCATCGCCGCCGACCAGCAGGAAGCGCTCGGCGGTGCAACTTTGCCGGAACTCTTCGAGCAGCCAAAACATCCCTTTCACGGCCACGTCCATTATGCTTTCCGGGGTTTCCTTGCAGGTGGCCAGGTGGACGACATGAGTGATGCCGGAAAGCGCCTCACGGCAGGTTTGGCGGTCCCCCACCGACCCCCGTATGGCTGAAAGGCGCGGCGTTTCCTCGATGCTCCGGTTGTGCGTGAGCGCGCGAATTTCCACCCCGGACAGGGTCTCGTCTCGCAGAATCCGGCGGATCAGCGCCTGCCCGACCTTGCCGGTTGCTCCCGTCACCAGAACACGCATGCCTGCGCATTTCCTCCCGCCGGAAACCATAGACACAGCCTAAGATGGCAGTCAATATATTGTCTGATAAAACATACAATAATGATTTTTCAGGCTATTGACCGGCCAGCGGATCGGTCGCACAGTTCGGGCGAGTCGGGAGGAGGGGGTATTGAGCGCTCTAACGCTCGAAGGGATTTCCAAGCACTTCGGGGCCATTCAGGCGCTCGAGGATGTGTCGTTGTCGCTGTCGCCGGGCGAGGTGCTGGGCCTGATGGGCGACAACGGTGCGGGCAAGTCGACCCTGGTCAAGATCATCGCCGGCAACTACCGGCCGTCCGACGGACGCATGTTCATCGCCGGCGAGCGAAAGGAATTCCACCGCCCGGTCGAAGCGCGCGAGAGCGGGATCGAGATCGTGTATCAGGATCTGGCGATTTGCGACATCCTGACGGCGTCAGTCAACGTCTTTCTCGGGCGCGAACTGACCCGCTCCTTCGGGCCGATACGCATCATGAACTACAGCGCCATGAACGCGATTGCGGCACAGCTCTTTAAGGAATTGAAATCGGAGACGCGGCCGAAGGATCTCGTACGAGACATGTCCGGGGGTCAGCGGCAGGCGGTGGCGATTGCCCGTACCAGGCTCGCCAAGGCGAAGATCGTGCTGATGGACGAACCGACCGCTGCCATCTCCGTGCGCCAGGTGGCCGAGGTGCTCAACCTCATTCAGGAACTCAAGCGGCAGCAGATTGCGGTGATCCTCATCAGCCATCGCATGCCCGACGTCTTTGCCGTCGCCGACCGCATCAGCGTTCTGAGGCGCGGCAGGAAGGTTGCCGACAAATCCACGGCCGATACCAGCCCGGAAGAGATCACCGGCCTGATCACTGGCGCGATCGACGCGGCGTGAGGACAGAAATGACGACCGAAAACGAACCCAAAGGTTTTGCCAGCCTCGATGAGGTGATCGGCTGGCAGACACAGTCCCCACTCGCACGGATTCTGAGCAAGCAGTCCTTCTGGGTGTTCATCGCTGCCGTGATCGCCTGCATTGTTCTCTCGCTCGCTACCGACAGCTTCGCGAGTTCCCAGAATCTGTTCAATGTCAGCCGCAACTTTGCCTTCGTGGCCATCGTCGCGCTCGGCATGACCGTTGTCATCATCTCCGGCGGCATCGACCTCTCGGTCGGCTCGACGCTCGGCCTGTCGGCGATGGTGCTCGCCATCGTGATGAACGGCGGCAGCCCGCTGTGGCTGGCAGCACTCGTGGCAATCGGCGCCGCTCTCGTTGTCGGCCTCGTCAACGGGCTTCTGATCGCTTACCTGCGCATCCCGCCTTTCGTGGCCACGCTCGGCATGCTGTCGCTTGCGCGCAGCGCTGCCATGGTGCTATCCAACAACAAGATGGTGTTCCAGTTCGGCCCGGACGAGGCGCTGCTGTTCTGGCTCGGCGGCGGTTCCACCTGGGGGATCGCCCACCCTGTTATCGCGCTTGTGGTGCTGGCGCTGGCCACTGGTTTCGCGCTGCGCTGGACGCGCTGGGGCACGCATGTCTTCGCGATCGGCAGCAACGAGAAGGCCACCGATCTGACGGGCATCAACGTGCGCGGCCTGAAGGTGAGCGTCTATATGTGCTCGGCCTTCTTCGCCGGCGTCGCGGGCGTGCTCGAGGCCGGATGGCTGGGTGGGGTAACCACCAATCTCGGTCAGTCCATGGAGCTCAGCGTGATCGCCGCCTCGGTCATCGGCGGCGCGAATCTTATGGGCGGGGCTGGCACCGTGTTCGGATCGGTGGTCGGCGCGGCCCTTATCGAAGTGATCCGCAACAGCCTGATTCTGTTGGGGATCAGCTCGTTCTGGCAGGGAGCATTTGTGGGCAGTTTCATTATATTGGCGGTGGCATTCGATCGTATTCGCGCGCTGCGCGACGAATCCCGATGAGCAGACACGACAGCACGGGCAGGCGCGCCAACAGGGCTGACGCTCCGGTTGCCACCGGACAGACCGTCGCCGCAGGTATCGTGGACGACGTCGGTCCGCACCCGCCGTACCGGCTGAGCGGAACGAGTGTCCATTCCACGGTCGCCAATGAGATCGGCTTGCGGATCGTGCGCGGTGACTATCCGCCCGGCACGATCCTGCCGAACGAGGCGACATGGGCCGAAACTTTCAATGTCGGCCGGTCTGCGGTGCGTGAGGCGATCAAGATGCTGATGGCCAAGAGCCTGCTCTCTTCCAGGCCGAAGGTCGGCAGCCGGGTCGAGCCGCGCGAACGGTGGAACCTGCTCGATCGCGACGTGCTCGCCTGGTACGCGGCATCGCCGGATCGAGAGACGTTCCTCAAGACCGTTCAGGAGTTCCGCTACATCGTGGAACCCGAGGCGGCGGCCCTGGCCGCTGTCCGCCGCACGGACGAACAGATGGAGGAGATCAGCCGTGCCTGCCGCGAGATGGGCGCGGGAACGACGATCAGGGCACGTACCGAAGCCGACATGCGCTTTCACATGGCGATTCTGCGCGCCGCGGGCAACGACCTCCTTGTCCCGCTCGGCGCTCTGATCGAGTCCGGCCTGGATTCTCTCTTCGTTTATACCACCCGCAAGATAAGTGACCTGGACTACCCGCATCAGCTGCACGAGAACATCGAGCGGGAGATCAGGCGGCAGCGGCCGGACAAGGCGCGGGCCGCCGTGCGCAAGCTGCTCGGAAACACCGACGAAGTCATTGCCGGCGGAAACGGGGCCCGGCCTGCGGGCTAGGCGGTCTGTATCGCGGTCGACGTCAACTGACGCAGCGATGGTCGGCCACGGCACGAGGCCGAGGCAGCCGCACCGTCGGCTCCGGTCTGGTTTCCAACCGCCACCGGACCTTGCGCCTACCATCGCAGTCATCGTCCAAGTTGGGGCAGGGGCATTGCCCGCCCTCGATCTGCAGCCAAGCCAGCACAGTAAGTGAACGTCGTTGTCTGTGGTGCCTCCTGGCCCTGGCCGAGGACGGCGAGGGTGCGCAGCGCGTCCTCGACCTTATTCTCGTCGGCGACAAGCGCCGCCTCGACCTGCTGCGGCGTCTCACAGCCGCCAAATCATGCCACGTCACAGGGCTGTAACGCTGCGGCACTATACAAGTGGATTGTTGCAAACAATGCAGCAATCCAACACAGGAGAGCCACAGATGAAAGACCTCGAGCGCGACTACCCGGATCATACGCAGGCTATGGGATACGAGCACGGCGACGAGCCGCAGTGCAACACTTCCGACAACCGGAATTTCTACGATGTGATCGACGCCCGCGTTGCCCGTCGCGGGTTTCTGATGGGCGGCCTGGCCACCATCGTCACCGGCCTGATCGGCGGCCCGCTGACGGGCAAGGCGGCGCTGGCGTATGGCACATCGAGCCTGATCGGCTTTTCGCCCGTTCCGGTGAGCTTTGACGACACGGTCGTCGTGCCCGAGGGCTACAGCTTCCAGATTCTCGGCGCGAGCGGGGAGCCGATCTCGGGCGATATGTCCGCCTTCCGTTCGGGCGCCAACACCGGCGTCGAGCAGGAACACCAGATCGGCCAGCATCATGACGGGATCCACTTCTTCCCGATCGACGGCTCGTCCGAGGACGGCATCATCGCAGTGAACCACGAATACATCGAGCCGCGCTTCCTGCATGCCCAGAAGGTAGGCTACAAGGGCCAGCCGATCGACAAGCGAAGTGTCATCTATGACGCCGACGGCATGCGCGACGACGACGAGGTGCGCATGGAGATCGCTGCGCACGGCGTCTCGATCTACCGCACGACGAAGCAGGCCGAGGGCAACTGGATCGTCGTGCCGGATCCGCGCAACCGCAGGGTGACCGGCGGCACGCCCATCGCGATCGGCGGTCCGGTGCGCGGTTCGGCCCATGTGCGCACCAAGTACAGCCCCGATGGCACCATGACCCGCGGCACGCTGAACAACTGCGCCCACGGCGTGTCACCCTGGAACACTTACCTGACGGCAGAAGAGAACTGGGCCGGCTACTTCTCGAACACCACCGAGGTCGACCAGAAGCCCGACCTGCCGCGCGAGCACGCCCGCTATGGCGTCTCCACCAACCCGAAGGGCGGCCGCTACGGCTGGCACCTGGCGAAGTCCGGCGCAGACGAGTACCTGCGCTGGGACGCCACCACCAAGGGCGCCTCGGCCACCGAGGACTACCGCAACGAGCCCAACACCTACGGCTGGATGGTCGAGATCGATCCGTTCGATCCCGAAAGCACCCCCGTCAAGCGCACCCATCTGGGCCGCTTCGCCCACGAGGGTGTGGTGTTCGCCCCGGTCGTCGAGGGCGCGCCGGTGGTCTGCTACTCGGGCGACGACGCGCGTTTCGAGTACATCTACAAGTTCGTCTCCGAAGGCGTGTGGGTGCCCGGCGAGACCGATGGCTCGATCCTCGACTCCGGCACGCTCTACGTCGCGAATTTCAACGACGACGGCACCGGCGAGTGGCTGGCGCTTGCGCCGGGCCGCAACGGGTTGACCCCGGCCAACGGCTTCGCTGACCTGGCCGACATTCTCGTCAACACCCGCCTTGCCGCCGACTTCGTCGGTGCCACGAAGATGGATCGCCCGGAATGGGGCACTGTCGATCCCCGCACAGGCACGCTCTACTTCGCGCTCACCAACAACTCGCGCCGCACCCAGGCGCAGGTGGACGCGGTCAACCCGCGAGCCGAGAATAATTTCGGCCAGATCGTGCGCTGGAACTATGAAAACATGGACCACACGAAGGCCAGCTTTCACTGGGACCTGTTCGTTATCGCGGGCAATGCCGCGAACTCGGCCGTGGCTACCGGCGGGGCGCTGAACGACGACAGCATCTTTGCCTGCCCGGACGGGCTGTGGTGCGATGCCGAGTCACGTCTGTGGATCCAAACCGACATGGGCGATACAGGCCCCGACTATGAAGGCCCGCTCAAGGAGTTCGGCATGAATATGTTGCTGGCGGCCGATCCGGTGACGGGCGAGATCAAGCGCTTCATGACCGGCCCATGGGGCCAGGAGTGCACCGGCGTCGTTACGACGCCGGACGGCAAGACCATGTTCGTCAACTTCCAGCACCCCGGTGCCCATGCCTCGGCCGATCAGTTCGCGGCCGGCGATTTCGGCTCGGGCTTCCCGGATTATGACGGCACCGTGCCGCGCTCGGCGACGGTGGTGATCACCAAGGATGATGGCGGCGTGGTGGGCAGCTGAGGCCGACCGCAGCACAAGAGCGAAGGCGCGTCTCCGGCGCGCCTTCGTTCCCTCCCGCGGAGGCACCCGGCCGCCCCGCTCCAAGACTGGATTTGGCCCAGACCGCACTGCTCCCCAACGCACCCTCTGCGGGCGCACCCTTCCCACATTTGCCCCACCGAAGATTCTTCGGTTTGGCCGCCGTTGCGGCTATGATGCGGCCATGAAGCTCGACAACCGCGATTTGCAAATCCTCTCGATCCTCCAGCAGGAGGGGCGGATCACCAAGTCGGAGCTGGCCGGGCGGGTCAGCCTCTCGGCGGCGGCCTGCTGGGACCGGCTGAAGCGCCTCGACCAGGCCGGCTACATCCGCGGCTATCACGCCGAGGTGGCGCTGGAGAAGATCGCCCCGGCCTCGCTGTTCCTGGTGCAGATCGAGCTGGAGAGCCACCAGGCCGCCGACTTCCAGCGCTTCGAGGAGGCCATCCGGGCGATCCCGCAGGTGACGCGCTGCGTGGCCGTCGGCGGCGGCGTCGATTACTTCCTGGAGATTGTCGCCGGCGACGTCGCCGCCTACCAGGCCCTGGTCGACGAGATCCTGGAGCGCCGCATCGGCGTCAAACGCTACTTCACCTTCGTGGTCACCAAGCCGGTGAAATCGGCGCCGCCGCCGCTGGAGATGTTGCGCGAGGAGGGCCTGCGCAACGCCGCCGAAACCTGACCGGCACCCGTTTCCCTCAAGCGCCTCGGGAAAGCCATGGGCCTCTACGCAGATGACTCCGAGCTGGAGTCGGAGATGATCCGGACCCTGCTTCGCTGGTGGCGCGCCAAGTGCGCCGGCGACATTCCCGACCGCGCCGATTTCGATCCCGCCGACCTGAAGCGGCTGCTGCCGAACATCTTCATGGCCGACGTGGAGCAAGACCCTTTTCGCATCCGCTACCGCCTCGTCGGGACCAGGGCCACCGAGGCGACGGGCATGAACATCACGGGCCGCTATCTCGACGAACTGATGCCGGCCAACCCGCACGAGCCCTGGATGGTGTACTACCGCCGCGCCTGGGAGCAGCGGGTGCCGGTGTTCGGCTGCAGCGAGGCGCCGACCATCAGCGGCGGGCGCTTCACTTACGAGTTCGGCCTGTTTCCGCTGCGTCGTGGCGGCCGCGAGGTCGCGCAGTTCGTCGCCATCGAGGACTACTTCGATCTGACCTCGACCCTGACGGAGCTGAAGGAGTGGCGGGACCGGCGGCTGGCCGAGGACTAGGACCGGACGCCGCGGCCCGAAGGCCCGCTGCCGCGCCGGCGCCGCTGAGTGGGCGGTTCACTCCCGAAGAATCGTAGCCTCCACCCGGCTCCGAGGCGCGGAATCGTCGGCGCGGTGCCCGCAAATCCGACCCACCTTTCTCGGCCGGATCGCTAGGATCGGCGGCAGTTCGCCGTTTCGGGCGAGCCTTCCGCCAGGAGTGTCCGCCATGTCGCCTTCGTCCCAGCGAAAACCTTCGCCGCGCCCATCCGT
The DNA here is from genome assembly GCA_050330205.1 of Kiloniellaceae bacterium. Lineage (GTDB taxonomy): Bacteria > Pseudomonadota > Alphaproteobacteria > Kiloniellales > Kiloniellaceae > Pelagibius. The sequence continues at coordinate 14,811 of JBHJOA010000067.1, forward strand.
ATTCCAAGAGTCCGGTCTGAGCGATCCGGGCCTGCTGGCCGGCGCCTCCTACATCGACGGCGCCTGGATGCAGGCGGGGGAGGCCGTCAGCCTCGCGGTGCTGAATCCGGCCGACGGCGAGGCGATCGCCGAGGTCGCCACCCTCGGGGCCGAAGGCGCCCGGCAAGCCGTCGATGCCGCCGAGCGCGCCTTTCCGGCCTGGGCCGCCCTGCTGCCGCAGCAGCGCAGCGACATCCTGCGCCGCTGGTACGACCTGATGCGCGAGCACAAGGAAGACCTTGCCCTCATCATGACCCTGGAGCAGGGCAAGCCGATCTCCGAGGCGCGCGGCGAGATCGACTACGGCGCCTCCTTTGCCGAGTACTTCGCCGAGGAGGCCAAGCGCCCCGACATCATGAGCGTCACCTCGCACCTGCCGAGCGCCGAGGTCGAGCTGTGGCGCGAGCCGCTCGGCGTCGCCGCGCTGGTGACGCCGTGGAACTTCCCCAACGCCATGCTGACCCGCAAGGCCGCTGCGGCCCTGGCGGTCGGCTGCACCGTGGTGGCGCATCCCTCCAAGGAGACGCCGCTGTCGGCGCTGGCGCTGGCCGAACTGGCCGAGCGCGCCGGCTTCCCGCCGGGCGTCTTCAACGTGGTGATTGGCGAGGCGCCGGTCGTCGTCGGCGCCTGGACCGCCGACACCCGGGTGCGCGCGCTCTCCTTCACCGGCTCGACTGAGATCGGCCGCCTGCTCTACGAGCAGTCGGCGCCCTCCATCAAGCGCCTCAGCCTGGAGCTGGGCGGCCACGCGCCCTTCATCGTCTTCGCCGACGCCGACCTCGACCACGCGGTGGAGCAGGCCATCGGCGCCAAGTTCGCGACCTCCGGTCAGGATTGTCTCGGCGCCAACCGCTTCTACATCGAACGGCCGGTCTACGAGGACTTCTGCCGGCGCTTCACCGAGAGGACCCGGGCGCTCACCGTCGGCCGCGGCCTCGACGACCCGGACATCGGACCCTTGATGCACGAGCGCGCCGTCGCCAAGCAGCGCGAGCACGTCGCCGACGCCCTGGACAAGGGTGCGCGCCTGCTCTGCGGCGGCGAGGTCCATGCGATGGGGCCGCTGTTCTTCCAGCCGACGGTGCTGGCCGATGTGCCCGACGCGGCGCAGATCATGCACGAGGAGACCTTCGGCCCGGTGGCGGCGCTGACCGCCTTCGACGACGAGGCGGAGGTCATCCGCCGCGCCAACTCGACGGAATTCGGCCTTATCGCCTACCTGCACAGCATGCAGCCTGCGCGGATTTACCGCATGTCGCGGGCGCTGGTCTTCGGCATGGTGGCGGTCAACCGCACCAAGGTGACCGGCGCGCCGATCCCCTTCGGCGGCATGAAGCAGTCCGGCCTCGGCCGCGAGGGGTCGCGCCTCGGCATTGAGGCCTTCTCGGATGTGAAGTACGTATGCCGCGACTGGTCCTGAGACGATTGGAGAGACGATGCTGAAGAACGATCAACTGGAAACCTGGGACCGGGACTGCTTCTTCCATCCCTCGACCCACCTGGCGCAGTTCGCCCGCGGCGAGGCGCCGCAGCGCGTGGTCACCGGCGGGGAGGGGGTCTACATCCGCGACCGCGAGGGCAACCGCCTGCTCGACGCCTTCGCCGGGCTCTACTGCGTTAACGTCGGCTACGGCCGCAAGGAGATCGCAAAGGCGATCGCGAAGCAGGCCGAGGAACTGGCCTACTACCACGCCTACGTCGGCAATGGCACCGAGGCCTCGATCACGCTGTCGAGGATGATCATCGACCGCGCCCCCAAGTGGGATGGCGGAGGCATGAGCAAGGTCTACTACGGCCTGTCCGGCTCCGACGCCAACGAGACCAACGTCAAGCTGGTCTGGTACTACAACAACATCCTCGGCCGGCCGCAGAAGAAGAAGATCGTCTCGCGCTGGCGCGGCTACCACGGCTCCGGGCTGATGACCGGCTCGCTGACCGGCCTCGAGCTGTTCCATAAGAAGTTCGACCTGCCGCTGGCCCAGGTGGTCCACACCGAGGCGCCGTACTATTTCCGGCGCCGCGACGAGGCCATGAGCGAGGAGGAGTTCTCGGCCCACTGCGCGGCCGAGCTGGAAAAGCTGATCCTCGCTGAGGGACCCGACAGCGTCGCCGCCTTCATCGGCGAGCCGGTGCTCGGCACCGGCGGCATCGTGCCGCCGCCGGCCGGCTACTGGGCGGCGATCCAGGAGGTGCTGGCGAAGTACGACGTGCTGCTGATCGCCGACGAGGTGGTCACCGGCTTCGGGCGCCTGGGCACCATGTTCGGCTCCGACCACTACGGCATCCGCCCCGACATCATCACCTCGGCCAAGGGGCTCACCTCGGCCTACGCGCCGCTCTCCGCCTCGATCATCGGCGACAAGGTGTGGAAGGTGCTGGAGCAGGGCACCGACGAGAACGGTGCCATCGGCCACGGCTGGACCTACTCGGCACACCCCATCGGCGCGGCGGCGGGCGTCGCCAACCTGAAGCTGATCGACGACCTCGGCCTGGTGGCCAATGCCGGCGCCACCGGCGGTTACTTCAACCGGGCAATGCAGAAGGCCGTCGGCGACCATCCGAACGTCGGCGAGGTGCGCGGCGAGGGCATGCTCTGCGCCGTCGAACTGGTCGAGGAGCGCAAGGGCCGCAGGCTCTTCGAGCCGGCCGGCCAGCAGGGTCCGAAGGTGGCGGCGGCGCTGCTGAAGCGCGGCGTGATCGCGCGCGCCATGCCGCAGGGCGACATCCTCGGCTTCGCGCCGCCGCTCTGCCTCAGCGAGGCCGAGGCCGACATCGTCGTCGGCGCAATGCGCGAGGCCGTCGAAGAGGTCTTCGCCGGCGCCTGACGGGCGCGGAAATCCTGCCGTCTGTCCCCTGCTGTCATGCGTGCGGCGCGGAACCATTCCCGCGCCGCCCGCATTGTCGTATGAATAGACCAGACAGCGAAAGGCAGACCACATGACCGACAGCTCTTCCACGGAGCGCGCGGATCCCTCGGTCTTCGAGGAGGTCGGCGCGGCCCTCAAGCGTGAAGGCCGGCAGGCCGCTGAGGAGGCCCGGACTGCGGCCGAACGGCTGGCCCGCGACCAGCGCGACGCCCTGGCCGACTACGTGGCCGCGCTGGCCAGCGCCGGCGATCGCGGCGCCGAGGATCTCGAGGCTTCGGGCTACCCCGGCAGCGCCGCCGCGGTGTCACGCACCGCTGGCGAGGTCGAGGACTTCGCCGGGCGCCTGCGGGCTCGGGCGCCGGGAGAGCTCTGGGCCGATGTCGAGGACTTCGCCCGCGACCATCCGGGCCTGGTGTTCGCGGGCGGCTTCGCGCTGGCCTTCGGCCTCACGCGCTTTCTCAAGAGCTCCGCGGCGACGCCTGACGACGACGTCGCGGACCTGCCGCCGCAGCACGGCGACGGCGGACCCGGGCGCGGATGAGCGGTCCGGACGCCTCGCTGGGCCGGCTGGTGAGCGAGCTCGTGCAGGACATCGGCCGGCTGGTGCGCCAGGAACTGCGCCTCGCCCAGGCCGAGATCTCGGAGAAGGCGTCCCAGGCCCGCAGCGGCCTCTATGCCGTGATCGCGGGCCTGTTCCTGGCCTTCTGCGCCCTGCTGGTGCTGGTGCAGGCGGTCGTGCTGGCGCTCGGCGGCGTCATGCCGCTGTGGCTGGCGGCCGTGCTGGTCGGCCTCGTGCTGGCCGCCGCGGCGGGGATCCTGCTGATCCGCGGCCGCGACAACCTGAAGGCCCGCAACCTGCTGCCGGAGCGCACGCTGCGCGTCGCGCGCGGCGGCGACGACACCCGACACGACGGAAAGGAGATTGAGTAATGGTGAAAAGCACTCCCGGAATCGACACCATCGAAGACGAGATCCGCAGCACACGCCACGACATCGAGGACAAGGTCGAGCGCCTCCAGCAGCGCCTGTCGCCGGGCGAGATGATCGACGGCGTGGTCGACTTCGCGCGCGCCAACGGCGGCGCCATCGCCGGCAGCATCGGCCGCAGCCTGCGGGACAACCCGGTACCGGCGGCGCTGATCGGTGCCGGCGTACTGTGGCTGGCCCTGTCCGCTGTCGCCCGGCACCAGGACGAGGATTCGCTCGGCGGGCGCACCGCCGGGCAGTTGCGTGACAAGGCGGCCGACCTGCGGGAGTCGGCCCGCGAGCGCGCTGCCGCCGCCGGCGGCAAAGTGCGCGAGGTTGCCGGCGAGGTGGGCGAAAAGGCGCAGACCGGAGTCGCCCGCGCGCGGCGTTCCGGCGGGCGCTTCGTCCACGAGCATCCGATCCTTGTCGGTGCCGCCGGCCTCGCCCTCGGCGCCGCCATCGCCGCCTCCCTGCCGCGCAGCGCCCACGAGGACCGTGCTTTCGGCGCCCGCAGTGAGCGCGCCCGCCAGGTCGCCCGCGAGGCCGCCGTGAAGGAGGGACGCAAGGTGCAGGAAGCCGCCAGGGCCGCCATCGACAAGGCCCGGGAGACGGCGGAGCGCAAGGCGCCCAAGGCCGCGGACGTGAAGCGCGACGTCGAGCGCAGCGTCGACGCCGCCACCTCGGCAAAGAAATCGCCGGGCGCTGCCGGCTGATCCGCAGCTTTGCGGGTGACCGCGAACCCGCCGCTGCCAGAACGGCAGCGGCGGGTTTTTTCGTCAGCCGATCCCGGCCGGCTTCTCGCCGGCAGGCTCGATGACCGCCGCGGGCTCCTCGGCTTTCGGCGGTAGCGAGCTCAGGTACTCGCCGACCACCCGCAGCGCCGGGATGTGGTCGCAGAGAATCTTGAACACCACCAGCAGCGGCACTGCCAGCAGCAGGCCGGCGATACCCCACAGCCAGCCCCAGAACAGCAGGCAGGTGAAGACGATGACCGGGTTGAGGGTGAGGCGACGACCGACCAGCGCCGGCGTCACCAGGTTGCCCTCGACGATGGTCAGTGCCAGGAAGGCCAGCGGCGGGTAGAGCGCCTGCAGCGGCGACAGGAAGGTCAGCACCGCGGCCAGCAGGATCGCGCTGGCCGTCAGGATGGAGCCGACATAGGGGATGAAGTTCAAGGTGGCGGCCATGACGCCCCAGAGCAGCGGGTCGGGCAGGCCGAAGGCGGCCATTGTCAGCGCCGTCGCGCAGCCGAGGCCGAGGTTGATGGCGGTGATGGTGAGCAGATAGCGCGACACCACCTGCTGCAGGTCGCGGCCGATCTCCACCGCCCGCTTCTTCTCGCCGAAGGTCGGCATGATGTGCACGGTCTTCTGCAGGAAGAGGTAGCCGTTGGCGAGCAGGAAGAACAGCAGCACCGCGGTGACCACGATCATGGTGAGCAGCTGGCCGGCGTTGGTGAGGAAGATCTGTGCCAGGTCGGGGCCTTGCACGACGACCTCGCCGCCTTCCCTGCCGGGCGACAGAGCGGCCATGTCCTCGGTGAACTTCTTCATGTCCTGCAGCGCCACGGCGACCTCACGGAAGGCGTAGCGCAGCCGGGCGACGCCTTCCGGCAGCCGTGCGAACCACTCCGTGGCCGGCGTCGACAGCCGCAGCAGCACGCCGGACGCCAGCGCGATCGCCGCGGCGACCACGCCACCGGCCGCCAGGGCGCGCGGCAACCCCGCATTGCAGAGCAGGCGGACGATGGGCGCCAGCACCAGCGCCAGCACGCAGGCCAAGGTGATCGGGATGAAGAGAGGGCGGGCGAAATAGAGCGCCGCGAAGCCGCCGAGCACGGCCAGGACGCCGGCAGCGGCGGTCAGGCTGCGGTTCTCCCTAATATGGGTCTGCATGCGAAGTCTCTCCGTTGAGAGAGGTCGGGCAATGATGACGCGCGCCGCTGCAGAAGGTGTCCGGCGCGGCGGAGTCCGGGGCTGGTCGACGGGCGTCGCCCGCGGCACGCGGGGGCTGCGGGTCAATGCCGCAGGCGCCCGAAGGTTCCCGCAATGACGTGGCGACGACGCGGCCGGAACCCGCAGCCTCGGCACCACGTTGTCCCGCCAGTGGGGTGGCAGGCTGCCGCCCGTTATCGAAACTGCAATGGAGAACGACGATGAATTGGGACCAGGTGGAAGGAAACTGGAAACAGCTGAAGGGCAAGGCGAAGGAGAAGTGGGGCGACCTTACCGACGACGACCTCGACGTCGTCGCCGGCAAGCGCGACCAGCTCATCGGGCGCCTGCAGGAACGCTACGGCATCGCCCGCGAGCAGGCCGAGAAGGAGGCAGATCTCTGGGCCAAGGGTTTCTAGGTAGGACCGGCGTCCACGCATGAAGAAACGGGCGGCTGCCGATGCAGCCGCCCGTTCCGCGTTGCCCCTGTCGGATGCTGCCGTCAGTTCATCGTGTCCTGGACCTCCTCGCCGGCCTCTTCCATGCTCTCGCCCAGGTTCTCCACAGACTCGTCGATGGTCTCGCCGACCTGCTCGGCCGGGCCCTGCTCCTCGCAGGCGGCGAGCCCGAAGGCGGCGGCGAACGCCAGGGCGGTCACGGTGGCGGCGGTTTTCACTTTCGGAAGCATCTTGTCCATTCTCCTATCGCAGTCGGGCCTCTCGCAGTCGGGCCTCTCGCAGTCGGGCCGGGTCGGTGCCTCAGTCGTTGTCGGCGCCGTCCTGAATGGCTTCGCCGGCCGACTCGACGTCCTTGCCGGCGCCTTCCATGGTGTTGCAGGCGGAAAGCGCGACGACAGAAAGGCCGGCCAGGGCGATCCCCAGCAATAGCTTGCGCGTGTTGGATTCGGTGCCGTTGGACACAGGGGTCATGTTCAGTCTCCATCAACAGTCAGGTTCATACCCTGCACAGCTTCGAGAGGTGCAAGAGTTCTCGGAGATCAACGAGGCTCCAGGCGGATGGTTCCCGGCGAGCCGTGCGACCCTGCGCAGCGCCCTTCCATGCCACAGCCTGTTCGGCGGCAGATGGAACTCCAACCGGCGTGGCGCGTTTATGCGACGGCCGGCGTCGGCGCTCCCTCGCGGTCGCCGAAGCGGCGAAGTGGGCGGAAGAGGGTAGACTCTCAATGAAGACGGAAGTGTCACACGGCGCACTGGGCCGCAAGCTCAGCGCGGTCATTCAACTGAACAATGCAGAGATCGACTGCATCGAGGCCATGCGGAACAAGACGAAGCGCATCGCCGCCGGGGCCGAGTTGGTACGCGACGGCGAAGCGTTCGACCAGACTTACGTTGTCAAGGACGGCTGGGCGATCCGCTTCAAGATGCTGTCGGACGGCCGCCGCCAGATTCTCAACTTTGCCCTTCCCGGCGATTTCATCGGCCTGTTCTCGGCCCTCTTCGATGTCGCGGACCACTCGGTCACTGCCTTGACGGAGCTCGAGGTGCACCCGGTGGATCCAAAGTCCCTGATCGAGATTTTCGGCAACTGTCCGCGCTTGGGCGCGGCGCTGGCCTGGGCCGCTGGCCGCGACGAAGCGATCCTGTCCGAGCAGGTGGTGCGCATCGGCCGGCGCAGCGCCTACGAGCGCACCGGCCACATCATCGTCGAACTGCTGCATCGCCTGCGCCTGGTGGGGGAGGCGGGGCAGAACTCGTTCGAGATGCCGCTGACGCAGGAGATTCTCGCGGACACCCTCGGCCTCAGCGCCGTGCATGTGAACCGCACCCTGCGCCGGCTGCGCGAGAACGGGCTGCTGCGCATCTGCGGCGACCGCGTGGTCATCGGCGACCTCGCGCGTCTGTCCGATATTGCCGAGTTCTCGCCCCATTATGTCGCGGCCGAACCTCTGCCACGGACGACCGAGGCCGCGCTGACGAATATCTAGCTAGCGGTGCGGCCTTGCCGTCATCACCTTGGCGAGCGACGACAGCAGGTAAGTTTCACTGCAGGGCCGACTGACCAGGGGGCAGGCGGTGTAGGGCGGGGGCAGCAGGGACCGCTCGCCATGCCCGTTGGAGAAAGCAAAGGGGATGCCGAGGTCGACGAGCCGCGCCGCCAGCGGCAGCAGTCCGCTCCGCAGCAGCTTCAGGTCCAGCAGGGCGAGGTTGTAGGCGACAGCCTCCACCGCCCGAAGGGCCTCTTCGCAACTGCCGACGATATCGACGCGCAAAGCGCCGTTTCGCTTCAGCGTGTCCTCGAGGTCGAGGGCGAGAATGACGTTCTCTTCCACCACCAGAAGGGACAGTCCCTCGGGGAGGTCAGGTTTTCGTGTCTTCTTGATTCGATGGGGTTTCACTGCACTCCGCCGTAGCTGTCGTCCGGGATGGCGTCACCCCCAAGCGCCCTGGCTACGGAATGCGGCCGGGTGCACTGCCTGTGCTGCGAGTGGGGACGTCGAAGGGAGAAGCTAGCGGAGGTCGTCGGAGCCTGCCGCAACATAAGTTAAGCTATTGGCGGCGGCGACGGCTTGGCGCGGCGGTCCGGGCCGCGGGGCCTGTGTCAAAGTGAGGTCCGGGACGGCTGCCCGGGTGAAGCGGAAACCGGCCGCCGCCCATGGACGGCGGCGGCCGGCAGGGAGGCCGTCAGGGGGACGGCGCGCTGCTTGCTGGCGCTACATTCGGCCGGGACGGCCGCGCAGCAGATGCATGATGAGCGAGACGACCAGCAGCACCAGAAAGATGAAGAACAGAATCTGCGCGATGCCGGCCGAGGCCGAGGCGATGCCGCCGAAGCCGAAGAAGCCGGCGATGATCGCGACGATGAAGAAAACGAGGGCCCAATAGAGCATGGCGAACTCCTTACCGATGGTTCACGGTGCGGCGCAGTCTGCGTCCGCGCAGGCGACCCTTAAGGGTGGCGATATTCGTGTAAACGCTCAGATCTGCGGGAGGTTCCGGCCGGGCGCTATCCCGCCGGCATGCGCAGGGTGAGGCGAATGCCGTCGGCAGGCTCGATCCTGACCTCGCCGCCGAGCTGCTTTGCGAAGGCGTGAATGAGCCGGCCGCCGAGACTCTCCCGGGACGTGGGCTCCATGGCGTTGCCGTTGCCGGCGATGGTCATCACCAGCGCCTCCTCGCCGTCGCGCTTCAGGCTGACGGCGAGCCGGCCCTCCTCGCCGTTGGTCAGGTCGTCCTTCAGGGCGTTGGTCACCACCTCGGTGATCAGCAGGGCGAGAGGCACGGCACGCTCCGGATCGCTCCGCAGTGGGTCGATGTCGAAGGTGATCCGCAGATTCTCGGTGCCGTTGCCCTGTGCCTGCCGCAGGTACTCGCAGAGCTGCGGCACGAACTCCTGCAGCTTGATCTGGTGCAGTTCCGGCGTCTCGTAGAGGTTGCTGTGGACCATGGCGAGGGCATGGATGCGATCCTGCGTGGTGCGCAGCACGCTTCGCTCGTGCTCGTTGGAGGCGCGCGAGACCTGCAGGTTCACGAGACTGGAGACCACCTGGAGATTGTTCTTCACGCGGTGATGGACTTCGCGCAGCAGCGTCTTCTGCTCCTGCAGCGACTTGCGCAGCTCGCTTTCGTGCAGGCTGATGACGTCGGCCATCTTGTGCATGGTGGTGGCGAGTTCGCGAATCTCGTTCGGCGCCGCCTCGATGCCCGGCGTGCGTGCCTCGAAATGCCCCTCGGCATAGGCGTTCGCGGTCTTGCGCAGGCGCAACACCTGGCGCAGGACGAGGCGGTCGACGGCGAACCACGCCACGGCGATGGCGATGGCCCACATGAGCACCGGGTAGGCGAGGCCGGCGAGGAGGTGCAGGCCGGGCTCGGTCAGCAGGCGCCCGGAGATGCCGCCCATGACGACGTAGACCTGCTGCTCGTAGAGCGGCGCCAGGGCGAAGATCCGCTCGGTGCCGTCGCGCCCGGCGGTGCGGAACACCTGCGCCTGGCCGCTGAGGCGCGCGCCGATGACGAAGGCGGCGGGCAGCCATTCGCCTTCGTCGCCCTCGGCGCTCGATTCCGCCAGCACGGTGCCGCGGCGGTCCAGCAGGGCGACGTTGGTATTGGCCAGCGCCTGGCCGTCGGCACGGAACAGCAGGTCCTTCAGCCAGGCCTGGCGCAGGGTCATGGCGGCGACGCCGACGACCTCTTCGCCGGCGCTGCGCAACGGCATGCTGGCCAGCAGCAGCGGCGTTTCCCCGGCCGGCAGCACGACGTTGCCGGTGACCGTGAAGGCGTCGTTCCCGAGAGTTCGCATGAACCAGTCCTGGTCGGCGAAGTTGGGCGGGCTGTCGAGATCCGAGGCGCAGGCCATCAGGCCGTCCAGCCGCAGCACCACGACCTGGTCGTAGCGGATAGACTCCTCGCGCAGCCGCTGCAGCGCCTCATCGCAGGCGCCCGGCGTGAAGGCGGCGACCTCCGGCAGCGCGGCGAGCTTCTCCAGGGCATCGCGCGCGGCCAGGATCTCGTTCTTCTCCTCGCTGGCGACGATGGCCGAGGACTGCAGCAGGTTGCGTTCCGACAGCGCCTTGACCTGCTCGTAGTTGGCGACGGCCTGGACCATCGCCAGGGTGCCGGCCGGCAGCAGTGCCAGCGCCAGCAGCAGGATGAGGCGGGAGCGGAGGGACTGGAACATGGGGCGCCTGCCTGGCGGCGAAGCTAGCGGCCGGCCGGCAGCGCCTGCTTGCCTTCCAGCAGGGTCGTCATCGACTTGTCGCCGCCGAGGTCGTCGGGCGAGTCGATCTGCAGCAGGTCGGCCAGCCGATTGCGACCGCGGTTGACGCGGCTCTTCATGGTGCCGATCGCGCAGCCGCAGATGCGCGCGGCGTCCTCGTAGGAGAAGCCTGAGGCGCCGATCAGGATCAGGGCCTCGCGCTGCTCGGCGGGCAGGCTGGCCAGCGCCCTGCGGAAGTCCTTCAGCTCCAGCGCGGGAATCTGGTTCGGCTGGCTCGACAGCGTGGCCGCGTAACCGCCGTCGACGTCCTCCACCTCGCGGCGCCGCTTGCGCAGCTCGGAGTAATAGAGGTTGCGCAGGATGGTGAACATCCAGGCGCGCAGGTTGGTGCCGGCCTCGAACTTGTCGAGGTTCGCCAGCGCCCGCGCCAGGGCACCCTGGACGAGGTCGTCGGCCTGGGCCGGGTTGCTGACCAGGGAGCGCGCGAAGGCGCGCAGGTTTGGGATCACCTCGACGATCTCCTCATGAAGATCCGTGGAGTGCGAATCCGCTTGCGGGGGGCGGCGCGTCAAGAACCGCGCTCCTTCTGGTCGATCTGCTTCAGGAGGGTCAGGAAGCGGTCCGGTACCGGCTCGTTGAGCGCCTCGTCGTAGACCTTGCGCAGGTGCGCCCCGATCCAGTCCTGCTTGCCGGCGTCTGCCTTGCGGGGGGCCTTGCGGGGCGCGCCTGCCGGCCCCTGCCGGTCAGGCGTGCTGTTGCTGTCGTCTTCTGGCATCGTTTCCCTATCTTGGGCTGTGTGTGTGTTCCTCTCGGTGTAAATTTCCGTCTACCTGGAACAACTCCCCGTCGCCGCAAGTCTATGTTTTCTAGTCGATTTGCCAGGGTTCAACGTAGATGTCTCAGAAAAGTTCCCTGCCGGGGCGGAACCATTTCGCCCGCCGCGGATTGGCCCGGCAGCAGGTCATGCGCCCCGGCAAAGATAACCGTTTCAGCCAAGACAGTTAAGGGAGCCCCGTCCATCGATGTCCATTTCCCAAGCGATCGGCCCGCATCTGCCGCTCCTGCGCCGCTATGCGCGGGCGCTGACCGGAACCCAGGACAGCGGCGACCGCTATGTCGCCGCCACACTGGAGGCAATTCTCCAGGCCCCGGATGAGTTCCCGCACGAGATCGAGCCCCGGGTCGGGCTCTACCAGGTGTTCCAGAAAATCTGGGCGGCGGCCCAGGTGCCATTCGACCCGCCGGCCGAGGACGGCAGCGACCGCGAGGCGGTGGCCCGGCGCCGGCTGCAGGCGCTGACGCCGCGCTCGCGCCAGGCCCTGCTGCTGACGGCGATGGAGGGCTTCTCCCGCGAGGCGGCCGGGCAAATCCTCGACGCCGACGAATCGGAGGTCGACGCCCTGCTGGCGAGCGCCATCGAGGAGATCGACCGCCAGACCGTTACCGAGGTGCTGATCATCGAGGACGAACCGATCATCGCCATGGACCTGGAGGGCATCGTACAGGGCCTCGGCCACAAGGTGTCGGCCATCGCCGACACCCGCCGCTCGGCGGTGGAGGCGGCGCGCACCCACAGCCCCGGTCTGGTGCTGGCCGACATCCAGCTGGCCGACGGGTCGTCCGGCATCGACGCGGTGTCCGACATCCTGAAGGACTTCGAGGTGCCGGTGATCTTCATCACCGCCTACCCGGACCGGCTGCTGACCGGGGAACGGCCGGAGCCGACCTTCCTCATCACCAAGCCGTTCAAGAATGCGACCGTGAAGGCGGCCATCAGCCAGGCGCTGTTCTTCGAGAGCAGCGCCCGCATGGGCTGAGGTTCTCCTAAGGACGGTCGCCGCAACCAGCCAGGCGACCGGTGCCATGGCCGGTCCGTGTCGGGCTCCCGGGGCATTGCGGCGGCCGGTCGTTCCCGGCACAGTATACACACAAGCCGAATCAGGAGACGGCCCCGGCCGGCGGAAGCCGCTGGGTTCGGACGGTCAACGATAGCGAAGAGGTAATATCTGCATGGCTGCTTCCAGCGATAACCTGCATGCGCCGCGCGAGCGGCTGAGTAAGGAAACCATCCACCTGCACCACGCCATCGTCTCGCTGATGGAGGAGCTGGAGGCCGTCGACTGGTACCGCCAGCGCGCCGACGACTGCGACGACGCCGAACTGAAGGAGATCCTCCTGCACAACATGCGCGAGGAGATGGAGCACGCCGCCATGGTGCTGGAGTGGATCCGCCGCAACAATTCCGACTTCGACGGGCACCTGAAGGAGTTCCTCTTCAAGGAAGGCGAAATCTCCGACCATTAGGGGCGCGCGCGGCGACACAGGTAGCCAGACTGCGTCGCCGAGCGAAGCTGGAAAACTCTAACGCCGGCCGAGGGCGCGTTGGGGGCAGTGCAGAAGTCGGAAAACTCTGGCGCCTGCCGAGGGCATTTCCGGGAGGCAGACTAGTATGATTAAGCCAACCATTATCGCTTGTTTTCTGTGCATCCCGATTGTTGGAAACTTTGTTGTAAGCCGAGATGGGATTGGCCAAGTACTGGATTCGGAGAAGGCCGAAGTATTGGAGATTCTCTCCAGGCGTGTGATAGAAACCCACTGCAATCATGAGAAGTACCTAAGTTGTTTCCGGATCGATTCCGTTCAATGTTTCAGCGAATCAGAGAGTATTGTTGAGGATTGTAAGAAACTGATGGCTCCTGCTATGCCTCCTCTTAAAGAGGAGGAAATTGGTTCGTTTCGGACCTTCGGAGAGGAATTCAGCAGGTGTATGACCGAATGGCACCTCAATTATGGGGAATATAACCATCAGGAGATCAAGAAATGTTTGGGAGCAAAGTGATCGTGACCTGTCCTTGGTTGTACAGATCGGGCAATCACCTTCCGTAGTCGGGCATAGGTGTCAGGCACCGTTCCTCGGGTCATCCCGTGGCAGGTTCACGCTGCTGTGCGTGGTCGGCGTTGCAGCCCCCACAAGTTTGGGCCTGAAGTTGGGCAGGCGGCCGATGTGACAGGCTGCGCCTGCCGTTTCCGCCGCCAGTTCTCCGTCACCGCCGCTTGCTGCCGTTGGTCTTGCCGTCGCCGAGCGGGCCGAGGGGCGACAGGCCTTCGGTGAGCTTGGCCATCACCTTGTCGGTCAGCTTCTTTTCCAGCGAGAACTTCATCGCCGCCTTGGCGCCCCAGCGCACCACCCGCGGCAGGATGCTGCCGAGCTCCTCGTCGATGGTGGTCCCCGCCAGCGCCTTCACGCGGGCGCGCACCTGGCGGCGGATGCCGTCGAGGTCGACCTGTTCCGGCCGCGGCCGGTCCTCCGGCAGCGCCTGCTCGTCGGCTTGAAGCTCGGGGGGCAGGGGGATGACTGGCAGCGCCGGGTGCGAGTTGCCGTCGGCGGCGGGCACCCGGCGCGGCGTGCCGTCGCGCTCCTTCACCTGCCAGGCCTGCTTCTGCGCCGCGCTCATTTCGGCGAACAGCGGGTTGGTTTCCGGCAGTGCCAGGTAGCGCTTCAGGAACGACTGGCAGTTGCGCCGGCCGAGCAGGTAGTCGTGGCGGCGGAACGATTCCTCGAAGAAACCGCCGAAACCGCCGAGGGTGGCCGAGGCGATGGCGTACTCGGCCTGGCGGCCGTCGGCTTCGCGGCGCGACGGTGAGATGATGAAGCGCGAATAGACGTCGTCGTCCTCCGCCAGGGCCAGTTCTTCCGGCTTGAAGCGGGCCTGGTTCACAAGGGCGTTGAACATGCGCGGTGCCACCGAGAACAGGCGGTCGTCGTTGTCGGCCTCGGGGTCGAAGCGGATGTGGTTGGGGAAGGGGTCGATCATGATGACCGCGCGCCTGGCCGCTTCGCCCTCGCGCGGGTTGTGGCGGTCGCCGCCGGCGAGGTAGCGGCGTGCCTGCTCCAGCGGCTCGTTGTTCATCAGCCCGCCGTCGACGCAGACGAACTCGTAGTCTTCCGGCGCGTCGTCGCCGACCGCCGGGTCGCGCAGATCGGGACGGCCGAAGTAGTCGCGGATCTTGCGCTTGAGCACCTGCGGGCTGAGGCCCATGGGAAAGGCGCCGGTCGCCAGGGCCGCGCGCGCCAGCAGCTGCCAGTTCCCGCCCGGGCAGTCGTCGGGCCGCAGGGCGACGAAGCCGGCCGGCGCTTCGCCCTCCCAGGTCACCGCGAAGCGCATGTCGTCCATGTGGTTGGTCATGCCGTAGGCATCGCTGGCCTTGGTGCCGTAGAGCTTGAAGCCGTAGGGCATGCCGCGCAGGTTGGCGACGGTGAGGAACACCGCCAGCGGGTCGGCGACCCAGGGCCGCCTGCGCCGCGGCCCGGCGACCTCGAGCGCGCCGGAGGCGATGTCCCAGAGCGCCGTCGAGTCGAGGGCGGAGACCAGCGCCTTGCGCTGCTCGACGTCCTCGGTGCCGAGCAGCTTGGCGATGTCGATCTGCTGCACCCAGGAATGGTAGAGCTGGTTGCTGCGCGCCCGCTCCGGCCCCAGGCTCTGCCCGGGCCGCAGATGCGCGGTGTCGTGCATGAACTGGACGGCGGAGATCGCCGAGGTCATGCCGCCGGCCGAGGCGCCGGCCAGCACCGGCACGCGCACGTCGTGGCGCGGGCCGTTCCAGTCCGGCCGGTCGCGCGCGGCGTAGTAGCCGTCCAGGGCTTCGATAAGGAAGTCCATGACGCCGGCGGTGTAGGCGCCGGCCGAGATGGCGCCGGCCATCACCAGGCCGAGTTCGAACTGCGGTCGATCCGACATGCGTGAGAGTCTCCGGCTTGATTTCTTCCGACCGGCGGGCGCCGGTCAGAGCACGATGAACTTCACCGCCTGCCTCAGCAGCTTGTCGACCAGGCCGAACACCTTGGTCGCCTTCTCGGCGATCTTCACGATGTCGTCGAGGTCCTGGATCGCCACGCGCAGGTCGGTGACCGCCGCCGAGACCCGGTCCTGCGCCTTCTGGAAGGCGGCGGCGTCGCTGTTGAAGCGCGCGGCCTCCAGCTCCAGCCACTGCGCGCGCAGCTCCTGGGCGCGGTTGAAAAGGGCCTGGCGCTGCGGGATCGGGATGTCGGGGCGCATGGCCTTGCGCACCATCTCCTCGAAGGCCTTGAAGATGTCGTCGCGAACGGACTTCGCGGCTTTGGCGGTCGGCATGTTCGGTCGCACTCCACTTCATTCGCTATCCGCCGGGCAAAGCGGCGTCCCCGGTCAGGACGTCCCCTCCCTGATCGCGCGGAAGGACTCGAAGACCTGCTCGGCGGTGGCGGCGTAGCTCTGCACGATGGCGACGAGGTCGGAAAGTTCCTGCGGCCCCTTGTCGGAGACCGCGTAGCGCACCAGGGCGTCGTGGGCGGCGTCGAACTGGTCGAGGCTCTGCATCAGTCCCTGCATGGTCGCCAGGTCGCGCGAGCGCGCCCGGACGGCGGTGTCGATGTCGCCCAGCAGGCGCAGGCGCGCCGCGTTGTTGCCGTCGATCTGCGCCTGGCCATAGGCGATGGAAAGCTCGGCGATCTCCAGCAGCTTCACCGAATCGCGCTGGCGGACCACGAAGGCCAGATCCTCGCGCAGCAGCGCCGAGATGTCCTGGATCGCCGGCGCCGCCTTGGCGATGGCGGCGTCGAGGGCGGCGGCGCGGCGCGCATTGATGATTTCCGTGGCGACCGCGTCGGAGATCGCCTGCAGCGGCGTTGTCGCCTCGGCGATCGGCAGCTGCGCCAGGGTCGCCGACTGCTGGCCGATGTTTTCGATCAGCGCGTCGGCGGCGGCCTTGGCGCGCTGGCTGGCCGCCTTCCAGCGCTCGCTGGCGTCGCTGTCGGCCAGCGCCGCCAGCATCTGGGTGTACTGCTTGAGGACGCGGAAGGTGCGGTCGCGGGCGTCGATGGCGGCCGTGGAGAGCACCGGCGTGTCCAGCCTGGCGACGTCGAGCGGGCGGCGCGGGTCCTCGCGCAGCAGCTTCAGTTCGTAGTCGCGCTCGAAGCTGTTGATGCCCTGGATCGCTTCCAGGGCCACGCTGGCGGTCCGGTCGGTGGCGGTCTGGAAGTCGCCGATGGTCTGCTGGTAGACGGTGAAGTCGCGCGGCGTACCGCAGGCGCCGAGCAGCAGCGCAAGGCCGAAGGCGCCGAGGACGGCGGCGGCCCGGCGTGGCCGTACCGCGTGAGGCTGGCCGCCTGGCGAAGGCTGGCGCGCGTTGGTCAAGGCTGCGTTCTCCCCTTCAGGCGCGAGGGCGCCCGAGGCGTTCCCCCGCGTCGGAACAAGAGGGTGACCCGCGCGGCCTGCTGCCGCAACGCTGAATTCGGGACTAAGCCGGGAGGGGTAGCGGGCGGGCGCCGGCTCGGACCTGCCGCTGCGGGTTAAGCGCGGCGCGAACCGCGGCCGGTCACCGGGCGCGAGCGCGGGCGCAGCACCTTCACCGAGTTGCTCGGCCCCGATTGCCAGTTGAGGTCGACGCCCTGTTCCTTCAGGTAGGATTCGGCGGCGGCGCGGGCCTCGGCATGGGAGTCCGCGAAGCCCTGGGCGTAGAAGCGTCCGTCCTTCTCGTAGGATACGGTCCAGCGGAACCCTTCGTGGCCGCGCTGGCTGCGCGGGCCGGGGTTGCCGCGCCAGGGTTCGATGAGGATGTCGTGCTTCTTCATGGTACCTGCAATGCCTTCTTGGCTGGCTCGATTGGCTCGGCTGGCAGCCGGAAAACCTTGACCGGCGGGCATCTTACGCCATCCGGGCCGGCTTTGTTGACTCTGTTTTGCGGCCGCCGCACCGGCCGCTGCCGCGGGTCAGTGGCGCAGCACCAGCAGCGCTCCCTCGATCAGCTTCACGATCTTGGTCTGGCGCTTGGCCGCGGCGAGGTCGCGCGCCAGTTCCAGCTTGGCGATGCCCTCGTCGGGCGTGGTGGCCGGACGCGAGATGATCGCCTCGTCGAGCTGGCTGACGGTGGCGTCGACGCTGCCACGGCCGGGTTGATGAGTCTCGCGAAGCAGGCGGGCGCGGACGATCGCGAGTTCATTCAGCGTGTGCATGCTCATGAGTAAACCCCGCGGGCTGCTGTGCCAGAAGTGACATTTCGCGGTCACCTGCCTGACCCGACGCAAATGATAGCGCAGAGCGGCGCCGCTGTCGCCCGGATCACTTTCCCGAAACGCCGATTCGCGCGGCGCCGGCGAGGCTCACGGCCTTGACCAGGGCGTAGACCGGGAGACCCGGCCGCAGGCCCAGCGCGGCGCGCGAACGGGCGGTCACGCGGGCCCTGAGGATCGCGCCGCCGGCCTCCAGGCGCAGCTCGACCTGCGGGCTTTTTTCTTCACCTATCGCTTCAATGACGCAGGGGATAATATTGAGAATGCTCGTATTCTCCGGAGGAGTGTACGCCACGGCGACGTCGCGGGCGGCGATGTGGAGGCGCAGGCTGCGGCCGAGCGGCAGGTCGAGGTGGGGCACCCGGAGGCGGCCGCCGGCGAAGCGCAGCTCGGTGAGGCCGAACATCTTGTCCTGGCCGGCCACCGTGGCGGCGATCACGGCGCCGGCGTCGGGGCGGGCGGCGAGGACGGGGAGGTCGAGCCGCGCCATCACCTGTTCCGGCGGGCCGGCGGCGGCGATTTGGCCCGCGGCCAGGATGGCAAGGTTGTCGGCCAGCCGCAGCGCCTGCGGCAGCGCGGTGGTGGCGTAGACCATCGGCAGCGCCAGCTCGTCGCGCAGCCGCTCGAGGCAGGCCAGCAGTTCCTCGGCTTCGCCTGGGTCGAGGGCGGCCAGGGGCTCGTCCATCAGCAGCAGGCGGGGGCCGGCCAGCAGGGCGCGGCCGAGGGCGACGCGCTGGCGCGCGCCGGGGCCGAGCGCCGCCGGGCGCCGGTCCAGCAGTTCGGCGAGGCCGAGCAGCCCGGCGACCCGCTCGAGGTCGGCGCGGCGCTCGGCGGCCGGCGCCCGGCGCTGCCCGAAGCACAGGTTGCCGCGCACCGTCAGGTGGGGGAACAGGCGATCCTCGGGGAACAGGCAGCCGAAGCGGCGGCGCTGTGGCGGCAGGTCGATGCCGGCGGCCGAATCGAAGACCACCTCGCCGGCCACGACGATGCGTCCGCCAGCCGGTCGCCGCAGCCCGGCGAGCAGCGTCAGCAGCGCCGTCTTGCCGCTCCCGGAATCGCCGAAAACCACCGTTATTCCAGCGCATTGCGTGGCGATTTTCGCCTCAAGACTGAAGCCGTCCAGCGGCTCGGAGAGGTCGACCTCAAGCATGTCGACGGCGTCGGTCTCCAGCGGTTTCAGGTCGGGCATCGGTCCCCCGGGCCGGCCAAGGCTCAGGCCCCGTAGAGGTCGGCGGGATCGGTCACCACCGGCAGCCGTTCCTCGAGGCTGCCGTCTGCGGCGACGCGCCGGAAGAAGCAGGAGCGCCGGCCGGTGTGGCAGGCGACGCCCTTCTGGTCGACCAGGAGCAGCAGGGTGTCGCCGTCGCAGTCGACGCGCAGCTCGACCAGCCGCTGGGTCTGGCCGGAGGTCTCGCCCTTGCGCCACAGCGCGGCGCGCGAGCGCGACCAGTAGCAGACCCGGCCGCTGGCCAGGGTCTCGGCCAGGGCGTCGCGGTTCATCCAGGCGACCATCAGCACCTCGCCGCTGTCGTGCTGCTGAGCGACGGCACAGACAAGGCCCTGGCCGTCGAAGGCGACGGCCTTTTCGAGGTCGGCGGGCAGGGGGGCGGCAGGCTCGCTCATGGTCGCGTTCCCATTACTGCTTGCGGGCGGAGCGGGGCGGTCGGCGCCCCCGGGCTGGTGCGGTGTCTTAGCCGCTGCGCGCGCTTTGTCCACGGTTGATTTCGCCGAAGCGGGCGAAGCCGGCCTCGAGGTCGGCGATCAGGTCGTCGGCATGCTCCAGGCCGGCATGGATGCGCAGGGTCGGGCCGGGCGCCTCCCAGCGGGTGGTCGAGCGCATGGAGTTCGGATCGGCCAGGATCATCAGGCTCTCGTAGCCGCCCCAGCTGGCGCCGATGCCGAACAGCTCGAGGCCGTCGATCAGGGCCAGCACCGCCTCGTGCCGGCAGGGCTTCAGGGTCAGGCCGAAGAGGCCGGAGGCGCCGGAGAAGTCGCGCCGCCAGAGGGCGTGGCCGGGGTCGCCGGGCAGGGCCGGGTAGAGCAGGCGGTCGACCTCCGGGCGGCCGCCGAGCCACTCGGCCAGGCGGTGGGCGTTGGCCTGGTGGCGCTCCAGCCGCACGGCCAGGGTGCGCAGGCCGCGCAGGCCGAGGTAGAGGTCGTCCGGCGCCGCGGCGCAGCCGAGGAACTGCCCGGTGCGGCGCAGCCGCTCGTAGTGGGCCTCGCCGCAGACCGCCACGCCCAGCATGGCGTCGGAATGGCCGACCAGGTACTTGGTGGCGGCGTGCAGCACGATGTCGACGCCGAGCGTCAGGGGCCGGAAGTAGAGCGGCGTGGCCCAGGTGTTGTCGATCGCCGTCGGCACGCCGGCGGCCTTGGCGGCGGCGACGATGGCGGGCACGTCCTGCACCTCGAAGGTCAGCGAGCCCGGCGATTCGAGATAGATCAGCGCGGTGTTGTCGCGGATCAGCCCGGCGATGCCGGCGCCGATGGTCGGGTCGTAGTAGGTGGTCTCGACGCCGAGGCGCTGCAGCAGGTCCTGGCAGATGCGCCGGGCCGGGAAGTAGACGCTGTCGGGCAGCAGCAGGTGGGCGCCGGCGGTGGCGAAGCTCATCAGCACCAGGACCACCGCCTGCAGGCCGGAGGATACCGCCACGGCGCCGTAGCCGCCCTCCAGCGCGGCGACGGTCTCCTCGAAGGCGAAGGTCGTCGGTGTCCCGGTGCGGCCATAGGAACTTTTTCCCTTCTGCAGCCTCGTGCGGCCGGCCTCCTGGTAGGCCTCGACCGAATCGAACAGCAGGGTCGAGGCGTGAAAGACGGGCGTGTTGACGGTGCCGAAGTGGGTGGCGGGATTCCGTCCCAGGTGGGTCAGCAGGGTTTCGGGGTGGCGTGCGGCGGTTTTTTTCATACGGAACCTATAGGGGGTGGCCCAATTACGGGGGCGCAACGGCGCGAGGCGATCTGTGGTGATGTCCCTGGAACCGGCGCGGCGCAAGATTCTCTCATCGCCCGGCCGGAGCCAAGCCTGTTTCGCGAGGCCTCCGGAAAAGCCGGAGCCGAATACCCGCAGGTCTGCAAAGGGACACGCCAAGGCTGGAAAGACAAACGACCTAATTTTTGTCCGGCGGCTTTTTCAAGATGTTGCCTTTCCCGGGAGAGTGAGACATGGTTCGCAAATGTGGCGTGCCACTACCCGGCCGCAGGCCCGAAGCAACGATCAAGTTGCGGGCCGGAGAGCTGGGGGGCACCGACCACGTCTAGACAATAAACCGAGAACAGCAGGGAAGGTTGATCCATGTCTACACTTAAGGTTCTGCTCGCGGCCAGCGCCGTTACCGTGATCGGCGCGGCTGGAGCAAGCGCCGCCACTCTGGACGACGTGAAAGCCAAGGGCTTCGTCCAGTGCGGCGTCTCCACCGGCGTGCCGGGCTTCTCGTTTACCGACGACGCCGGCAATTGGCAGGGCTTCGACCCGGCGGTCTGCCAGGCCGTCGCCGCCGCCATCTTCGGCGATGCCAATGCCGTCAAGTACACCCCGACCACCGGCCGGACCCGCTTTACCGCGCTGGCGTCGGGCGAGATCGACATGCTGTCCCGCAACACCACCTGGACGCTGTCGCGCGACGCCGACCTCGGCTTCACGTTCCTCGGCGTGAACTACTACGACGGCCAGGGCTTCATGGTGCCGAAGGCGCTTGGCATCACCAGTGCCTCGGAGCTGAACGGCGCTTCGGTCTGCATCCAGACCGGCACCACCACCGAGCTCAACCTCGCCGACTTCTTCCGGCTCAACAACATGAGCTATGAGCCGGTGCCGATCGAAACCAACGAGGAAGCGCGGACCAACTACCTGGCCGGCCGCTGCGACGTCTACACGACGGACGCCTCGGGCCTCGCCGCCAGCCGTGCCACTTTCGACAATGTCGCCGACCACATCATCCTGCCGGAGATCATCTCCAAGGAGCCGCTGGGCCCGCTCGTCCGTGAGGGCGACGACCAGTGGGGCGATGTCGTGCGTTGGTCGCTGAACGCGATGATCGCCGCCGAGGAGTTCGGCGTCACCTCCGAGAACGTCGACGAGATGGTCGCCAACAGCGATCATCCCGAAGTGCGGCGCCTGCTCGGTGTCGAGGGCGACATGGGAGCCATGCTGGGCCTCGACAACCAGTGGGGCTACAACATCCTCAAGCAGGTCGGCAACTACGGTGAAGTGTTCGAGAAGTTCATCGGCGCCAACACCCCGATCGGCCTGGAGCGCGGCCTCAACGCGCAGTACAAGGACGGCGGCATCATCTACGCCCCGCCGATCCGCTGAGCGCTGTAGCGTGAATTGAACTCGGGTACGCCGGTGCGAGCCACCGGCGTACCCGAGCCCTTTCACCATTAGCCTGAAATTACCTTCCTGGGTCGTCGCAGCGGGGTGTGACCATGGCCGCAATCGAGCAGGATTCCGACCGCTTTACCTTGGGCCAGATCTGGTCCGACAAGCGCTATCGCGCGGTCCTGACGCAGATTCTGGTGGTGGCGGGGGTGTTCGCCATCGTCGCCTACCTGGCGACGAACGCGGTGCAGAACCTCGAGGCGCTGGGGAAGTCCTTCGGCTTCAACTTCCTCTGGGCGCCGGCCAGCTACGACATCAACCAGTCCCTGATTCCCTATAACTCGCGCGACACCCATTTCCGGGCCGCGGTCGTCGGCCTGATCAACACAGGTCTGATCGCCGTCGCCGGCTGCATCTTCGCGACCGTTCTCGGGTTCATCCTCGGCGTACTGCGGCTGTCCAGCAACTGGCTGATCAACAGGATCGTCTACTGCTACGTCGAGTTCACCCGCAACGTGCCGGTGCTGGTGCAGATCCTGCTGTGGCACGGTGTCATCGTGTCCACCCTGCCGAGCCCGCGCGATGCGATTTCTCCGGTGGAGGGATTCTACCTCTCGAACCGCGGTGTCTACGCGCCGGCGCCGGTATTCGAGGGCGCCTTCTGGCTGGTGGTGGTCGCCTTCTTCGCCGCCATCGCCGGGGTTATCGTCTTCAAGCGCTGGGCCAAGAAGCGCCAGGAGGCCACCGGACAAATCTACCCGGTGTTCACCATCGGTACCGCGGCGATCCTGGGCATTCCCCTGATCGCCTTTTTTGTGACCGGAATGCCGGTGACTCTCGACGCGCCGGAGCTCCGCGGTTTCAACTATCAGGGCGGCATGGTGCTGCGCCCCGAGTTCACCGCCCTGTGGTTCGCCCTTTCGATCTACACCGCCGCCTTCATCGCCGAGATCGTGCGCGCCGGCATCCAGTCGGTCAGCCACGGCCAGACTGAGGCGGCCTTCGCGCTCGGCGTCAAGCCGAACTGGACGATGCGCCTCATCATCATCCCGCAGGCCCTGCGGGTGATCGTGCCGCCGCTCACCAGCCAGTACCTGAACCTGACCAAGAACTCCTCCCTTGCCATTGCCATCGGCTACATGGACATCGTCGCCACGCTGGGCGGCATCACGCTGAACCAGACCGGCAAGGAGATGGAGTGCATGATGCTCGTGCTGATGATCTATCTCACGATCTCGCTGCTGATCTCCGCCTTCATGAACTGGTACAACCGGCGCATTGCGCTGGTGGAACGCTGAGGGGGAGGCGGGAACATGGTTGACGCCACGCGCGACTACGAGCCCGGCACCCATCCGGACCTGCCGCCGCCGTTGACGGCCAGAGGCCCGATCCTCTGGGTGCGAAAGAACCTCTTGGGGTCGCCCCTCAACATCATCCTGACCGTGATCTCGGTCTACCTTCTCTACCTGATGGTGCCCGGGGCGCTGAACTGGGCGATCTTCGATGCCGTCTTCGAGGCGGGGTCGCGCGAGGAATGCCGCGAGATCGCCGGCGGCGCCTGCTGGGCAATCGCCAAGGTCCGTTTCGGCCAGTTCATCTACGGCTTCTACCCCCTCGACCAGCGCTGGCGCGTCGACCTGTTGCTGCTGCTGTTCTTCCTGGCCCTGCTGCCGCTGCTGTGGGACAAGACGCCCTATCGCCGCTATTGGCTCATCTACTCCGGCATCTTTCCGGTCATCGCCTACTTCATGCTGGTGGGCGGCATGGGCCTGGAGCCGGTTGAAACGACCCGCATCGGCGGCTTCACCCTGAACGTGGTGATCGGCGTCACCGGCATCGTCGCCTCGCTTCCGCTGGGCATCCTGCTCGCCCTCGGCCGGCGCTCGCACATGCCGATCGTGCGCACGCTCTGCGTGATGTTCATCGAGTTCATCCGCGGCGTGCCGCTGATCACGCTGCTGTTCATCGCCTCGACGATGCTGAACTACTTCCTGCCGCCGGGAACCACCTTCGACCTGATCCTGCGCGTGCTGATCATGGTGACGCTGTTCTCGGCCGCCTACATCGCGGAGGTTGTGCGCGGCGGTCTGCAGGCGATCCCCAAGGGACAGCTCGAGGCGGCCGATGCCATGGGGCTAGGCTACTGGCAGTCGATGCGGCTGGTGGTGCTGCCGCAGGCACTGAAGATCTCCATCCCCGGCATCGTCAACACCTTCGTCGGCCTGTTCAAGGACACCACCCTGGTGGTGATCATTGGCCTGACCGACGTGCTGGGCGTGGGGCGTGCCTCGCTTTCCGATTCCAAGTGGAACGGGCTCGCCTGGGAGGTCTATGTCTTCATCGCGATCCTGTTCTTCCTCTGCTGCTTCAGCATGGCGCGCTATTCGATCTATCTGGAAAAGAAACTGCACACGGGCCACAAGCGCTAGCAAAGGCGCGGGCCGAACAAGGAGGCTAACTGGGATGTCTGAAGCTGCTCCGCAGATGCGGATTTCCGATGAGGTGGCGATCCAGATCACCGGCATGCACAAGTGGTATGGCGACTTCCACGTGCTCAAGGACATCAACCTGACCGTCCACCGGGGCGAGCGCATCGTGGTCTGCGGGCCTTCGGGTTCCGGCAAGTCGACCATGATCCGCTGCATCAATCGCCTGGAGGAACATCAGAAGGGCAAGATCGTCGTCGACAACATCGAGTTGACGCACGACGTCAAGAACATCGCCGAGATCCGCCGCGAGGTCGGCATGGTGTTCCAGCACTTCAACCTCTTTCCTCATCTGACGGTGCTGGAGAACTGCACCCTGGCGCCGATCTGGGTCCGCAAGATGCCGAAGAAGGAGGCCGACGCCGCCGCCATGCACTACCTGGAGCGGGTGAAGATTCCCGAACAGGCGTTGAAGTATCCCGGGCAGCTTTCCGGCGGCCAGCAGCAGCGCGTCGCCATCGCCCGCTCGCTCTGCATGAACCCGCGCATCATGCTGTTCGACGAACCGACCTCGGCGCTCGACCCGGAGATGATCTCCGAAGTGCTCGACGTGATGGTGAGCCTGGCCGAGAGCGGCATGACCATGCTTTGCGTGACTCACGAGATGGGCTTCGCCCGCAAGGTCGCCAACCGGGTGATCTTCATGGACGGCGGCGAGATCATCGAGGAGAACGAGCCGGAGGAGTTCTTCAACAACCCGCAGTCGGCGCGCACCAAGCTGTTCCTCAGCCAGATCCTGCATCACTGAGGCCGCCGCCGCGGGGAGACCCAACGCGGAGAGACTGGGGCCGGCGCGGCTTGTCCGCCCGGCCCGATTTCTTGCCGGGCCCGGAATCTGCTACACTGCGGCCAGCTTCCATGGCCGAAAGGGCCCCGCGGTGGACGACAAGCAGCCAGCGACCGGTTCCTCCGGCGACCCCGTGGTTTTCGCGCAGATCGAACCGACTACCCGCTGCAATTTCACCTGCGGGTTCTGCAGCGGGCGCCAGATGGACCAGTCCGACCTCGCGCCCGCCGACTTCGCGCGGCTGCTGGACGACTTCCCGCAGCTCGAGCACATCGAACTGCAGGGCGAGGGCGAGCCGCTGCTCCACAAGGATTTCTTCGCGATGGCGCGGCAGGCCCGCGCCCGTGGCATCCGCCTGTCGATGATCACCAACGGCAGCCTGCTGTCGGAGGAGCGGGTCGCCGCCATCCTCGATGTCGGCATGACCGCGGTGAACGTCTCCATCGAATCGCCGGACCCGCGCGGCTTCCAGGAGATCCGCGGCGGCCGCTTCGACAAGGTGAAGGAGGGCATCGCCCGGCTGCTGGCGGCACGGCGCGCAGGCGGGCTGGAGGCGCCGGCGGTGGGCTTTGCGATTACCGTCCTGCGCCAGACCATCGACACGCTGCCGCAGATCGCCGAACTCTACGGCGAACTCGGCATGGACGGCGGCGCGACGATCCAGCCGCTGAACCGCATGGAGGCCTACAGCCGCGTCTACGACGACGACATGGCCGCGCAGCTGCTGGGGCCCGAGGACCGGCAGCGCATGTGGGCACTGATCCGCGCCACGCCGGCCCTGGGCGCGATGATGGGCGCGGCGTCGCGCGGCAATCATTTCTATCCGGAAATGGGACGCCGTTTCCGCCCCGAGCACGGCTGCCCCTGGGTGAAGGGCGGCCTCTACGTCGACCGCCACGGCGCCGTCACCACCTGCTGCATGGTGAAGGACGCCGCCGCCTTCGGGCTGGGCAAGCTCGGCATCACGCCGGCGCAGGCGATGCTGGATCGCCGCCGCGAGGTCGACCGGGCGCTGGAGGCGGGCACGCCGCCGCCGCAATGCCTCGGCTGCGGCTACTACCGCAGCCCGGAGCGCCGCGCGGAACTGCGGCGCCGCTGGCTGGAAAGCCGGCAGGCGACGCGGCGGCCCGGCCAGGAGGGTAGTGTCTCCTCGGGGTGATTCCGGTCAGCGCCGGGTGATGTCGGAAGAGCAGCAAGGTGTTTTTCCTGATACGTGTGAATGTCGCCGGGTTGCGTCATGGCGGAATCGCACATCGTTTGCGGCCATCGCACCAGCGCCGCCGACCACTCCGGCTGTCACCCTCGGGCTAGTCCCGAGGGCCCAGGGCGAGCGCCGCGCAGGCCGCCCTGGATGCTCGGAACAAGTCCGAGCATGACATTGGGAGTGGTGTCGATGGGGTAGCGCCGCGCCGCGCTCTGCGGAGCACGCTGAAGCATCGCCACGCTCTTTGCTGTCACCCTTGGGCTTGTCCCGAGGGTCCAGGG
>JBHJOA010000068.1:0-17447 GCA_050330205.1 Kiloniellaceae bacterium
CGAAACCGTAGACCATGCTGAGTCCGAGGCCGGTGCCCTTGCCCTGCTCCTTGGTGGTGAAGAAAGGCTCGAAGACCTTGTCGAGAACGTATGGGTCTATACCCGTGCCGTCGTCGGAAACCGCCAGCATCACATAGTCGCCGGGCGTGACTTCGACGTTCTGCGCGGCGTAGTCGGCATCCAGGGGCTTGTTGGCGATTTCGATGGTCAGCCGACCGCCGTTCGGCATCGCGTCGCGAGCGTTGATTGCCAGGTTGGCGAAGGCCGCCTCGAGCTGTGCGGGGTCGGCCAAGACGGTCCAGAGGTCCGGTGCGAATCGGATTTCTATGGCGATCTGCTCACCGAGCGTTCGGCGTAGCAGTTCCAGGGTGGCGGCAATCCGCTCGCGCACGTCGAACGCTTCGGGCTCGAGCGACTGACGGCGGGCGAAAGCGAGAAGCTGCTGGGTGAGACGGGCGCCGCGCAGGCTGGCGTCGAGCGCGTGGCGTGCCATCTCGGCGGCAGCGCCCCCGATCCGCGGCTGCTCCATCAAGAGATCGAGATTGCCGATGACGATGGTCAGAAGATTGTTGAAGTCGTGCGCCAGCCCGCCGGTGAGCTGACCGACCGCCTCCATGCGATGCGCCTGGCGCAGCTGCGCCTCGAGGGCCTTGCGCTCGGTAATGTCCTCCTGAATGCTGATGAAATGCGTGATGCGTCCGGTTTCGTCCTTGATGGGGGCGATGGTGCCGGAAACCGACACCAGGCTACCGTCCTTGCAGCGGTTTTCGAACTCGCCGTGCCAGTCCTCGCCTGCAAGGATGGCTCGCCACAGCTCGGCGTACCGCGTCTCGTCGACACGCTGCGATCTCCACACCGATGGCTTGTTGCCGATGAGCTCCTGTTCCGAGTAACCCATGCGGGCGAGCAGGCTCGAGTTTACGTACTCGATGACACCTTCGCGATCTGTGATCAAGATGAGGTTGGCGCTGTGGTCGACCGCATGAGACAGCTTCCTCAGGGTCTCTTCGTTGCGCCGGCGCTCGCTGATGTCGCGAATCACCGCCAAGAATGTGACCCTGCCATCCTCGACCAGCTTGGAGACCGCGGCCTCGGCGGGGAACTCTTCGCCGCTTTTGCGACGGCCGACGATTTCTATGTGTTCGTTGGTGCGGCGGACCGTGCCCGCCTGCTCGGCGAAGCCCTCCATGCGCTTGCGGTGCAGCGCGGCCAGGCGCTGCGGCAGCAACTGATCGATTGGCTTGCCGAGGATTTCCTCTTCGCGGTAGCCGAACAGGTCGGCGGCGGCACGGTTGAAGACGGATATGCGAAAGTCGTCGCCGGTCGCGACGATGGCATCGGGCGCCATGGTCAGTACCTGGCGGAAGCGCCGCTCGGCGGCTTCCCGCTCCGCCCTGTCGCGCGCTTGATCGCGTCGTGCTTCGATATCCCGCAGCTCGCGCTCGACGGCCGGCACCAGGCGCTTCATGCGGTCTTTCACAATGTAGTCGTGTGCGCCGGCGCGCATGGCGGCGACCGCCATCTCCTCGGTCAGAGTGCCGGACACGAAGATGAAGGGAATGTCGAGGCCGCGCGCGTGCAGCAGATCTAAGGCCTCCGCGCCGCTGAAGCCCGGCATGGTGTAGTCGCAGAGGATGACGTCCCAGTCCTGGCTGTCCAGTGCGGCGACGTACTCGGCGGCCGAGGCGACGCGACGGCACTGCGGCTCGAAGCCGCCACGCTTGAACTCCCGGATCAGGAGATCGGCATCGTCGGCGGAATCTTCAACCAGAAGCACGCGGATCGTCTTGCCCATGGGCGCGTCCAACGGTCAGCCCGGCCGCCGCGGTGGCGCTTCGTTCAGCAACAGCCAGTAGAGGCCAAGCTGACGGGCCGCTTGAAGGAATTCGTCGAAGTTGACCGGCTTGCGCACATAGCTGTTGGCGCCCAGGCGGTAGCTCTCGACCAGGTCCTGATCCTCGCGTGAGGATGTGAGAATCACCACCGGCAGAAGCTCCGTGCGTTTATCCGCGCGCACGCGCCGCAGCACCTCCAGGCCGTCGACCTTGGGCAGCTTGAGGTCGAGCAGCACCAGTTGCGGCAAGGAAGATGCGTCGCGCCCCTGGTAGGAACCTTCCGCGAAGAGATAGTCGAGTGCTTCGGCGCCGTCGCGCGCCACTATCACCTGATTCTTTATGTTGTTCTTGGCGAAGGCGCGCAAGGTGAGGGCTTCGTCATCCGGATTGTCCTCGACCAGCAGTATCGTCTTCTCGATCATCGGCTATCCTCTGCTACAGCGTAAAATAGAAGGTCGCGCCCTGATCGACCTCGCCGGCCGCCCAGACGCGCCCGCCGTGCTTGTGGATGATGCGCTGGACCGTGGCCAGGCCGATTCCGGTACCGGGAAAGCGCGTCGTGTCGTGCAGGCGCTGAAAGGCACGGAACAGCTGATCGGCATGGGCCATGTCGAAACCGGCGCCGTTGTCGCGGATGAAGAAGGCATCGCCGTCGTCCTGTCGGCAGTGCCCGAACTCGATCCGGCTGGGCGTCCGCCCGCCGGTGAACTTCCAGGCGTTGCCCAGCAGGTTCTCCAGCACGATCTGCATGAGGCGCGCGTCGCAGCGTGCGGTAAGCCCGCTGCCGACCTCGAAGTCGGCCAGTCGGTCCGGTTCGCGCGCCTGCAGATCCTGCACGATTCGCTGGGCAAGTGCGCCGAGGTCGACGTCTTGCAGGTGCATGTCGGATCGCGTGACGCGGGAGAGCATGATGAGGTCGTCGATCAGGACTCCCATGCGCTGCGCCGCCCGGCGTACGCGGTTCAGGTAGTCGCGGCCGGTATCGTCGAGATCATCCGTGCAGTCCTCCAGCAAGGCCTGGCTGAAGCCGTCGATGGCGCGCAGCGGCGCGCGCAGGTCATGCGACACCGAGTAGCTGAAAGCTTCGAGCTCTTTGTTGACCGCTGCCAGTTCGGTGTTGTCGCGCAGCAGCCGTTCGTTCAAGGATTCGATCTCGTGGCGGGCCCGCTGGCGGTCGGCGACGTCGCGCACGGCGGCGATGATCAGCGATCCCTGCTCCAGGTGCACCGGGCTGAGGCTGATCTCGACCGGAAATTCGCTGCCGTCGGCACGCTGGCCGAAGAGCTCCCGTCCCTCGCCCATAGGGCGGACGCGCGGCTCGGCGATGAAAGCGTCGCGGTAGCCGACATGCCCATGACGGACGCGTTCCGGCACCAGGACCTCGATAGGCTGGCCGACCAGGCGGTCGCGCGGATAGCCGAACAGCCGCTCGGTCTGAGCGTTGACCAGTTCGATGCGGCCCTCGGTGTTGGCGATGACGATTGCATCGGGCGCCGCCTCCAGCAGGGCGCGGAACCGGGTTTCGCGGTCGCGCAGCTGCTTCTCGGCCTGCTTGGCCCGGGTAATGTCGCGGATGGCGGCGATGACCAACGCCCCGTCCTCGGTATCCACCGGGCTGAGGCTGATGGCTATGGGGAATTCGCTGCCGTCGGCACGCCGCCCGGAGAGTTCCAAGCCCTCGCCCATGGACCGCACCCGCGGGGCGGCCACGAAGCCGCGGCGGTGGCCGACGTGGCGGTCGCGCAGGCGTTCAGGTACCAGGACCTCGACCGACCGGCCGATGAGGTCGCCGCGCGCATAGCCGAACAGGCGGTCGGTCTGCGCATTGACGAGAACGATGTCGCCGTCGCCATCGGTGATCACCACGGCATCCGGCGCCGCCTCGAGCAGAGCGCGGAAATGCGCCTCGCGGCCGGGCTGGGGGGCCGTCACCGGCGGTTCCTTGGCGGCCTGCCCGGACCAGCCGCAGGCGGCGCCCCGTGGCAGGGGACGCATCGGCGGCGGAGCGGAACGAACACCTTCAATGAATGCTGCGGCACGTTATCGTCGAGGGTCGTGCCGAGCCGACTACGTTTCACTAACACGGGCACTCCAAATCGGGAACCCGGCCCCTAACCCAGCGGGCCGGATGTCGTCAAAGTTCGTCTCCGCTCGATTGCTGAAATAGCCCTACAACCTTAATGGACTTTTCCCGTCCTTGTCACCATTCTTGCGAGCATTGCTGCGCTGGTCCAACTATTTCTCTACGCAGTTCAGAGCGCTGTATTCCGTCCATGTGAATCCGCAGCGTCAGCCGGCAGGGTTCCGCATGGCTGCCTTGCCGGATTGTTGGGTGGCCCGGCCGTGGCGGCGCGGTTAGCCTTGCGCCGATGCCTGCTTCCGCCGCCCTGCCGCCCGACGCGCCCGAGTCCGCCGAGCGCGCCTTCGCCTCGCCGCGCGCGGCGGCGCTGGCCGGCCTGCGCGACAGCTTCGGCGTGCCGATGCTGGTGCTCGGCGCCTCCTACGTCGGCTTCGGCTCGCTGGTGTACGGCGCCGGCCTCGACGTCTGGTTCGGCCTGATCTCCACCTTCACCGGTTGGGCCCTGCCCGGGCAGATCGTCGTGGTCGAGCTCTACAGCCTCGGCGCGTCGCTGTTCCTGGTGACCGCCGCGGTGGCCATGACCAACGCGCGACTGCTGCCGATGACGGTCGCGCTGATGCCCTACCTGCGAACCCCGGGCACGCCGGCCTGGCGCTACTACCTCGTCTCGCACTACGTGGCGGTGACCGCCTGGGCGACCGGCATGCGGGTCTGCCCGACCCTGCCGCCACAGCACCGCCTGTCCTACTTCGCCGGCTTCGGCACCGCGCTGTGGTCGATGTGTCTGGTGACCACGGCGGTCGGCTTCCATCTCGCCGGACTGCTGCCGGGCTTCGTCACCCTCGGCCTGGTGTTCCTCAACCCGATCTACTTCATGCTGGTCTTCGTCGCCGACGCCCGCCACCGCGCCCGCATCCTGGCGCTGGTGGTCGGCGCCCTGCTCGGCCCGCCGCTGCACCTGGTCTCGGCCGATTGGGGGCTGCTGGTCACCGGCGTGCTGGCCGGCTCGATCGCCTTCGGCGCCGACCTGCTGCTGCCGCGCCGGGCGCGGGGAGGCGGCGATGACTGAGGTGGACCTCGGCGGCCCCTGGTGGCCCTACCTCCTGATGACCGTCGCCGCGCTGGCGACCTATTTCTGGCGCGCTCTCGGGGTCGCCCTCTCGGGGCGCATCGACGCCGGCAGCCGGCTGTTCGAGTGGGTCGCCTGCGTCGCCTACGCCATGCTGGCCGGCCTCATCGCGCGCATGATCCTGCTGCCCAACGGCCCCCTGGCCGATACCGCGGCGGCCGACCGCATCGGCGCTGCGGCGGTCGCCCTGGCGATCTTCTTCGTGACCCGGCGCAACGTCGGCCTCGGCGTCGCCGCCGGCGCCGGCGCCTTGGTGCTGATCACCCTGGGCCGCGGCTTGCTGTGACCCCGGCGCGGCCTTGCGCCCAGCGGACGCCCGCCCTATACCGGGGCATGGCCACGCTCTTCGACAGCCTGCTCGCCCCGCTCGACGCGGAGACTTTCTTCCGGGAAAGCTTCGGCAGGAAGCACCTGCACGTGAAGGGAACGCCGGAGCGCACCGCCGCGATCATGACCCTCGGCGGGCTCAACAGCCTGATGTCGATGACCTCGGTGTGGTCGCCGCAGACCCTGAAGCTCTTCGTCGACCGCAATCCCGTGCCGGTGCCGGACTACTGCGCGCGTGCCCTGGCACTCGGCGGCGAGGCGCTACGCCCCGACCCCGACCTCGTGCAGGACTGGATCGGCAAGGGCGCCTCCGTCATCCTCAACGACATCGACGCCCTCGCCCCCGGCGTGCGCGCGCTGGCCAACGAGCTGCAGGAGGCCACCGGCGGCCGCAGCCAGGCCAACCTCTATTTCTCCATGGCCCAGCGCCAGGCCTTCGGCCCGCACTGCGACGTGCACGAGGTCTTCGCCGTGCACTGCCACGGCGAGAAGGTGTGGAACATCTACGAGAACCGCGAGGACACGCCGATCAACCACCCGAGCTTCCAGTTCGGCGACAAGGAACGCGAAAGGCGCGCCGGCAAGGTGGCCGAACAGGTGAGGATGCAGCCGGGCGACCTGCTGTACATCCCGCGCGGCCTCTACCACGACGCGCTGGCCTCGCAGAACGGCGCCCTGCACATCGCCTTCGGCGTGACCATGCCGAAGGCCCTCGACCTCCTCGGCATCATCTGGGAGGCGGCGGTCCAGGACCCGGAGATGCGCGCCGACCTGCCGCACCGGGCCGACGGCGAGACGCTGGCGAAGCTGCTGAAGAAGATGGGCCGCAAGGTGGACGCCATCCTGTCGTCCAAAGCAGCGCAGCAATCCGCAGCCAGGGCGGTCGCCGACTGGCCCTATGCCTTCAAGAGCTACGACCTGGAACGCCGCCTCGGCAGCGCGGCGCCGGCGCCTGAAACCGAGGCCTGCGCCTACAAGGTAAGCAAGACGGTGCGCATGGTGCAGCAGAACGGCCGCCCGATCCTCACCGACGGCAAGCAGCACGTCGAGGTGCCGCGCGACATCGCGACCCAGGTGCGCTTCATCATGGGCCGCGACAGCGTCAGCGCCGAGGCGCTGCAAAGCCAGTTCCCGGAGATGTCGGAAGCCGCCGTCGCCGAACTGATCCGCAACATGAAAGCGATGCGGGCGATTGCGTGACGCCTGTCGCCCGCCCTCCTCGCGGGCTGGTGTCAGCGCAGATCTTGGTCATCCACTCAGGCCGTCATCCCGGCCAAGCGAGCAACGCGAGCGCGAGCCGGGATCCAGGGCGGCCACCCCTTCGCTTGCCCTGGACCCTCGGCTCGGGGGCCGAGGGTGACGAAAAGAGTTTGTGGCGAATGGGGAGCGACGGCCGCGGACGATGTGTGTGCACGCCCGCCTTCGCGGGAGCGGGCGATTTGTTGAGGGCAGCGCGGCTATCGGGCCGCGTCTTCCAGCGCCTTGACGCCGGGCAGGGTCTTGCCTTCCAGCCATTCGAGGAAGGCGCCGCCGGCGGTGGAGACGTAGGAGAAATCTTCCAGCACGCCGGCGTGTGCCAGTGCCGCCACGGTGTCGCCGCCGCCGGCCACGGTCAGCAGCTTGCCATCCTTCGTGAGCTTCGCCGCCGCCTGCGCCACGGCATTGGTCGCCGCGTCGAAGGGCGGAATCTCGAAGGCGCCGAGCGGGCCGTTCCACACCAGCGTCGCGCAGTCACCGAGGCGCCGCGCCAGGTGCGCCGCCGTCGCCGGGCCGAGGTCGAGGATCATGCTGTCGTCCGGCACCGCCTTCACCGAGACCGTCTCGCTGGCCGCGCCGGCCTTGAACTCCGCCGCCACCACCGCGTCGGTCGGCAGCACCACGTCGCAGCCGACGGCCTTCGCCTTCTCGAGAATGCCCTTCGCGGTGTCCGCCATGTCGTGTTCGCAGAGCGACTTGCCGACCTTGACGCCGACGGCGTTCAGGAAGGTGTTCGCCATGCCGCCGCCGATGACCAGCATGTCGACCCTGGCGACCAGGTTGCCGAGCAGGTCGAGCTTGGTGGAGATCTTGGCGCCGCCGACGATGGCCGCGAGCGGCCGTTTCGGGTTCTCCAGCGCCGCGGCGAGGTGCTCGAGTTCCGCCTGCATGAGACGGCCGGCGGCCGAGGGCAGCAGGCGGGCGATACCCTCGGTCGAGGCATGGGCGCGGTGCGCCGCCGAGAAGGCGTCGTTCACGTAGGCATCGCCGAAGGCGACCAGCGCCTTCACGAAGGCGACGTCGTTGGCCTCCTCGCCGGCGTGGAAGCGCAGGTTCTCCAGCAGGGCGACGCCGCCGGGCTTCAGGCCCGTGACAACCTTCTCGACCGCCGTACCGATGCAGTCCTCGGCGAAGGCGACCTCCTGGCCCAGCACCGCGGCCACCGCCGGCACCAGCGGCTTCAGCGACATCTCCGGGTTCGGCTTGCCCTTGGGCCGGCCGAAGTGGGACAGCAGCAGCACCTTGGCGCCCTTGGCCGTCAGGTCGCGGATGGTCGCCGCCGCGCGTTCGATGCGCGTCGCGTCGGTCACCTTGCCGGCGGACATCGGCACGTTGAAGTCGACGCGCAGCAGCACGGTCTTGCCGGCGAGATCGAGGTCGTCGAGGGTCTTGAAGGTCGGCATGGAACTCTCGGACAGGATGGGGAAACGCGCGGGAGTGTCGCGGATAGCTCCGCCGGCGGCAAGCGGCAAGGCTGTGTTCCGGGCTCTCAGACCACCTGTCCCGCCGCGTGGCCGGACGACCAGGCCCACTGGAAATTGAAGCCGCCGAGCCAGCCGGTGACGTCGAGGCATTCGCCGATGAAGTAGAGCCCCGGCACCCTTCTCGCTTCGAAGGTCTTGGAGGAGATTTCATCCGTGGCGACGCCGCCGGCGGTAACCTCGGCGGTGCGGTAGCCTTCGGTGCCGCCGGGCTTCAGGCGCCAGCGGTTCAACTGCTCTGCTACCGCGCGCAGTTTCTTGTCGGAGAGATCGGCGAGGCGGTCCCCGATACCAAAACCGACGCCGGTTTCCGAGCACAGCATGGCGACGAGGCGGCGCGGCAGCAGGTCGGACAACAGGTTGTGCAGCTCGACCTTCGGTGTCGTGCCGCGCGCTTCGCGCAGCAGGGCGAAGGCGTCGCGCCCCGGCAGCAGGTCGACGACGATCTCGTCGCCGGGCCGCCAGTAGGAGGAGATCTGCAGGATCGCCGGGCCGCTGAGGCCGCGGTGGGTGAACAGCAGCGCCTCGCGGAACGAGGTCTGGCCGCAGGACACCACGGCTTCGGCCGACACGCCGCTGAGCGGCTTGAGCTTCTCCAGCACCCCGGGCTCGAAGGTGAGGGGCACCAGGGCCGGGCGCGGCGGCACCACCTCGAGGCCGAACTGTCGCGCCAGGTCGTAGGCATAGCCGGTCGCGCCCATCTTCGGGATCGACGGCCCGCCGGTCGCGACGACAAGCGAAGCGCAATCGAAGTCGCCGCGCTCCGTCGTCAGGTGAAAACGGTCGCCGCGCTTCTCGACCGTCCCGGTCATCGCTTCCGTCTGCAGTGCGACACCCGCCGCCGCACCGTCGCCGAGCAGCATGTCGATGATCTGCTGCGAGGCGCCGTCGCAGAACAGTTGCCCCAGGGTCTTCTCGTGCCAGGCGATGCCCGCCGCCTCGACCCGGGCGATGAAGTCGTGCTGCGTGTAGCGCTTCAGCGCCGAGACGCAGAAGCGCGGATTCTCCGACAGGAAGTTGGCCGGAGAGCAGTAGAGGTTGGTGAAGTTGCAGCGCCCGCCGCCGGAAATGCGGATCTTCTCCGCCGGCTTCGCCGACTTCTCCAGCACCAGCACCGAGCGGCCGCGCCGGCCCGCCTCGATCGCCGCCATCAGTCCGGCGGCCCCGGCACCGAGGATGATGACATCGTAGCTGCGCAAGGTTAGGTATCCCGGGGAGAGGCGGAGGGCCGCCTCTATCTGGCAGCTTTGCCGGCAAAGGGAAAGCGGGAAGGGAACCCTGGATGGACGCCAAGGCCGGCGACGCGGAACCGCTGATCGGCGCCCTGCGGCGCGAGTTGATCGCCTGCGCCGCCGCCGGCGAAACCGTCACCTACCGCGACCTCGCCGCCCGCACCGGCTTTCCCGGACCGCACGCCATCCACCGCCTGACGGAACTGCTGGAAGCGATGCTGCGCGAGGATCACGCCGCCGGCCGGCCGCTGCTCGCGGCGCTGGCCGTCAGCCGCGCCCAGCGAAGCGAAAGTGGGGCAGGCATTCCCGGCCGCGGATTCTTCCAGCTCCTCGCCGAACTCGGCCGCTACCGCGGCCCCGACCAGGGACCGGAGGCGGCGGCGCAGCATGACAGAGAATTGCAGGCCGCGCTGGCGTACTGGGAACGACCCGGGCGATGAGGTAAGAAGGGCGGCGCCGCCGAACGACGGGACAGCGACCATGCAGCACGACGTCAGGGGATTGCCGCAGACCGCCGCCGGCGCCGAGGCGATGCGCGCCTACGACGCCACGGTGGAGGCCTACCTTGGCTTCGAGCTGGCGACCGGCGACCGCCTGAAGGAGGCCTTCGCCCTCGACCCGGCGATGCCGATGGCGCACTGCCTCAAAGGCTGCTTCCTGCTGCTCTTCGCCAGGCGCGGCCTCGCCGCGCGCGCGGAAAAGGCACTCGCCGAGGCCCGGGCCGCCGGCGCCGCGGCGGGGCTCACGCCGCGCGAGGCGGGCCACCTGGCGGCGCTGGAGGCCTGGCTGGGCGAGGACCTCGCCGCGGCGGCGGCCGCCTACGACGCCCTCCTGGCCGAGCATCCGCGGGACATCGTGGCGCTGAAGCTGGCGCAGTACCTGCACTTCTACCTCGGCGACCCCGAGGCCATGCGGCGGTCGGTGGCCGGGCCCTTCGGGGCCTGGCACGCGGACCTGCCCGGCTACGGCTACGTCCTGGGGCTGAAGGCCTTCGCCCTGGAGGAGTGCGGCGACTACGCCGCCGCCGAGGCGGCCGGGCGCGAAGCGGTCGAGCACAACCCGGCCGACATCTGGGCCGCCCATGCCGTCGCCCACGTCATGGAGATGCGGGACCGCGCCGCCGAAGGCGCCGCCTGGATCGACGCGTTGGAGCCGCAGTGGTCGGGCGTCAACAACTTCGCGTATCACGTCTACTGGCATCGCTGCCTGTTCCTGCTGGAGCAGGGCGAGGTCGACGCGGTGCTGCGCCACTACGACGGCGACGTGCGCGGCGACCGCTCCGAGGACTACCTCGACATCTCCAACGCCGTCGCGCTGCTGTGGCGCCTGGAGCAGCGCGGCGTCGACGTCGGCGACCGCTGGGAGGAACTGGCCGAGAAGGCGGCGCGGCTCGGCGAGGATCACATGCTGGTCTTCGCCGACGCCCACTACATGATGGCGCTGGCGGCCAGGGGCGCCGCCGGCACGCCGGAGGCCCTGCTCGACAGCCTGGAGCGCTTCGCCGCGGGACCCGGCACCCAGGCCGGGGTCGCCCGCGCGGTCGGCCTGCCGCTCTGCCGGGCGGTCGCCGCCCATCGCCGTGGCCGCTTCGCCGAGGCGGTGGACAGCCTGCTCCCGCATCGCGCGGCGCTGCACCGCATCGGCGGCTCCGCCGCCCAGCGCGACCTCTTCGAGCAGCTGCTGATCGACGCCGCGGTAAAGGCCGGGCGCCGGGACCTGGCCCGTGTCCTGGTGTCGGAGCGGGCGGCGGTCCGACCGGCCAACACCTGGAACCGCGCCATGGTGGCGGCCGTCGACGGGTAAGCAGTGCTGGAGGTCTGCCGTGCGTGCTTCGAGACGCTCCTGTCGGGGCTCCTCAGCATGAGGACTTTTCTTTCTGCCATCAAAGATTTACCTCATCCTGAGGAGCCCGGCCGGGCAACCGGCCCGGCTGGGCGTCTCGAAGGACGCAGGAGCGCTGATACAGCGCAGCGTCCCGTCGTAAGGCCGTCGTAACAGGGAGAACCAGCCATGCCACGCGGCAAGGAGCATCGCTACGAGGTACAGGTGAGCTGGACCGGCGCGGCGGCCGGCGGCACCACCGACTACGCGAGCTATTCCCGCGAGTACCGCGCCGATTTCCCCGGCAAGCCGTCGGTCGTCGGCTCCGCCGACCCCGCCTTCCGCGGCGACCCCAGGCTGCACAACCCGGAGGACATGCTGGTGCTGGCGCTGTCGTCCTGCCACCTGCTGTCCTACCTGGCGCTGGCCGCCCTCGAGGGGCTGGAGGTCACGGCCTACGAGGACGACGCCAGAGGCGTCATGCAGCAGCAAGGGCGGGGCGGCCGGTTCACCGAGGTGGTGCTGCGGCCGCGGGTCCGGGTCGCCGCCGGCGGCGACCCGGAACGCGCCCGCGCCCGCGCCGAGGCGCTGCACGAGGAGGCCCACAAGACCTGCTTCATCGCCAATTCGGTCAACTTCCCCGTGCGCCACGAGGCCGAGGTCACCGTCGCCTGACGCCTACGACATTCACACATCTCTCGCAGGAGTGTCCCGACCTCGCCATACCAAGACTGTCGTCCCGCGACTTGATCGCGGGACCCATTGGCCTCGCCACCGCGCTTTTCGGCGCCCAAGAAGGCAAAGGTGGTCGGCATGCGGCAGCGGCATTGGGCCCCGGGGTCAAGCCCCGGGGCGACAGCCGTGTATGTCGATGGACCCTGCGAACCTGTCGGCAGATGCGTGAATCCAGTAGGCCTGACACCCGGCGCCGGCGCCGGCGATCATAGTTGGGCGACAAATCCGCCGCTTAAGCTATGATATGTCTCGGGAATTGCCGACGAGGGGGTGGCAGGCATGCCGGACGGGAACCGGCGGAGCGCGGCATGAGCGTCGCTGAGGAACTCGGCCTCGGCGCCGGCGCTGCTGCCATTCTCGATGTGGCGCGCGAGGGCCCGGTCCTGCGCCTGCGCTTCGCCGGGGCCTGGACGACCCAGGAACTGGCGCGCCACGACGAGGCCCTGCGACGCCTCGATCTTCAGGGCGCCCGCGAGGTGGCCGTCGACCTCAGCGCCTGCAGCGCCATCGACAGCGCCGGCGCCTGGGTGCTGGACCGCACCATCGGCGACCTGAAACGCCGCGGCGCCGAGGTCGCCCTGATCGGCTGCTCGCCCGCCATCGAGACTCTGCTCGGCACCGTCGCCCGCAAGCACGTCGACCTGCCGCCGGCCCCGAAGCCGGACAACCCGCTGATCGCCGTCGCCCTGCGCGTCGGCCGCGAGACCCACCGCATCGCCCGCGAGGCCACCGACCTGCTGTCGTTCCTCGGGCTCACGGTGACGGTCTTCGTCCGCACCCTGCTGCGGCCGTGGCGCATCCGCCTGGTGCCGCTGATCTCGCACATGGAACAGACCGGCCTCAACGCCCTGCCCATCGTCGGCCTGATCTCCTTCCTGGTGGGCATCGTGCTGGCCTACCAGGGCGCCGACCAGCTGGCCCGCTTCGGCGCGCAGATCTTCACCGTGAACCTGGTGGCCATCGGCGTGCTGCGCGAGATGGGCATCCTGCTGACGGCGATCATCGTCGCCGGGCGCTCCGGCTCCTCCTTCACCGCGCAGATCGGCACCATGAAGGTGAACGAGGAGATCGACGCCATGCGCACCCTGGGGCTCGACCCCATGGAGGTGCTGGTCATGCCGCGGGTCTTCGCGCTGGTGCTGGTGCTGCCGCTGCTGACCTTCTACGCCGACATCATGGGCCTGCTCGGCGGCGCGGTGATGGCGACCATCGTGCTCGACATCTCGTTCTTCCAGTTTGCCCGCCAGCTGAGCGACGCCGTCACTCTCTGGACCTTCTGGGTCGGCATCATCAAGGCGCCGCTGTTCGCCTTCATCATCGGCATGATCGGCTGCTACGAGGGACTGCAGGTATCGCGCAGCGCCGAGTCGGTCGGCCGCCAAACCACCCGCGCGGTGGTCGAATCGATCTTCCTGGTCATCGTGCTCGACGCCCTGCTGTCGATCTTCTTCTCGGTCATCGGAATCTGATGATGAGCGATACGGCGCGGGGCAACGGCAATAGCGGCGAGCAGGTCGGCGGCGGCGGCCTGCGCCGCGGCGAGGTGATCCTCGAGGTCACCGGCCTGCGCACCCAGTTCGGCCCGACGGTGATCCACGACGGACTCGACTTCCAGGTGCGCGCCGGCGAGGTCATGGGGGTGGTCGGCGGATCGGGCACCGGCAAGTCGGTCCTGGTGCGCACCATCGTCGGCCTCAACCGGCAGACCGCCGGCAGGATCGTCGTCTTCGGGCGCGACCTCGCCACCCTGAGCGCGGCCGAGATCCGCGCGTTGCAGGCGCGCTGGGGCGTGCTGTTCCAGGACGGCGCGCTGTTCTCCTCGCTCACCGTGGCGCAGAACATCGAAGTGCCGATGAAGGAGCACAGCAATCTGCCGCCGGCGCTGCGCCGCGAGCTGATCGAGGTGAAGCTGGCCATGGTCGGCCTGCCGCCCGACGCCGCCCACAAGTTTCCAGCCGAGCTTTCCGGCGGCATGCGCAAGCGCGCCGGCCTCGCGCGCGCCCTGGCGCTCGACGCCGACATCCTCTTCCTCGACGAGCCGACCGCCGGCCTCGACCCCATCGGCGCCGCCAATTTCGACACCCTGATCGGCGACCTGCAGAAGGCCCTGGGGCTCACCGTGGTCATGGTGACCCACGACCTCGACTCGCTCTACGCCATCTGCGACCGGATATCCGTGCTCGTGGACAAGCGTGTTAAGGTGGGCACCATCGCGGAGCTGATGCGCGAGCCCGACCCCTGGATCCAGGCATATTTCGGGGGGCCCCGCGGACGCGCCGCGGCGGGCAGCGCCGAGCGTGCCGCCGGGGCGCTTGCCCGGGGCGAATCGATGCCGGAACGAGGGGCCTGAGAACGCATCATGGAGACACGCGCCAACTACATCATGGTCGGCTTCTTCGTGCTGCTGCTGGCCTTCGGGCTGCTCGGCTTCGTGCTGTGGCTCGCCAAGTTCCAGTTCGACCAGGAGTTCGCGCGCTACGACATCGTCTTCGAGCGCACGGTGACCGGCCTGCGCGAGGGCAGCGCCGTGCGCTACAGCGGCGTCCACGTCGGCGAGGTCGTCGCCGTCGACCTCGACCCCGACCGCCCGACCGCGATCCGCGTCACCATCGAGGTGCAGAAGCGCACGCCGGTGCGCGCCGACAGCTTGGCGACCCTGGAGCTGGAGGGCCTGACCGGCGGGCGCTACGTGCAGCTTTCCGGCGGCGATGCCGGCGCCCCGCCGCTGGAGCCGCCGCCCGGCCGCGACAGGATCGAGATTCCACCCGGCTCCTCGTCCTTCGAGCAGGTGCTGGAGGACGCCCCCGAGGTTCTGGAGAACGTCAACCTGCTGCTGCTGCGCGCCCAGGCGCTGCTGAGCGACACCAACCTCAACAACATCGAGCAGCTGATCGGCAATCTGACGGCGGTCACCGCCGCCATCGCCGACAACCGCGACAACGTCGAAAAGCTGATCGCCGACGCCGTGCTGACCATGGAGAACCTGCGCGACGCCACCGGCAGCCTGGAGACCATGGCCGGCTCCCTGGAGACCAACGTGCAGCTCCTCACCGAGCGGGCCGACAGCACGCTGACCGCCTTCGAATCCATGGCCGGCAGCATCGACCGCGAGGTGACCCTGACCAGCCGGGACGCCCGCGGCCTGATCGCCAGCCTCAAGGAGACCGCCGGCAACCTCAGCGGCGCCACCAACGAACTGGAGGCGATGCTGGCGGAAAACCGCGAGCCGATCCGCGACTTCACCAATACCGGCCTCTACGAGCTCAGCAACCTGCTGACCGAGGCCCGCGAGCTGATCATCGTGCTCAACCGCGTCACCACCGAGGTGCAGCGCGATCCCGCCCGCTTCCTCTTCGGAGACCAGCAGCAAGGCTATGAAGCACAGTAACCCGCATACCCCCCTGGCCCTGGCCCTCCCGACCGGGCGACGCCGCCTGCTGCGGGCCGCCGCCGCCCTTCCCCTGGCCGCCCTGGCGACCGCCTGCAGCCTGCCGGTCCCGGGCCAGGGGCCGCCGCCGGACCTCTTCCGGCTGACGCCGAAGAGCACCTTCCGCGAGGACCTGCCGGCCGTCGACTGGCAGCTGGTGCTGGAGCCGCCGGTGGCGGATGCCGGGCTCAACACCACGCGCATCGCCCTGCAGCA
Organism: Kiloniellaceae bacterium; assembly: GCA_050330205.1. Taxonomy (GTDB): domain Bacteria; phylum Pseudomonadota; class Alphaproteobacteria; order Kiloniellales; family Kiloniellaceae; genus Pelagibius. The sequence goes on from JBHJOA010000068.1 coordinate 15,541, forward strand.
CACCCCGACCCAGATCGAATACTACGCCCGCGCCGGCTGGGCCGACCGCGCGCCGATGATGGTGCAGACCATGATGGTCGAGTCCTTCGAGAACTCGGACAGGATCGTCGCAATCGGGCGAGAATCCATTGGCTTGCGTGCCGACTTCATCCTGAAATCTGAACTGCGGGAGTTCCAGACGGTCTACTACAACGGCGGCGGGCCCGAAGCCTGGGTCGCGATCAACGCCAAGCTGGTGCAGATGCCGCGGCGCGCCATCGTCGCCTCGCAGTCCTTCGACGCCCGCGTCGCCGCGCAGGGCAACAGCCTGCAGGAGATCATCAAGGCCTTCGACGAAGCCGCCGGCAAGGTGCTGCGGCGGGTCGTCGAATGGACCCTGATCGAGGGCGAAGCCGCGTTCCAGGCGAGCCGGCGAAGCTCCTGACCTCTCGCCGGCAATGGCGGGCGGGAAATTAACACCCGTGGTAAATGAAAGGTTTCCATTAGGAAAAAGCTTACCTTTTGCTGGCAGGCTGGGCGGGTCAGCAGTTAAGGGACTTCCCAGCACATGAGCGAAATCAACGATCTCAGAGAGCGTGTTGAGGCGGCGGAGCAGCGTTTCGGCCTGATCGACGAGCAGCAGCGCCACTACAGCGCGCGGGTGATCGGCCTCATCGAGACGATCGAGGCCCAGTTGGCCGCGGCGCGCGGCGAAATCGAGAAGCAGATCGCCGAGAATCTCCGCCTCGCCCAGGACAATGAGGAGTTGCGCCACATGCTGCACTCCGTACTGCGGTCGATCGAGGAGAAGACCTTCACCAGCACCCTCCAGGACCTGGAATCGCGGGTCAGCGCCCTGGTGGCGAGCGCCGGTGCCGTGGCCCCGGCAACCGCGCAGCCCGCGGCCACGCCGGCCGGCGACGACGCCGAGGAGATCGCCCCCGCCGACGCCGTGATCGAGGCGGAGGATGCCCAGGTCGGCGAGGACACCATGATCCTTGAGGCGGAAGGGGACGCGCCGGCTGCCGAAGACGACCAGCCGGATGCCGAGATGGGCGCCGAGGACGACGCCGTCGAGGACGATGCCGTCGAGCCCGCGACTACCGAAGAGGACGCTTTCAGCGGCGCGGCCTTCGACGATGTGCCGGCTGAGGAAATCGCCGCCGAGATGGACGACGCATCGGTGGACGACGCCGAGCCGCCCGCAGAGCCGGCCGCAGAGCCAGCCGAGGAACCGGCGGCGGAAGCCGAGATGGCCGACGACTTTGCCGCAGCGCCCGACCCGGTGGAGGAAGCCCCGGTGGAGGAAACCCAGGCGGAAGCCCCGGAGGGAGCCCCGGAGGAAGCCCCGGAGGAAGCCCAGGCGGAAGCCGAGGACGAGGACGACATCTTCGCCGCCATGAACGAGTTGAACGCTGAGGATCCGGCCTTCACCGAGGCGGCCGCGGACATCGCCGAGCCCGGAGCCGGGGCCGGGAATGAGGCCGAGGCGGCCGCCGAGGCCATGGCCCCGACGGTGAAGGAGATCATCCGCCGCGTCGGCGACCTGGCACGAGAGCTGGAGCGGGCGGAGACGGCCCGGCGCGCCGCCCTCGACAGCGCCGAGCCGGCCGGCGAGGCAAACGAGGCCGCGGCAGCCCCGCCGACACACCAGGCGGTCAACGGCTGACGGCACCGTTCCCAGAAGACGCAGAAAGCGGCCCCCAAGCGGGGCCGCTTCTTTTTTTAGGGCGACAGTCCGCCGCCGACCGCGCTATCACGCCCCCACCCGATCACGCTCCCCTCATCAAGTCCCTGGCGCGAGGCGGTAGACCGGAAGGGCCCGATGACCGAACCGACGATCGACTTTGCCTGGGGCGGCGCCGGCCTGACGGCGCTGCACGCCGACTGCGACGTCTTCGTCGTCGTCGACGTGCTGTGCTTCAGCA
>JBHJOA010000069.1:0-33141 GCA_050330205.1 Kiloniellaceae bacterium
TGTCGTCCCGGGGCTTGACCCCGGGACCCAATGCCCCAACCGTTCGATCGGACGCGAGCAACGGGCTTTCTGTGCTTGCGGATAGCGCGGATGCAAACGTACTCGGTCATCGCCACGCACTGACGCTAATGGGTCCCGGGGTCAAGCCCCGGGACGACACCGGAGTATGTATCGACGATGGGAGACTATTGCGTAACGGAGCTTCTGCCTACTCCCCCCTCCGCCGCCTCGGCCACCTCCTGCTGCGCGAGGTCGAGCATCTGTACCAGCACCTTGGGGGGCTGGGCGCCGGCCAGGGCGTGACGGCCGTTGAAGATGAAGCAGGGAACGCCGTCGATGCCGAGGTTGCGGGCCTGGCGGTCCTCTTCGGCGATCTCGGATTCCAGTTCGCCGCTCTGGAGGAAGGCACGCGCCTCGGCGGGGTCGAGGCCGGCGCTCTCCGCCGCCGCGCTCAGCACCGCTGTCGCGCCGATGTCCTCGCCGCGCAGGAAGTAGGCCTGGAACAGGGCCTCGACGGTCTCGTTGTGGCGGCCACGGCCGGCGGCCCAGCGGATCAGGCGGTGCGAGTCCAGGGTGTTGGGGGTGCGGACGATGGCCTCGAAGTTGAAGTCGATGCCGTCCTCGGCGCCGGCCTGGCGAATCCGCTCATAGAGGTGGCGGGCGTTCTCCGGCCCGCCGAACTTCATGGCCAGATAGTTCTGCCGGTCCATGCCCGCCCTCGGCATCATCGGGTTGAGTTGGAACGTCCGCCAGCGGATCGCCACCTCCAGGTCCGGCCGCTCGGACAGGGCCGTCTCCAGCCGCCGCTTGCCGATGAGGCACCAGGGGCAGACGGTATCGGAGAAAATGTCGATCTGGATCATGACGTTCCGTTTCCCTGATTGCGCTCGGAGAGACGCTGTGGGCTTGACCTGCCGGGGCCCTGCCGACCACCATACCGCAGCCGGCCCCCGAACCGAAATCGCAGCCGAAACGGGGTCGCGAAAACTTGAACGACGTCGCAAGCGGGGGATAGCGGAATGGACGCGGCCGGGGCGGGAATCTACGAGGCGGGGCTGGAGCGCCGCGCCGCCAATACCGCGCCGCTGACGCCGGTCACCTTCCTGCGCCGCGCCGCCGCCGTCTATCCGGACAAGCTGGCGGTGGTGCACGGGACCCGGCGCTACACCTATGCCGAGTTCCACGCCCGCGCCTGCCGGCTGGCCTCGGCGCTGACCCGGCGCGGACTGAAACGCGGCGACTGCGTCGCCATCATGTCGCCCAACACCCCGCCGATGCTGGAGGCGCACTACGGCGTGCCGATGATGGGCGGCGTGCTGAACTCCCTCAACATCCGCCTCGATGCCCGAACCCTGGCCTTCATTTTGGAGCACGGCGAGGCCAAGGCGCTGCTCACCGACCGCGAGTTCTCGCCGGTCATCAGGGAGGCGCTGGCGCTGACCTCGGCGCGGCCGCTGGTGGTCGATATCGACGACCCGCTTGGCGAGGGCGGCGAGCTGCTGGGCGATCTCGACTACGAGGCGCTGCTGGCCGAGGGCGACCCGGACGACGTTTTCGGCGACCCGGCCGATGAGTGGCAGTCGATCTCGCTGCTCTACACCTCCGGCACCACCGGCAACCCCAAGGGTGTGGTCTACCATCACCGCGGCGCCTGGCTGAACGCCGTCGGCAACATGCTGACCTTCGGCCTCGGCCGCGATTCGGTCTATCTCTGGACGCTGCCGATGTTCCACTGCGACGGCTGGACCTTCACCTGGGCGGTGACCGCCGCCAATGCCACCCACGTCTGCCTGCGCAAGGTCGATCCCGCCGTGATCTATCCGCTGATCCGCGACGAGGGCGTGACCCACATGTGCGGCGCACCGATCGTGCTGACCCTGCTGGCTCACGCGCCGGCCGCCGTGAAGGTGAAGTTCCCGCAGACAGTCGACTGCGCCACCGGCGGTGCGGCGCCGCCCAGCGCGGTGATCGAGGCGATGGAGGCCAACGGCTTCCGCGTCATCCACCTCTATGGCCTCACCGAGAGCTACGGTCCGGCCACGGTCTGCGCCTGGCAGGAGGAATGGGGCGGCTTCGACCTGCGGACGCGCTCCGCCCGCATGGCGCGCCAGGGTGTCAACTACCTGACCCTGGAGGCGGCGGAGGTGAGGGATCCGGAGACCATGGCGCCGGTGCCGCGCGACGGCCGCACCCTCGGCGAGATCATGCTGCGCGGCAACACGGTGATGAAGGGCTACCTGAAGAACCCGGGCGCCACCGAGGCGGCCTTCCGCGGCGGCTGGTTCCATACCGGCGATCTCGCGGTCTGCCACCCCGACGGCTACATCGAGGTGAAGGACCGCTCCAAGGACGTCATCATCTCCGGCGGCGAGAACATCTCCAGCCTGGAGGTGGAGGAGGCGCTCTACCGCCATCCCAAGGTGCTGGAGGCCGCCGTGGTGGCGCGCCCAGACCCCAAATGGGGCGAGAGCCCCTGCGCCTTCGTCACCCTGCGCGACGGCGAGAGCGCCACGGCCGAGGAAATCGCCGCCTTCTGCCGCGACATGCTCGCCCACTACAAGGTGCCGCGCAGCGTGATCTTCGGGCCGCTGCCGAAGACCTCCACCGGCAAGATCCAGAAGTTCGTGCTGCGCGAGCGGGCGGCGGCATTGTGAACGACCCCCTGAAGACCTTCGACCTGACGGGCAAGGCGGCCCTCGTCACCGGCGCCTCGAGCGGGCTTGGGCGCCACGCCGCGGGCATCCTGGCGGCGGCCGGCGCCAAGGTCGCCCTGGCGGCGCGGCGGCTGGAGCCGCTGGTCGACCTGGAGCGGCAGATCGCCGACGCCGGCGGCCGTGCCCTGCCGCTGCGCCTAGACGTCACCGACGCGGCCTCGGCCGCCGACTGCGTGAAGGCGGCGGAGACCGAACTGGGACCGATCTCGATCCTGGTGAACAACGCCGGCATCGCCGACACGCGGCCGGCGCTGGAGGTCTCCGAGCGGGACTGGGACCGGGTGATCGACACCAACCTGAAGGGCGCCTGGCTGATGGCGCAGGCGATGGCCGAGCACATGACGCGCCTCGGCCACGGCGGCTCCATCGTCAACATGGCCTCGGTTCTGGGCCTCGGCGGCGCCGCGCAGGTTCCCGCCTACTGCGCCTCCAAGGGCGGTCTCGTGAACCTGACCCGCGCGCTGGCCGCGGAGTGGGCGCGCCACGGCATCCGCGTGAACGCCCTGGCGCCGGGTTACATCGAGACCGAGATCAACCGCGACTTCCTGGCCGGCGCCGCCGGCGAGGCCCTGCGCAAGCGCGTGCCGCTGCGCCGCTTCGGCACCCCGGAGGACCTCGACGGCGCGCTGCTGCTGCTCGCCTCCGACGCCGGGCGCTACATCACCGGCAGCGTGCTGGTGGTCGACGGCGGCCAGTCCGCCGTCCTGTAATCTTCTGAGGAGCCGACATGGATTTCACCCTGGCGCCGGAAACCGAGAAGCTGCGGCGCAAGCTGCGGGACTTCGTCGAGACCGAGATCTTGCCGCTGGAAGACGATCCGGCGGCGCGCGACGAGCACGAGAATATCGCGCCGGCCAGGCTGGAGGTACTGCGGGACAAGGCGAAGGCGGCCGGCCTGTGGGCGCTGCAGATGCCCAGGACGCGGGGCGGGCGGGGGCTGAAGGTGGCCGAGATGGCACCCTGCTACGAGGAGATGGGGCGCTCGATCTTCGGCCCCGTGGTGTTCAACTGCGCCGCCCCCGACGACGGCAACATGATCCTGCTCGAGAAGGTGGCGACGGACGAGCAGAAGGCGCGCTGGCTGCAGCCGGTCGTCGACGGCAAGGTCCGCTCTGCCTTCGCCATGACCGAGCCGATGCCCGGCGCCGGTTCCGACCCCGGCCAGATGCTGAGCCGCGCCGATCGCGACGGCGACGACTGGGTGCTGAACGGCCACAAATGGTTCATCACCGGCGGCGACGCCGCCGAACACTTCATTGCCGTGGTGCGCACCTCCGACGACGCCCGCAAGGGCCTGACCGCGTTCCTCTTCCACCGCGACACGCCGGGGCTGGAGATCGTCCGCCGCATTCCCATCATGGGCCCGGAGGAGCACGGCGGCCACTGCGAGCTGCGCTTCGACGATCTGCGCGTACCCGACGGCGATCGCCTGATGAACGTCGGCGACGGTCTCAAGGTGACGCAGATCCGCCTCGGTACCGCGAGGCTGACCCACTGCATGCGCTGGCTCGGCATGGCGCGGCGGGCGCTGGAGATCGCGCGGCCTTACGTCGTCGAGCGGCAGAGCTTCGGCGTATCCCTGGCCGAGCACGAAGGCGTGCAGTGGCTGCTGGGCGAGGCTGCCATGTCCATCGAGATCGGCCGCCTGCTTACCATGCGGGCGGCGGTGAAGCTCGACGGCGGCGACTTCGCCCGCAAGGAGATCTCCATGGCCAAGATCCAGGTCGCCGATACCCTGCACAAGGCGGTGGACACGGCGATCCAGCTGCTCGGCGCCAAGGGCTACTCCAAGGACACGCCGCTGGAATGGATGTACCGCTACGCCCGCCAGGCGCGCCTCGTCGACGGCGCCTCGGAGGTGCACAAGATGGTGCTGGCGCGGAGCTTCCTGGACCAGGGGACCGACTTCTGGGGCTGGGAATGACGGTCTCGACCGGGGAGCAGTGGCTGACCGCCAACAAGGAGGCGCTGGAGGACTATCTCGCCGCTGCCGCCGGCGCGCGGGCGGTGGAGGTCGTCGACGCCCGCCCGCTCACCGGCGGCGCCATCCAGGAGAACTGGCTGCTCGACCTCGAGGTCCACGGCGGCGATTTCGCCGGCCGGCTGGAGGCGGTGCTGCGCACCGACGCGCCCTCCGGCGTCGCCGTCAGCCGCAGCCGCGCCGAGGAATTCGCGCTGCTGAAGGTAGCGCGCGCGGCCGGGGTCACGGTGCCGGAGCCGTTGTGGCTCTGCGACGACGCCGCGGTCATCGGCAAGGCCTTCTACGTCATGCGCCGAGTCGCCGGAACGGCGGTGCCGCACCGGCTTATGAAGGAAGCCGAGCTCGGCGGGGATCGCGACGAGCTCGCCGGGCGGCTCGGCATGGAGCTGGCGCGCATCCATGCCGTGGTGCCGCCGCGCGCCGAGCTGGACTTTCTCGGCTCGCCGCCGGCCGACCCGGCGCGGGCAGCGGTTGCCCGCTATCGTCGATACCTCGACGATCTCGGCGGCGGCTATCCGGCATTGGAGTGGGGGCTGCGCTGGTGCGAGCTGCACGCACCGCCGCCGCAGGGGCCGGTGCTGGTGCACCAGGACTTCCGCACCGGCAACTACATGGTCGATCGCCAGGGCCTCACCGGCATCCTCGACTGGGAGTTCGCCGACTGGGGCGACCCGATGAGCGACATCGGCTGGTTTTGCGCCGCCTGCTGGCGATACGCCCATCCGGAGCTGGAGGCCGGTGGCATCGCCCCGCGCGGGCCCTTCTACCGCGGCTACGAGGCCGTCTTGGGGCGCCGCATCGACGCGGAGGTCGTTGCCTTCTGGGAGGTCATGGCGCACATCCGCTGGGCGGTTATCGCCCTGCAACAGGGCGCGCGGGCGCTGGCCGGCGGCGAGGACTCGCTGGAGCTGGCGCTGACCGGCCGGGTGCATCCGCCGGCCCTTGAGGCGGAGATTCTGCGGCAGACGGCGCCCGAGCGCTGGAGAAAGACGCCATGACGGCGGCAAATTCACGCGGCGGCGAGGCGGATGCCGCGCGCCTGCTGGAACTGGCCCGGCGGGAGCTGCTGGAAGGCCTGGTCCCCGCGCTGGAAGGCGATGCGCGCTACCGTGCCCGCCTCATCGCCAACGCCCTGAAAATTGCCGCCGCCGGGCTGCGGGAAGAGGCGGAAGGGAGCGCAGCCGCGGCGCGCGACCTCGCTGCCTTCGCGGCCAGGTCGGCGCCGGAGGAGGGGCTCACCGCCGCGATCCGGGCCGGGCGCCTCGACGGCGAGCCGGAACTCTACGCCCTGCTGTTGCTGCTGACCGAGGGGCGCCGCGCCGGCCTCGGCTGATCGAAAAGGGGCACCTCGCGCAAAGGTGGTATCCGGGTGCGGTCAAGGCTCCCCGCGCGACGGCAGCAGCAGCGCGCTTAGTTATTGAAGCAGAAGTTGAAATCGAGTTACCCCCAAGTTCCACAGGGGGTTGGGGGGTGGTTCGATTGACAGCCTGAGGAGGCAATGCCAGCATCCGGTCCAACCACCGCACATTGCGTCAAAAAAACCAGGGCAGGCCCAGTGAAAAAATTCGGCTCCGAGAGCCGCGTCTCCTATGTCAGCCCCTATCTTCGGCGGCCCCTGCGGCCCCTGGACAAGGTTCTGAGCGAGCGCGACGAGGGCGAAACGGACGGTGCCGCGGGGCAGCGGCCCGACGACTCCGGTGAAGCGGGTTCTGCAACCTGGAGCATGTCCGGCAAGCCGCTGGACGCTTCCGACTGATCGCCGCCGGCACCATGCCGACGTGAATGAAGGGCCGCGCCGAGGCGGCCCTTTTCCGTTTGGCCCCCGGTTTCCAATTGGTGCCGGGCGCTACGCCCCGGCGTTCGCCGCCTGGCGCTCCATCGCGATGGTATTGCGGATGCAGTGGGAAATCAGGCTCAGCGCGTCTTCCGAAAAATCGAACTCGATGCCGACCGCGCGCCCGTCCTGCCAGACCCGCTCGCAGGACACCGCCTGGCCTTCCGGATTGGTGAGGCGGAGAGTCGCGTCCGGGGCAATCTCCTCGTCGAACAGCAGCTTCGCACCGCCGAGCGACACGTCGGCCACCGTGCAGGGCAGCAGCCGCCCGTCGACGCCGGCGGTCAGCGCGAAGGTCTTCTCCGCGGTGTAGCGGGGCCACTCGCGGCGGTTCTGCGTCGTGGATCTAGTCAAAGAGGCGGCGGCGCTTGCCACGGAATCTTTCCGATTTCCTGTTCGGCGGGAGCGTTCCGACTCCCGAGGTGAATGTTAAGGAATCGTGACCCCCGAGTCTTAACAAATGGTTATCGCCGCCTCGAGGAAGCCGCCGGTCGGGCGGCGCAGTTCAAAGTCCCAATTCTGACAAAGACCCCAATTCTGACAAAGAATTGCTACAGGCGGCGCCGGACTAAGCGGTTAAGACTCGCGTCTGCCATTGGAACTGGAATCAACGACGTCGCCGGGACAATCGGCGCGGGTCAGACCGGGCGGTTCGCGGTTCGGCAATCACGGGAGGAGGGAAGTACTGCGGCACCGGCTCGGCCGGTGTCGGCCGGCCGCGTGGTGTCGTGGCCGGGCGTTGTGCGGCGCGTCGTGCGGAACGGAGTTATCCAGGAATGGCAAAGCAGGACCGAGCGACACTGGTCACCGGCGGCGCGGGCTACATCGGCAGCCACACGGTGCTGTCGCTGCGCCAGGCCGGGCGGCGGGTCGTTGTGCTCGACAATCTCGTCAGCGGCAGCCGCGCCGTGGTGCCGCCGGACGTGCCCTTCGTGGCCGGTAATGCCGGCGACTGCGCGCTGGTGGAGTCGCTGATCGTGGAACAGGGCATCGATTCCGTCATCCACTTCGCCGGCAGCCTCCTGGTCGAGGAGTCGGTCAGCGAACCGCTGCGCTACTACGGCAACAACGTCGCCGTCAGCCGCAACCTGCTGGAAGCCTGCCGGCGCGCCGGCGTGACGCGTTTCATCTTCTCGTCCACCGCGGCGGTCTACGGGGCGCCGGAGCGGGTGCCCGTCCCCGAGGCCGCGCCGACGCGGCCGATCAATCCCTACGGCAGTTCCAAGCTGGTGACCGAATGGATGCTGCGGGACCTGGCCGCGGCCAGCGACCTGCGCTACGTCGCCCTGCGCTACTTCAACGTCGCCGGCGCCGACCCGCAGGGACGCAGCGGCCAGCTCGGCCCGGTCGCCACTCACCTCATCAAGATCGCCAGCCAGGTGGTCGCCGGCCTGCGTGATTCCATCGCCATCTTCGGCGACGACTACGACACCCCGGACGGTACCTGTGTGCGCGACTACATCCACGTGTCCGACCTCGCCGCCGCCCATCTGGCGGCCCTCGACTACCTAGAGGCCGGCGGCGACAGCTGCAGCCTCAACTGCGGCTACGGTCACGGCTACTCGGTGCGCGAGGTGGTGGCGGCGGTGGAACGCTGCACCGGCCGCCCGCTCAACCCGCGCCCGGCGCCGCGCCGCGCCGGCGACCCGCCGGTGCTGGTGGCCGACGTTCGCTCGTTGCGGCGCACGCTGCGCTGGGCGCCGCGCTTCGACGACCTCGACGTCATCATCGCCACGGCGGTGAACTGGGAGAAGTCGCTGGCCGCCGCCGCGCAAGGAAACCTCGGGGAGGATCTCGGCCGTGCCCGCGCCTGACAACGCTGGCATCGCGCTGCTGGCGGAGGCGCCGCCGCTGCGGGGCAGCGTCGCCTTCTTCGGGCACGACTGGGCCGAGAGCACGGTGATCAAGCGGATCCGCGCGTTCTCCGGCCTCGGCCTCGAGGTAACCGGCTTCTGCTTCCGCCGCGAGAAGTTCGCCCGCGGCTTCCGGCCGTCCTGGCGCAACGTCCACCTCGGTACCACCGAGGACCGCGCCTACGGCCGACGCCTGCTGGCGCTGGCCCGCGCGCTGCCCCGGGTGCTGCGGCATCGAGGGGAGCTGCGCCGCGCAGAATTCTTCTACGCGCGCAACATCGACATGTGCGCCCTGGCATTGGCCGCGAAGCTGCTGAGCGGCTCGGCGGCGCCACTGGTCTACGAGGTGCTCGACGTGCAGCGGGTCTTCCTCGGCAGCGGTGCCGTCGCCAAGCTGTTCCGCTGGGCCGAGCGGTGGCTGCTGAAACGCACCGCCCTGCTGGTGATCTCCTCGCCGGGCTTCGAGACCCACTACTTCCGCAAGCTGCAGGGCTATCGCGGCCGGGTGTTTCTGCTGGAGAACAAGATCAGTTTCGCCCAGGCCGCGGCGGTGGCCCGGCCCACGCCGCAAGCAGCGTCGCTGCCGGCCTCGGACAAGTGGGTGATCGGCTGGTTCGGCACGCTGCGCTGCCCGAAGAGTGTCGCCATGCTGCGCCGGATCGCCGAGGCGCTGCCCGACCGGGTGGAGATCTATCTGCGCGGCGTTCCCACCGAGACCGGCCTCGCGGCCTTCGAGGCGGCCATCGCCGGCTGCCCCAACATGATCTACGGCGGCGAGTACCGGAACCCCGACGACCTCGCCGAGATCTACGGCCGGGTTCACTTCACCTGGGCCTTCGACTACCTCGACGAAGGCACCAACTCTGCCTGGCTGCTGCCGAACCGTCTTTACGAGGGCGGCTACTTCGGCAGCGTGGCGCTGGCCGATGCGGGCACGCAGACCGGCGCCAAGGTGCGCGAGTTGGGTCTCGGCCACACTTTCGAAGAGCCGCTGGTGGAGAACCTCGTCGCCTTCCTGCGGCGCTATTCGTTGGCGGAGTACCAGGCGCGGCGAGACCATATTCTCGCCCTGCCGGCGGGCCGCTTCTGCGACCTCGACGACACCCGTGACCTCTGCGACGAGATCCTCGATCTGCCGGGGCGGCCGCGGCAGAGCGCCGCCGCGTTGGCCTTCGGCGCCGACACCTGCAAATCGCCGGGAGGTTAGCGACTTGTCCTGGCTGCTGCTTGTCCTGGCCGTCCTCTGCGCCTTCGCGGTGGTCTATCCCTATGCGGTCTATCCCCTGGTGCTGGCCTGCCTGCCGGCGCGGCTGCTGCGGCCGGCGGCCGGCAAGGGGCGTTCCCCGCGGCGGGTCTCGCTCGCCTTCTGCGCCTACAACGAGGCGGCGGTGCTGCCGGCCAAGATCGATAACCTGCGGCGCCTGCGGGCCGCCGAGCCGGACCTGGAGATCCTCGCCTATTCCGACGGCAGCAGCGACGCCACCGCCGCACTGCTGCGTGCCGAGGAGTCCTGGATCCGCGTCTTCGCGTCGCCGGATCGCCACGGCAAGAGCCACGGCATGAACACCCTGGTGAAGGCGGCACGCGGCGACATCGTCGTCTTCACCGACGCCAACGTCATGCTCGACCCCGGCGTGCCGGCGGCCCTGCGCCGCACCTTCGCCGATCCGTCGGTCGGCTGCGTCTGCGGCCATCTGGTCTATACCAATCCCAACGAGGGAGCGACCGCGGCCACCGGATCGCTCTACTGGCGCCTGGAGGAACGCATCAAGGCGCTGGAAAGCCGCAGCGGCTCGACCATGGGTGCCGACGGTTCGATCTTCGCCGTGCGGCGGGCGCTCTATCGCCCGGTGCCCGCCGACATCATCGACGACATGTTCGTCTCGCTGTCGATCCTCTGCGACGGCTACCGTGTGGTGACCGATCCTGCGGTGCTCGCCTATGAGCGTGCGGCGACCGACAGCGGCGATGAGTTCCGCCGCAAGGTGCGCATCGCCTGCCAGGCCTTCAACTGCCACCGCCTGCTGCGGCCGCGGCTGCAGCGTCTCCCGCTTCTCGACCGTTTCAAGTACGCCTCGCACAAGCTGCTGCGCTGGTTCGGCATCTACTTCCTGGCGCTCGGCACGATGGCAGCCGCCGCCTGGCTGGTCGCGCAGGGCCTCGGGCTCCTCGCGCTGGCCGGGCTGGCCGGTGCCGCACTGCTCTACGCCGCCGGCCGGGCCGGGGTGCCGCGAGCGCTGGCCGGCATCGTCGAGATTCTGCGCGCGCTGGCGGCCACCGGAATCGGCCTCGTGAAGTCGCGACGTGGCGAGCGTTTCCAGACCTGGGAACTGCCCGCCAGCAGCCGGAGGACGGGATGATGCGGCGGCTAGGGATCGCAGCCCGGCGCGGTGCTGTCCAGCGGGCGGAAGGCAACGCAGTCGACCTCCGCCACCAGGGGGTGCCCCGGATAGGTAAAGCGGCCGAGCCAGTCCTCCAGGTCCTTGCCTGCCCAGAGGTGGAGAAAGATCTTGCCCGGTGCCGAGGGCAGGGGGCCGCGCTCGCCGCGCTCCTCGTGCACCAGCCGGCCGTCGACGAACCAGCGGATCGAGTCCGGCCGCCACTCGAAGGCGTAGCTGTGGAAGTCCTCGCTGGCGTCGAAACCGAGGTCGATCATGGTGTCGTGTCCGCCGACACCATCGGTGAAGTAATTGATCTGCACCTGCCGCGGCGACCGGCCGAGGAACTCGAAGTCGATCTCGTCGTGCGGCGCGCCGTCGAAGGTCGGGCCGGTGTAGGTGAAGAATCCGGTGACCGCGCCGGGCGCCTTGGCCGCCTTGATCCGGGCCTCGAAGCGGCCGTAACCGTAGAAGCGCCGGGACTGGTACTCGCCGGAAGCATAGCTGCGGCCCGAGGCGCCTTCGTCGGTGAGGCTGATCCGCATCTTCCCGCCGCTGAAGACGACGTTCTTCGCCAGCCACCCGGTGTCGTTCTTCTCCCAGCCGTTCGCCCAGTTGTGCGATTTCCGCCAAAGGGTCTTGTCGTAGCCGGTGAGGGGGTCGTGGAAGGCCTGACCGGCGGCGGTTCCGGTCAGAGCGACCGCGCCGCCGAAGACGGCAAGGGGCACGGCGATGCGGAGACATCTGCGGGCGGACAAGGTGAAGGCTCCGTTTTCTATGCAGAACTGCGGTCCCCCGGAGTCTATCGCTCGCCGGAGGAAGGGACAGTGTCATGCATGTAGCCATCTGTGTGGCAACCTTCTGTCGACCGGAGGGACTTGGCCGATTGCTGGAGGCCCTGGCGCGGCTGGAGGTGCCGGACGTTCCCGGCCTGGAGCTTGCCGTGATCGTTGTCGACAACAGTGCGGACGCGAATGCCGAACCGCGGGTCTCGCGCGCTGCCGCCGCGATGCCGCTGCCGCTGCACTACCTGTCGGAGCCGCGCCGGGGCATCACCTACGCCCGCAACGCGGCCCTGGAAAGGGCGGGCGAACTGGGCTGTGACTTCGTCGCATTCATCGACGACGATGAGGTGCCCGCGAACCGCTGGCTGTCGGCGCTGCTGGCGGCACAGGCACGCAGCGGCGCGACAGCGGTTGTCGGCGACGTGAGGCCGCTGCTGCCGCCGCGGGCGCCGGAATGGGTCGCCGCCGGGGGATTCTTCGAGACTCCGGTTTTTCCCGACGGCGCGGAGGTGCGGGACGCCTGCACCGGCAACGTGCTGATCGATCTCAATCGGCTGCGCGCGCTGGGCCTTGGCTTCGACCACCGCTTTGCGCTGACCGGCGGCGAGGACACCATGCTGTTCCGCGACCTGTTGAATGCCGGCGGCCGCATCGTCTATGCCGCCGATGCCGTGGTCTACGAGACCGTTCCGGAAAGCCGCGCGAACCTCGGGTGGCTGCTGCGTCGATGGTACCGCACCGGGAACGTGGAGGCTGCGCTCTATCTGCGCGGCCGTCGGCGCGCGCTCTGGCGGCGTCCGGTGAACCTGCTGCGCGGCCTGCTGCGGGTAACTGCCGGCGGCGGCCTCTTCGTCGCCAGCCTGCTGGTGCTCGGCTTCGGGCGCAAGCACCGCATCGTGCGGCCGCTTTACACCTTCTGCCGTGGCTGCGGCATCCTCGCCAGCACTCTGGGGTGGAACTACCGGGAGTACCGCCAGGTGCATGGAACATGAAACCAATGCGCCCAGCTGTCGTTGGTGTGCAGTCGTCGGCGTGCGGCTATTGGGCTGGATACCGTCATGGCCGCTCTCTGTGTCTTTTTTGGCGAGGGCGATGCCGGACGGCGAAGTGCCGGAACGCATTTGTTAGGCTCGCGCCGCGTTACAGTGGAGATGCAAGAATCCTATGAAAATCCCGCCACTGCATAGCGACGACAGGTCCGTGCCTGCCGGCCTGATGAGCCTCTCGATCCTGCAGGTGCTGGGGGTTGTCTGGCGGCGCAAGGCGATCATCGTCGCCTGCCTGGTGGTGGCGCTCAGCGCTGCGATCGTGGTCAACGGCGTGATCACCCCACGCTATACGGCAACCGCTTCCATCATCGTCGAGCCGCGCCAGGCCAAACTGCTCGATTTCGAGGCTGTGATGTCCAACCTGCCGGTCAGCCTGGAGACCATGCAGAGCGAGGTGCAGGTGATCCACTCGGCGCCGGTGGCGAGGCGCGTCGTCGATTCCCTCGGTCTGGCCTCCCTGGCGGAATTCAACCCGGCTCTGGAGCCTTCCGAGGAGAACCTGGCCGACGACGTCAAGTCGGCGGTGAAGGGGCTCTTCGCCCCGGTGATCGCCTGGCTGCGCGACGAGCCTCGCGGCCGCCGTGGGGTCGAGCTGGCGGAGTCGCCCGGCGTATGGGACCTGCCGCCGGACGAGCTCCGCCGCGGCTCGGGAGAGACCCGCGTGATCGGCCGCTTCCTGTCCAATCTCGACGTGGCGATCCAGGGCTCCTCGCGGGTCATCGCGGTGTCCTACACCACCACGGACCCGGTAATGTCGCAGCAGATCGCCAACGCCATCGCCCAGGAGTACATCGACGACCAGGTGCGCTTGAAGAACGAGGCACTTTCCGGTGCCAACAGCTTCCTCGGCGGCCGCATCGACCAACTGCGCGCCGAGGTCGAAGCCGCCGAGCGGGCCGTCGAGGAATTCCGCGAGACCACGCCGATCATCTCCGAGCGGGACGGCGAGCTGCTGGCCGAGCAGGTCTACGCCCTGAACCGTCGCCAGATCGAGGCGCAGCTTGAGCTCGACACCATCGACCAGCGCCTGGCGCGGCTGCGTGCGGCGATGAGCGCGCGTGGCAGCACGGCGGCCTTCGACGGCGTCCAGTCGGCGGTGATCGACGAGCTGCGCCTGGAGGAGATGCGCCTGCGCCAGCGCGAGTCGGAGTTGCTCAGTACCCTCGGGCCGCGCCACCCGCAGGTGGTGTCGCTGCGCTCCGAACTCGACAAGCGCCGCCAGCAGATGCTGGAGGAAGGCGAGAAGCTGCGTGCCGGGCTGCAGGACGAGCGGGAGATCGCGCAGCAGCGCCTCGCGTCCATCCGGACCGCTCTCGCCGATCTGCAGGTCGATGCCGATACACTGAACGCGGCGCAGATCGAACTGCGGGCGCGGCAGCGCGAGGCCGAGGCGTCGCGCGAGGTCTTCGAGAGTTTCCTCGGCCGCTACAAGGAGACTGCGCAGCTAGACTACGACGACGCGCAGTCGCGGATCCTCTCGCTGGCCAGCATCCCGACCGGCCCATCGTTTCCCAAGACCAAGCTCAACTACGCCGTCGCCCTGGTGCTCGGCAGCGGCATCGGCGCCCTCATCGTCCTGCTGCTGGAACTTTCGGTGCGCGGCTTCCGCGGCCCCGAGGAACTCGAGCGGGCCCTGGGCCTGCCGGTGCTGGCGGCCATCCCCAGGGTGGCGCCGCGGCAGGTGCTCGGCGACAGCCTGTTCCGCTTCATCGAGGAGGAGCCGAACTCGGCCTTCGCCGAGGCCCACAAGGGCGTCTACACAGCCCTGCGCGTCGACCGCCGCAAGCTCGGCCTCGGCAACGTGCTGCTGGTGACCTCCTCGGCGCCCAATGAAGGCAAGTCGGTGTTCTCGCGCAGCCTGACCGCCGCCCTGGCCGGCGGCGGCCTCAACGTGCTCCTGATCGACTGCGACCTGCGCGCCTCCGAGGCGGCGCCGCGGCTCGGCCTGTCGGACTACATCCTCGCCGACTGCCCGCTGGAGCAGGCGGTGCAGATGCGTGAGGACAGCACGCTCTCGGTGATGTCGCCCGGGACGGCGGTGACCGATCCGCTGGCGGTGCTGCGCTCGCCGAAGCTGGCCAAGTTCCTCGAGGCGGCGGCGCAGCAGTACGACCTCGTCTGCCTCGACGCGCCGCCGGTGCTGGCGGTTTCCGATGCCGCCACCCTGGCGGAGCTGGCGGACCAGACCATCGTCGTGGTGCGCTGGATGCGCACGCCGCGCGACTTCGTGACGGCGACGCTGCAGCGTCTGCGCCGTGGCCGCGCGCACATCTCCGGCGTGGTGATGACCCAGGCCAAGCTGACCCGCGACGCCAAGACCAATCCCTACCTGGTGGGCTATGCCGATCGCAGCTTCCGCAAGTACTACTGAGGCCGGCCGCGGCGAGGCGCCGAGGGTCTCGGTGATCCTGCCGGCCTACAACGCCGCCGCCACCCTGCCGGCGGCGATCGCTTCGGTGCTCGGGCAGAGCCTCGGCGATCTCGAGGTGATCGTCGCCGACGACGGCTCGCGCGACGGCACCGCAGAGAAGGCCGCCGCGATCGCCCGCCGTGACGGTCGGGTGCGGGTGCTTCCGGCAGCGCGCAACAGCGGCGCCGCCGCGGCACGCAACCGCGCCCTGGCGGCCGCGCGCGGCGACTGGCTGGCGCTGCTCGACGCCGACGACCGCATGGCGCCGGGGCGGCTGGCGCGGCTGGTGGCCCTGGGCGAGGCGGAGCGCGCCGAGGTGGTCGCTGACAACCTCGGCCTCGTCGCCGACGACGGCGAGGTGCTGGGCGTCGCGCTGCGCCCGGACGACCCACTATTCGCCGGTCCGGTCACCGCGGCGGCTTTCGTGCGGCGCAACCTCTTCCTCACCGGTGGCTTCAAGCCCGGCTATCTGAAGCCGCTGTTCCGCCGTGACTTCGTCGAGCGTTACGGCCTGCGCCAGGACGAGGGGCTGCGCATCGCCGAGGACTTTCATTTCCTGCTCGACTGCCTGCTCGCCGGCGCGCGCTGTGTCGTCGACCCCGAACCGGGCTATCTCTACCGCCAGCGGCCGGCCTCGCTGTCGCGCGGCCTGGGCCTCGACGACCTGCGCCGCCTCGCCGCCGCCAACCACGCTGTTCTGGCGCGGCCGGAGGCGCGGGGCGACCGGGCGTTGTCGCGGGCGCTGAGGCGGCGCCAGTGGTCGGTCGATCTCAATGTCGACTTCCAACGCTTCGTCGAGGCGCTGAAGGCGCGCCGGATGCTGGCCGCCGGCGCCATCTTCGCGCGCCATCCCGACCTGACGCCTTTCCTCGCCTATTACGGGCTGGAGAGCCTGCGCAAGCGCCTGCCGGGAGGACGCCGCCTTGTCTGAGCGGCCGTTGAAAATTCTCTTCGCCACCGGGCACGGCTACCTGCCGCAGCGGGTCGGCGGTTCGGAGACCAGCAGCCACGAGCTGATCCTGGCGCTGCGCGAGCGCGGCCACGACTGCGCGGTGCTGGCGCACCTGCAGGGCAACGGCTGGCTGGCGCTGCGCAATCGCGTGGCGATGAAGCTGACGCGCCGGCCGCTGGTGGCCGACCGCCTCCCCGGCTACCGGGTCCAGCGTGCCTGGTATCCCGAGCGCAATGTCGCGGCGGCCCTGGACCGTGAGCGGCCGGACGTCGCCCTGGTGCAGTCCGGCGCGCCGCTCGGCATGGCGGCAGCGCTGCGGACTGTCGGCTTGCCGACCGTGGTCTACCTGCGCGACGTCGAGTTCCACGAGCTGGGCGGCGACCCGGCCGCGTTGTCCGGTGTCGGCTACCTCGCCAACTCGCGCTTCGTGGCGGAGAGGTTCCGCGCCGCCTACGGCATCGAGCCGCGGGTCATCCGGCCGCTGTTCCGCGCCGAACGCTACCGCACGGAGCGACGGCCGCGGCAGGTCACCTTTGTCAATCCGCACCCGGTGAAGGGAGTCGACCTCGCCTTCGAGATCGCCGCGCTCTGCCCGGAAATTCCTTTCTGCTTCGTCGAGGGCTGGCCGATGAGCCGGGCGGAGAAGGCGGCGCTGGAGGCACGGGTCGCCGGGCATTCCAACGTGCGCCTGCAGGCACGTACCCACGACATGCGCCGGGTCTACGCGGCCACCCACAGCCTGCTGGTGCCGAGCCAGTGGGAGGAAGCCTGGGGGCGCGTCGCCACCGAGGCGCAGTTCAGCGGCATCCCCGTGCTGGCCAGCGACCGCGGCGGCTTGCCGGAGGCCGTGGGGCCGGGCGGGCGCGTGCTGCCGCACGACGCCCCGGCGGTAAGTTGGGCGGCGGCGCTGCGGGAATACTGGAACGACGACGAGGTCTACCAGGCGGCCTCGCAGGCGGCCCTGGCCCATGCCGCGCGCCCGGAGATCGACCCGCGGCGGCAGATCGCAGCGCTGCTGGAAATCCTGGCGACGAATGCTTTCGGCGCGGCCCCGGGCCGGATCGAGGCGGCGGAATGACGGCGCGCAGGAACCACACCATGGCGGCCGAACCCATCAGGCTGGTCTTCGGGGTCGACGGCGGCTACAGGCAGCACCTGGCGGTGACGCTCGCCTCGCTGCTGGAGAACAATCGCGCCAACCGTTTCGACATTCTGGTGATCGCCCTGAACATGGCCGCTGAGGATCGCGACAAGGTGGCCGGCCTGGTGGCCCGCCACGGCAACGCGACGCTGCGGTTCCAGCCCTTCGACATTGCCCGCTTCAGCCACTTCCGCACCGACGGCCATATCTCCCACGCCTCCTACCTCCGCATCTTCATCCCCGAGATCCTGCCGGAGAGCGAGGAGAAGGTGCTCTACCTCGACTGCGACATGGTGGTGCGCCACGACATCGCCCCGCTGTGGAACGCCGATCTCGGCGACAAGGTGCTGGGGGCGGTGCCGAATCTCTTCTTCGTGCGCCACGGCGATCTCGGCATGCCGGCCGGCGCTGACTACTTCAACGCCGGCGTGCTGCTGATGAACCTGAGGCGCTGGCGCGAGCTCGACGGCACCGCGCGGCTCGTCAGCTTCATCGAGGCCCACCATCAGCATCTCTGGGCGCACGACCAGGACGCTCTCAACGCGGTGTTCTGTGGCGCGTTCCGCGAACTGGCGCCGACCTGGAACTTCCAGACTTCGATGCTGTGGAGCGAGCCGGACGGCCTGGGGCTCAGTTATCCCCAGTTCCGCCGCCTGTTGGCGGACCCGGGGATCGTGCACTACACCTCGCCCTCGAAGCCCTGGCATTTCAGCAATACGCATCCCTATAAAGACACCTATTATCAGTATCTTGCAAAGACTCCTTACAGCGGTTTCGCACCCCGGGACCGCTCCCTCGGCAGCCTGTTGAAACGTCTCGCGGCGGCCCCGCAGGCGGCGTTCCGCGACCGCCTGCCGGATGCCTACTATCCGACGCGCCGGCTGTTTCGCCAGTTGAAGGCCCTCGGCCCGGGGATAAAGACGTGAACGCGGGGGAGAACGCCCGCCCGCTGGTCAGCGTCGTCATCCCCAACTTCAACCGGGAGGCGGAGTTGCAGCGCGCCGTCGACAGCGTGCTGGCGCAGGACTACACACCGCTGGAGGTCGTGGTGGTCGACGACGCCTCGACCCGTCCGGTGAAGCTGAACCTGCCGCCGGAGAAGCGGGAGCTGCTGCGCTGGGTGCAGCTCGAGGTGAACGGCGGCGGCGCCACGGCACGCAACGCCGGTATCGACGCGGCGCGGGGCGAGCTGGTGGCCTTCCTCGATTCCGACGATGTCTGGACCACCGACAAGCTGGCCCGGCAGGTGGCCGCCTACATCGCCGACGGCCGCCCGCGCGAGGCGGTCTACTACAGCCAGGTGGTGCTCGACCGCGGAGATGAAGAACTCGTGCTGCCGCAGCGGGCGCTGGCGCCGGGCGAGGGTGTCGGCGACTACCTCTTTCCCTGGCGCGGCAACCTGATCCACACCTCGACCCTGCTGATGAGTCGGGCGCTGGCCGCGCGGGTGCGCTTCACCGACGGCCTGCGCATCCATCAGGATGTCGACTTCTGCCTGCGGCTGCAGCGCGATGGTGCGGGCTTCCGTTTTCTCGCCGTGCCGCTCAGCCGCTGGCACGCCGAAGCCCGCGCCGACCGCATGAGCCATCGCCCGAAGTTCCTGCTGTCGCTCGACTGGCTGGCGGCGAGCGGAGAGTTGATGCCCTGGGCGACGCGGCAGAAGTTCGCCGCGCAGCTCGCCAGCAGGATGCCGGCGCAGGTCTGGCACAGCCCGGGCACCGTCGCCCGGGCGCTCTGGCGGTGCCGATCCGATGGATATATTTCAACGGCTTACATGCTGCGGCTGATATCCCAGATCATCCTGCCGCAGCGCTGGAGCGACGGCTTGGCGCGAGCCGTGAAGCCGCGCCGCGTGGCCGCCGGGGAGTAGCGCCGCGCGTTTAGCCCCCGCTCGGCGCGACCCAGTGGGTCAGGTCGCGCCCCAGCAGGGCGCTGAGCGCCTCCACGCCTGGGGCGAGGCGGCGTTGCAGCCGCCGCCGGGTCTCCGCGCGCATGGCTGGGCGGCGGCGCTGTTTCAGATTCATGTCGTAGAGCCGGCCGCGCAGCGTCTGGGCGCGCCACTGCAGCCCATGCCCGAGGCGGCCCCGCGGCAGGTAGGCGCCGGGGTTCCAGACGTCGACCGGCGGCTTGATGAGCCAGCGATGCAGGGCGACGCTGCGGATCACCCGCGCGCTGTTCACCACCGCGTAGTCGGGATCGTGGGCGGTGGCGACGCCGAGGAACTCCAGCACCCGGCGGTAGCAGGCCTGCGGCGCCCTGGCGAAATCGTCGTAGACGACGATGTGGACGTTCTCGCGGCCGAAGGCCTGTTGGAAGCGGGCGATCTGCTCGTGGTAGCGCACGACCTCCAAGTAGAGCAGGCCGGCGGGAAAGTGGGCGGCGCGCGGAATCGCCTCGCCGCGGCGCCGCCGGTCTTCGGCCTCCAGTGCCTTTTCGAAGCTGGCGCGGTCCTCGTTGCCGCTGAACAGGAACTGGCCGTGCAGCGAGTAGATCACGTCGACCGGATTGCGCAGCATGATGATGATCTTCGCGTCCGGACTGAACGACCGGATCTCCTCCGCCGCCCGGCGCGAGTAGAGGTACCAGACCGTACCCTCGCCGACGTAGCGCGCGTCGGCGGCGCCGGCAAAGAGGTCGAGGTAGCTGTCGAGGTCCGGCAGGCGCCAGTCGTGCTGCAGGTCGCCGCCGAAGAAGATCGGCTCCTTGGGGTCGGAGAAGTGGATTTCCGGATGCTGGCCGAGGTAGCTGGCCATGGCGGTGGTGCCGCACTTGGCGGCGCCGACGAGAAAGAGGTTGGGGATCACCCTGCGGTCGCGGACCGGACTGTCGGACATGCTTTCCTCCGGCTGAACGTCAAGCGGAACGTAGGAACAGGCGGGCGGCAGCGAGGCTGATCTCGGCGCGCGCGGGATGCCCGAAAGCGACGACGCCGGCCAGCCACCCCAGCCCGGCGCCGGCGCCGCCGACGGCCAGTGCCAGCAGGCTGTTCTCCGGCCGCAGGCCCAGGGTCAGCACCACCAGCAGCGGCACCAGGGCGCTGCTCGCCGTGACCGCCGCGCTGCGGCCGACGGCGGCTGTCATATCGCCGAGATCGTAGCCGACCAGCCGCGTCAGGTAGCGATGCGCCAGCAGGGCGTTCAGCAGCGGCGGCAGGCAGAGCGCGGCGGCGATCCAGGTGAGGCCCAGGAAGGCGGCCAGCACCACCAGCACCACCTTCAGCGGCTGCACGATGAGCTGGATCCGCAGGCTGAGGTCGATGCGGCCGATGGCGATGAAGAGCGGCCGGTTGAGGTGAATGAAGGGTGTCACGATCCCGAGCAGGCAGAGGATCTGCACCAGCGGCACGGCGGCGTCCCACTGCGGCCCGAAGAGGACGCGCACCACCGGATAGGCGAGCAGCGCCAGGACCACGGAGAACGGCCAGCCGACGGCGGTGAGATAGGCGAGGCCGCGCAGGAAGGTCTCCTTGACCTCCATGCCGCCGCGCAGGCGGGCGGCAAAGGCGGGCAGCAGGACCGGCATGATCCCGTCCAATACGCCCTTGCGATAGATCTGGATCGTCGAGGTCGCGCGGTGCAGCAGGCCGGCGGCCTCCAGGCCCAGCATGCGTCCGGCGACGATGCTGGGTGCCTGGTTGCCGAGCTCGCCGAGGGCGGCGATGGCGGCCGACTGGCCGCCGAAGCGCATCACCGCCGGCCAGTGCCGCAGGCCCGGCCTCAGCAGCAGCAGACCGGGGCGCAGCAGGTGCGCGCCCAGCGTCGTCGTCAGGCTGCCCGCCAGCATGCCCCAGGCGAGGCTGATGGCGCCGTGGCCGGCGACGGCGAGGCCGAAGGAAACCGCTGCGGTTGCCAGCGCGCTGGCGACGCCCAGTACGCAGAGCCGTTCGAACTGCATGTCCCGGCGCATCATCGCCAGGACCGGAGTCGAGAACGGGAGGGCAATGAAGGTGAGGCTGAGGACGACGATGACCGGCCCGAGCCCGGGATTACCGAACCAGTCGGCGATGACGCCGCTCGCGGCATAGACGGCGAGGCCGAGCGGCCAGGCGATCACGAAGGCGGCGCCGTAGGCGGTGGCGAGCTTGTCGCGGTCGAGCGAGGGTTCCTTCACGAGGTAATTGCCGACCCCGAAATCCTGCAGCACGGCGGCCAGGGTGACGACCGCGCTGGCGACGGCATAGGTGCCGAACTCGGCGGGCGTCAGCAGGCGGGCCAGCACCACCATGGCGGCGAACTGGATTGCCAGGGCCGAGTAGCGTTGCGCGAAGGAGAGGACCAAGGCCCGTCTGATACTCGCCAAGCTCAATTCCTCATCTGCGTCCGCGGCAGGGCGTCGACATCTGCGCCCGCGGCGGGACGTCGACGGCGTCATGCCATCCCGACCAGGCTCGGCATTTCCTGAATTTCAGCGCCTTCTGTGCGGTCCCGGCCGGGGCCGGATCGCCGTGCGCGGCTGATGTGGAGGAATCATTAGTATGACCTCCCCGGCGAAGGCAACCATGCCACAAAGTTGTTCCAGAGGCGGTGCCGGCGACGGCCGTTAGGATAGCGGCCATCCATCTTCGCCGCAGCCGCGACGGCGCGACGCGCTGCCCAAAGCATAGCCCCAGGCACTGGACGAGAGACCTCATGCCGCTCGTATCGGTCGTCATTCCCGCCTATAACGCCGAAGCCACCCTCGCCGGGACGGTTGCCTCGGCGCAGCGCCAGAGCCTCGCCGACATCGAGATCCTCATCGTCGACGATGCCTCGCGCGACGGCACCCTGGAACTCGCCCGGCGCCTGGCGGCGTCCGACCCGCGCATCGCGGTGATTGCCGCCACCCGCAACGGCGGGCCCGCCGTTGCGCGCAACCGCGGCATCGCCGCGGCGCGCGGCGACTGGATCGCCCTGCTGGATTCCGACGACGCCTTCGAGCCCGGACGGCTGTCGGAATTGGTGACCGCGGCGAAGGACTGCGGCGCCGACCTGCTGGCCGACAACCTGCTGCTGGAAGACGAGGAGGGGCGCTGCGAGCCGATGCTGCCGCCCAGCGAGACCACCGAGTGTGCGCCCTTGACCGCCGAGCGGTTTCTGCTCGGCAACCTCCCGGACCCGGCGCATCCGCGCAGGAGCTACGGCTTTCTCAAGCCGATCGTGTCGCGGGACTTTCTCACGCGCCATGCGCTTCGCTACGACGAGGAACTGCGCTTTGCCGAGGACTTCGCCTTCTACCTCGCCTGCTATTCGGCCGGCGCGCGGTTCTGCCTGCTACAACGGCCGCTCTACCGTTATCGCCTGCGGTCCGACTCGCTGACGGCGCGGCACACGACGGAGGATCTGCGGCGCCTGCAGGGCGTCGACCGCCGCCTGCTGCACCTTCATGCCGCCGGCGCCAGCGCCGGCTTCAGGGCCGCGCTGCGGCGCCACAAGCGGAGCATCGATCAGCGCCTGCAGTGGCGCGTGGTGATCGACGAGGTGAAGCGCGGCGCATGGATCGGTGCGGTCGCCGCGGGTCTGCGGGGCTGGCATGTGTTCACCTACGTTTCGGCGCGGCTGGCCGGCGAGGCCTGGCGGCGGCTGGGGCCCGGCAGGGGCGACGGCAGGGCGAAGGCGGCCGAGACGTAGAGGGAGCCCAGCAGGATCTGGATCAGGGCGTGCTGGCGGAAGATCGCATACTCGCTGACCGAGTAGGCGACGACGAAGACCACGAAGAAGGCCGGCAGGGTGGCCAGGCTGCCGCGCGCCCGACGCAGCAGCGCAAAGGCCCGCGCGGCGAACGCCAGCAGGCAGGCAACCGCCAGGGCGAGGCCGACGAAGCCGAGCTGCACCGTGATGTCCAGGTAGCTGTTGTGGAAGTTCTTCACCTCCTGACGCAGCACGTACTGGACATAGCGGCCCTGGGAGCCGTCGCCGCCGTTCCAGAAAGCATCGAAGCCGCTGCCCAACCAGGGTCGCGCCTCCACCTGGACGCTGGCGAAATCCCAGAGCACCGAGCGGCCGGTCAAGGTGCGTTCCTTGCCGAGTGCGTCCAGCGCGATGCCCATGGGGTCGAGATCGAGGGCCAGCACCACCCAGGCCGCCATCGCCGCCAGCATCAGGCCGCCTGTGTAGGCCATTAGGCGCAATGGCGCCGCGGCATGGCGACTGAGCAGTGCGGGCGCGAGGGCGCAGAGCCCGAAGGCCATTACGATGGCGGTGCCCGACTGGCTGAGGGCGACGAGAACGATAGCGACTCCAGCCATGACGATCATGGCGAAACGGTGCCAGCCCAGCCCGAAAAGCAGCAGGCAGCAGAGCAGCAGAAGTACCATGCGCCCGCCGAGCACGTTCTTGTGCGGGAAGATGCCGCGGGCAACGCCGTTAGGGTCGTAGGCGAAGGCGAGCTGAGCCGCAATCACCGCCAGCGAGGCCAGCGCCGTGACGGCGAGCACGAGGAACAAGGCCCGCGCGAGATCGAAAAGGCTGAAGCGGGCGCCGAGATAGATGCTGATCAGCACCGTCATGGCGAGCTGGATGGTGGACCTCAGGGTCTGGCCCGGCGCATCGGACCAGACGAACGACAGGCCCGCCAGCAGCGGCCAGAGCAGCAGCGGCAAGGCGATCCACAGTCCGGTGAGAAAGGCACCATAGCGCAGCACGAACAGGCCGAGCGCCAGCAGGTAGATGAGATACCAGGCGAGCGACTGGGCGGCGGGCTGCAGTGCCAGCGCGTAGGAAGCGACGGTCAGAACGAAAATCAGGAACAGCCACTCGCCGGCCGGCAGCAGGTTCGACGCAAGGTCGTCATTTCGTGGCACGGCCGTCACTCGTCGACTGGAGGAATGGCAAGAGGATGTCCCGCGGCAGAATATGCATCGTGCTCACTCAATTCCATACGACCGCCGATGTGATTGCGGCTTGTCTGCAAAAAGCCACAACTAAATCCATGCGAAATCACACTGCAGCCGCCCGGGCGCTGATAGATGTTTCGCAACGCAGTTGACGAGGGGATGTCTCGGCCTGATCGGTCGAGGCCGCCGCCGGCGCAAGGATCGCAACCGAGAACGATGCTGTGCCACGCGGCAGTGACCTATGGATCGCGGTGCCACTGACCTGAAGCCCGGCGCCTGGGCCGGGTATAAGTACTGGACAGAGGGATCTTGCGATGGAAGCTGCGCTGGCGGCTCTCGGATTCGGGAAGGCGACGACGGATGGGCGGCCGATTCCGCGCATCGCGGTCGAACTCGCCTTTCGTATAAGCGACCTGATGACGCTGGGGCTGGTCGGCCTGCTGGCCTACTTCGCCCGCCAGGCGGAAAATCCCTCGCTGCCCTACCATCAGTATCTCGGCGCGATCCTCCTCGCGGTGGTGGTCGCGACCCTGATGCTGCATCGCTTCGACGTCTACCGCGACGACTACCTGTTCTCCGGGCGCATCCCCTACGGCAATCTCTTCGCCGCCTGGACGGTGACCTTCTGCATTCTTCTCGCCGTCGCTTTCCTGATCAAGGTGTCCGATACCTATTCGCGCGCCTGGGCGCTCACCTGGTTCGCCGGTGGCGGCATCGCACTGGCCGCCGGGCGGCTGGCGCTGCGCCAGGCGGTGCGCGGACTCTCGATCGCCGGACGCTTTGCCAACCGTACGGTGATCGTCGGTGCCGGCGAGCAGGGGCGGCGGCTGGCCGGCTACCTGCAGCGCCACGGCAGCGCCGACATCCGCGTGGTCGGCTTTGCCGATGACCGGGCGACGAGGGTACCGCGGATGGCGGAGAACCTTCCCCTTCTGGGGAGCGTCGACCAGTTGATCGAGCTGATCCGCCGCGACCGCGTCGACCAGGTGATCGTCGCCTTGCCGTGGACCGCGGATCGGCGCCTGCGCGAGGTCGTCGGCAAGCTCGAGAAGACCCCGGTGCCGATTCGCCTTGCGCCCGATGTCGTGGCCTTCAGCTTTCCCGACCGGCGTTTCACGACGGTGGGGCGGCTGCCGATGATGCAGCTCTTCGAACGGCCGATCTCCGGCTGGTCCTTCGTCGTCAAGAGCGTCGAGGACCGGCTGCTGGCGGCCGGCCTTCTGGTCGCGCTGGCGCCGCTGCTCGCGGCCATCGCCGTGGCGATCAAGCTCGACTCGCCAGGGCCGGTGTTTTTCCGGCAGAAGCGCTATGGCTTCAACCACAATCTCTTCGATTGCTGGAAGTTCCGCACCATGCATCACCACAGGGCCGACGCCGACGCGGAGGTGCTGACCCGGCGCGACGACGACCGGGTAACGCGGGTGGGGCGCTTCCTGCGGCGCACCAGCCTCGACGAGCTGCCCCAGCTCATCAACGTGGTGGCCGGCGAGATGTCGCTTGTCGGTCCGCGCCCGCACGCCACCGCCGCCAAAGCTGCCGGCCGGCTCTACGAGGAAGCCGTCGACGCCTACGCTGCGCGGCACCGCGTAAAGCCCGGGATCACCGGCTGGGCCCAGGTGAACGGCTGGCGCGGCGAGACCGATACCTTGGAGAAGATCCAGCGCCGGGTCGAATACGACCTTTACTACATCGAGAACTGGTCGCTGGCCTTCGATATCAAAATCCTGCTGCGCACGGCCATGGTCGTGGCCGGCGACCGCGAGGCCTATTGATGCGCCGGACGGCAACCTTTTTCGACCCCGGGGGTTGTCCCCGCGGGCGGCGCTTCCCCGCCGGAATTCGATCCACGGAGCAAGGTGTATACGCGATGATAAGACTGCCGCAGAAGGCTGTGATATTGCTCGGCTACGGGTCCTCGGGGCGCCGGCAAAGCGCGCCGCGCAATGGCACGCTGCAATCGCCTGCCGAAGGTCCGGGCGCGCAGGCGGCGGTGCAAGAGGCGCTGGCCGCAGGCCTCAAGGAGACGATCTTCGTGACGCCGGACAGCCTGACGCCCGTCGAACACCAGTTCGGCGGCTTCGGCAGCGCCAAGGCCGAGCGCGTCGTCATCGCCCGGCAGTTCGCCGCCGACACTCTGGGCCAGACCCTCTGCGGTGTCCGCCACCTGCTGGGCGAGGAGCCCTTCGTCCTGCTGCTGCCAGCGGAGATGTCCGGACGTGGTGGCACGGACACCACTGCGCGGCTGCTGGAGGCCTACCGGCACCGTGGCGGCAACCTGGTGGCCGTCGAGGGCGAGGACCTGCTGGAACGCGACGGCCGCTTCGCCGCCATCGCCGGTGCCGCCGCCGGGCGCTACCTGCTGCAGCCGGCGGTGCTCGACGCCCTGGAGGACGATCCCGACGGCGGGCTTTCCGCCGCGCTGATCGCCACCGCCGAGGTCTGGCCGGTCACGGTGATCCCGGTAGCTCAGGTCTCCGTGGGCACCGTTCCGTCGTCCGAGGCGCCGACGCTGCGCGCGCGGCGGCCGGTGGACCTGCTGCGCGAGGCCGAGGCAGGCGAGTGAATCGCGGCGCAAAGCCGACGGGCAACCGATGTAATTCTTTGAGGAGTGCCACATGACTACGGGGGGATATGCGCCGCGCTTGCGCGCCGCCGCCGGTTTCGTACCGCTTATGTTTGCGCTGCTGCTGGCCGGCTGCGCCGGCGGGCTGTCGTCGCTGCCGCCACTGCCGGAGAGCGAGACCGGGGCCTACAGCCTCGGTGCCGGCGACCGCCTGCGCCTGCAGGTCTTCGGGCAGGAGGAACTGAGCCAGGAATACCTGGTCAGTGACTCCGGCGTCATCACCATGCCGCTGATCGGCTCGGTCGAGGCCGAGGGCCAGACCCTGGCCACGCTGGAGCAGGACATCGCCCAGCGGCTGAGCGACGGCATCCTGGTCGACCCCAACGTCACCGCCGAGATCGTGGCTTACCGTCCGTTCTTCATCCTCGGCGAGACGCGGGCGCCGGGGCAGTATCCCTACGTGCCCCGCATGACCGTGCTGACCGCGGTCTCCATGAGCGGCGGCTTCACCTTCCGCGCCGAGCGGGACGAGGTATCGATCACCCGCCTGGTGGACGGACAGATGGCGGAGTTCCGTGCCGACCCGCTCGACTTCGTCGAGCCGGGCGACGTGATCAACGTCCACGAACGTTTCTTCTAGGGCGGCGGCGATCCGCGCCCCGGCGACATCCGGTGCCGCGCGCCTGCTCCCGGCGGGCGCGGCGGCGGTGTGCCTCGTCCTCGTCCTGACTTCGCTGGCGCGGGCGCAGGAAGGCAGCGAGCCGACGGCGGTCTTCGAGCGTCCGCGCAGCGGCTACGACGCCAAGGGGATCGACCTCGGCGGCTTCCGCCTCTATCCCACCGCGACAGTGAGCGAGACCTACGACGACAACATCTTCGCCGTCGAGGACGGGGCTGAGAGCGACTTCATCACCTCGCTGAGCGGTGCCCTGGTCGCCGAGAGCGAGTGGTCGCGCCATGACATGAAGGTCGAAGCACGGCTGCGCCATCAGAAGTTCCTCTCCAACGACGACCAGGACCGCACCGAATACCTGCTGCGCCCGACCCTCGATCTCGAGCTGGGCGGGCGCAGCACGGCGCGCCTCACCGCCGAGCACAGCCGGCGCGTGGTTGGCCGTGACGATCCGGAGGACTCCGGCGACGACGAGCCGACGACCTTCAACCGCTTCCTCGGCGGCGGCGAGTACATCGATCGGGTCAACCGCCTGTTCTACGGCCTGCGGGGCGAGGTCCGGCGCGACGACTACATCTCCTCCGGCGACGACGACCGCGACCGCGTGGAGTACCGCCTCGGGCTGCCGGTCGGCTACGAGGTCTCCGCGAAAACCGATGTGGTGGTGGAGCCCTTCGCGCGGCGGCGCGACTTCGACGAGCTCGATTCGACGGGTGCCGACCGCGATGCCTGGGCGGCCGGCGCCACCGTCGGGCTCGAGACCGAAGTAACCTCCCTGCTGCATGTGAACTTCGACATCGGCTTCGTCGCCAACGACTACGACGACCCGCGCTTCGACGACAGCCTCGATCTCATCTTCGGCGGCGAGGCGGTGTGGTACGTGACGCCGCTGACCACGGTGAAGGGCCGCGCCGAGCGCCGCGACATCGCCACCAGCCAGCCCGGCTCCTCGTCGAAGACGCAAACCGGCGTCGGCATCGAAGTGCAGCACGAACTGCAGCGCAACCTGCTGGTCGGCCTGGGCCTGCGCTACCTCAACGACGACTTCCGCGAGATCGACCGCGAAGACGACCGCGCGGTGGCGGAGGTGGGCCTGGAGTACCTGCTGAACCGCAACCTGTCGCTGGTGGCGGACTATCGCTACGAACAGCGCTGGTCCGACCGCGACGGCAGCGACTTCAGCCGCAATCTCGTGACCGTCGGGTTGAAGACGAGGTTTTAGGTGCCGGCTTTCGGTCGCGCCAGGGCGATGGCTTCGTCGAGGATGGTGGGGTCGCCGATGTGGTTGGCCAACAGTAGGATCAGCTTGGCGTTCGCCTTGGCGCTCTCTTCCGGGTCGAGGCCGCGGTGCAGCTCCGCCAGGGCGGCGTAGAAGTCGTCGGGGGCGGCGAGGTTGGGTGCCGTCACCAGGCGATCGCTCATGACATGGCTCCTCTGAGGCTCGCGGCATGGCCGCGGGCGACGGCGGCAGGGTCGAGGCGCGGCCACTGCCCGGCGACGTGCTGGTCGGGGCGGACCAGGGTGAAGCTGCCGGGCAGGGCGCCGTAGCGTGCCTCGAAGAGCCCGTCGCGGTCCTGCCAGTGCTCCGTGTCGCGGCAGTCCCGCCGGGCGATCACCAGGGGCTGCAGGTCCGACAGATCGCCGGCGAGGCGCCGCAGCTTGGCGTTCTCCTCGTCCGACAGCGGGCCGCCGGCGAAGTACAGGCCGCTGAAGCCGCTGCCCAGCCGATGCAGCAGCCAGGCCGACTCGTTGCCGCGTTGCAGCGGCGCGTCGGGGCAGGGGCTGCCCGGGCCGAGAGAGGGTGCCGCATCGCCGGCCGGCGGCGGACAGTAGGCGCGCGACAAGCGGCCGCTGTTCACCAGGCTGCGCGCGAAGGGCAGCTCGGCGGCCAGCTCGAGGGTGGCATCGCGGAAGGCCTGGGCGACGGCGCTCTTCGGTGCGATGAAGTCGGTGCTGCGCGTCGAGTGGCGGATGTTCTCGTCGGCGGCGGGGATGCGCTCGCGCTGGTAGCTGTCGAGCAGCGCCTCGCCGGCGCGGCCGTCCAGCACCGCCGCCAGCTTCCAGCAAAGATTGTCGGCGTCCTGCACGCCGCCGTTGCCGCCGCGCGCGCCGAAGGGCGAGACCTGGTGGGCGGCATCGCCGAGGAAGAACACCCGGCCGTGGCGGAAGCGCTCCAGCCGGCGGCACTGGAAGGTGTAGACCGAGACCCAGTCGAGCTCGAAGTCGGCCTCCGGGCCGAGCATGGCGCGCAGGCGCGGGATGACGCGCTGCGGCAGTTTCTCCTCTTCCGGGTCGGCCTCGGGGCCGAGCTGCAGGTCGATGCGCCAGACGTTGTCGGGCTGGCGGTGCAGCAGCGCCGAGCGCCCCGCATGGAAGGGCGGATCGAACCAGAACCAGCGCTCGCTGGGGAAGTCGGCCTGCATCACCACGTCGGCGATGAGGAAGCGGTCCCGGAACACCTCGCCGTCGAAGGCGAGGCCGAAGCAGCGCCGCACCTGGCTGCGCGCGCCGTCGGCGGCCAGCAGGTAGTCGCAGGTAAGGGTATAGGGTCCGTCGGGTGTGTCCACGGTCAGGGTCACCAGGTCGCCGTCCTGGGCGACTTCGGTCACCCGGTTGCGCCAGCGCAGATCCGTGCGGCCCAGCTCCCGCGCCCGTTCGACCAGCCATTCCTCGGCATAGTATTGCTGCAGGTTGATGAAGGCCGGCCAGCAGTGGCCGCCTTCCGGCAGCAGGTCGAAGTCGTAGATCATGCGCTCGCGGAAGAACACCTTGCCGCGGTTCCAGGTGACGCCCTTGTCCCGCACCCGCGCGCCGATGCCGAGGCGGTCGTAGATCTCCAGCGTGCGCTTGGAAAAGCAGATGGCCCGTGAGCCGAAGCTGACGGTGTCGTCGTCGTCCAGCACCACCGAGGCAACGCCGCGCGTGGCGAGGTCGACGGCGGCCGTGAGTCCGACCAGCCCGGCGCCGACGATGACGACGGGATGGTGCGCGGTGGCCCCGTCCTGGTCGGGCGAGCGCCGGTAGGGGTAGCGCGGGTTGGTGTAGGTCTTGGGCATCGGCGGGCGCGCGCTTCAGTCCCGCTCGAGCGCCAGCCACATCTCGCGGTCGCGCTCGGCCGTCCAGATGCGCGGGTCCGTGACGCCGGAGGCCTCGTCGTAGGCGCGGGTCACGTCGAAAGGCATGCAGTGCTCGAAGATCACCCACTTGCCGAAATCGGGCTCCAGCTTCGCGAAGGTGTCGCGGTAGATCTCCTTCAGCGGCTTCTTCGCGGCGACGCCCTCGGCTACCGAGCGGTACATCTGGGTCACGAAGGCCTGGGTGCCGGAGATGCCGTCCTCGACTTCCCGCGGCGTCTTCAGGGCCGCGCCGCGCCCGGGCACCAGCTTCTCGGGGCCGAGGGCGCGCAGGTTGGCCAGGGTCTGCGGCCAGTCCTGCAGGTAGGCGTCGCCGGTGTAGGGCGTGGCGCCATACTCCACCAGGTCGCCGGCGAAGAGCACCTTCTCCTTCGGCAGCCAGACCACGGTGTCGCCCTTGGTGTGGCCGCGGCCGAGCTGCAGGATCCGCACCTCGCGCTTGCCCATGTAAAGCGTCAGCGACTTCTCGAACACCAGGGTCGGCCAGGTCAGGCCGGGCACGGTCTCGACCGACTGGAACAGGCGCGGGAAGCGGCCGACTTCTGACTCGTAGTCCTGCTGGCCGCGCTCGACGATAAGGTCGTAGGTGTCGCGGCTGGCGACGATATGCTCGGCGCCGTAGGCCGAGGCGCCCAGCACCCGCACGGCGTGGTAGTGGCTGAGCACCACATACTTTATCGGCTTGTCGGTCACCTGGCGGATGCGCTCGATGACCTGCCCGGCCATCGCCGGGGTCGCCTGGGTGTCGACCACCATGACGCCGTCGTCGCCGACGATGACGCCGGAATTGGGGTCACCCTCCGCCGTGTAGGCGTAGAGGCCGTCGCCCAGTTCGTCGAAGGTGACCTGTTTTTCCTCCAGGTCGGCTTGGGAGGCGAAGGCCTTGCCGCTCATATCCGCTCCTCTGTTGTCGTCGCGATTTCGTCGGTGTTCGCACAGTATGGTCGGCCCTGGGATGCAACCGTCAAGCCCGGCAGCGGGTTTTCCCGGCTGGCAAGGTTGCCGCTCCGCCGCTAACGTGGCCGCGGCGCCACAGGGGAGGGGAATCGCGCGGTGAACGAAGACGTCGAGCAGTGGCGGGTCCGCAAGGCCGCGGTGTCCTCCGAGGCAGGCGCGGTCGCCGCCCAGCACTGGCTGGCGGCGCGCGCCGGCGCGGCCATGCTGGCCGAGGGCGGCAATGCCGTCGACGCCGCCGTGGCCTGCGCCATGGCGCTGAACGTGGTCGAGCCCTGGATGTGCGGCCTCGGCGGCAGCGGCTTCATGGTGGTCTGGCTGGCCCGGGAGAAGCGCGCCCGGGTGCTGAACTTCCAGGGCCAGCTGCCGCGCGGCATCGCCATTGCCGACTACCCGCTCGATCCCGCCGAACCGCCGTCGCTGATGCTCTATCCTGGGGTGAAGTCCCGCGCCAACGAGCGCGGCTACGGCTCCATCACCGTGCCGGGGGCTGTCGCCGGCCTCGGCCGCGCCTCGGAGCGCTTCGGCAGGCTGCCGTGGGAGCGACTGCTGGCGCCGGCCGTCGAGCTGGCTCGGCGCGGCCTGCCGGTCGACTGGCACGGCACCCTGCAGATCGCGCTGGCCATGGACCTGCTGCGCGACGATGGCGCCGCCGCCGACATCTACCTGCCGGACGGCGTGCCGGCGAAGCCCGAGACTTTTCGCCCGCTGCCGGCCCTGGCGGCGACCCTCACGACCCTGGCAGCGGAGGGGCCCGGGGCCTTCTACGCGGGACCGCTGGCCGAGAGCATCGCGGCGGACCTGCAGGCCGGCGGCTCGCGCATCTCCGCCGCCGACCTCGCCGCTTACGAGGTCGAGGAGCCGGCGCCGCTCAGCGGCCGCCACCGCGGCGTCGAGGTACACACCGCCGGCGAGGTCTCCGGCGGCCAGCGCCTGCTCGACATGCTGGCCTACGTCGAGCGGCACCTGACGCCGGGCGCCGCCGTCGGCACGGACACTTGGATCGCCTACGCCCGCGGACTCGACGCCGCCTTCGCCACGCACCGCAGGAAGGTCGGTCTCGACCGGGACGTCGGAAACCAGCAGGGCGGCTGCACCTCGCACATCGGCGCGGTGGACGGCGAAGGCAACATGGTGGCGCTCACCTACACCCTGCTGAACCGCTTCGGCAGCGGCGTGGTGCTGCCGCGGAGCGGGATCCTGATGAACAACGCCGTCGGCTACTTCGACCCGCGGCCCGGCAATCCGGTGTCGATCGAAGGCGGCAAGCGCATCAATTCCTCCAACATGTGCCCGACCATCGCCACCCGCGACGGCGAAGCGCTCTTCGCCCTCGGCGCCTCGGGCGCCAACCACATCGTGCCCTGCACGGCGCAGCTCACGGCGCTGCTGCTCGACTACGGCCTGTCGTTGGAAGAGGCCTTCCACACGCCGCGCATCGACGCTTCGGCGCGCGGATCGCTGCGCGCCGACCCGCGCATGGGCGCGGCGGCACTCGCGGAGCTGCGCCGGCACTTCACGGTAGAGGTGGCGCAGCAGCTGGTGTTCCCGAAGCTCTACAGCTGCCCCTCAGGCGTCGCCCGCGATCCCGGGACCGGCACCTGCTCGGGCATCTCGGACGTCTCGCAGCCGGTGGCGGGCGCAGCGACACCGGCGCCCTTCAGGCTGGAGGAAGACGGCGTCAAGGCGGAGACACCGAGGGCTTGAGGTCCTCGTGCATCGCCGAGCAATCTCGTGTCGTCCCGGCAACAGGCCCTACGATATTCACACATCTCTCGCAGGAGTGTCCCGCCCTCGCCATACCAAGACTGTCGTCCCGCGACTTGATCGCGGGACCCATTGGCCTCGCCGCCGCGCATTCGGGCGCCCAGAAGGCAAAGGTGGTCGGCGTGCGGCGACGGCATTGGGC
>JBHJOA010000070.1:0-27044 GCA_050330205.1 Kiloniellaceae bacterium
ACTGGTGGAGGTGACGCCGAAGTCGATCCGCCTGCGCAAGCGCCTGCTCGACCCGCACGCGCGCAAGAAGGAAAGCCGGTTGAAGGATGCCGTCTGAGGCAACGCGTCAGGACGTAAAGACCGCCCGGCGATCCTGGGCGGAAGCTTTTGCGATTTACCGGCATCCCCGCATTATCGGGATGCTGTTCCTCGGCTTTTCGGCCGGCCTGCCTTTCCTGCTGCTGTTCTCGACGCTTTCTCTCTGGCTGCGCGACGCCGGCGTGACTCGAACCACAGTGGGCTTCTTCGCCTGGGTGGGGATTACGTTCTCCATCAAGGTGCTTTGGGCCCCGGTGATCGACCACCTGCCCGTTCCCGTGTTGACGCGGCTGCTCGGCAAGCGGCGCAGCTGGATGCTGGCTGGGCAGCTGGGCATCATGATCGGACTGATCATCCTAACTGTTATAAACCTGCAGGCGATCGGGGTCGTGATGCCGGACACCGGCTTCATTAACGTCGTTTCGCCGGAGCGTATGTGGGTTGTTGCCGCTGCTCTGGCGGCGCTTTGGATTGCCTTTTTCTCGGCGACGCAGGACGTCGCGCTCGACGCCTACCGTATCGAAGCGGCGCCCGACGACCTCCAGGGCGGCATGGCCGCGACCTATCAGCTCGGCTATCGCATTGGCCTCCTCGCAGCCGGTGCCGGCGCGCTCTATCTCGCGGGGCTCTGGTCCTGGCAGGTTTCCTACGCCGTCATGGCGGGACTGATGCTGGTCGGCATTGCGACAGTCCTTGTTGTGCAAGAGCCTGAGTCGAGCCGGCCTGCGGGATCTATTCTGCAGGAAGAGCACGTGATGGCCTTCATGGCGGGTCGGCAACACCTCTCCGAACGCCGGCGACGCCTCTTGGGCTGGTTTTATGGGGCCGTAGTTTGCCCTTTTCAGGATTTTTTCGAGCGCAATGGCAAGTTCGCCCTGATTATCCTCGCCTTCATTTCCGTCTATCGGCTGAGCGACATCACCATGGGCGTGATGGCGAATGTCTTCTATGACGATTTGGGATTCACGTACTTCGATATCGCCAACGTCAGTAAGACCTTCGGCTTTTTCGTCAGCATCGGTGGCATTCTGGTCGGCGGGATCCTTGTGGCCCGCTACGGCATCATGCGAATTCTGTTGCTCGGTGCGATCCTGGTAGCGAGCACGAATCTTCTCTTTGCCTACATGGCTGTCCACGGCAAGGATATCTGGCTGCTTACCTGGACCATATCGGCGGACAACCTCTCGGCGGGCATCGCCGGCACGGCCTTCATCGCCTATCTCTCCAGCCTGACGAACCGAAACTTCACGGCGACGCAATACGCCCTTTTCTCCTCGCTTTTCACGCTGTTCGGCAAGCTCGTCGCCGGTTTCTCCGGTGCTATCGTCGACGCGGAGGGCTACGTCTTCTTCTTCATCTACGCTTCGGCGCTCGGCATTCCGGCGATTTTGCTGGTGCTCTATCTCATGTACCATTACCGGCAGAAGGAGCGGCTTCCCGCTGCGGTCGCCGAGGCGGTACATGAGCGGCAAACCTGAATCCGACGCTGACACGCGCATAGAGATCCACGCCGGCGACATCACCAGGCTCGACGTCGACGCCATCGTGAACGCCGCCAACGCGCAGCTCAGGCCCGGCGGCGGCGTCTGCGGCGCCATCCACCGTGCCGCGGGCAGGAACCTGCGCGAGGCCTGCGCCAGGATCGGCGGCTGCCCGACCGGCGAGTCGGTGCACACCGAGGGCTACGACCTGAAAGCTCGCTACGTCATCCACACGGTGGGGCCGGTGTGGCGCGGCGGCGGCGAGAACGAGGCGGCGCTGCTCGCCTCCTGCTACCGCACCGCCCTGAAGGTCGCCAAACAGATCGGCGCCCGCTCGATCGCCTTTCCCGCGATCTCCACCGGCGTCTACGGCTTTCCTCTCGACCGCGCGACGGCGATCGCCGTCGCGACGGTGCGCGAATTCCTTGCCGGCACGGATGACATCGAAAAAGTCATCTTCTGCGTCTTCGGTGCCGAGGCCGAGGCCGCCTACCGGCGCGAACTCGGCCGCTAGTGCTTGCCGAAGCTCCGCTTCAGCTGGGCCTTGAGCCGAGCGACCACGGCGGGATCGCTCTTGGTCATCTTGCCTCGGAGATTGTCCGGGGCCTTCGGCCGCTCGCTCGCGCCTCCATCGTCGTTGACGTAGGTATCGCAGATATCAAGAGCCGCGTTGTAGTCCTCCTTGGAGCACTTCGGAGTGCCGCCGCCGGGATAACAGGACTCATGCACCTGGGCGTAGCAATCGACACGGTCTTCCTGTGTGGCCTCGGCGGCGGAGAGGACGGTGATCGACAGAGCGGCCGCGAGCGCGGCACTCTTAAAGATATTGGTGGTGGACAAGGGAGACATCCTTCGAATGTGCATGTTTAGTGACAAGGGCTCTCGGCGACAGCCAAGGCCGGTGACATGCCGTTCTGTCGTGTGCAGTCCCCCTGCGGTTCAATCGTCGGGACACTGATCCAAATCATCGCACCGTCGCTTGAGAGTGTTACACTGGGCTCCGCTCCTTGCTTAGCTATCGAACACCTTCTCAGGCGGCCTTTCGGTGACCATCCGCAATCTCGACGCCCTCTTCCAGCCGCGCTCCATCGCCCTTATTGGCGGCAGCCGGCGCGACGGCTCGCTGGGCGCGGTGCTGGCGCGCAATCTCTTCAACGGCGGCTTCGAGGGCCCGATCCTGCCGGTGCATCCGCGCCACCAGAGCCTGGAAGGCGTGCTCGCCTATCCCTCGGTCGAGGCGCTGCCCCTGGCGCCGGACCTGGCGGTGCTGGCGACGCCGCCCGAGACCGTGCCGCGGCTGGTGGCGGAGCTCGGCGCCCGCGGCACCCGCGCCGCCGTGGTCATCACTGCTGGCTTCAACGATGGCGGTGACAGGGATGGCAGACCGTCGCTGCGCCAGCAGTTGCTCGACGCCTCGCGCCCCCATCTGCTGCGCGTCGTCGGACCCAACTGCCTCGGCGTGATGGTGCCCGCCCTCGGCATCAACGCCGGCTTCAGCCACCTGGCGCCGCCCCCCGGCGACCTCGCCTTCGTGACCCAGTCCGGCGCCATGGTGACGGCGATGCTGGACTGGGCCGCGCCGCGCGGCATCGGCTTCTCCAAGATCGTCTCCCTGGGCGACAAGGCCGACGTCGATTTCGGCGACCTGCTCGACTACCTGGCGATGGACTCAAGCACCCGCGCCATCCTGCTCTACGTGGAATCGATCGCCCATGCGCGCAAGTTCATGTCGGCGGCGCGCATCGCCGCGCGCAGCAAGCCGGTGATCGTCATCAAGGGCGGCCGCCATGCCGAAGGTGCCAGGGCCGCGGCCTCCCACACCGGCGCTCTGGCCGGCGCCGACGCGGTCTACGACGCCGTCTTCGCGCGCGCCGGCATGCTGCGCGTCTATTCCCTGGAGGAGCTCTTCGACGCCGCCGAGACCCTGTCCCACTACACGGCGGCCGGCGGCGATCCCGGTGCCGACGCGCGGCTCGCCATCGTCACCAACGGCGGCGGCTTCGGCGTGCTGGCGACCGACGCCCTGATCGACGAGGGCGGCAAGCTGGCCGAGCTGGCACCGGAGACCATCGAGGCCCTCGACGCCCATCTGCCGGCGACCTGGAGCCGCGCCAATCCCGTCGACATCATCGGCGACGCGCCCGGCGCGCGCTACAAGGCGGCCATGCAGGTGCTGCTCGCCGATCCCAACAGCGATGCCGTGCTGGCGATGCACTGCCCGGTGGCCGTCGCCGACCCCACCGAGGCCGCCGCCGCGGTAGTCGAGGCCTACCGGGAAAGCGAAGCCACCGGACATCGGCCGGTCTTCGCCGCCTGGGTCGGCGAACAGGCGGTGGCCCCGGCGCGGCGGCTGTTCGACCGCGAGGGCCTGCCGCACTACCAGACGCCGGAGCAGGCGGTGCGCGCCTTCATGCACCTGGCGCGCTATCGCCGCAACCAGTCGCTGCTGATGCGGGTGCCGCCCTCGGCGCCGGAGACGGCGCCGCCGGACACCGCGGCGGTGCGCGCCATCGTCGCCAAGGCGCTCGGCGAGGCGCGCGAGTGGCTGAACGAGGCCGAAGCCAAGCAGGTGCTGGCGGCCTACGGCATCCCCACGCTGGCCGCCGAGGTGGTCGCCGACCCCAAGGCGGCGGGCACGGCGGCGGCGCGCATCGGCGGCCCGGTGGCGCTGAAGATCCTGTCGCGCGACATCACCCACAAGAGCGACCTCGGCGGCGTTATGCTCGACCTCGAAGGCGCCGAGGCGGTCGAGCGTGCGGCCGCGGCCATGCTGAAGCGCATCGCGGCGGCGGCGCCCAAGGCGCGGCTGGAGGGCTTCACCGTGCAGGCCATGTGCCGGCGCCCGCAGGCCGAGGAGCTGATCCTCGGCGTGGTCGCCGACGCGCAGTTCGGCCCGGTGATGCTGTTCGGCCAGGGCGGCACCGCGGTGGAGGTGATCGACGACAAGGCGCTCGCCCTGCCGCCCCTCGATCCGGTGCTGGCCGAGGCGATGATGGCACAGACGAGGGTCTGGCGCCTGCTCCAGGGCTACCGCGACCGCCCGCCGGCGGCGCTGGCGGAGATCGCCGCCTGCCTCATCCGCCTGTCGCAGCTGGTGATCGACGTCGCCGAGGTGTCGGAGGTCGACATCAACCCGCTGCTCGCCGACAGCGAAGGCGTGATCGCCCTCGACGCCCGCATCCGCGTCGCCGCCGCCGCGGCGGGCGAAGGGGCCGGAGAGCGGCTGGCGATCCGGCCCTACCCCAAGGCGCTGGAGCAGACCTTCGCCCTGCCCGACGGCCAGAAGATCTTCCTGCGGCCGCTGCGGCCCGACGACGCGCCGGGGCTGCGGGAGGGGTTCAAGCTCATGGCGCCGGAGGACGTGCGCCTGCGCTTCTTCTCGCAGATGCGCGAGATGAGCCCGGCGCTGGCGGCGCGCCTCACCCAGCTCGACTACAACCGTGAAATGGCGCTGGCCGCCTTTCCCGCCGAGGGCGACGACCGCGGCGGCCTCGGCGTGGTGCGGCTGCTGGCCGACCCGGACAACCGCAGCGCCGAGTTCGCCATTGCCCTGCGCTCGTCGGACAAGGGCCGCGGCCTCGGCCGCGCGATGATGGAGCGCATCATCGCCTATGCGAGGCAGCGCGGCATCGGCGAGGTCTGGGGCGACGTGCAGGCCGGCAACGGCGCCATGCTGGCGCTCTGCGAGAAGCTCGGCTTCGAGCGGACGGGCACCGAGGGCGGCATCGTCCACCTGCGCCTGATCCTTACTCCCGGGCCGTGAGGCCGACTCCGGCGGCGGGGCGGTCGAGCGCGTAGCCGGCCGAGCGCACGGTGCGGATGAGGTCGTCGTAGCCGCCCTGGTTCAGCGCCTTGCGCAGGCGGCGGATGTGGACGTCGACGGTGCGCGGCTCGACGTAGACGTCGCGGCCCCAGACCGAATCCAGCAGCTGCTCGCGGGTGAAGACGCGCCCGGGGTGCTGCATCAGGTGGCGCAGCAGGCGGAACTCGGTCGGGCCCAGGTGGATGTCCTGGCCGTTGCGCTTGACCCGGTGCGCCGCCAGGTCCATGGCGAGATCCTCGAAGGTCAGCAGCTCGCTGCTCAGCTCCGGCTTGCTCCGGCGCAGCACGGCGTTGATGCGGGCGATCAGCTCGGCCGGCGAGAACGGCTTGGTGATGTAGTCGTCGCAGCCGCTGTCGAGGCCGCGCAGCTTGTCGGCTTCCTCGCCGCGGGCGGTCAGCATGATGATCGGCGTGCGCCGCGTCTCCGGCTTGTTGCGCAGCTGGCGGCAGACCTCGA
This sequence comes from Kiloniellaceae bacterium, assembly GCA_050330205.1. Classification (GTDB taxonomy): domain Bacteria; phylum Pseudomonadota; class Alphaproteobacteria; order Kiloniellales; family Kiloniellaceae; genus Pelagibius. Next base: position 5,839 of record JBHJOA010000070.1, read on the forward strand.
TGCCCGAGGTCAGCGGCAGCATCCAGTCGAGCAGGATGAGGTCGGGTACCTCCTCCTCGGTGGCGACCAGCGCCTCCTCGCCGTCGCCGGCGGTGTTCACGCGGAACCCGGAGGTTTCCAGGTTGTACCGCAGCATGGTGACCAGGGCCTCCTGGTCCTCGACGATCAGGACGAGAGGTCTCACGCTCCCTTCTCCTCCTTCGCGCTGCCGTTGCTGCCGCCCTCCGCCGGCTTGACGACCTGGAAGCTGGAAAGGTCGCCCTTCGGCCGGCCGCCGCTGATTCGCTTGCCGGTCGCCAGGTAATGCGTCGTCTCGGCGATGTTGGTCGCGTGGTCGCCGATGCGCTCGACGTTCTTGGCGATGAACAGCAGGTGCGTGCAGGGCGTGATGTTGCGCGGGTCCTCCATCATGTAGGTCAGGAGCTCACGGAACATCGCCGTGTACATCTCGTCCACTTCCTCGTCGCGGTGCCAGACGTCGATGGCCCGGCCGGGGTCGTGGTTGGCGTAGGCGTCGAGCACGTCCTTGATGATCGCCTGCACCAGCTTGGCCATGCGCGGGATCGAGCGCGCGGAGGTGTGCGGCGCCAGCTGGTTCAGTGCCAGGGTACGCTTGGCGACGTTCTTGGCGTAGTCGCCGATGCGCTCGAGGTCGCCGGAGATCTTCAGGGCGGCGATCACCTCGCGCAGGTCGTTCGCCATGGGCTGGCGCAGCGCCAGGGTGCGCATCGCCTTCTCGTCGAGTTCGCGGTCCATCTCGTCGATGGCCTCGTCGCCGGCGACCACCTGCCGGGCGAGTTCGGAATCGCGGCGCAGCAGCGCCTCGACGGCGCTGGCGAGTTGCGACTCGGCGAGCCCGCCCATACGCAGCACTACGGCCTTCAGGCTCTGCAGTTCCTCGTCGAACGACTTGACGATGTGATCGCTGTTCATGGTCTGGCTGTCCCTCGTGCCGTCGGTCAACCGAAGCGGCCGGTGATGTATCCCTGGGTGCGCTCGTCCTCGGGCGCGGTGAAGATCTGCTCCGTCGGCCCCCATTCGACAAGGTTCCCCAGGTGGAAGAAGGCGGTGCGCTGCGAGACGCGGGCCGCCTGCTGCATGGAGTGGGTCACGATCACGATGGTGAAGTTCTCGCGCAGCTCGTCGATCAGCTCCTCGATCCTGGCGGTGGCGATGGGATCGAGCGCCGAGCAGGGCTCGTCCATCAGGATCACCTCGGGATTGACGGCGATGGCGCGGGCGATGCAGAGGCGCTGCTGCTGGCCGCCGGAAAGTCCCGTGCCGGGTTCCTTCAGGCGGTCCTTCACCTCGCTCCACAGACCTGCGCGCCGCAGCGAGCTCTCGACGATGCCGTCCAGCGCGTCCCCCCGGCTGTCGGCCAGGCCGTGAATGCGCGGCCCGTAGGCGATGTTGTCGTAGATCAACTTGGGGAAGGGGTTCGGCTTCTGGAACACCATGCCGACGCGCGCGCGCAGCTGCACCACGTCGATGTCGCGTCCGTAGATGTCGTGGCCGTCCAGGGTGATCGCGCCGGTCACGCGGCAGCCGTCGATGACGTCGTTCATGCGGTTGATGCAGCGCAGGAAGGTCGACTTGCCGCAGCCGGAAGGACCGATGAAGGAGACCACTTCGTGATTGAAGATGTCGATATCGATGCCTTTGAGGGCGTGGGTGTCGCCGTAGTAGACGTTGACGCCGCGCGCGGCCACGCGTACCTGCGCATCGGGTTGCGGCGCGGCGGCAGGCTTCGTCTGCTCCGGGCGGGCCCGCTGCAGGCTTTGGGCTTCGCTCATGATTACCGTTCCTATCTTGGGGTCGGGCCCGCTCTTGAAGCGTGGCCCGATGCCCGGTGTCGTGTCTTCCAGGGACATCACCATTTCCTCTCCAGCCGTTGCCGCAGGAAGATGGCAATGGCGTTCATGAAAATCAGGAAGCCGATCAGCACCAGGATAGCCGCTGAGGTGCGCGCGACAAAGCCGCGCTCCGGGCTGTCGGCCCAGATGAAGATCTGCGTCGGCAACGCAGTCGCCGAGTCGGTGAGGCCGCCGGGCGCCGAGGTGATGAAGGCGTTCATGCCGATCAGCAGCAGCGGCGCCGTCTCGCCCAGCGCCTGGGCGAGGCCGATGATGGTGCCGGTCAGGATGCCGGGCATGGCCAGCGGCAGCACGTGGTGCAGGACCACCTGGTGGCGCGAGGCGCCGATGCCGAAGGCGGCCTCGCGGATCGACGGCGGCACCGCTTTCAGGGCCGCGCGCGTGGCGATGATGATGGTCGGCAGGGTCATCAGCGACAGCACCATGCCGCCGACCAGGGGCGCCGAGCGCGGCAGCCCGAAGAAGCCGATGAAGACGGCGAGGCCGAGCAGGCCGAAGACCACCGAGGGCACCGCCGCCAGGTTGTTGATGTTGACCTCGATGAGGTTCGACCAGCGGTTCCTGGGGGCGAACTCCTCCAGGTAGATGGCCGCGGCGATGCCGACCGGAAAGCTGATGAGGAAGCAGACCAGCAGCGCGTAGAAGGAGCCGACCAGGGCGCCCGCCAGGCCGGCGAGCTCCGGAAAGCGGCTGTCGGCGGCGGTGAACAGCGCCCAGTTGAAGGGCGCCGAGATCAGCCCGCGCTCGACCAGCTGGTCGTAGTAGCCGACCTGCAGGTCGTTGACGCGGCGCTGATCCTCCGGCACGTCGCGCGGGGTGACGCCCTTGTGGAACTGGTCGATGGGGTCGGCCATGGGCAGCAGCACGCGGAGGGTGCTGCCGATCAGCTCCGGGTCGCTCATGACCCGGTCGCGCAGCAGGAAGGGGGCGCCGGAGCTCAGCATCTCAAGGTAGGCGCGCTGCTCGGTCCGGTTCATCTCGCCGGGCATCAGGCCCTGGAAGGCGTCGCGCGCGAGCTTGCGGAAGTTGCCGGCGCCGGGATCTTCCCGGTCCACCAGCGCCGGGTCGATATGGATCTCCAGCTGCACCTTGGTCTGCACGAAGGCGCTGTAGCCCGAGAGGATCAGCGAGCCCAGCAGGATGGCCAGCATGCCGATGGCAAGGCCGATGGCGGCGAGGCCGTAGAGCCTCAGGCGGCGGTCGGCGGCATGGCGGCGCTGCACGCGCCGGCGCACGTCCTCGGAATGCCAGCCCTGCGTCGCGGAGACGGCGGTATCGGCCATCAGTCGTACTTCTCCCGGTATTTCTGCACGATCCTGAGGGCGATGACGTTGAGCCCCAGGGTGGTCAGGAACAGCACCAGCCCCAGGGCGAAGGCCGCCAGCGTCTTGGGGTTGTCGAACTCGGTGTCGCCGATCAGCAGGGTGACGATCTGCACCGTCACCGTGGTCACCGACTCGAGCGGATTCACCGTCATCCTGGCGATCAGGCCGGCGGCCATGACGACGATCATGGTCTCGCCGATGGCGCGGCTGAGGGCCAGCAGCACGCCGCCCATGATGCCGGGCAGCGCGGCGGGCAGCAGCACCTGGCGGATGGTTTCCGCCTTGGTGGCGCCCATGGCGTAGGAGCCGTCGCGCAGGCTGCGCGGCACGGCATTGAGGGCGTCGTCCGACAGCGACGAGATGAAGGGGATGATCATGATTCCCATGACGCCGCCGGCGGCGAGCGCGCTGTTGGGCGCGACGTCGAGGCCGATGGCGGCGCCGAAGGCGCGCAAGGCCGGCGCCACGGTCAGCACCGCGAAGAAGCCGTAGACCACGGTCGGGATGCCGGCGAGGATCTCCAGGATCGGCTTCACCGTGGCGCGGAAACGCGCATCCGCGTACTCGGCCAGGTAGACCGCCGACATCAGCCCGATGGGCACCGCGAAGGCCATGGCGATGAAGGCGACCACCAGGGTGCCGAGGAACACCGGCACCGCCCCGAAGGCGCCGAGGCCGGCGACCTGATCGTCGCGGATGGCGATCTGCGGTTCCCAGTTGAGGCCGAACAGGAACTCGCCGAGGGGAACGCGCTCGAAGAAGCGGAAGGACTCGAAGAGCAGCGAGGCGACGATGCCCAGCGTGGTCACGATGGCGAAGACGGCGCAGGCGATCATCAGGCCGTCGAGCACACGCTCGACGCCGTGGCGGGCGCGGAACTCGGGGCGGATGCGCTGCCGGGTGACCAGCAGGGCGGCCAGTCCCACGGCGGCGCAGGTCGCCACCATGGCCCAGCCGGCGATGCCGCGCCAGGCCGCGAGGCGGGCCGCCGCCTCGGCCAGCGCCGGGTTCGGATCGCCGAACACCTGGCCGCGGGCGATGCTGCGGATCTCGCTGATCAGCAGCGACCGGCGCGCGGCATCGAGGCCCTCGGTGACCTGTGCCGGCAGGCTGGCGAGAATGAGGGTGTCGATGACGCTGTCCTGCAGCAGCAGCCAGACCAGCGACAGCAGCAGGGCCGGCAGGCCGACCCAGAGCGCCACGAAGGCGCCGTGGTAGGTCGGCAGGGAGTGGCTGTGGACCCCTTGAGCCTGCGCCATGGCGGCGACGCGCCGCCGGGCCAGAAGATAGCCCAGGGTGCCGAGGACGGCGAGCGTCAGGATTACGAGTTCAAGCATCGGCCGGCTGTGAGGTACCTGAAATGGGGTTTGGCGAGGAGCACCGGGGCCCCGTCGCAGGAACCGCCGCCGGCCGGGGCCGACGGCGGTCCAGGGATGCGACGATCTCGGTCACTGACCCATGAAGCGGCCCATGTGCTTGCCGTTCAGGACGGCATCCTGCACTTCGGCGCGCCGTTCGTCGGAGAGGGTCACCAGGCCGCGCTCGACGAGGTAGCCGTCGGACGCCAGGGCGCTGTCGCTGACGTACTCGGCGACGAACTCGTTGAGGCCTGGGATGACGCCGCGGTGGGCGTTCTTGAAGTAGACGAACAGCGGGCGGGAAATGCCGTAGTCGCCGCTGGCGATGGTCTCGAAGCTGGGCTCGACGCCGTTGACCTTCACGCCCTGCAGGGTGTCCTGGTTCTCGTAGAGGAACGAGAAGCCGAAGATGCCGTAGGTGTTAGGGTCGGAATTCAGGCGCTGGACGATCAGGTTGTCGTTCTCGCCGGCCTCGATGAAGGGGCCGTCCTGGCGCATGCGGCTGCAGACGCTGTTCTTGCGGTCGCCCTCGAGCGCCTTGATGGCGTCGAAGCCCTCGCAGCCCTCGTGCATCACCAGTTCGACGAAGGCGTCGCGGGTGCCGCTGGTCGGCGGCGGGCCGAACACCTGGATCTTCGTATCCGGCAGGCGGGCGTCGATCTGCTTCCAGGTGGTGTAGGGGTTGGCGACCACCTGGCCGTCCTGCGGCACCTCGGCGGCCAGCGCCAGGAAGATCTCCTCCTTGGTGAGATCCAGCGCCTCACCCTTGCGCGACACGGCGATCGACAGGCCGTCGTAGCCGATCAGCGCCTCGGCGACGTTGTCGACGCCGTTGGCGAGGCAGAGGTCGTACTCCGACTTCTTCATGGCGCGCGAGGCGCCGGTCATGTCGGGGTGGCCTGCGCCGACGCCCTGGCAGAAAATCTTCATACCGCCGCCGGTGCCCGTGGACTCGACGACCGGGGCCGGGAAGCCGGCGCTGTTGGCGAACTCCTCGGCGACCGCCTGGGTGTAGGGGAATACCGTCGACGAACCGACGATGCGAATCTGGTCGCGTGCCTCGGCGACGGCCGGTGCGGCCATGGCCAGGCCGGCGAGTGCCGCTACGGCGAGCTTGTGATTGATCACGGGGAATACCTCCGCTGAGTGCCCTTGGGTGAAACTCGGTGCATTGACGGCCCCGGCGGCGCCCTTTCGCGGCGCCTGGTATCGGGGAGGCTGCAATGCCGCTGCCGGCCGTCTGCCGGCGCGGTCAAACTAGGGACTCTCGGCGATGCTATTACTACAGTTGCGTTACAGTTCGATGACACCTGTCAAGGACCCGCGGCGCGGGCTGGGAGGCCCACTCAGCCCGCCCGGCCCCTCACGGCGCCTTCGGTGCCGCCTCCGCCGCCGTGGGCAGGTAGATCGAGAAGGTGGCGCCCTCGTCCGGGCGGCTTTCAATGTCCAGCGCGCCGCGGTGACGGTTGACGATGTGCTTGACGATGGCGAGGCCCAGGCCGGTGCCGCCGAGGCGGCGCGAACGCGGGCTGTCGACGCGATAGAACCGCTCGGTCAGGCGCGGGATGTGCTGGCGCTCGATGCCGTCGCCCTCGTTGAAGACGGAGACCTTGAGGCCGGGGCGCCCGAGGCGGCGCTCGCCGGCGCCGCCCTTGGCGAGCGGCCGCGCGGCGACGCGGATGACGGTGTTGTCCGCGCCGTACTTCACGGCATTGTCGAGCAGGTTCTGGAACACCTGGATCAGCTCGTCGCGCTCGCCGATGGCCGGCGGCAGTGGCTCCGCCGCGATCTCGATGCGCATGCCGCGGCGGCTCGCCGCCAGCTCCAGGCCGGCGGCCACGCTGCGCAAAATCTGCACGACGTCGCAGCGGCCGCTGGGTGCCGTGTGCTCCTGCAGCTCGATGCGCGACAGCGACAGCAGGTCGTCCACCAGGCGCGACATGCGGCGCGCCTGATCCTCCATGATCTTCAGGAAGCGCTCGCGCGCCTCGACGTCCTCGCGCGCCGGCCCGCGCAGGGTCTCGACGAAGCCGATCAGGCTGGTCAGCGGCGTGCGCAGTTCGTGCGAGACGTTGGCGACGAAGTCGGCGCGCATGCGCTCGCTCTGCTTGGCGGCCGAGAGGTCGTGCAGCGCCACCATCACCTTGGCGCCGTCCGGCGCCGCCGCCGGCAGGCGCAGCACCCGTGCCGCCATGGTGTGCTCCACCTTGCCGGGGATGGCGAACTCCACGGCCTCCTCGGCGCCGCCCTGCAGCACGGCGTCGACCGCCGCCAGCAGATCGGGATTGCGCAGGCCGAGGGCCAGATCGTGCCCGGCGAGATCGCGGCCCAGCAGCGCCTCGGCGGCGGGATTGAGCCGCAGCACGCGGCGGTTCCCGCCGACCAGCACGATCGGGTCCGGCAGGCCCGCCAGCACCGCGGCATTGAGGGCCATGGTGTCCTCCAGGTCGCGGCGCCGCTCGCGCTGCTCGCGGGCGGTCTCGGCGATGGCCTCGGCGAGGCCCGGCGACAGCAGGTCGCCGCCGGAGGGCGCCGCCGGCAGCGGGCTGTCGTCGCCGGCCGCGCGCAGCCGGCCCAGGTAGCGGGTCAGCGCGCGCACGCGGCGGAAGTGCTGGTTCAGCATCAGCGCGGTCAGCAGCAGTACGCCGCCGGCGGCAAGCGCCGCCGCCCCGGGCGACAGCCGGCCGTCGACCAGCAGCAGGACCAGCACGAGGAAGGCCGGCAGGCAGAGCGCCACGGTCGCCAGGACCAGGCGGCCCCGATCCGGCCCGGGGCCCGGCCCAGGAACCGGCCCAGGAGCCGACACGATGTCCGCTGTGGATCGGGCCGGCCCCGCCGCCTTGTCGTTCCGGCCCGCCTTGTCGTCGCGGCCCGCCTTGTCGTTCCGGCCGTCCGGCGCGGCCTCGATCATGGAATTCCTCTGGCTTTCCCGCCCCTTAACCCGATCACAGAGTCTAGCACGGCACCCCGTCGCCGCGCGTGAAGCTTTTGCAACGCGCCGGGGCGCGCAGGAAATCCCGGCTCGGCCGTGATTGTCATCTCTCCGCCAGCAGGCCCGTGGCCAAGTGGCGGAAGGCCGCGACGGCTTTCGGGAAGACTTCCTCCGGATCGTCGCTGGCAGCGACCCAGAGCGCCGCATTCAGGGCGGCACCGTTCAACAGCCGGGCGGCGGCCTCTGCGTCGACCGGCTTCATGACGCCTTCGGCGATCAGCCGGTCCACGGTCTGACGCGTCACCTCGAGACAGCTGTTCTGGCTCGGCCATCGCGAAGGATCGCCGAGGACCGCCGGCCCGTCCAGCAGGACGATGCGCTGCACCTCGGGGTCCAGTGCCATCTCGATATAGGCCGCTCCCTCGGCCAGCAGCCCTTCCCAGGGGTTTGCCGCCCGGGCGCCCACCGCCTGCGCGCGCGCCGCCATGTCGGCATCGATCTGGTGGACGACGGCGGCCAGCAGCCCGCGCTTGTCCCCGAAGTTGTGGTACAGCGCCCCCCGGGTCAGGCCCGCCGCTGCGGTGAGTTCGTCCATCGAGGCGGCGGCGAAGCCCTTTTCGGCGAAGGCATTGCGTGCCGCCGCGATCAGCTTCGCGCGGTTTTCCGCCATGGTTTCAGCGCGTCGCTTCGCCACCGTCGCTCCTCCCGCCTTCATATACGGTCCGTATATGGATTGACATACGCGGCGTATGTCTCTATTTCACATACGGACCGTATATTAGGTCCAACATATATCAGACGACGCGGCGGACTGTGAAGCGCCCGTAGCCCGCGCCGCCCCAACGGCGACCACCAAGAGCGAAGAGGACTCCAATGATGACCCAGCGCGACGCAGTTTTCCCGGCCGACAGGCACGCCCTCTACCAGGCCCACGGCTATTCGGCGGCGATCCGCTCCGGCGGCTTCCTCTTCGTCTCCGGCCAGGTCGGCAGCCGGCCCGACGGGTCGCCCGAGCCCGACTTCGCGCGACAGGTCCAGCTCGCCTTCGACAACCTCGAGGCAACGCTGGCGGCGGCGGGCTGCGGCTTCGACGACATCGTCGACGTGACCAGCTTCCACACCGATCCGGAAAACCAGTTCGAGACCATCATGGCCGTGAAGAACCGCGTCTTCAGCCAGCCGCCCTATCCCAACTGGACCGCACTGGGCGTGACCTGGCTCGCCGGTTTCGATTTCGAGATCAAGGTCGTCGCGCGCATTCCGGCACAGGCATAGGCCCGGCCGCACGACAGGCACCGTCAGCCGATAGCGACTGCCACTTGGTGCCAGAAGGCGGACGTGATCTGTTCCCTCTGAACAATCCGAACGCCTTAATTGGCCGGTAGCACCCGGCGCATCGGCGCCCCTCCCGGCATTCGGTTCGTCTTCGCCGAGCTAGGTCGTTTGAACAGGCGGGGGCGCTCGAAGGAGTTTGACAATAGCTTTGTGCTCCTGACAGCCAGCCAATCCAGGTTGCGTTACCAGAGCGCCAGCTGCAACACCGCAAAAAGCTTCAGCGAAGGTCATGTGCTCGACGTGAAACGACGGATAGGGACCCTCCCCTACACGTAGCAGGGCATCCACGCTCCCTTCGCGGAGCAGCGCGATATCATCCGTCATATGCACGCGGACCTTCAACCCGGGCGCCGAACATCGTACCCGCTCGGCAAATGCAGAGTCCGCGTGAGCAAAGGCCGGCGCAATGCCGAGTTGGAACACCCGACCCCGCAGTGCCGGCGCAAAGCGCTCCGTGGCTTCCGATATTGTCCGGAAGGCAGCACTGATGTGAGGAAGGTATAGCTCGCCCTTCCCGGTCAAAGTGAGCGTGTTTCGATGCCGGTGGAACAGCTTCTCCTCAAAAGCGGCCTCCAGCTTCTTGATCTGCTGTGCCACCGCCCCGCGTGTCACGCCCAGTTCGTTGGCGGCATGTTTGAAGCTGAGATGGCGCGCGGCGGCTTCGAAAGCCCGCAGGTAGTTCAATGGTGGCATCCGATAGCTCACGGCGACTTCTCCCGACGATCTCAGATCGGCTCTCGCTCGGCGTCTGGGATAGCTCAGCTATCCCAGACGCCGAGAATAACTGGTTTGCGGCTTCTGTGCCAGATGTCCTAGGTCTCGGTCCTCTGCAGCGAACGAAGAGAATGAGGATGACAGAGCCACGCGCAATCGATCACATCGTCTTCGTGACCGACGACCTGGACGCAACGGCGACGAAGTATGAGAACCTCGGGTTCACGCTAACGCCGCGCGCCCAGCACAACGCAGCCATGGGAACGTCAAACCGCCTGATCCAGTTCGAAGGCAGAAACTACATCGAACTGCTCGAGGTCGACCGGCCGGACGGCGTCGCACCGCATCGCTTCGACGCGGATCCTCCTTTCTTCAGCTTCGGCACACACAACAAGGAATTTCTGCGGCGAGGGGCCGGCATTTCCATGCTGGCGCTCAAATCCACAGACCTCCGCACCGACCTGATGCAGCTGGCGCGCAATGGGGTGCAGACCTATGCGCCGCTGGATTTCGAAAGGCAAGCGCAGCTTCCGGACGGATCTGAAGTGAGCGTTGCGTTCTCACTCGGCTTCGTGTCGAGCCCAAGTCTTCCGGGCCTAGCGTTCTTTCTCTGCCAACATCACACCCCGCAGTACTTCTGGAATCCGGAGTTCCAGATACACAAGAACGCGGCGCGGTCGGCGTCGGCCCTCTATCTTGCTTCGAACGACCCGGAACAACAGGTCGATTTTCTGAGCAAGTTGACCGGTGGCGTCGCTTCAGCCGTTCACGGCGGCTTTGAAATCGCCTGTGCAGAGTCATTGGTCTTCGTTCTGACGCCAAACGCTCTAAGCGAGGTTGCCTCCGGATTCGACAGGTCCATTACCACTCCGGCATTTGCCGGGGCCGGAATAGAAGCTTCTGCCCGAGTTTTCGAGAACGCCAGGGCGGACCACTGCTGCGGAGCGTTTCTCATGTGGACGGAAAGAGACACCGTGAGACGGGATGTGTCCGCGAGCGTCGGAAAGGAAAAATCCGCTTATTGATGTCACCGTTGGGTCAAAAACCGCTGTCACGCTGTCCACCAGAGGGTCTCTGGTGAGCGGCGGAAAGCAGGCGCCGAGCGGCGGCAGGGGAGTGGTCTCACGGGCCCGGCAGGTCCGTCCTGAATTGTCTCAGGTCGGTCAGCCGCGCCGCGATGCTTTGATTGCCGCCTCGATTGCCGCGACGTCGATCTTCTGCATCTCCATCATCGCCTCGAAGGCGCGCTTCGCTTCGTCGCCGCCGGCCGCCATCGCCTCCATCAGCACGCGCGGGGTGATCTGCCAGGAGATGCCCCATCTGTCCTTGCACCAGCCGCAGGCGTTTGCCTGGCCGCCGTTGCCGACGATGGCGTTCCAGTAGCGGTCGGTCTCGTCCTGATCGTCGGTGGAGATCTGGAACGAGAAGGCTTCGTCATGCTGGAACGCCGGCCCGCCGTTGATACCGATACAAGGGATGCCGGCGACGGTGAACTCGACCATCAGCACGTCGCCCGCCTTGCCGGAGGGGTAGTCGCTGGGGGCGCGGTGGACGCCGCCCACCGAACTGTCGGGAAATGTCCCGGCGTAGAAGCGCGCCGCCGCCTCGGCATCCTTGTCGTACCACAGGCAAATCGTGTTCTTGGCTCTTGCCATGGTTTGTCCTCTCGCTGGTGATGCCGATGCCGGGCCGGTTTCCCCTGCGGCCTCGGAGGTTCCGCCGGCACCGCCTGCAGATCATAGCGATATCGGGCTGTCATTTTTAAGACCGGATGGGGGCCGCCAGACCATCGGGCATCCTGGCCAGGCATGCCGCCCCTACTCCTCTCCCTGCGCCTCGTAGGCGGCCAGGGCGGCGGCCGTCACCAGGTCGTTCACCGTGGCGCCGAGCTGCACCACCTGGGCCGGCTTGGACAGGCCGATGAGGATCGGCCCGATCACCGAGCCGCCGCCGGCCTGCTGCATCAGCTTGGCCGTGATGTTGGCGCTGTGCAGGCCCGGCATGACCAACACGTTGGCCGGCCCCGTGAGCCGCGAGACGGGATAGAGTTCCTTCATCAGTGGGTAGTCCAGCGCCACGCTGGCCTGCATCTCGCCGTCGTACTCGAAGTCCGGCTCGCGCAGGTCGAGCAGCTGCACGGCGTCGCGGATGCGCTGGGCCGCCGGGTGCCAGGGGTTGCCGAAGTTGGAGTAGGACAGCAGGGCGACGCGCGGATCGTGGCCCATGGCGCGGGCCTGCGCCGCCGCCTGTACGGCGATGTCGGCCAGCTGCTCGGCGTTGGGCAGCTCGTGTACCGAGGTGTCGGCGATGAAGAGGGAGCGCCCGCGCACCAGCAGGATCGACAGGCCGAAGACGCGCTGCTTGCTCCTCGGCGCGATGGCGCGGCGGATGTCGTCGTAGGAGACGCCGAAGCTGCGGGTCAGGCCGGTCACCATGGCGTCGGCCGCGCCGCAGGCCACCATGCAGGCGGCGAAGACGTTGCGGTTCTGGTTGACCATGCGCTGGCAGTCGCGCTTCAGCGAACCGTGGCGGCCGAGGCGCTGGTAGAGGAAGTCGACGTAGCGCGCGTTCTCCTTGGACAGGCGCGCGTTGTGGATCTCCAGGCTGCTGCTGGCGAGGCCGATGGACTTCATGGTCTCGAGCACGCGATCCTCGCGGCCGACCAGCACCGGCGTCCCGTAGCCGGCCTGCTGGAAGGCCAGCGCGGCGCGGATGGTGCGCTCCTCCTCGCCCTCGGCGAAGACCACCCGCTTTGGCGTCTCCCGTACCTTGTCGAAGATGCGCTGCAGGCTGGAGGCGGTCGGGTCGAGGCGCGCCGAGAGCTGGCGCTCGTAGGCCTTGAGGTCGGCGATCGGCTTGCGCGCGACGCCGCTCTCCATCGCCGCCTTCGCCACCGCCTTGGGCACGGCGACGATGAGGCGCGGGTCGAAGGGTGCCGGGATGATGTAGTTGCGGCCGTAGCGCAGCGCCTTGCTATTGTAGGCGCGGGCCACCTCGTCGGGCACGTCCTCGCGCGCCAGTGCCGCCAGGGCCTCGGCGGCGGCGATCTTCATGGCCATGTTGATGGTCGAGGCGCGCACGTCGAGCGCGCCGCGGAAGATGTAGGGAAAGCCCAGCACGTTGTTGATCTGGTTGGGATAGTCGGAGCGCCCGGTGGCGACGATGGCGTCGCCGCGCACCTCCGCCACCTCTTCCGGCGTGATCTCCGGGTCCGGGTTGGCCATGGCGAAGATGATCGGCTGCTCGGCCATGGAGGCGATCATCTCCGCCGTGAAGGCGCCCTTCACCGACAGGCCCATGCAGACGTCGGCGCCCTTCATCGCCTCGTCGAGGCTGCGCAGCTCGCTGTCGACGGCGTGCGCCGACTTCCACTGGTTCATGCCCTCGGGGCGGCCGTGGTAGATGACGCCGCGGGTGTCGCAGAGGATCACCGAATCGTGCGGCACGCCCATCGCCTTGATCAGCTCGGCGCAGGCGATGCCGGCGGCGCCGGCGCCGTTGATCACCACCCTCACGTCGGACATCTGCCGCCCGGTCAGCGCCAGCGCGTTGATGAAGCCGGCGGCGGTGATGATGGCGGTGCCGTGCTGGTCGTCGTGGAACACCGGAATGTCCATCAGCTCCTTCAGGCGCTCTTCGATGACGAAGCACTCCGGCGCCTTGATGTCTTCCAGGTTGACCCCGCCCCAGGACTTGCCAAGGAAGCGCACGCAGTTGACGAACTCGTCGACGTCGCGGGTGTCGACCTCCAGGTCGATGCCGTCGACGTCGGCGAAGCGCTTGAACAGCACCGCCTTGCCTTCCATCACCGGCTTGGCGGCCTGGGCGCCGAGGTCGCCGAGGCCGAGCACGGCGGTGCCGTTGGAGACGATGGCGACGATGTTGCCCTTGGCGGTGTAGTCGTAGGCCCTGGACTCGTCCTCGGCGATCTTCAGGCAGGGCGCGGCCACGCCCGGCGAGTAGGCGAGCGAGAGATCGCGCTGCGTCGTCAGCGGCTTGGTGGCCTGGATCTCGAACTTGCCGGGCCGCCCGCTGGAATGGAGGTCCAGGGCTTCCTGCTCCGTGACGCGATGCTTGTCCATTCTTTCCCTCCCGCGGCGCCCGTCTCGGCCGGCCGCGCGCCAGTCGCTCATCTTAGGGGCTTTGCTTTACAGGGAACATTAGAGAGGCCGGCCAAGTCCGTCAAAGGGCGGGCCCGGGCGCCTACCCTGTCCGGGCCGGCCGGCTATCGGACGTGCCGGTGCACGTCGGCGCCGCCGTGGCGGGCCAGCAGCGTCTCGGCCTCCCGCGCCCTGGCCTCGTCGGCGGCACGCACCCACAGCAGGATCGCGCCGGCCTCCAGGGCGCGGGCGAAGGCTTCGGTGTGCGGCGTCGCGCGGACCTCGTCCAGCAGGTCGATGAGGGCGGCACCGGTGAGCCCGGCGGCGACCGCGCCCGACACCGCGACGCCGATCGGGCCCGAGGCGAGGGCGATCAGGCCGGCCGCCGTCAGCGGCCCGACATAGTGGATCTCGCCGACCAGGCCGGCCAGGGACTCGGCCCAGGCCTCGCCCGGCTTGCCGGCGGCGCTCAGCGATTCGTGGGTGTCGAGCACCGAGAGGTCGTCATGCACGAAGCCGGCGGCGCTCAGCGCCTCCACCGCCGCGGTGAAGTCCTCGCGGGTGGCGAACCTGCCCACCACCTCGACGGTGACATCGTCGCCGAATTCCTGCGTCGTTTCAGCCACGTGCTGCTTCTCCCGATGTTTCCCGCCCGCGAGCCCCCGGTCCCGCGCCGACGGCGCCTTGCCTTGCCCGGCGGGGGCTGTGATAACCTCGGCCAAAGTAAAACTCACTGATCGATGACCGCACAAGCAGCGACTTCCAGAAAAGCCGACGATGCCGCCGGGGGCGATGCCGGGCCCCTCGCCACGTCCGCTGCCGAGACCGCGCCGGCGCCGGGCGCGACGCCGATGATGGCGCAGTACCTGGAAATCAAGCGGGCCCACCCCGGCTGCCTGCTGTTCTACCGCATGGGCGACTTCTACGAGCTGTTCTTCGCCGATGCCGAGCAGGCGGCGGCGGCCCTCGACATCGCCCTGACCAAGCGCGGCCAGCATCTCGGCGAGGACATCCCGATGTGCGGCGTGCCGGTGCACTCGGCCGACGGCTACCTCGCCCGCCTCATCCGCAAGGGCTTCAAGGTGGCGATCGGCGAGCAGATGGAGGATCCCGCCGAGGCGAAGAAGCGCGGCGGCAAGTCGGTGGTCAAGCGCGCGGTGGTGCGCGTGGTGACGCCCGGCACCATCACCGAGGACGAACTGCTCGACGCCCGCGCCCACAACTACCTGGCCGCCCTGGCCGAGGCCGGCGGCGAGCTCGGCCTCGCCTGGCTCGACATCTCGACCGGCGAGTTCCTGGCCCAGCCGGTGGCCGCCGCCGGCCTCGCCGCGACCCTGGCCCGCCTCGCCCCCGGCGAACTGATCCTGGCCGACCGCCTGCTGGAGCGCCCGGACGCCGCCGAGGCCCTTGGCGCGTTCAAGGAGCGCCTGTCGCCGCTGCCGGCGGCCCGCTTCGACAGCGCCAACGGCGCCCGCCGCCTGGAGGAGGCCTTCGCGGTGAAGGCGCTGGATGCCTTCGGCGCCTTCGGGCGCGCCGAGCTGGCCGCCGCCGGCGCCCTGGTCGACTACGTGGCGCTGACCCAGAAGGGCCGCCTGCCGCGCCTGCTGCCGCCGCGCCGTCTCGCGGCCGGGGCGGTGATGGAGATCGACGCCGCGACCCGGCGCAACCTGGAACTCAGCGAGGCACTGTCCGGCGGGCGCGCCGGCTCGCTGCTCGCCACCATCGACCGCACGGTGACCGGCGCCGGCGCCCGCCTGCTGGCGACCCGCCTGGCGGCGCCGCTGACCGACCCGGCGGCGATCGCCGCGCGCCTCGACCAGGTCGCCCACTTCATCGAGGCCGAGGGGCTGCGCCGCGACCTGCGCGGCCGCCTGCGGCGCTGCCCGGACATCGAGCGGGCGCTGTCGCGGCTCAGCCTCGGGCGCGGCGGCCCGCGCGACCTGGCGGCGGTGCGCGACGCGCTGGCGGTGGCCGGCGACCTGCGCGCCCTGCTGCAGCAGGGCGCGCCGCCGCCGGTGCTGACTGAAGCTCTCGGCGATCTCGGCCTGCACGAGACCTTGATCGGCCGCCTGCGGCGGGCGCTGGCGCCGGAGCCGCCGCTGCAGGCGCGCGACGGCGGCGCCATCGCCGCCGGCTACGACGACAGCCTCGACGAGCTGCGCCGGCTGCGCGACGACAGCCGCAAGCTGATCGCCGGGCTGCAGCGGGACTACGCGGCCAAGAGCGGCGTGAACTCGCTTAAGATCAAGCATAACAACGTGCTCGGTTACTTCATTGAAGTGACGCCTGCGCATGCCGACAAGATCGTGACAGGCGGCGACAGCCCCTTCCTCCACCGCCAGACGCTGGCCTCGGCGAAGCGCTTTTCCACCGTCGAGCTGTCGGAGCTGGAGCAGAAGATCGCCAGTGCCGCCGAACGCGCCCTGGCCCTGGAGATGCAGCTGTTCCAGGATCTCGTCGGCGAGGTGCTGGGCCGCGCCGAGGAGATCGGCCGCGCCGCCCGCGCCCTGGCCGCGCTCGACGTCGCCGCCGCGCTGGCCGAACTGGCGGCGACGGCGCGCTGGTGCCGGCCCCAGGTCGACGGCTCGACCGACTTTCACGTCGTCGCCGGGCGCCACCCGGTGGTCGAGGCCGCGTTGGCCGCCGCCCAGGAAAGCGGCTTCGTCGCCAACGACTGCCGCCTGGAGGATGGGGTTGGCGGACGATTGTGGCTGGTGACCGGCCCCAACATGGCCGGCAAGAGCACCTTCCTGCGCCAGAACGCCCTCATCGCCGTGCTCGCCCAGATGGGCAGCTACGTGCCCGCCGACGCGGCGCGCCTCGGCGTGGTCGACCGCCTGTTCAGCCGCGTCGGCGCC
This sequence comes from Kiloniellaceae bacterium, assembly GCA_050330205.1. Classification (GTDB taxonomy): domain Bacteria; phylum Pseudomonadota; class Alphaproteobacteria; order Kiloniellales; family Kiloniellaceae; genus Pelagibius. The sequence continues at coordinate 22,335 of JBHJOA010000070.1, forward strand.
GCCGACGACCTGGCGCGCGGGCGTTCCACCTTCATGGTGGAGATGGTGGAGACCGCCGCCATCCTCAACCAGGCGGGACCGCGGGCCCTGGTCATCCTCGACGAGATCGGCCGCGGCACGGCGACCTTCGACGGGCTCTCCATCGCCTGGGCCTGCCTGGAGCACCTGCACGAGGTGAACCGCTGCCGCGCCCTCTTCGCCACCCACTACCACGAGCTGACCAGCCTCGCGGCGAAGCTGCCGTCGCTGGCCTGCCATACCATGCGGGTGAAGGAGTGGCAGGGCGACGTGGTGTTCCTGCATGAGGTCACGGCCGGCGCCGCCGATCGCTCCTACGGCATCCACGTGGCGCGGCTGGCGGGGCTGCCGCAGGCGGCCATCGCCCGGGCCGAGGCGGTGCTGGCCAGCCTCGAGCAGGGCGAGCAGGCCGGCGCCCTCACCCGCCTCGCCGACGACCTGCCGCTGTTCGCCGCCACCGCCGCCAAGGCGACCGCACCGGTCGCGAAGGAGAGCGCGGCCGAGGCGGCGCTGCGGGACGTCAATCCCGACGAGCTGACGCCGCGCGAGGCCCTCGAGCTGCTCTATCGCCTGAAGGCGCTCGCCGATATCAAATAGGGCCGGTCACGGCGGCGGTGCCGGAATCCCGGCCCGCTGCGGCTCGCCGAGCTGGTCGCGGTAGCGCAGCTCGATGCGCCAGTCGCGCCAGCCGGCGGCATAGGCCGCCGGGTCCGGCAGCGGGATTTCCGCCGTCATGCGCTGGCTGCGCCGGATGGTATCGTCGGCGCGGAACAGGTAGCCGAGGGAGATGTGCGGGCGGATGCCGCTGGAGGAGCCGCCGCTGGCGCCGATGCCGACGCCGGGGCCGGCGTTGCCGCCGCTGCCGGTCTCGCGGGTCACCAGTTCGCGCTCGCGCGCCGGGGTCTCGCCGCCGGCCGGGTCGACCAGCACCAGGGCGGTGATCTCGCGGCCCGGCGGGATGTTCTCGACGGCCAGCCGCACCATCTCGCCGTCGATCCGGGCGGCGATGTGCATCGGCCGCGCCGCCTCCTCGCTGCCCGCGCAGCCGGCCAGCAGCGCGCCGAGGGCGAGCAGGGCCGCCAAAGCCTTGCCGGCCATAGGCCTGCGAAGCGTCGTTAAGGCGGCGAAGAGGTTTCCTGTCATAGTGTCCGCGCTTTCCGGCTCATCTCGCGTGTTTCCCGGCGGGCCGCCGCCGCGCTAAGGTCCCAGGCGCCGTCGGCCGCAACTGCTCACCCTGGGGGCTCCCTCTGGGGCTCCCCCGGGGGCTCCCCTGGGGGGGTTCTCCTGGAAATGTGGCCGGCAAGGGCCGATGTGAAGGATAGCATGCCGATCAGTTTCGATTTCGCCGCCTCCCGGCAAGCGAAGGCCAAGCCCGCCGCAGAGGTGCCGGCGGCCCCGGCGGAGTCCGCCGGAGAAGCGGCGCTGGCGGGGGTCGCCGGCGCCGGCATCGACAATCCGCGCGCCATCGTCAACCGCCGCCGCCTCTCGGCGCGGCTGGAGGAACTGTTCGCCGCGGCCGGGCCCGGCCCGTCGCAGCGCGCGGCGGTGCTGGCGCTGATGAAGGAGGCGCTGGCAAACGGCCGCGCCGAGGTGCGCCGCCGCTTCGAGGAGGAAGGCGCCAGCGGCACCGACACGGTGCGCGCCGAGGCCTTCCTGGTCGACCAGCTGATCCGCGTGGTCTACGACCACGTCGGCGAGCGCCTCTATCCCCTGGCCAATCCCTCCACCGGCGAGCGGCTCTGCCTGGTCGCCGTCGGCGGCTACGGGCGCGGCGAACTGGCGCCGCAGTCCGACGTCGACCTGCTGTTCCTGCTGCCCTACAAGCTGACCCCGCGCAGCGAGCAGGTGATCGAGGAGATCCTCTACCTGCTGTGGGACATGGGCTTCAAGGTCGGCCACGCGACGCGCTCGGTGAACGAGTGCATCCGCCTGGCCAAGGGCGACGTCACCATCTGCACGGCGCTGATGGAGGCGCGTTGGCTGTGGGGCGACCAGGCGCTCTACCGCGAACTGCACCAGCGCTTCCACCGCGAGGTGCAGGCGGGCGGCGGCGCCAAGTTCATCGAGGCGAAGCTCGCCGAGCGCCAGGCGCGCCACAGCCGCTTCGGCGGCTCGCGCTACCAGCTCGAGCCCAACATCAAGGAGGGCAAGGGCGGCCTGCGCGACCTGCACACCCTGTTCTGGATCGCCAAGTTCCTCTACAGCGTCGACGACATCGCCACCCTGGTGCAGCGCAAGGTGTTCACCGCCTCGGAGGTGCAACGCTTCGAGAAGGCGCAGAACTTCCTCTGGACCCTGCGCTGCCACATGCACTACCTCTCCGGCCGCGCCGACGAGCGCCTGACCTTCGACATGCAGAAGGAAATCGCGCCGCGCATGGGCTTCACCCCGCACGCCGGCCTGATGGATGTCGAGCGCTTCATGAAGCGCTACTTCCTGGTCGCCAAGGAGGTCGGCGACCTGACTCGAATCTTCTGCGCGGTCATTGAGGCCGAGCACGACCGCCGCTCGCGCTTCCGCCTGCCGACCCTGAAGCGCCGCCGCAAGGTGGACGGCTTCGGCCTCGAAGGCGACCGCCTCACCGTGCCCTCGCCCGACGTCTTCAGCGACGACCCGGTCGAACTGCTGCGCATCTTCCAGGTCGCCCAGAAGCACGACCTCGACATCCACCCGGAGGCACTGCGCGCGGTCACCCGCAAGCTGAAGCTGGTGGACCGGAAGCTGCGCGACGACCCGAAGGCGAACGCCATTTTCCTCGACATGCTGACCTCGGAGAAGGATCCGGAGACCACGCTGCGGCGCCTCAACGAGGCCGGCGTGTTCGGTCGCTTCCTGCCGGACTTCGGCCGCGTGGTGGCGCAGATGCAGTACAACATGTACCACCACTACACGGTGGACGAGCACACCATCTTCGCCATCGGCATCCTGCACGCCATCGAGCAGGGCCAGCTTGCCGAGGAAGCGCCGATCGCCACCGAGGTCGTGCACAAGGTGCTGTCGCGCCGCGTGCTCTACATGGCGGTGCTGCTGCACGACATCGCCAAGGGCCGCCAGGGCGACCATTCGGAACTCGGCGCCAAGGTGGCGCTGAAGGTCTGTCCGAGCCTCGGCCTCGACGCGGCGGAGACCGAGACGGTGGCCTGGCTGGTGCTGCACCACCTCGCCATGAGCGACACCGCCTTCAAGCGCGACATCGACGATCCCAAGACCATCGCCGACTTCGCCGACCTGGTGCAGTCGCCCGAGCGCCTGCGCCTGCTGCTGGTGCTGACCGTGGCCGACATCCGCGCCGTCGGACCCAACGTGTGGAACGCCTGGAAGGCGGCACTTCTGCGCGATCTCTACTGGCGCACCGAGGCGCTGCTGTCCGGCGGCCTCGCGGCCGAGGGCCGCGACGCCCGCGTCAGGCAGGCCAAGGAAGCGCTGAAGGAGAAGCTGAAGGAGATCGGCTGGGCCGCCAAGGACATCGCGACGCATCTGCGCCGCGGCTATCCCTCCTACTGGAGCGGGATCGACACCGACAGCCACCTGCGCCACGCGCGCCTGGTGCGCGAGGCCGAGGCCAGCGGCGCGCCGCTGACCATCGACACCCGCATCGACCGCTACCGCCAGGCCACCGAGGTGACGGTCTACACGCCCGACCATCCCGGCCTGTTCAGCCGCATCGCCGGTGCCATGGCGGTGGCCGGCGCCTCGATCACCGCCGCGCGCATCTTCACCCTGTCCAACGGCATGGCGCTCGACTCCTTCTTCGTGGAGGACGCCCAGGGCGGCCCCTTCGACCAGCCGGGCAAGCTGGCGCGGCTGTCCTCGGCCATCGAGCAGTCGCTGGCCGGCCGCCTCAAGCCGCTGCAGGAACTGCAGGCGCAGCAGTCGCCGATTCCCAGCCGCTTCAAGGTCTTCAGGGTGACGCCGCGGGTGCTGATCGACAACGGCGCCAGCCGCAGCCACACGGTGATCGAGGTGAACGGCCGTGACCGCCCCGGCCTGCTCTATCTCGTCACCCAGACGCTGACGCGCCTCAACCTGATGATCAAGTCGGCGCGCATCGCCACCTACGGCGAGCGCGCGGTCGACGCCTTCTATGTGCAGGACGCCCTCGGCGACAAGATCGAGAGCAAGCCGAAGCTGCGCGCCATCGAGAAGAAGCTGCTGGCGGTGCTCGACGACGGCGACTGCGCGCCGGCGCGCAAGCCGGCCGCCCGCCCGGCCAAGCGCGGCGGAGCGGCGAACCCGGCGGCGAAGAAGGCGCCGGCCCGCAAGTCCGCCGCCAGGGCCGCCGCCCGCGGGCTGGCATCGCGCAAGCCGCGGTAGCAGATTGCTGAAAAAGCCGCGCGAGCGGCTTGCCTCGCCCTTCGAGACAGCCGCTGCGCGGCTTCCTCAGGATGAGGCAAAGCACTGAGATGATTGACCTCATGGTGAGGAGCCCGCGCCAGCGGGCGTCTCGAACCACGAGGGCAATCACGCAGCCGCGCGCATTTCAGCAGCCTGTGACCTGCGGGCGGCCTTCCCACGCAAGGCCGTTTGCAGTTTCGCCACAATCCTCTAAGAACACTCGGGCATGAGCCTCGTCCGTTCCGTCGCCACCGTCGGGGGCTATACCGGCATCAGCCGCGTCCTCGGCTTCGTGCGCGACATCCTGATCGCCAACGCGGTCGGCGCCGGCCCCGTGGCCGACGCCTTCTTCGCGGC
>JBHJOA010000071.1:0-13918 GCA_050330205.1 Kiloniellaceae bacterium
CCGTTGGTGCTGTGGTCCTTCAGGAACACCTTGCCGCGCACGGCCTGGATGGTCGCGTGGCGGCGCGACGCGTAGGTGCTGTCGATCACCAGGTCGCAGGAGTCCTGGCGGCCCAGGACGAATTCGGGCATCGGATCCTCGAGGGAAACCGACTTGTCGCGGTAGCGCAGGTCGAGGCGCATCACGTCGCTGCCCGCCGACACCAGCGGGCTGCGGATCACCGTCATGTTTTCTTCCTCGAACAGCACCATGTAGATGCCGACCGGCTCCTTCTTGCCCTTGACCGAAGCCTTGTCCAGCCAGCGCGTCGCCGCGCGCAGTCCCGGCGACAGGCGCACCACGGTGTCCTCGGTGACCAGAATCTCGCCGGCCTTGGCGAGGTCGGTCACCCGGGCGGCCACGTTCACGGTGTCGCCGTAGAAATCGCCGTCGTGCTCGATCACCGGGCCGAAGTGGAAGCCGGCATGGATCGACACCGGGGTGCGCTTCTGGGCGTCGCGCATCAGCGTGGCGGCCCGGAACGCCTCGTCGGGGGTGGCGAAGACGCACATCACCCCGTCGCCGGAGGTCTTGACCACGCGGCCGCCGACGATGCCGACCTGGGCGTCGAGCACGTCGAGGCACTGGGCGGTGAGCCGGTGGGCGGTCTCGTCGCCATGGGTTTCGTACAGCTTCGTGCTGCCGTCTATGTCCGCGAATAGAACGGCGAGGTTCTGGCTGCTCTTGGCGGCCTTGTCCATCGGTCCGTCGTTCATGGCACGATCTTCACTGGAATCGTCCGGGTCTGCAGAGTCGCGGCTGAAGTGGCCAGTATCTATCAAATCCGTGGTCCGCTGTGGACATTTTTCGTGCGCGGTCAACGCCTTGCATGGCAGCGCTACCTCCACAGCGGCTACCAGCCGCCGCGTTGCAACCACAGATCAACCTGGTCCAGACGGTCATGCCCCCAGAACGGCTCGCCATCAACGACGATTAGGGGGGAGCCGAAGACCCCCTTGGAGATCGCCCGCGATACCTCTTCGCGCAGCCGCTGCTTGACCGCCGGGTCGTTGAGGGCGGCGGCCAGCTCGGCGCCGTCGACTCCGGCCGCCGCGGCGACCGCCGCCACGGCCTCCCCCGAGTCGATATTGCCGCCCTTGCCGAAGGCCTCGCGGTAGAGCGCCTTGGCCAGGGCCACGGCCTGGGCCGGGTTGCGGTCGTGCAGCCAGTAGAACGCCCGGCAGGCGGCCACCGAGCCGAAGGGGAAGCCGGCCGGAAGCTGGAACGGCACCCCGAGCAGGCGCGCCGAGCGGGCCATGTCGTGGCGCGCGTAGCCGCCCTTCAGCGGGATGTCGAGCAGCGGCTGGCCGCCGGTCTGCTGGAACACGATGCCGAGCAGGATCGGCCGCCAGGCGACGCTGCGCCCGTGCCGCGCCGCGACCTCGTCGATCTGTTCGGAGGCGAGATAGCCGTAGGGGCTGGAGAAGTCGAAATAGAAGTCGATCGGCGCGGTCATGGGCAGGGCTCGCTGATGGCGGGGAGCGGGAGTTTCATCCGGCGGCCAGCTCGCGGGCGATCACCAGGCGCTGGATGTCGGAGGTGCCTTCGTAGATCTGGCAGACCCGGACGTCGCGGTAGATGCGCTCGACCGGGAAGTCGGCGAGGTAGCCGTAGCCGCCGTGGATCTGGATGGCGTCGGAGCACACCCGCTCGGCCATCTCCGAGGCCAGCAGCTTGGCCATGGCGGCCTCCTTCAGGCACGGCAGGCCGGCATCGCGGCGGGCGGCGGCGTGCAGCACCGTCAGCTCGGCCGCGTGCAGGCGCGTCGCCATGTCGGCGAGCCGGAAGGCGACCGCCTGGTGCTCGAAGATCGGCCGCCCGAAGCTGCGGCGTTCCTGCGCGTAGGCCAGCGCCGCTTCGTAGGCGGCGCGCGCCATGCCCACGGCCTGGGCGGCGATGCCGATGCGCCCGCCCTCCAGGTTGGCCAGCGCGATGCCGTAGCCCTGACCCTCCTCGCCGAGCAGCAGGTCGGGCGTCAGCCGCAGGTCCTCGAACACGATCTGGCAGGTGTCCGAGGCGCGCTGGCCGAGCTTCTTCTCCACCGAGGCGACGCGGTAGCCCGGGGTGTCGGTCGGCACGATGAAGGCGCTGATGCCGCGCTTGCCGGCTTCAGGGTCGGTGACCGCAAAGACGATGGCGACGCCGGCATGCTTGCCGGAGGTGATGAACTGCTTCACCCCGTTGAGGACGTAGTGGTTGCCGTCGCGCTCGGCGCGCGTCTCGATGGCCGCGGCGTCGGAGCCGGCCTGCGGCTCGGTGAGACAGAAGGCGGCCAGCAGCTCGCCGCGCGCCATCGGCTTCAGGAAGCGCTCGCGCTGTTCCGCCGTGCCGAACTTCAGGACCGGCATGCAGCCGACCGAGTTGTGCACCGACATGATGGTCGAGCAGGCGCCGTCGCCGGCGGCCACCTCGATCAGCGCGAGGGCATAGGCGACATGGTCGGCGCCGGCGCCGTCCCACTCCGGCGGCACCAGCATGCCGAGCAGGCCGAGTTCGCCCATGGCCGCCACCGCCTCCGCGGGGAACCGCGCCTCACGGTCCCACTCCGCCGCGTGCGGGGCCAGGCGCTCGCGCGCGAAGGCGCGCGCGGTGTCGCGGATCAGGTTCTGCTCGTCGGTGAACTGCATGGCTCAGGCCCGCATGGTCAGGCGCAGGGCTCCGCCGTGCGCAGCAGCGCGGCGCGGTCGATGGGGCGGCCGGTGGCGTCGAAGGGCTGCTTGAAGGTGAAGGCCTCCGGCGTCGGCCCCCGGCGGTCCAGCAGCGCGATCCTCTCCAGCCCCTCCTCGAAGTCCGGCAGGCGCCCCCGCGGCAGCCACCACAGCGCCATGAAGGCGCCGGCCGGCTTCTCGAACCAGCGCCGGCGCTGCGCCATCACCTGCAAGTGGTCGGAGCGGTAGACGTAGGCGAAGAGCGACTCGAGGTCTTCCCAGACCGACATGTTGACGATGACCTTGGGATCGTCGGAGACCTGGATGTCGGTCGCGTTGCCGACCTCGCTCTGCAGCCGCCAGACGAAGCCCGGACTGCGGTCGGCCAGGGCGTTGATGTCGTCGAGGCGGGCGACGAAGCCGGCCAGCAGCGGATCGTCCAGCGGCGCCAGGGCTCGAGCGACGTTGATCTGTGCCAGGTGAAAGCCTTCCATCGCGTCCTCGCCGTGCTGCAACCCGGAGCGACTGCTTTCTACCACTCCAGCGGCGCGCCGTCGTAGTTGAAAAAGCGGCCGCTGTCGGCGGCGGTCAGTCCGGCGATCACCCGGCGCATCCCCTGCACCGATTCCTCCGGGGAGATGCTGGCCCCCGCGCCGCCCATGTCGGTGCGCACCCAGCCGGGATGGAAGCTCACGACCTTGATGCCGCGCCCGGCGAGGTCGATGGCCAGCGACTTGGTCACCATGTTCAGCGCCGCCTTGGAGCTGCGGTAGATGTACTCGCCGCCGCTGCCGTTGTCGGCGATGGAGCCCATGATGCTGGAGATGTTGACCACCGTCCTGCCGTCGCTGCGCTCGACCAGGCCGGCGAAGCGCTCGACCATACGGAGCGGCGCCAGGGTGTTGACCTGCAGGACCGCCGCCCACTCCTCGTAGTCGGTCTCGCCGAAGCCGGTCTTCGGGCCGCGCAGGCCGGCGTTGTTGATCAGCAGGTCGATCGGCTCCTCGGCCAGGGCGCGCGCCAGGCTCGCCACCTTGAGGCCGTTGGTGACGTCGAGCTTGTGGCACACCACCTCGCCCTCGAGCGCGCGCACCGTCTTCGCCTTCTCCACGTTGCGCGCGCAGGCATGCACGCGCCAGCCGTCGGCCGCGAAGGACCTCACGAACTCCAGGCCGATGCCGCGGTTGGCGCCGGTCACCAGTACTGTGGGCAATACGTTCTCCTAAACAACGTGGAACCACCGCGCACGACGTCTGCGCGACGATGGGCGGTCACGCGACCGTCGGCGGCACCTCGCGCCGCGGCCGCGCCACCAGTTCGCCGCCGCAGTTGGGGCAGCGATGCCCCATGGCCACCGCGCAGGCCGCGCAGAAGGTGCACTCGAAGCTGCAGATGCGGGCCTCCCCGTCGAGCGCGAGGCCGATCTCGCAGCGCTCGCAGTTGGGCTTCATTTGCAGCGCCATGGGTCCGCTCCCCCTGCACCCTCAATAGCGGCCCTAGAGAACATCACTTGGCCGGGCGAGACAACACCCCAGGGCGCGGCCGCACAAAGATTTGAAACAGCGCGGTTTTCCGCGGAATCCGGCGCTCCGGCGGACTATGCCGTCTCGTTGAACAGCTCGCGGCCGATCAGCATGCGGCGGATTTCGCTGGTGCCGGCGCCGATCTCGTAGAGCTTGGCGTCGCGCAGCAGGCGCCCGGCCGGGTAGTCGTTGATGTAGCCGTTGCCGCCCAGAGTCTGGATCGCCTCCAGCGCCATCCAGGTCGCCTTCTCCGCGGCGTAGAGGATCGCCCCGGCGGCATCCTTGCGGGTGGTCTCGCCGCGGTCGCAGGCCTTGGCGACCGCGTAGACGTAGGCCCTGGCGGCGTTCATCGTCGTGTACATGTCGGCGAGCTTGCCCTGCATCAGCTGGAACTCGCCGATCGCCTGGCCGAACTGCCTGCGCTCATGGACGTAGGGCAGCACCAGGTCCATGCAGGCCTGCATGATGCCGAGCGGGCCGGCCGACAGCACCACGCGCTCGTAGTCGAGGCCGGACATCAGCACGGCGACGCCGCGGCCGACCTCGCCCAGCACGTTCTCCTCCGGCACCTCGCAGTCCTCGAACAGCAGCTCGCCGGTGGGCGAGCCGCGCATGCCGAGCTTGTCGAGCTTCTGGGCGATCGAGAATCCCTTGAAGCCCTTCTCCACCAGGAAGGCGGTGATGCCGCGCGCGCCCGCCTCCGGATCGGTCTTGGCGTAGACCACCAGGGTGTCCGCCTCGTCGCAGTTGGTGATCCACATCTTCGTGCCGTTGAGGACGTAGCGCTCGCCCCTTTTTTCGGCGCGGCAGCGCATGCCGACCACGTCGGAACCGGCGCCCGGCTCGCTCATGGCCAGCGCGCCGACATGCTCGCCGGAGATCAGCTTCGGCAGGTAGCGGCGCTTCTGCGCCTCGCTGCCGTTGCGGCGGATCTGGTTGACGCAGAGGTTGGAGTGGGCGCCGTAGCTGAGGCCGACGCTGGCCGAGGCGCGGCTGACCTCCTCCATGGCGACGCAGTGCTCCAGGTAGCCCATGCCGGCGCCGCCGTAGTCCTCCTCCACCGTCAGGCCGTGCAGGCCGAGCGCGCCCATCTTCGGCCAGAGCTGGCGCGGGAACTTATCGCTGCGGTCGATCTCCTCGGCCAGCGGCGCGATCTCCTCGGCGGCGAAGCTCATCACGCTGTCGCGCAGCAGGTCGGCGGTCTCGCCGAGGTCGAAATTGAGAGCGGGAAACTGGTTGGGGCGCATCGCGATGACCTCTTCTCTCCTGCAGCCGGGCGGGTTTCCCGCTTCGCGGGAGCGTCGTCCGGCGCGACTCTAGGACGCCCGGCGGGGACCCGCCAGGGCCAATCCGCCGCCACCGCTGCCGCCCCGCAGGCGGGAATTCGGAGGTAGCGGCGCGGCGCAGGCGGGACGGCGCCGTACCCGCCGCCCGCCGGTGGCGCTATACTGCGCAGATCAAGGCGATCATCCGGCGGCGCGACGAGACCGAGCGGCACCCTGGAGGGGAAAATGGCGGCCCTACCCGAAGACGAAACCCTCGAAGGGATGGATCACCCCCTGTCCGAAACCGCGCTGGCCTGGGCGGTCGAACGGTTCGATTTCGACCCGGCCGCGCCGACAAGCCGCCAGGGAAGCGTCGAGCGCCTGCAGAAATGGCTGATCGGCGAAGGCGCCGAGGTCGCGGTCGACGGCTATTTCGGCCCCGCCACCATGGCGGCGCTGCTGCGCGTCTTCGCCGCGAACGAAGCGAACCTTTCGGCGACGGCCAACTTCGCCGACGACGCGGCGACGATGAAGCAAAGCAACGTGCCGCCGGAATCCGAACCGCAGCCGACGCCGGACAGCGAGGAGACCTCCGCCCGACCGGTGGCACTCAGCGACTCGGCGATCTCCGACGTCGGCCAGGACCGCCTCGGCTTCCGGCCCTACGTGGAGGCGGTCGCCGAGTTCATCCTCGCCGAGCAGACCCGCCCGCCGCTGGCGCTGGCCATCAACGCGCCCTGGGGCCAGGGCAAGACCTCGTTCATGAACATGCTGGACCAGCAGCTGAAGCGCGCCGCGCAGCAGACCACCACGCGGGTCGCCACCACCTGGTTCAATCCCTGGAAATACAGCGAGCCGGAGCAGGTCTGGGCCGCCTTCGTCGCCAACGTGACGCGCTGCCTCAGCGACAGCCTCACCCGCGAGCAGAGCTGGCGCTTCAAGTGGGGCCGCTTCCGCGAGAAGTGGCACCGCCACGCGGATATCGCCTTCGTGCTGCGCCTGCTGGTGGCGCTGGCCTTCCTGGTCCTCATTGTCGGCGTCGTCGCCACCATGCAGTGGTCGGCCTTCGAGAGCTGGGCGGCCGGCGCCGATTCCCTGCTCGGCGCTCTCTACAAGGCCGTCACCGCCTCCCTCGGCACCTGGCTCGGTTACCTTCTGATCGGCCCCTTCGCCCTGCTCGCCCTGCTCTACGGCTACGTCACCTTCAGCAAGAAGCTCGGCCTCAATCTCCTGGAGTACGTCGAAAAGACCGACTTCAAGGACAAGATCGGCACCCTCTCGCAGTTCGAGCACGAGATGCGCCGTCTCGCCGACGCGGTGCCGGAGGACCTCAAGGTCATCGTCTTCATCGACGACCTCGACCGCTGCAAGGGCAAGGTGCTGGGCGAGATCATCGAGGCGCTGCAGCTCGCCGACGTGTCGCGCGCCTGCATCTTCGTCATGGCCATGGACCTGAAGATCGTCGCCGCGGCGATCGAGAACGAGCGCGGCGAGCTGGCCCATTCGGTCGACCGCGCGGCCTCGCAGATGGAACACGGCAGGGGCTACAAGTTCCTCGAGAAGATCATCCAGGCCAGGCTCTCGCTGCCGGCCCACGACGCCGCGCAGATGGGCGCCCTGGTCGACTCCGCCATGGCGCGCGAGCCCGCGGCCGCGCCAGCGGTACCGGAAGGAGAACCGGCCGCCGGCGACGACAGCCTCGCCGGCCGCGTGCTCAAGGGCGTCGGCCTGGCACCGCGCGCCGCGCGCAAGGCGCCCAGCGACTCCGGCCTCGTGATCGAGAAGGCGCGCCACTACGGCAGCCGGCACTTCCGCAATCCGCGCCGCCTCAAGCGATTCATCAACAGCTTCCGCCTGCAGACCTACCTGACCGCGGCGGCGCGGCCGGGATTGAGCCGCGTCGACCACCTCGCCCGCTTCATCGTGCTGGCGGAGAGGTGGCCGGCGGTGGTCGACCACCTGCTGGCCAGCGGCCTGCCCGCGAACTTCTGGCGGCACGAGAAACCCAAGGGGACCAGCGCGGGCATCGCCGGGGAGATCAAGCGCCTGCCGGAAGAGGAACTCCTGAAGCTGGTCGAGCTGCTGGAGGGGCCGGGCGGCAACGACCCTCTGACGCGCGAGGAAATCCGCGAGCTCGCCGAGTGGTGCGGCTTCACCTACTACCGCGGCATCGACGCCAAATCCTTCTGAGCTATCCCGCCACCGTCATGTCGGGGCGGCCGGCGAGGCACATCAGGGTCTGGCTGAGGCGCGCGCAGGGTTTCTCGCCACCGTTCTTGCGGACGAACACCTCCGCCTCGGTGACGGTCAGCGTGCGCCCGGGCTTCACCACCCGGCCGACGGCGCGCAGCAGTTCGCCGTCGGCCGGTGCCAGCAGGTTGATCTTGAACTCCACCGTCAGCACCGAGGCGTCGGGCGGGAACAGGCTGTAACCGGCATAGCCGGCGGCGGAGTCGGCGATGGTGCTGGTCACCCCGGCGTGGAAGAAGCCGTGCTGCTGGCAGAGGTCCGGGCGGAACGGCAGTTCGATCTCCACCACGCCGGGTGCGACGCGGCCGAGGCGGGCACCGATCAGGCCCATGACGGTCTGCCGCGCGAAGCTGGCGCGGACCCTCTCTGCGAAGCCGGGGTCCGGGGCGGCGAAGCCGGGGTCCGGGCCGGGATCTGGGGCGGTGAAGTCGGGCATCGGGGCGGCACTCCGGCGAGAATGTGACGGAAAGCCTCAGCATATCGTGGCCTGGCGGCTTGCACAGCCCCCCGCGAAGGGGTCATAGTGCCCCCCGCGAAAGGGGGCGTCGTGGGCCCCCGCGAGACGACGGAAGTTCAGGGACGCGAGCATGTTTCACGCTGGAAAGACGCGGCTGCTGCTGGTGGGGGCGATGCTGGCCATCGCCGGCCTGACGGCGGCCTGCGAGAGCGCCGCCGAGCGTCAGGCGCGCCTCGATCGCGAGGCCTACATCAAGTCGCTGGACGTCGAGGAGTTGAAGGAAAGCCTGGAAACGGTGAACCCGGAGCCCTTCGATCCCGACAAGCAGCGGACCCGCAACATCGGCAGGTTCAAACAGAACTGAGCCGACCCGGGCGATCCCGCCACATCACAGCAGGAAAATCGTCGCCAGCCCGAGGAAGGCGAAGAAGCCGATCACGTCGGTCACCGTGGTCAGCACCACGCTGGAGGCCACCGCCGGGTCGACGCCCATCTTCTCCAGGGCAAGCGGAATCAGCGCGCCCGACAGTGCCGCCACCACCAGGTTGATGACCATGGCGGCGCCGATGATGAGCCCGATCTGCGGCGCGTCGAACCACAGCCAGGCCAGCACCCCCGCCAGCACCGCGAAGATCATCCCGTTGGCGAGGCCGACGATGAGTTCCTTGCCGACGAAGCGTAGCGCGTTGCCCGGACTGAGGTCGCGCATCGCCAGCGCGCGCACCGCCACGGTCAGCGTCTGGGTGCCGGCATTGCCGCCCATCGAGGCGACGATGGGCATCAGCACCGCGAGGGCGACGATGCGCTCGAGGGTGCTCTCGAAGACGGCGATCACCAGCGAGGCGGCGACCGCGGTGAAGAGGTTGATGAACAGCCAGGTGAAGCGTGCCTTCGTGGTGTCGAGCACGGCGCTGTAGAGGTCGGTCTCCTGCACGCCGGCCAGCTTCAGCAGGTCCTCCTCGGCCTCCTCGTCGATGACGTGGACGACGTCGTCGACCGTCACCACGCCGACCAGGCGCCCGGCGGCGTCGACCACCGGCGCCGACACCAGGCCGTACTGGCGGAACAGGTAGGCGACCTCCTCCTGGTCCATGGCGACCGGAACGGTCTTCATGTCCTCGTTCATGATGTCGGTGAGCTTCACCGGGCGGCGCGTGCGCAGCACCCTGCTCAGCGGCAGGTAGCCCATCGGCTGGTGGCGCGGATCGACGATGTAGAGGTCGTAGAAGTCGTCCGGCAGGTCCTTGGCCGAACGCATGTAGTCGATGGTCTCGCCCACCGTCCAATTCGACGGCACCGCCAGCAGCTCGCGCTGCATGATGCGCCCGGCCGAGTCCTCGGGGAAGCTTAGGCTCTCCTCCAGCACCAGGCGCTCGGCGCGCGGCAGCGCCTCCAGCACCCGCTGCTGGGCCTCCTCGTCGAGGTCCTCGAAGATGTCGACGGCGTCGTCGCTGTCCAGGTCCGACAGCGAGGAGGCGATCTGCCGCGGCTCCAGCGCCTCGATGATCTCCTCGCGCAGCGCCACGTCCAGGTAGGTCAGCACCTCCAGCTCGAAGTCGCCGCCGAGCGCCTTGACCAGCGCCTCGCGCTCTTCGCGGTCGAGCTGTTCCAGCAGGTCGGCGAGGTCGGCCTCGTGCAGCTCGACCGCCAGGCTGCGTGCCGTCGCCGCGTCGCCGTGGTCCAGCGCGTCGGAGACCGTGCGCACCAGTTCGGCGGAGATGCCGTAGGAGTCCGGCTGCACCTCGGGAAGCCAGGCGTCGGTCTCGTCTCGTTCGGGCGGGGTCTGCGACATGCCTGGCGCGGGTCCTCTGCTGTTCCCCGATAGGGCGGCTCCCGAAGGATCAGTCTTCGATGGCGCGGTCCTGCGCGTCGACCACGGCGACGGCACTCATGTTGACGATACCACGGGCGGTCACCGACGGCGTCAGGATATGCGCCGGCGCCGAGACGCCGAGCAGGATCGGGCCGACCGAAAGGCCTTCGCCCAGCGCCTTCACCATGTTGAAGGCGATGTTGGCGGCGTCCAGCGTCGGCATCACCAGCAGGTTCGCCGTGCCCTTCAGCTTGGAGTTGGGGAAGATGTTCTCGCGGATGGCCTCGTTCAGCGCCGCGTCGGCGTGCATCTCGCCCTCGACCTCCAGGTCCGGCGCGCGCCGGTGCAGCAGCGCCAGCGCCTTGCGCATCTTCAGCGCCGAGGGCATCGGCGAGGAGCCGAAGCTGGAGTGCGACAGCAGGGCGACCTTCGGCTGCAGCCCGAAGCGGCGCACGTGGCGCGCCGCCAGCAGGGTCATCTCGGCGATCTCCTCGGCGGTCGGGTCCGGCGACACGTAGGTGTCGACGATGAAGAACGAGCCGCTCGGCAGGATCACCAGGCTGATGGCCGAGAAGTCGAGCACGTTCTCCGCCTTGCCGAGCACGTCCATGACGTGCTCCAGCTGGCGGCGGTAGCGCCCGGTGGTGCCGCAGATCATGGCGTCGGCGTCGCCCAGCTTCACCGCCAGGGCGGCGATCACCGTGTTGCGCGTGCGCACGATCTCGCGCGCCGCCTCCGGCGAGACGCCCTTGCGCTGCATCAGCTCGTGGTAGGCCTGCCAGTAGGTGCGGAAGCGCGGGTCGTCCTGCGGGTTGATCAGCGGCACGTCCTCGCCCGGGCGGATGCGCAGGCCGAGACGCTGCACCCGGGTCGCCACCACCTCCGGTCGGCCGACCAGGATCGGCTGCGCCAGCCCTTCGTCCACCACCACCTGCACCGCGCGCAGCACGCGCTCGTCCTCGCCCTCGGCGTAGATCACCCGCTTGGGGTCTTCCTTGGCGCGCTGGAACACCGGCTTCATGATGAGGCCGGAGCGGAACACGAAGCGCTGCAGGGTCTGGCGGTAGACCTCGAAGTCCTCGATCGGGCGGGTCGCCACGCCGCTGTCCATCGCCGCCTTGGCGACGGCCGGCGCGATCTCCAGCACCAGGCGCGGATCGAAGGGGCTGGGGATGATGTAGTCGGGGCCGAAGCCGCGTCCCTCGCCGCCCATCGCCTTGGCCACCACCTCGCTCTGCTCCTTCATCGCCAGGTCGGCGATGGCCTTCAGGCAGGCCAGCTTCATCTCCTCGTTGATCGCCGTGGCGCCGACATCGAGAGCGCCGCGGAAGATATAGGGGAAGCAGAGGACGTTGTTCACCTGGTTGGGATAGTCGGAGCGCCCGGAGGCGATGATGGCGTCCTCGCGCGCCTCCTTGGCGTCCTCCGGCATGATCTCCGGCACCGGGTTGGCGAGCGCCATGATGATCGGCTGCGCGGCCATCGCCTTCACCATCTCCGGCTTCAGCACACCGGGCGCCGAGAGGCCGAGAAACACGTCGGCGCCCTCGATCACCTCGGCCAGCTTGCGCTTGTCGGTCGGCTGGGCGTAGCGCGCCTTCCAGCGGTCCATCAGCTCCTCGCGGCCTTCGTAGACCACGCCGGCGATGTCGGTGACCCAGATGTTCTCCTGGCGGATGCCGAGCGAGACCAGCAGGTCGAGGCAGGCCAGCGCCGCGGCGCCGGCGCCGGAGGTCACCAGCTTGACGTCGCCGATCTCCTTGCCGACCAGCCTGAGGCCGTTGTAGATCGCCGCGCCGACGATGATCGCCGTGCCGTGCTGGTCGTCGTGGAAGACGGGAATGTTCATGCGCTCGCGCAGCGCCGCCTCGATCTCGAAGCACTCCGGCGCCTTGATGTCTTCCAGGTTGATGCCGCCGAAGGTCGGCTCCAGCGCCGCCACCACGTCGATCAGGTGCTGCGAGTCGCGGGCATCCAGCTCGATGTCGAAGACGTCGACGCCGGCGAACTTCTTGAACAGGACGGCCTTGCCTTCCATCACCGGCTTGGCCGCCAGCGGGCCGATGGCGCCCAGGCCCAGCACCGCGGTGCCGTTGGTCACCACGGCGACCAGGTTGCCGCGCGCCGTCAGGTTGTGGGCCTCGGCCGGGTCGGCGGCGATGGCGTCGCAGGCCGCGGCCACGCCGGGCGAGTAGGCCAGCGCGAGGTCGCGCTGGTTGGCCAACGGCTTGGTGGCGCTGATCTCGAGCTTGCCCGGCTTCGGCAGCCGGTGATACGCCAGGGCGGCCTCGCGCAGGTCCTTTGCCATCCCGTCCCTCATCGTCTTTCTTCTTTCTTGCCTACCCCAACCGGGCCGGGCCGCGATCGCGGGCGACGGGCCTCCGCCGGCTCCCGGAAGATGACCGGCGCCGCGCTGCGGCGCAAGGGTCTAAGCGCCTAAGCAGATGAAAGGGATAGCAATCTCCGGCGTAGGAGCTATCTTCCCCGGTCATGGACCCGGTTATGAAAGCGCAGACCGCAGCGGCGGCGCCGCGGCCCGTCGAGTGGCGGGTCGAGTGGCGGGTCGAGCCTGGGCTCACCGACTATCCCGCCGCGGTGGCGGCCATGGAGGCGCGCGTCGCCGCCATCCGCGACGGCGGCGCGCCGGAGCTGGTGTGGCTGGTCGAGCACCCGCCGCTCTACACCGCCGGCACGTCCGCCCGGCCCCAAGACCTGCTGCAGCCCGACCGCTTCCCGGTCTACCGCAGCGGCCGCGGCGGCGAGTACACCTACCACGGGCCCGGCCAGCGGGTGGCCTACGTGATGCTCGACCTGAAGCGCCGCGGGCCCGACGTCAGGCGCTTCGTCACCGACCTCGAGGACTGGATCGTCCGCGCCCTGGCCGCCTTCGCGGTGGCGGGCGAGCGCCGCGACGGCCGCGTCGGCATCTGGGTCGCGCGCGGTGGCACCCGCGAGGACAAGCCCCGGGAAGATAAAATCGCCGCCATCGGCGTGCGTGTGCGGCGCTGGGTCACCTACCACGGCATCGCCGTGAACGTGGCACCGGCGCTGGAGCACTTCAGCGGCATCGTGCCCTGCGGCATCCACGGCCACGGCGTCACCTCCCTCGCCGACCTCGGCATCCCCGCCACCCTCCCCGACCTCGACACCGCCCTGCGCACCAACTTCCCCAAAGTCTTCGGCGCGACGCAGTGGGTGGAAAGCGAAACGACGGAGCGCCGTTCGGCGTAAGCCCGTTCAGGCTCTTGCTGCGATCACACAACGCCCGCGGTAGTCTCTCGGTAACAACTCAAGCTTAATTGTCGTCCCGGCACTTGTTGCCGGGACCCAATGCCGTCGACGCGTGGCGATGCCCTACTACGTTTACATCCTTGCCAGCCGCAAACGCGGGACCCTCTACATCGGCGTCACAAATGACGTCGCTCGACGGGTCTGGGAACACCGGCAGGGGCGTGGCTCCCGCTTCGTCCAGAAATATCGCGTCACACGCCTTGTCTATGTTGAAATTCACGAAGAGATCGACCGCGCCATCCAGCGGGAGAAGACCATGAAGGAGTGGTCGCGCGCCTGGAAGGTAAGGCTGGTCGAGAGGGGCAATCCCGAGTGGGAAGACCTCTACGACCAATTGAACGGTTAGGGCATTGGGTCCCGGGGACAAGCCCTACTGGATTCACACATCTGCCGACGGTTTCGCAGGAACCATCGACATACACTGCTGTCGCCCCGGGGCTTGTCCCCGGGGCCCAATGCCGCTGCCGCATGCCGACCACCTTTGCACTCTGGGCACCGGAAAGCGCGGTGGTGAGGCCCATGGGTCCCTGTATGTTGTCGGCATGGTCGGCTAGTGTTTCGGCCATGGCGGGCAGAGCTCGTTGGGTCCCTGGTTGAAGCCGCTTTGCCGGCGAGGGCCTGCCCGCCGTCAG
>JBHJOA010000072.1:0-31704 GCA_050330205.1 Kiloniellaceae bacterium
GAACCGCCCCCGGAACCGCCGCTATAGCCGCCGTCGTCGCCGTAGCCGCCGCCCCCGCCGCCGTCCTGGCGGCCGTCCAGCATGGTCAGTTCGCCGCGGAAGCGCTGCAGCACCACCTCTGTGCTGTAGCGGTCCTGGCCGTCCTTGTCGGTCCATTTGCGGGTCTGCAGCTGGCCCTCGACGTAGACCTTGGAGCCCTTCTTCAGGTAGCGCTCGACGACCTCGCAGAGCTTGTCGTTGAAGATGACGACCCGGTGCCACTCGGTCCGCTCCTTGCGCTCGCCGGAGTTGCGGTCGCGCCAGGTCTCCGAGGTGGCGAGGGAAAGATTGGCGACCTTGCTGCCGTCCTGGGTGCTGCGAATCTCCGGATCGCGGCCGAGATTTCCAACCAGAATGACCTTGTTTACGCTCCCCGCCATACCGTCTTTCTCCAATTTCTGCGTGTTTTCGTGCTCGCGAAGGGGCCGGACTCTACCCCCCTGGCAGGGCCCTGTCAGCAATCCCTTATCCACAAGCGATCGCAGCCCAAGGAGGGCTCGATTTTCCCCCTGCCATCGGCCATATTGACCTTATCGGCGGCCGCCCGCCACCCGTATCCCGACCATCGGTAATCCGACGAACCCAAGCCCCGAGAGGCTGTGCCGATTTTATGCCAGACGGTCTGCAAGGCCCCGTGATCGCCATCCGCGGCGCGCGCGAGCACAACCTGAAGAACA
Source organism: Kiloniellaceae bacterium (assembly GCA_050330205.1). GTDB lineage: Bacteria > Pseudomonadota > Alphaproteobacteria > Kiloniellales > Kiloniellaceae > Pelagibius. Next base: position 717 of record JBHJOA010000072.1, read on the forward strand.
TCGACGTCACCCTGCCCCGCAACAAGCTGGTGGTGATCACCGGCCTGTCCGGCTCCGGCAAGTCGTCGCTCGCCTTCGACACCATCTACGCCGAGGGCCAGCGCCGCTACGTCGAGTCGCTCTCGGCCTACGCGCGCCAGTTCCTGGAGCTGATGCAGAAGCCCGACGTCGACTCCATCGAGGGACTGTCGCCGGCCATCTCCATCGAGCAGAAGACGACCTCGAAGAACCCGCGCTCCACCGTCGGCACGGTGACCGAGATCTACGACTACATGCGCCTGCTCTACGCCCGGGTCGGCGTGCCCTACTCGCCGGCCACCGGCCTGCCGATCGAGAGCCAGACCGTCAGCCAGATGGTCGACCGGGTGATGGAGATGCCCGAAGGCACGCGGCTCTACCTGCTGGCCCCCATCGTGCGCGGGCGCAAGGGCGAGTACAGGAAGGAGCTGGCCGACCTGCAGAAGCGCGGCTTCCAGCGCGTGAAGATCGACGGCGAACTGCACGAGATCGAGTCGGCCCCGGCCCTCGACAAGAAGCGCAAGCACGACATCGAGGTGGTCGTCGACCGCCTCATCGTCCGCGAGGGCATCGAGACGCGCCTCGCCGACTCCTTCGAGACGGCGCTGCAACTGGCCGACGGCCTTGCTTTCACCGAAGAGGCCAAGAAAGGCGGCGAGCGCACCACCTTCTCGGCCAAGTTCGCCTGCCCGGTCTCCGGCTTCACCATCGACGAGATCGAGCCGCGGCTGTTCTCCTTCAACAACCCCTTCGGCGCCTGCCCGTCCTGCGACGGCCTCGGCATCACGCTGTTCTTCGATCCCGACCTCGTGATCCCGGACCCCAAGCTGTCGCTCAGCGGCGGCGCCGTGGCGCCGTGGTCGCGCTCGGCGACGCCCTCGCCCTACTACCAGCAGACTCTCGACAGCATCGCCCGGCACTTCAAGGTCTCGACCCGCACCGCCTGGGCCGACCTCAAGCCGCAGGTGCGCGACGTCATCCTGCACGGCTCCGGCGCCACCGCCATCACCATGACCTACGAGGACGGCCTCAGGAGCTACAAGACCTCGAAGCCCTTCGAAGGGGTGATCCCCAACATGGAGCGGCGCTGGCGCGAAACCGACAGCGACTGGGTGCGCGACGACCTCGCCCGCTACCAGAGCAACAAGGCCTGCGAGGCCTGCCACGGCCACCGCCTGAAGCCCGAGGCGCTGGCGGTGAAGCTCGACGGCCTGCACATCAGCGAAGTCGCCGAGTTCTCCGTCGCCCGGGCGGCCGAGTGGTTCGCCGCCCTGAACGGCAAGCTGCGGCCCAAGCAGCAGGAGATCGCCGAGCGCATCCTCAAGGAGATCAACGAGCGCCTGCGCTTCCTGGTCGACGTCGGCCTCGACTACCTGACGCTGTCGCGCGGCTCGGCCAGCCTGTCCGGCGGCGAGAGCCAGCGCATCCGCCTCGCCTCGCAGATCGGCTCCGGCCTCACCGGCGTGCTCTACGTGCTGGACGAGCCCTCCATCGGGCTGCACCAGCGCGACAACGCGCGCCTGCTGGAGACCCTGCGGCGGCTGCGCGACCTCGGCAACAGCGTCATCGTGGTGGAGCACGACGAGGACGCCATCCGCAGCGCCGACTACCTGATCGACATGGGCCCGCGTGCCGGCGTCAACGGCGGCCGCGTGGTCGCCTGCGGCCGGCCCGAGGACGTCATGCAGCATCCGGACAGCCTGACCGGGCAGTACCTCACCGGCCTGCGCCAGATCGAGGTGCCGCGCCGGCGCCGCGAGGGTCATCCGGGCCAGGAGATCCGCATCCTCGGCGCCACCGAGAACAACCTGCAGAACGTCGACGCGGCGATCCCGCTCGGCACCTTCACCTGCGTCACCGGCGTCTCCGGCAGCGGCAAGTCGACCCTCATCGTCGAGACGCTCTACAAGGCGCTGGCCCGGCGCCTGCACAAGGCGCGCGCCAACCCCGGCGCCCACGACGCCATCGAGGGCGTCGAGTACATCGACAAGATCATCGACATCGACCAGTCGCCCCTCGGCCGCACGCCGCGCTCCAACCCGGCGACCTACATCGGCGCCTTCACGCCGATCCGCGACTGGTTCGCCGGCCTGCCGGAATCCAACGCCCGCGGCTACAAGCCCGGCCGCTTCTCCTTCAACGTGAAGGGCGGGCGCTGCGAGGCCTGCCAGGGCGACGGCGTCATCAAGATCGAGATGCACTTCCTGCCCGACGTCTACGTGCAGTGCGACGTCTGCAAGGGCAAGCGCTACAACCGCGAGACCCTGGAGATCACCTTCAAGGACAAGTCGATCGCCGACATCCTCGACATGACCGTCGACGAGGGCGTCGAGTTCTTCAAGGCGGTGCCGTCGATCCGCGGCAAGCTGGAAACCCTGCAGAAGGTCGGCCTGGGCTACATCCACGTCGGCCAGCCGGCGACCACCCTCTCCGGCGGCGAGGCGCAGCGCGTGAAGCTCTCGAAGGAGCTGTCGCGGCGCGCCACGGGCAGGACGCTCTACATCCTCGACGAGCCGACCACCGGCCTGCACTTCGATGACGTCAAGAAGCTGCTGGAGGTGCTGCAGGCGCTGGTCGACCAGGGCAACACCGTGCTGGTCATCGAGCACAACCTCGAGGTCATCAAGACCGCCGACTGGATCCTCGACCTCGGCCCCGACGGCGGCGACCGCGGCGGCCGCCTGGTCGCCGCCGGCACGCCGGAAGACGTCGCCCAGGTCGCCGACAGCCACACCGGCCACTACCTCGCCCCCTACCTGCGCAGCGCCGCCAAGCCGAAGAAGAGGCGGGCGTGAGCGAGGTGACCTGCCGCCTGGCGACAGATGCGGACCACGTCTCCCTTGGCCGACTGTTCCACGAGAATGCGCGCCACTACTTCGATGACAAGGCCCCGAGCCTGGCAGCGGTGACCGCGCATGTGCGCGCCGATGTCTTGGCTGCCCACGGCGGCGGCGACCTTCTGCTGGCAGAGCAAAATGGCGAAACCGTCGGGTTCGCCACCTTCGCGGTGGTGTACCCCGCCCCAGGCCTCACCGGGCAGCTCTTCATGAAGGACCTCTTCGTCACCGCGGCGGCACGCGGCGGCGGCATCGGCGAAACCCTGTTGCGGGCCTTGGCGAAGATCGCGGTCGAGCGCGGGTGCAGCCGCCTGGACTGGACGGCGGAGGACTACAACCCCCGCGCCCTCGCCCTCTACGACCGCATCGGTGCAAGACGCCTGACGGAGAAGGTCTACTTCCGCTTCGACGGCACGGCACTGACGGACTTCGCCGACGACCGCTGAGGGCCGCCCGCCGTCCGTCCTGCCCTCCACCCGCCACGACTGCCCGGCCGCGGGCGCGCGCCCCCGGCGCGCCCGCTTTCATTTGTATGCAGCCAAACAGGACTGATCCTCATACCACCGACAGGCGAAACCAAATAAATCAAGAAGCCATTCCAGGTAGCAAACTGAATAATTTGATTTTTATTTTAATAACCCGTTCATCAGAGCGCAGTAATCAGAGTGCGTCACCCGCGTATTCGAGCCTTGTGAGCGTATTAGATTTTCTTATCTTGGGCATGATTACGAGCATCGCGTCGAAACCAAGTATACAATCTCAAGAGGCAAAACCATGTCTTTCACTCTCTTCGACCGAGACGCCTCCGCCCTGCGCGCGGCCCTGGATAAATCGCAGGCGGTCATTGAATTCGACCTCGACGGGACCATCCTCACCGCCAACGCGAACTTCCTGGCGGCGATGGGCTATTCGCTGGAGGAGATCAAGGGCAAGCACCATTCGATGTTCGTCGATCCCGGCTACAAGGAGAGCGCCGACTACCGGCAGTTCTGGGAAAAGCTGGGGCGCGGCGAGTTCCAGGCGGCGCAGTACAAGCGCATCGCCAAGGGCGGCCGGGAGGTCTGGATCGAGGCTTCCTACAACCCGATCCTCAATGCCCGCGGCAAACCCTGCAAGGTGGTGAAGTACGCCACCGACATCACCCAGCGGCGCACCGAGTACGCCGAACTGCTCGGCAAGATCGAGGCCATCGGCCGCTCCCAGGCGGTGATCGAGTTCGAACTGGACGGCACCATTATCACCGCGAACGAGAACTTCCTGAAGGTGATGGGCTATAAGCTGGCGGAGATTCAGGGCAAGCACCACTCCATGTTCGCCGAGCCCGGCGTGAAGGAGAGCGCGGAGTACCGCGCCTTCTGGGAGAAGCTGCGCAGCGGCCAGTTCCAGTCAGGCCAGTACAAGCGCCTGGGCAAGGGCGGCAAGGAGATCTGGATCGAGGCCTCCTATAACCCGATCCTGGATGCCAGCGGCCGGCCCCGCAAGGTGATCAAGTTCGCCACAGACCTGACCCAGCGCAAGGCGGAGAACGCCGCCCTGGCCGACGAGTTCGAAAGCGGCGTGCAGGCCACGGTGCGCAGCGTCGCCGCCTCCGCACAGGACATGGAGGGTACCGCGCAGTCGCTGGCCGCGGCCGCCGAGCAGACCAACCAGCAGTCGTCGACCGTTTCGGCGGCGTCGGAGGAACTGGCCGCGTCGGTGACCGAAATCTCGCGCCAGATCGCCGAATCGACCAACGCTGTCCAGACCGCCGTCGACGCCACCCGAAATTCCGAGCAGCGGGTCGCCGCCCTGGTCGCCGCGGCGCAGAAAGTCGGCGAGGTCACGCAGATCATCACCGACATCGCCGAGCAGACCAACCTGCTGGCACTGAACGCCACCATCGAGGCGGCACGGGCCGGTGAAGCCGGCAAAGGTTTCGCCGTCGTGGCCTCCGAGGTGAAGAGCCTTGCCAATCAGACCGCAAAGGCCACCAACGAGATCGAGCAGCAGATCCGCGACATTCAGGACACCAGCGAGACGACGGCGAAGGCCATTCGCGAGATCGGCGAGATCATGGGCCGGGTCAGCGAGATCAGCACTTCCATCTCGAGCGCCGTCGAGGAGCAGGCAGCCGCGACCCAGGAGGTTTCAGGCAACATCAACGGCGTCACCCAGGCCGCGGAGGAAAGCGGCAATTCGGCGACCAACGTGCTGAGTTTTGCGCAGGCCCTGTCGAAGCAGGCCGACGACCTCGGCGGCAAGGTGGAAAGCTTCCTGGCCAAGGTTCGCGCCATGTAGGCAACGGCGGCGCAGCCGATGCGCCGCCGTTCAGAGACTCCTAGTCGGCCCCGCCCGACGGCTGCACCTCGGGGTCGGGGCCGCGGCGCGCGGGCATGAGGCGGCGGGTGATGCCGCGGATGGTGACGTAGAACACCGGCGTCAGGAACAGACCGAAGAACGTCACCCCCAGCATGCCGGAGAACACCGTCACGCCGAGCGCCTGGCGCATCTCGGCGCCCGGTCCCGTCGCCAGCGCCATCGGCACCACGCCGAGGATGAAGGCGAAGGCAGTCATCAGGATCGGCCGCAGGCGCAGGCGGCAGGCCTTGACCACCGCCTCCACCGGATCCGCGCCGACGTCCTCGGCCTGCTTGGCGAACTGCACGATGAGGATGGCGTTCTTGGCGGCGAGGCCGACCAGCACGATGAGGCCCACCTGGGTCAGAATGTTGTTGTCGAAGCCGCGCAGGGTGATGCCGACCATCGCCGACAGCACACTCATCGGCACGATCAGGATGATCGCCAGCGGCAGGCTCCAGCTCTCGTACTGCGCCGCCAGGGCAAGGAACACGAAGAGCACCGAGAGCGCGAAGATGAAGATCGCGGTGTTGCCGGTGTTGCGCTCCTGGTAGGCCAGCTCCGTCCATTCGAAGTCGGTGCCCGGCGGCAGCAGCTCGCCGGCGAGCCGCTCCATGGTGTCGAGGGCGGCGCCGGTAGAGACGCCCGGCGCCGCGCTGCCCTGCACCGGCACCGAGACGTACATGTTGTAGCGCTGCACCAGGTTCGGGCCGGAGACGTCGCGGATGTCGACCAGGGTGCCGAGCGGCACCAGCTGGCCGTCGGCCGAGCGCACCTTCAGCCGGAGGATGTCCTCGCGATCCATGCGGAACTGCTGGTCGGCCTGGGCGCGCACCTGGTAGATGCGTCCAAAGGCGTTGAAGTCGTTGACGTAGGCGGTGCCGAGATTGATCGAAAGGGCGTCGAAAATGGCCGGGATCGGCACGTTCAGCATCTGCGCCTTGCGGCGGTCGATCTCCAGGTAGAACTGCGGCGACGAACTGCTGAAGGTGGTGAACACGCCCGTCACGCCCGGCGTCTGGCCGGCCTGGCCCATGACGGCGTAGGCGGCCTGCAGCACGCGGTCCATCTCGGCGCTGTTGAGGTCGCGCAGCTGCATCTTGAAACCGCCGGAACTGCCGACGCCACTGACCGGCGGCGGCGGCACGGCGATGACGAAGGCCTCCTCGATGGCCTGCAGGCGGCCGAAGAGGTCGCCGATGATGGCCGTGGCCGGCTGCCCGGCGGCGAGGCGGTCCTCGAAGGGCTCGAAGCCGGCGAAGACGACGCCGGCGTTGGTCGCGTTGGTGAAGGTGGCGCCGGAGAAGCCGGCGAAGGCGACCGAATTGAGAACCCCCGGCGTGTCCTGGATGATCTGCGAGGCCTCCAGCACCACCTTGTCGGTGCGGCTGAGCGAGGCGCCGTCGGGAAGCTGGATGACGACGATGGCGTAGCCCTGGTCCATCGGCGGGATAAAGCCGCGCGGCGTGGTCTGCAGCATGTACGACGTGGCGCCGAGCAGGCCGGCGAACAGCAGCAGCATGCCAGCCAGGGTGACGCGGCGGCCGACCAGGAAGCGCACCATCCGGCCGTAGGCCTCGCTCATGCGGTCGAAGCCGTTGTTGAAGCCGTCGGCGAGGTAGCGGCCGATCACCGCCAGCGGGAACCGCGACGGCTTGCCGCCATGCGGCTTGAAGAGGATGGCCGCCAGCGCCGGCGACAGGGTCAGCGAATTGGCCGCCGAGAGGATGGTCGCCACAGCGATGGTGATGGCGAACTGCAGGTAGAACTGGCCGGAAATGCCGGGGATGAAGGCCACCGGCACGAAGACCGCGGTCAACACCAGGGCGATCGAGATCACCGCCGAGCCGACCTCGTCCATGGTGCGGTGCGCCGCCTCGCGCGGACTGTAGCCGAGGCGCATGTTGCGCTCGACGTTCTCGACCACCACGATGGCGTCGTCGACGACGATGCCGATGGCGAGCACTAGGCCGAACAGCGTCAGCATGTTGATGGAAAAGCCGAAGGCCGACATCACTGCGAAGGTGCCGATCAGCGACACCGGAATGGCGATGATCGGGATCACGGCGGTGCGCCAGGACTGCAGGAAGACCAGCACCACCAGCACCACCAGCAATACCGCCTCGAACAGCGTGGTGTAGACCGCGTCGATCGACTCGGCGATGAACTCGGTCGGGTTGTAGACGATGGTGTAGTCGATGCCCGGCGGGAAGTCCTGCTTCAGGCGCTCCATGGTCGCGATCACCGCATCGGCCGTCTCCAACGCGTTGGTGCCGGGACGCTGGAAGATCGCCAGCGCCACCGCCGGCTTGCCGTTGAGGTAGCTGTTGGTGATGTATTCGCGCGCGCCGAGCTCGATCCGGGCGACGTCCTGCAGCCTGATCAGGCGGCCGTCGGCGCCCGATTTCACGATGACCGAGCGGAACTCGCGCGGATCCTCGAAGCGGCCCTGGGTCGAGACCACGTACTGGAAGGCGTTGTCGCCGGGGTTCGGCGGCGCGCCGATCGAGCCGCCCGAGACCTGCACGTTCTGCTCGCGCAGGGCCGTCACCACGTCGCCGGCGGTGAGGCCGTAGGCGGCCAACTTGTCGGGATCGAGCCAGACGCGCAGGGCGAACTCGCGCTCGCCGAACAGCATCAGGTCGCCGACGCCGTCGAGTCGCAGCAGGACGTCGCGCACCCGCGAGCGCGCATGGTTGGAGACGTAGAGCTGGTCGTAGCTCTCGTCCGGCGACAGCATGTGCACCACCATCATCAGGTCCGGCGAGGACTTGGTGGTGGTGATGCCGAGACGGCGCACCTCCTCCGGCAGCCTCGGCTCGGCGATGGCGACGCGGTTCTGCACCTGGACCTGGGCGGTGTCGAGGTCGGTGCCCAGCTCGAAGGTGACGGTCAGCGCCATCGCGCCGTCGCTGGTCGAGTAGGAGGACATGTAGAGCATGTTCTCCACGCCGTTGACCTCCTGCTCCAGCGGCGTCGCCACCGTGGCGGCCACGGTGTTGGCGTCGGCGCCCGGGTACTGGGCGCGCACCACGATGCTGGGCGGGGCGATCTCGGGGTACTGGGCGACCGGGAGTTGGCCGTAGGCGATCAGGCCGACGATGACCAGCACCAGGGAGAGCACCGTCGCGAAGACCGGGCGCTCCACGAAGAAGTGGGCAAAGCGCATTCGGGAGTCTCCTAGCGCGCCTCGGCGACGGCGGGCAGTTCGACCGGGTTCGGCGTTACCTGCGCGCCCGGTCGCACCCGCATCAGGCCGTTGATGACGATGGTCTCATCGCCGCTCAGCCCTTCGCGCACGACGCGGTAGCCATGCAGCCGCGGACCGGGGCGCACCTGCCGCGGCGAGACCGTGCCGTCTTCCTCGACCACGTAGACGATGCGGCGGTCCTGGTCGGCGGCAATGGCGTCGTCGGGGACCAGCACGCCGCGGTAGGGCAGCGACCCCGGGATGTTCACCGTCCCGAACAGGCCGGGCTGCAGCACCAGGTCCGGATTGGCCAGCACGGCGCGCACCCGCATGGTGCCGGTGCCGCGGTCGATCCGGTTCTCGGCGAAGTCGAGCCGGCCGTCGAAGCTGCCGTCGCGCTCGTCGCTGAGCCGCACCTTGACCGGCAGCGCCCCGGCACCCTCCTGCAGCGCCAGGCCGCGGGTGCGGGCGTCGCGGGCATAGGCGAGGAAGGAACGCTCGTCGACGTCGAAATAGAAGTGGATCGGGTCGAGCGAGACGATCGAGGTGAGGATGGTGTCGTCGGGGGTGACCAGGTTGCCGGCCGAGACCCGATTGCGATCGATGCGGCCGGTCAGCGGCGCGCGGATCTCGGTGTACTCGAGATCGAGCCGCGCGCTCTCGAGAGCGGCCAGGGCGCCCTGCACCTGTGCCTGGGCCGCCAGGTATTCCTTCTCGCGCTCGTCGAGCGCACTGACCGAGATGTTGCCGCGCGTCGACAGCTCGCGCGCCCGTTCCAGCTGCTTGGCGGTATACTCGACCTGCGAGCGGGCGATCTTCAGCTGCGCCTCGGCCTGGCCCACGGCGGCCTGGTAGGGACGCGGGTCGATGGTGAACAGCAGGTCGCCCTCGGCGACGATGGCGCCGTCGGTGAAATGCACCTCCTGCAGATAGCCGCCGACGCGGGCGCGGATCTCGACCTCGTCGGTGGCCTCGAAGCGTCCGACGAACTCGTCGTCCTCGACCACTTCGCGCACCACCGGCCTGGCCACGGTGACCGGCGGCGGCGGCGGTGCCGCCGCGGGGTCCTGGGCGACGCTGGCCGCTTCGTCGCAAGCGCTCAAGCCGCCGGCCAGGCCCAGCAGCCCCAGCACCACTGCTCCGGTCACGACCTTCGACCGGAGCGGCCCTGGGGCTGCTTCCCGGGAATTCCTTTGCATGCGAACTACCCCTCCGCTGCGATCCGGGCCTCCAGGAAGGCCCGAGGAAACTGGTCAGTTTACTTATACCGCATCGCGGCAATTGCAAGCCGAAGTTGGCGCGGGCGGCCATGCAGTCCTTGCATGGGAATGTCCGCCGCCACAGATTCTGCCGATGGCTGCCCCCTTGCCTCCCACGCCACCCTCGACCGCCGGCGCCGCCGACGACAGCATCCTGACGCCGGCCCTCCTCGCCGAGGGCCGCCGGCGGGCGCAGCCGGTCATCGACTGGCTGCTCGCCGTCCGCCTGAAACAGCAGCGCGTCACCCTGCTGTTCGACGGATTCCTGCGCCAGCTCAGGGCCACCGGCGTGCCGGTGGAGCGCTCGTCCCTGCACCTGCCGCAGCTGCATCCGCAGCTGCGCGCCCGCACGCTGCTGTGGGAGGCCGAGGCTGGCGGCGCCATGGAAATCCCGCGCGTCCACGGCATCGAGCAGAGCGAGTACTTCCTCAAGAGCCCGGTGCGCCAGATCTTCGAGGGCGAGCCGCCGATACGGCGCCGTCTCGCCCTGCCCGGCTGCCCGCTCGACTTCCCGATCACCGAGGAGATCGCCGCCCAGGGATTCACCGACTACACCGCCCGCCCGCTGCCCTTCAGCACCCGGCAGATCAACACCTTGACCCTTGCCAGCCGCCAGGCACAAGGCTTCAGCGACCTCGATATTGCCACCGTGGAGTCAGCAATGCCGCTGTTCGGCCTGCTGATGGAGCTGCGCAACGCCTATCGCACCAGCCGGACCCTGATGGAGACCTACGTCGGCACGCGCAGCGGCCAGCGCGTGCTGGCCGGCACCATCCGGCGCGGCGACGTGGAGCGCATCAACGCCGTGCTCTGGACCTGCGACCTGCGCGACTTCACGGAGCTCTCCACGAAGCTGCCGATGGCGGAGGTGATCGATCTGCTGAACGCCTATTTCGAGGCCATGTCGCGGTCCATCGACGCCAACGGCGGCGAAATCCTGAAGTTCATCGGCGACGCCATTCTCGCCGTCTTCCCGATCGCCGAAAAACGCGGCGGCGAGACCTGCGGCGCCTGCGCCGCTTCGATGGCGGCGGCGCGCGAGGCGCTGGCCGCCGCGCAGCGCCTGTCCGCCGAGCGCCAGTCCGCCGGCAAGGCCGCGTTCCGCTGCGGCATCGCCCTGCATGTCGGCGACGTGATGTACGGCAACATCGGCGCCGCCGGGCGCCTCGACTTCACCGTGATCGGCCCGGCGGTGAACCTGGTCAGCCGCATCGAGGGCCTGAGCCGCGGCCTCGAGCTGCCGCTGGTGTTTTCCGCCGACTTTGCCGCCCGCTGGGGCGGGCCGGCGCGCAGCCTCGGACGCCACCCCCTCAAGGGCTTCGCCGAGCCCCAGGAGGTGTTCACCCCGGCCGAGGCGGCACCGCCCGCCGGTTGAAAGCCGGGCGCCCCGGCGGGGCTTTCGCGGGTCGCCGGGCGGCGCTATGGTCCGGCGATGAACACCACCCCACCGAACCCCGTGCACGTCGTCGGCGGCGGCCTCGCCGGCAGCGAGGCGGCCTGGCAGATCGCCCGTGCCGGCGTGCCGGTGGTGCTGCACGAGATGCGCCCGCTGCGCGCCACCGAGGCGCACCTCACCGACGGCCTCGCCGAGCTGGTGTGCTCCAACTCCTTCCGCAGCGACGATGCCGAGAACAACGCCGTCGGCCTGCTGCACGAGGAGATGCGGCGCCTCGGCTCGCTGGTCATGGCCGCGGGCGACGCCACCAAGCTGCCGGCCGGCGGCGCCCTGGCGGTCGACCGCGTCGCCTTCTCGGACCACGTCACGGCGCGGCTGGCCGCCGAGCCCCTGGTGACTCTCGAGCGCGGCGAGATCGCCGGCCTGCCGCCGGCGGACTGGGACTCGGTGATCGTCGCCACCGGGCCGCTGACCTCGCAGGCCCTCGGCCGGGCCATCGGCGAGGTGAGCGGCGAGGACTATCTCGCCTTCTTCGACGCCATCGCGCCGATCGTCTACAAGGAGTCCATCGACTTTTCCAAGGCCTGGTTCCAGTCGCGCTACGACAAGCCGGGGCCCGGCGGCGGCACCGCCGACTACGTCAACTGCCCCCTCGACGAGGCGCAGTACCAGGCCTTCGTCGCCGCGCTGGTCGCCGGCGAAAAGACCGAGTTCAAGGACTGGGAGAAGTCGACGCCCTACTTCGAGGGCTGCCTGCCCATCGAGGTGATGGCCGAACGCGGGCCGGAGACCCTGCGCTACGGGCCGATGAAGCCGGTCGGCCTGCACGACCCGCACAGCGACACGCGGCCGCACGCGGTGGTGCAGCTGCGCCAGGACAACGCGCTGGGCACGCTCTACAACATGGTGGGATTCCAGACCAAGCTGAAGTATGGCGAGCAGGCGCGCATCTTCCGCATGATCCCCGGCCTCGAGAACGCCGAGTTCGCGCGCCTCGGCGGCCTGCACCGCAACACCTTCATCAACTCGCCGAAGCTGCTCGACGGCCGGCTGCGCCTGAAGGCCCAGCCCCGGTTGCGCTTCGCCGGACAGATCACCGGCGTCGAGGGCTACGTCGAGTCCGCCGCCATCGGCCTGCTGGCCGGACGCTTCGCCGCCGCCGAGCGACTGGGCCGCGACTTCGCGCCGCCGCCGCCCACCACTGCGCACGGCGCGCTGCTGGCCCACATCACCGGCGGCGCCGACGCCGCGACCTTCCAGCCGATGAACGTGAACTTCGGCCTCTTCCCACTGCTCGCGCCGCCGCCGGGCAAGCGCCGCGTGAAGAAGAAGGACCGCAAGCCGGCGATGTCGGCCCGCGCCCTCGCCGACCTCGACGCCTGGCGCAACGAGACCGCCGCCGCGGCGGAGTAACCCTCAGCTGTTGCCGTATCCAAAGCTGTCGCCCCGGCACTTGTTGCCGGGGCCCATCGGCGTTTGCGGGTGGCGATGGCATTGGGTCCCGGGATCAAGTCCCGGGACGACATCGGAGTGGGTTGCGCCAACTGGTGTCCGCCCAGGTCGCTCAGCCTAATACCTCCCCCGCCAGTGGCCCCAGGCGAGGCGCCAGACGCGGCCCGGCACCGGCGCCTGCACCGCCGCCGCGAAGGGGTCGCCGCCGGCCCGGCGCAGGCGTTTCAGGTAGAGGTCGGCGAGCCGCGCGACCAACAGCGCCGGCAGTGCCTTGCGTGGCACTTCCCTGGCCGGCCGCCGCGCGGCGGCGAGCTGCTCGGCCGCCGCCGCCATCAGGGTTTCACTGACCCGGCACAGCGCCGGCGAAGTCCGCAGCTCGAACACCTCCTGCAGGTCCACGCCGGCTTCGGCGCAAAGATCGGCCGGCAGGTAGCAGCGCTTCTGCCTTGCGTGCAGCGGCAGCGCCCGCAGCAGGCCGAGATAGGCCCAGGCAGGGCCCAAGTGTTCCGCCGCCGCGCGGCTGGCGGCATCCCCGGCGCCGAGGATGTGCAGCGCCAGCAGCAGCAGCGCGGTGGAACTGCCCTCGGCGTAGGCATGCAGGGCCTCGAGGTTGGCCGGCGGCGCCGGGTCGAGGTCGAACGCCCGCGCATCGACGATGCGCTCCAGCAGCTCGCGTGGCAGCGCCTTCGCCGCCACGGCCTCGGCCAGCGGCAGCACCACCTCGTGCTGGCGCGGCCGGCCCTCGTAGATGCCGGCGATCGCCTCGCGCCACCACTGCAGTCGGATCTCTCCCAGCATCGGCTCGCTCACCACCTCCGCCGTCTTCGCCACCTCGTGATTGAAGGCATAGAGCGCGAACAGCGCCTCGCGCTCGCGCCCGGCCGCGAAGAGGCTGGCGAGATAGCGGTCGCGGTCGTGGCGCTCGACCAGGCGACCGCAGGCCGACAGACGGCCCTCCGGCGGACGGTCAGAGTTTTCCACAGGGACCCCGAAAAGGTCTGGTCGCGACTCGCACAGTCGGCGCAAAGTAAAGCTCAATGTCCACTGCGGGGCCTTGAAGAAAGTTTCGCAAGATTGGTTAGGAGGGTGAATATGGCTGGGATCCTTACTTCGTTGCGCAACACCGTGATTGCCGGTTTCGTACTGGCTCTCGTCCTGCTGCTGCTCTACCTCGTTACCCAGGGCGGCCTCGGTCACCTGTTCTGGGCCTTCATCTTCCGCTGGCTGCACGTCATCAGCGGCGTCATGTGGATCGGCCTGCTGTGGTACTTCAACTTCGTGCAGATCCCCAACATGCCGAAGATCCCCGACGAGCAGAAGCCGGCGATCGGCAAGGTGATCGCGCCGGCCGCGTTATGGTGGTTCCGCTGGGCGGCCATGGCAACCATCGTCACCGGCCTGATCCTCGGCGCCATGAACGGCTACCTCCTGGACGCCATCCTGCTGGGCCTCGCCGACGGTGTCGCCAAGCACAGCATGATCGGCATCGGCATGTGGCTCGGCACCATCATGTGGTTCAACGTCTGGTTCGTCATCTGGCCGAACCAGCAGCGTGCCCTCGGCCTGGTCGAGGCGGATGCCGACAGCAAGGCGAAGTCGGCGCGCACCGCCATGCTGTTCTCGCGCACCAATACCGCGCTTTCGGTGCCGATGCTCTTCGCCATGGTATCGGCGCAGAACCTCTACTGACGCCGCCCATATTCGTCACGAAGCGATCACGGGGACCGGAGCCGCAAGGCTCCGGTCCCCAATTCATGCCGGTCGGCCGGATTTCCGCGGGAAACCCCGTGCATTCGCGGATAGGCCTTGGAACTTTTCCCCCGACTCCCTAATTGTCCTTTTGAAATCAATGTTGATACGCCGGTCCCCCGAAGGACCGGATTTCGTTTGATCGGACAGAGAGAGAGAAAGAGAGACGGCATGGCGTTCGAACTTCCCCCCCTTCCCTACGCGAAAGACGCACTGGAGCCGCATTGCTCGGCGCAGACGCTTGAGTTCCACCACGGCAAGCACCATCAGGCCTACGTGACCAAGCTGAACGAGCTGATCGAAGGCACCGGCAACGCCGGCAAGTCGCTCGAGGACATCGTCAGGTCCAGCTCCGGCGGGCTGTTCAACCAGGCCGCCCAGGTGTGGAACCACACCTTCTTCTGGAACTCCATGTCGCCGCAGGGTGGCGGCAAGCCGAGCGGCGAGCTGGCGCAGGCCATCGACAAGGCCTTCGGCGGGCTCGACAAGTTCAAGGAGCAGTTCAAGGCCGCCGGCGTCGGCCAGTTCGGCAGCGGTTGGGTCTGGCTGGTGCGCGACGGCGGCGAATTGAAGATCGTCGCCACCGGCAACGCCGAGACGCCGCTGACCAAGGGCCAGACGCCGCTTCTCACCTGCGACGTCTGGGAGCACGCCTACTACCTGGACTACCAGAACCGGCGCCCTGACTTCCTGCAGACCTTCCTCGACAAGCTGGTCAATTGGGACTTCGCCGCCGAGAACTTCGACGCCGCCAGGTCGGCGAAGGCCGCCTGAGGCTTCGGCCGCCTGAATCACGAAGGGGCTCCCTTTAGGGAGCCCCTTTTTTCATGCGCGGACCGGCCGCATCGTCTCACTCGACAGCGATGAGCGCCGCGCCGACGCGGCGGTCCTCGGCCACCAGCACGTTGTAAGTACGGCAGGCGGCGCCGGTGTCCATCGGCTCCAGCGCCAGGCCGCGCGCCCTCGCCGCCGCGCGCAGGTCCGGATCGATGAAGGCCATCGCGCGCCCACAGCCGATCAGCAGCACCTCCACCGGCGGCTGCGCCGCGAAGACCGGCGCCAGGCTGTCGAGATCGAGGTCGTCGATGCTGTCCAGGGCCCAGGCGCCGGCCCAGTCCGGCAGCACCAGGGTGGAGCCGAGATAGCTCTCCCCGGCAATCCTGAAACCGCCGTTGCCGTAGCGTTCGATGATCTGCCGGCCCTGCGGTATCAGCGGCGTCACGTCCATCTGCGCCCCCTTCCCGGTTGCGCCGCGCTCAGGTCGAAGGTTCGGCCGCCACCGCCTTGTCGGCCGCTTCCTTGTCGTCCTCGCCGCCGCGGCGCAGGTGCAGGTAGGACAGCAGCGGCACCGCAAGCCCGAACGACGAGTAGGTGCCGATCACCACGCCCCAGATGAGGCCGGCGGTGAAGCCGCGGATCACCTCGCCACCGAAGAAGAACAGCGCGAAGAGCGCCAGCAGTGTCGTCAACGACGTCAGCAGGGTACGGGTGATGGTCAGGTTGATGGCGCGGTTCAGCAGCGTGCCCATCTCGAGCTTCTTGTAGCGCCGCAGTTTCTCGCGCACGCGGTCGAAGATGACCACGGTATCGTTGATCGAATAGCCGGCGATGGTCAGCACCGCCGCCAGGGTCGCCAGGTTGAACTCGATCTGCGTCACCGCGTAGAAGCCGATGGTGGCGACGATGTCGTGCGCCAGCGCCACCAGCGCGGCAACGCCGAACTGCCACTCGAAGCGGAACCAGATATACATGCCGATGGCGAGCAGGGCGAAGACCGTGGCGAGCAGGCCGGCCTGCTTCAACTCATCGCCGATCTTCGGGCCGACGAATTCCTGCCGGCGCACTTCGATCTCCGTGCCCAGCGCGTCCTTCACCAGCTCGATCGCCTGCATCTGCTGGGCCTCGTCGCCTTCCTGGCGGGCGACGTTGATCAGCACATCGGTCGGCTCGCCGAACTGCTGCAGCGAAACCTCGCCGATGCCGAGGCCGCCGACGCGGCTGCGCAGCTCGGCCAGATCGGCCGGCTGGGCGGTCCGCACCTCCAGCAGGATGCCGCCGCGGAAGTCGACGCCGAAGTTGAGGCCCTGCACGAAGGTGAGCGCGATGGCCGCCACCATCAGCAGCGCGGAGAACGCCAGGAAGACATTGCGGCGCCCCATGAAGTTGAGGTTGGGATCGATGGGGAACCTGCGGATCAGTGCCATGGCGTCGGGGTCCTGGTTTGCCGGCGCATCAGATCGCCAGGGCCTGCGGCCGCCGGTGGCGCAGCCACAGCACCACCATCAGGCGGGTCACCATGATGGCGGAGAACATCGAGGTCACGAGGCCGAGCGACAGCGTGACGGCGAAGCCCTTGATCGGCCCGGAGCCGAAGTGGAACAGCAGCAGCGCGGCGATCAGCGTGGTCAGGTTGGAGTCGACGATGGTGGTGAGCGCCCGCCGATAGCCGGCATCGACGGCGGTGACCGGCCCGCGCCCGTTGCCGATCTCCTCGCGGATGCGCTCGAAGATCAGCACGTTGGCGTCGACCGCCATGCCGATGGTCAGCACGATGCCGGCGATGCCGGGCAGCGTCAGCGTGGCCTGCAGTACCGACAGCGCCGCCATCAGCAGGATCAGGTTGATTATCAGGGCGGTCGCCGCCATGGCGCCGAACAACCCATAGATCGCGACCATGAAGACCACCACGAAAATCAGGCCCAGCACCGAGGCGATCTCGCCGGCCAGGATCGAGTCCGCTCCGAGGCCGGGGCCGACCGTGCGCTCCTCCAGGTAAGTGACCGGCGCCGGCAGCGCGCCGGCGTTCAGCAGCACCGCCAGGTCGTTGGTCTCCTCGACGGTGAAGCTGCCGGTGATGATGCCGTTGCCGCCGGTGATCGCGGTCTGGATGCGCGGCGCGGAGATGACCTTGCCATCGAGGATGATGGCGAAAATGCGCCCGACATTCTCGCGGGTGGCGTCGCCGAACAGCTTGGCCCCGAGAGTGTCGAAGGAAAAGGCGACCGCCGGCCGGTTGTCCTGGTCGAAGGTCGACGCGGCGCTGGTCAGGTGGTCGCCGCGCACCATCACCCGCTTGCTGACCACGTACTCGTTGGGCAGACCCGGGCGCCGCTCGGACTCGTCGGCCGGCAGCACCTCGTAGGAGGGCGGGATCTGGCCGCCCGGCGAGAGGTTCTCGTTCACGAAGCGGAAGGTCATCACCGCCGGGGTGCCGATGATGTCCTTCAGGCGCTGCGGATCGTCGAAGCCGGGCACCTGGATGATGATGCGGTCGTCGCCGTGCCGCTGGATCGACGCCTCGCGGGTGCCGGTCTCGTCGATGCGCCGGCGCATGACCTCGATGGACTGCGCCATCACGGCGACGGCGCGCTCAGTCAGGGCATTGTCGCTGAAGCGCACCTGCAGCGTCCGGTCCCCCTGGCTGCCGACCACCAGCCCCTCCTGCTGGTCGTTGATGACCCCACGGGCGCGTCCCAGGTCTTCGGCGCTGTCCAGGGTCACCTCGACCGCGTCGCCGATGACGCCGACCTCGGTGAAGCGCAGCCCGGCGTCGGCCAGCGCCGTGCGCAGGCTGTCGGCCAGGTTGCCGCGATCCTCGGCGTAGACGTAGTCGATGTCGACCTCGGCCAGCAGGTAGACGCCGCCGCGCAGGTCGAGGCCGAGACTGATCTGCTGGTGCGGCAGCATGCTGCCGGCATCGGCCATCTGGTTCGCCTGGTCGCGGCTGAACAGCAGGTTCGGCGAGGCGAAGACGATCCCGGCCAGGACGACCAGGATCACCATGATGATTTGCCAGCGTGGCAGATGAACCATCGGCCAGGATGCCTTCCAGTTCTAATCCGGGGGCCGCCGGAGTTCAGGGCGGCCCCGCAGGGTCAGGGCTTGTTGCCGGGCTTGCTGCCGAAGAGGCTGCCGAGCAGGCTCTTGGGAGCGCCGGCGCCGGTATCGTTGGCCGGCGTCGCGCCGCCCTCGCCCCGGGGCGCGTCGGTCCTGGTCAGCACGTCGGAGATGGTGTGCCGCATCACCCGCACGCGCACGCCCTCGGCCAGTTCGACCTGGGCTTCGGTGTCGTTGATGATCTTGGTGACGGTACCGATCAGGCCGCCGGCGGTGACGATCTTGTCGCCGCGGCGCAGGGCCGAGACCATCGCGCGGTGGGCCTTGACCTTCTTCTGCTGCGGGCGGATCAGCAGGAAGTAGAACACGACGAAGATCAGGATGATCGGCAGGAAGGTCATGAAGGGATCCCCTCCTCCACCTCCTGCGGCCTGGGCATAGGCCGGCGAAATAAGCATACTTTGAGACCTCTTCCGAGCAGTAGGACCGGCGGACTATAACGGCACGTGCGCGAATTGCAACGCCGCCCGGCCGCCCTCTCGCGGCCGGCCGCGGCGATTGACCGCCGTACCGCCCCGCACTAGATTTCGCGGCCTATTTCAGCCTGTTGCGATACGTTCCTTGGAGCATAGATGAACAGCCCCGACAGTGACAACCTCCTCCCGGCTCTCCAGCGCATCGCGGAGGCTTTGGAGCGACTCGCCCCCGCCCCCGGCGCCGCGGTCGACCTCGAGGGGGCCGACGCCTTCATCTGGCACCCCGAGCACGACCGGCTGGAACCGGTTTATCAGGTAAATCGGGTCGATCTCTCGCTGTTGCAAGGCATCGGCCGCCAGGCGGAAACCCTTTTCGAGAACACCCGCCGCTTCGCCGACGGCCTTCCGGCCAACAACGCCCTGCTGTGGGGGGCGCGCGGCGCCGGCAAGAGCTCGCTGGTAAAGGCGGTGCACGCCAAGGTGAACGCCGGGCGCCCGGGCAGCGAGGGCAGCGCCACGCGCCTCGCCCTGGTGGAGATCCATCGGGAGGACATTCCCACCCTGCCGCGCCTGCTGGCCCGCCTGCGCGACGTCGCGCGGCCCTGCGTGCTGTTCTGCGACGACCTCAGCTTCGACGGCGAGGACGCCAGCTACAAGTCCCTGAAGGCGGTGCTGGAAGGCGGCATCGAGGGCCGCCCGGCCAACGTCATCTTCTACGCCACCTCGAACCGCCGCCACCTGATGCCCCGCGACATGATCGAGAACGAGCGCTCGACCGCCATCCACGCCTCCGAGGCGGTGGAGGAGAAGGTCAGCCTCTCCGACCGCTTCGGCCTCTGGCTCGGCTTCCACAACTGCGACCAGGACACCTATTTCGCGATGATCGAGGGCTATGCCGCGCGCTACGGCCTCGAGCTGCCGAAGGACCAGCTCCACGCCGAGGCCCGCGAGTGGTCGGTCACCCGCGGCGCCCGCTCCGGGCGCGTCGCCTGGCAGTACATCCAGGACCTCGCCGGCCGGCTGGGCAAGCGGCTGGAGGGTTGAGGCGGGTCTAGCAGCGACGGCCCCCTCACCCAGCTACGCCTAAGCTCGATCTCCGATCTCGCCAAGGCTACGCAACCCTCTCCCCGTTGGGGCGAGGGATAGCAATTCTCCCTCGCCACCCGCTTGCGGGGGGAGAGGGTTGCGAAGGCTTAGTGAGCGTAGCGAACTTAGCCGTAGCTGGGTGAGGGGGGCCGTCTACGCCTGAGGCGCCTCTTCCCGTTCGTTGAGTCCGTAATCGCGCACCACCGACGCGACGCGGATACGGTAGTCGGCGAAGATTTCGTGGCGGCCGCGGCTCTGGGCCGCCTGATGTTCGGCATGCTGGCGCCAGCGGATGACTGCTGCCTCGTCGCGCCAGAACGACAGCGACAGGATCTTGCCCTCATCGGTGAGGCTGGCGAAGCGTTCGACGGAGATGAAGCCGTCGATCTTCTCGAGTTCCGGCCGCAGCGCCGCGGCGATGTCGAGATAGGCGTCCTTGCGGCCCGGCTTGGGTCGCACTTCGAAGATCACCGCATGCATGTCCCGCAGGTCCTCCGGTCCGTTGCCGACCTGCAGACTGCCAGCGTCGGCACCGGCGATCCAGCGGCGTCGCTCCGGCGCCGGTCGAAGCGTGCCCGCGTCGAACGACTCAGTCGGCGGCCGAGGCGGTGCGCGGCGACAGCTCGGTTTCCGGGTTCACCGCGCGGGTGCCGCGGCGCACCTCGAAATGAAGCTGCGGACGGTCGACGTGGCCGCTGCTGCCGACCCTGGCGATGGTCTGGCCGCGCTGCACGTGATCGCCGGGGGCCACCAGCAGTTCCTCGTTGTGGGCATAGGCCGTCACCCAGCCGTCGGCGTGCTTGACCAGCAGCAGCTTGCCGAAGCCCCTCAGTTCCTCGCCGGCATAGGCGACGACGCCGTTCTCGGCGGCGCGCACCGGGGTGCCGCGCGGCGCGGCGATGTTGATGCCGTCGTTGCGCTCGCCGCCGGTCTTGGTGCCGAAGGACGACAGCACCGGCCCCTGCACCGGCCAGAGGAAGGACGAGCCGGCGCGCGCCGGCGGGTTGGCGAGAGCGGCGCGCACCGCCGCGCGGGGCTTGGCCTGCTGCGGCACGGCCGACGCGGTCGGCGCCGGCACCGGCGCCGGCGCCGCCTGCGGTTCCGGCGGGATCGCGGCTTCGCGCGGCGCCGAAGCGATAGCGCCGGGCGGCGGCCCGGCCTGCACCGCCGAGCCCGGTGTCGGCAGCAGCAGCTTCTGGCCCAGCGGAATGGTGTAGGGCGGCTCCAGGCGGTTCATGCGCACCAGCTCGCTGCGGTCGACGTCGTAGCGCTGGGCGATGTTGAAGACGGTGTCGCCGGCGGCAACCTCGTGGACCTGGGCGTGCGGAACGGTGAGCACCTGGCCGATGGTCAGCGCGTAGGGCGGCTGCAGGTCGTTGGCGTCGATCACCGCGCGGATCGGCAGGCCGAAACGCCGGGCGATGCCGTAAAGGCTGTCGCCGGCCGCCACCACATGGCGGCCGTCCGCCGGCACGGCGCTCTGCTGCGCCGCGGCGGTCTGCAGCGGCGCCGGCGCCGCTTGCTGCTGGCTGACATTCTGCGGCGTGAGTTCCGTCACCTCGATGTCGCGGACCTCCGCGCCGCCCGGCCCGGCCACGCCGCTGGACGCGGCGATCGCCGGCGCCGACCAGGCCGCCAGGTCGGACGGCGGCTGCGGCTTGCGCAGCGGCAGCGGCGGCGGGTCCTTGGGCGTCACGTAGGTGGCGGGGCGGTAGGTCGGCGCGGCGATGCAGCCGCCGAGCAGCAGGCCGGCGGCCAGCAGTGCCAGCGGCACCGCCCGCCGCCATCTGATGTCTGGGGTCTGTGTGCTCATGCCACGTCTCCCTGCTTTTGAATCAGGGGGTCCTGGATCTGCTGAATCGGATTGCCGGCGGCCGCGCCCGGGATGCCCGCCACCAGCGGCACGAAGCGCACCTCGCCCAGGTGGTCCTCGACGATGCCCTCGGCGGTGCGGGTGAGCCGCAGCAGCGCCTGGTCGCGCGAGGTGTGGCCGACCGGCAGCACCATGAAGCCGCCCTCGGCTAGCTGGTCGACCAGGGTACCCGGCACGCTGGGGGCCGCGGCGGTAACGATGATGCGGTCGAAGGGCGCCTGCTCGCGCCAGCCCTTCCAGCCGTCGCCGTGGCGGGCCGTGATGTTGTGCAGGCGCAGTGCCAGGAACCGCGCCTCGGCCGCCTGCAGCAGTTCCTTGAAGCGCTCGATGGTGTAGACCCGCCGGCAGATGCGCGACAGCACCGCGGCCTGGTAGCCGGAGCCGGTGCCGACCTCCAGCACCTTGGTGCGGCGGCTGGCGCGCAGCGCCTGGGTCATCAGCGCCACCACCTGGGGCTGGCTGAGAGTCTGGCCCTGGCCGATGGGAATGGCGAGATTCTCGTAGGCCTGGTGGCGGAAGCTCTCCGGCGTGAAGGCCTCGCGCGGAATGCGCTCGATGGCCGAGAGCACCTCGGTGTCGGCGATCCCGGCGCGGCGCAGTTCCATGATCAGGCGGATCTTGCGCGACGCGGCCATCAGTCGAAGATCCCCTGCATCTTCTTCATGGTGCCCTGGTGCGTCAGGTCGAGGTGCAGCGGCGTCACCGAGATGCCGCCGCGCGCCATCACCGCCAGGTCGGTGTCGGTATCCGACGAGGCGTCGGCCTGGTAGCCGCCGATCCACACGAAGCGCCGCCCCGAGGGGTCCTCGCCCTGGGTCACCGTGGTGCCCTGGTCGCGGCGGCCCTGGCGGCAGACGAAGATGCCGCTGACGTCCTCGGGCGGTACCGCCGGGAAGTTCACGTTGACCAGCAGGTCCCTGGACCACTCCATGGCGGCAACTCGGCGCACGATCTCTGCCAGGAAGCGCTCGGCCACCTTCCAGCGCACCGAGCCGTCGGCCAGGCGCTGCTGGCTGAAAGCTATGGCGCGAAAGCCCAGCAGCGCCGCCTCCATGGTGGCGGCCACGGTGCCGGAATAGGTCACGTCCTCGCCCAGGTTGCCGCCGTCGTTGATGCCCGAGAGCACGAGGTCCGGCGGGAAGTCGGCCATGATCTGGTGATGGGCGATCAGCACGCAGTCGGTCGGCGTGCCGTCGACGGAAAAGCGCTTGGGGCCGAGCCGGCGTTCGCGCAGCGGCCGGCGCAGGGTCAGCGAGTGGCTGGTGGCCGACTGCTCGGTCTCCGGCGCCACCACCCAGACGTCGTCGCTGAAGGTCTTGGCGAGCTTCTCCAGGACCTTCAGGCCCGGCGCGTGGATGCCGTCGTCGTTGGTGACCAGCACCCGCGCCTTCCTGAGATTGAGTTTCCCCTTAGCCATCGGCGGCGATGACCTCCAGGCCGCCGAGGTAGGGCCGCAGCGCCTCCGGCACCGCGATCGAGCCGTCGGCCTGCTGGTAGTTCTCCATCACCGCGATGAGGCAGCGCCCGACCGCCACGCCGGAGCCGTTCAGGGTGTGCACGAAGCGGGTGCCCTTTTCGGTCTCGGGACGATAGCGCGCCTTCATGCGGCGGGCCTGGAAGTCGCCGCAGTTGGAACAGCTCGAGATCTCGCGGTAGGCGTCCTGGCCCGGCAGCCATACCTCGACGTCGTAGGTCTTGGCTGCCGCGAAGCCGATGTCGCCGGTCGACAGGATCATGGTGCGGTACGGCAGGCCGAGACGCTTCAGCACCTCCTCGGCGCAGCCGACCATGCGCTCCAGCTCGTCGGCCGACTGTTCCGGCGTGGTGATAGAGACCAGCTCGACCTTCTCGAACTGGTGCTGGCGCAGCATGCCGCGGGTGTCGCGCCCGGCCGAGCCGGCCTCGGAGCGGAAGCAGGGCGTCAGCGCGGTGACCCGCAGCGGCAGCTCCCCGGCAGCGACGATGGCGTCGGCCACCAGGTTGGTCAGCGGCACCTCGGCGGTCGGGATCAGCCACAGGCCGTGGGTGGTGCGAAACAGGTCCTCGGCGAACTTCGGCAGCTGGCCGGTGCCGTAGAGGATCTCGTCGCGCACCAGCAAGGGGGGCGCCACCTCGGTGTAGCCGTGCTCGCCGGTGTGCAGGTCCAGCATGAACTGCGCCAGCGCCCGGTGCAGCCGCGCGATCTTGCCGCGCATCACCGCGAAGCGCGCGCCGGACAGCTTGGCCGCCGCCTCGAAATCGAGCAGGCCGAGCGCCTCGCCGAGCTCGTAGTGCTCCTTCGGCGTGAAGTCGAATCTGCGCGGCTCCAGGTGGCTGCGCAGCAGAACGTTGGCGCTCTCGTCGGCGCCCACCGGCACGTCCGGCAGGGTGGCGTTGGGGATGCCGCTCAGCATCTCCTGCAGCTCGTCGCCGAGCCGGCGCTCGGTTTCCTCGGCCGCGGCCATCTGGTCCTTGAGGCCGGCCACCTCGGCCATCAGCGCGGCGGCGTCCTCGCCCTTGCGCTTGGCCTCGCCGACCGCCTTGGAAGCCTCGTTGCGCCGGGTCTGCATGGTCTGCAGGGACGTCTGCGCCTCGCGGCGGCGGGCGTCGAGGGCGAGGATGGACGGCGACAGCGGCTCCAGGCCGCGGCGCTTCAGCGCGGCGTCGAAGGCGTCGGGCTCCTCGCGGATCCAGCGGATGTCGAACATGGCGGCACGCGACTCGGGTTCGTTGCAGGCGAATCGGGCCACTTATACGGCCCCGCCGCGCTCCCTGTCCACGTCCGACTCGCCCGATTCGCCCAAGATTTGCCCCAGGAATCCGTCACTTAGCTTCACGGCCTGGAGCAACGTCGGGGCCGAAGCCGCTCACGCGACTCGCAAATTCACGCCGAGCTAAAGTGATTTCTGAAGTTTGCCCGCCGGCGGGGCGCCGGCGCCGCCCTCGGCGGGCCGGTCGACAAGGCGGTCGGTCGCCACCGCCCCGATCCACATGCAGGTGAGCGCCAGCCAGGCGGTCAGCGAGAAGGCCGAGCCGCCGGTGACGCCGGCGCCGATGGCGCAGCCGCCGGCCAGCATGGCGCCGAAACCCATCATCGCCGCGCCGGCCAGGTAGCGGCGCATGGAGCGCGCGCCCTCGAAGCCCTCCAGCCGCCACTCCCGCGCCAGCAGGGCGGCCAGGGCGGCGCCGAGAAAGACACCGGGGATCAGGCCGACGTCGAAGTCGAGGGCCCCGGCCTTGGTCATAAAATACATGAGGGTATCAGCGGAAGGGCCTGAAAATGTGAGGCTTTCGACCGGCACGGGATCGAAGGCCTGGCGGGCGATCAGGGCCGTCAGCAGCCAGCCGGCGCCGACCGCGAAGCCGACGCCGGATCCGAACACCAGGACCGGCCAGCCGACGCCGGCGCGCCACGACGTCACCAGGGCGACGGCGGCGAGGACGACGCCGATGGCCAGCCCCGCGTAAGGGCCGAGGCCGAGCCAGGCAGTCCACTCGATGTTGGCGGCGCCGGTGGTCCACAGCCCCGCGAGATCGTCGCGCAGCGGTGCCAGCACGCCGTGGAACGACATCTGCGCGATCACCGCGAAGACGAGGCCGGAGAGCAGCGCCCTGAGGTTGCCGCCGGCGGCCAGCACCAGCAGGCGCCCGGCGCAGCCGCGCGCCAGCACCATGCCGGCGCCGAACATCAGGCCGCCGAGCACGGCGCCGGACAGCGATCCCGGCGCCGACAGCACCCGCGCCTGTTCGAGCGGCACCAGGCCGTCGAGGGCGAAGGCCTGGGTCCAGAACACCGCCGTCGAGAAGCACAGCAGCCAGACCGCCATGCGCGGCCCCAGTTGTCCGCGGGCGAACTCCACGGTGGCCGCGCGCAGGCAGAAGCGGCTGCGCTGCGAGGCAATGCCGAAAATGGCGCCGACCGCGAGGCCGGCCAGCGCCGCGGCACCGTGGTCGCCGGTGATGTCGAGAAGGCCGCTGATGTCCATGGCAGAAAAGGGAAAGTCCGACGGGTACCCCCAGGATAGAGGGCCGCGCGAAACCCTGGCCTTGATTCAGGTCAGTCGGCCTCTCGCCCAGGATTCTCGCCCCGGGGGCCCCGATCGGAGACTTCGGGGAACGCTCCGCGCGGGCGTCAGGTCTTGGCCGGGGTGCCGCCGTCCGAGGGAGAGTCCTCGTCCGCGTCGTCGCCGAAATCGTCGTCGTCGCCGAAATCGAGATCGTCCTCGGCGGCCTCGGCGGCACGCTTCTTCTCGACCATGCGGGCCATCAGGATGGAGATCTCGTAGAGGATCACGATCGGCACCGCCAGGCTCAGCTGGCTGATGGGATCGGGCGGCGTGAAAATCGCCGCCACGATGAACACGGCGACGATGGCGTACTTGCGCTTGGCGGCCATGCCCTTGGAGGTGGCGAGCCCGACCCGCGCCAGCAGCGTCATGATCACCGGCAGCTGGAAGCACAGCCCGAAAGCGAAGATCAGCTGCATCATCAGGGAGAGGTACTCGTTGACCTTCGGCTCGAGCTGGATCGGCAGGCTGGTCTCGGTCTCCGGCACCTCGAAGGCGATGAAGAACTCCGCCGCGAAGGGGAAGATGACGTAATAGACCAGCGCGCCGCCGATGAAGAACAGGAACGGCGTCGCGGCCAGGAACGGCGCCAGCGCCGCTTTTTCGTGCTTGTAGAGGCCCGGCGCCACGAACAGCCAGAACTGCACCAGGAAGATCGGGAAGCAGATGAAGGCGGCGGCAAAGAAGGCCACCTTCACGTAGGTGAAGAACACCTCGGTGAGCGCCGTGAAGATCAGGCGGCGCTGGTGCTCGGCGATGCCGTGCTCGAGCATCACGTCGGCCAGCGGCTGGGCCAGGTACTGGAAGATCGGCTGGGCGAAGTAGAAGCAGACGAGGAACACCACCAACAGCGTCACCACCGAATAGAGCAGGCGCTGGCGCAGCTCGATCAGGTGATCGAGCAGCGGCATCTTCTTGTCGTCGGGGGCGCCGGTCACCGTGGTCATGCGGACTTCTTGGAGTCCTCGCCACCGGAGGGCGCGCCGGCAGCGGAGCCCGCAGCCTCACCCTCGCCGGCGGCCTTGGCCGCGCTCTCGGCGGGCGGCTTCAGCGAGTGCGCCGGTGCGACGCTGGCCGGCTGCGTCACCATCCGCGCCGCCGCCCGTCCAGCGTTGCTTTCCTCGCCTTTGATGTCTGCGCCGTCCTTCGCGCCGTCGCCGTCGCCGCTGTCCTCGCGGCGTGCCTCGCGCTCGACGTCCCTCACCTCGCTGGCGAGTTCGTCGTCCGGATCGATGGCATTGGTGATCGTGCGCCGGAGGTTGCCGCCCCGGGTCGCGTCGAGGGCCTTGCGGGCATCCTCCAGTTCCGCCTCGCGGACCATGTCGTCGATACCGGACTGGAATTCGCGCGTGAGGGAGCGCGCCTTGCGCATCCACTGCGCAACGGTCTTCATCGTATTGGGAAGATCCTTGGGTCCGATCACGATGAGGGCGATCAATGCGATCACCGCCATCTCGGACCACCCGATATCAAACATCGACGCCCATCATCGGCAGGTGGTGGCGAACAGGCGCAACCGGCCCAGCCTCAGCCGTTGGCCGCCTTGTCCTTCTCCTGGGAGGAGGCCAGGGTCGAACTCTCCTGGTCGATGACCTTGGGGCCGTCGCCGTCCTCTTCCTTCTTCTTCCCGTCTTCCTTGAGGCCCTTCTTGAAGGCGTTGATGCCCTGTCCCATGTCGCGCATCAGCTTGGGAATCTTGCCGCCGCCGCCGAACAGAACAAGTACAACAACCAGCACGATGAGCCAGTGCCAGATACTAAAGGTTCCCATTACGGGGATCTCCCTCACATTGGTCGAGTTTGTCTCTTGGGGCGGACTATCGCAAAAAGGCCCCTCTGCCGCAACGCTCCAGCGCGATAGGGTTAACCGCCGGATCAGGCCTGCTCGCGCGGAAAAACAAAGGCTTGCGAGCGGTCGAGGGCAACCGCCAGGCGTTGCTCCTCCGGCGGCAGGAAACGCCCCGGGACCCTGGCATGGAAGTGGGGCGCCCCGGCCGGCATTTCCAGGCTGCGCAGATGAACGAGGGAAGTGCGTCCCATGAGGCGCGCCGCCATCACCGCCACGCTGTGCGGCGGCGGCGGGCAGCCGTCGTCGACCGGCGTCAGGTGCAGCGCCTCGGGGCGGATCAGTACCTGCACTTCGGCCCCCTCGGCAAAGCCCTCGGCGCCCACCGCGCCGAACGGCGTGGCCACCTCCCCCGCTTTAACGACGCCCTCCATGTAGTTGATTTCTCCGAAGAAAGAGGCTGCGAAGGCGTTCACCGGCTCATAGTAGAGGTTGGCCGGCGTGCCGAGCTGGACGATCCGCCCGGCGCGCATCAGGGCGATGCGGTCGGCCATGAACATGGCCTCCTCGGGGTCGTGGGTGACCATCAGCGTGGTGGTGTCGCCGCGCTTCAGCACGTGCAGGGTATCGTCGCGCACCTGCTGGCGCAGGCGCGCGTCGAGGTTGGAGAAGGGCTCGTCCAGCAGCATCACCCGCGGCCGCGGCGCCAGGGCGCGGGCCAGCGCCACGCGCTGCTGCTGGCCGCCGGAGAGCATGTGCGGGTAGGACCGGACGGCGTCGGCCATGCCGACCAGCCCCAGGGCGTGGTCGACCCGGGCCCGGCGCTCCGCCGCCGCCAGGCGGCGCAGGCCGAAAGCGACGTTGTCGGCGATAGTGAGGTGGGGAAACAGGGCATAGTCCTGGAACACCAGGCCGACCGAACGCTCCTCGGGGGGCCGGTCGCGCCCCTCCCCGGCCACCACCTCGCCGTCGACCAGCACCCGCCCCCGCTGCAGCGGCTCCAGCCCAGCGGCGACCCTCAGCGCCGTGGTCTTGCCGCAGCCGGAAGGCCCCAGCAGGCAGACCACCTCGCCGCGCTCCAGCGTCAGGCTGACGTCGTCCACGGCGACGAGGTCGCCGAAGGCATGGCTGACATGCTCCAGGGATAACGCGGGCATCTAGGTACTCGGAATCGCGGACGGCCGGCGCGGTCAGCCGGCGCTGCGTTGGCGGTGCGGACGCAGGTCGTCCTCCGGCGCATCGTCGAAGTCCTCGTCGTCCTCATCGACATCGACTTCGCCGTAAGCCTCGTCGCCGCCCGCGTCTTCCTCATCGTCGTCGTCATCGTCGGCCGCGAGGTCGTCGTTCAGGTCGTCGTCAGGCTGCGCTTCGGCTTCGGCTTCGGCTTCGCCGCCGCGCTCCGAAGCGGCCTCGGCATCGGTCTCCCGGGCCGCCTCGAGGTCGACCTCCTGCGGCAGCAGGTCCTCGCCGAAGGTCTCCTCCAGCAGGTCGCGCTCGCTGTCCTCGGCAATCTCGCTGTCGTCCTCGTCGTCCTCCCCCTCGACGATCTCCTGCGCCACCTCGCCGGCGGCCGGCAGCATGCCGCGGTCGCTGAGCGCGGTGAGGGCCGGGCGGGCATCGAGCAGGCCGGCGGCCTTCAATTCCTCCACACCCGGCAGGGCGTCCACGGACTCCAGGCCGAAGTGGTCGAGGAAGCTCTCCGAGGTGCCCCAGGTGACCGGGCGGCCCGGCGTGCGGCGGCGCCCCTTGGGCCGGATCCAGCCGATCTCCAGCAGCGCGTCGAGGGTGCCCTTGGAGAGGGCGACGCCACGGATCTCCTCGATCTCGGCGCGGGTCACCGGCTGGTGGTAGGCGATCACCGCCAGCGTCTCCAGCGCGACTCGCGACAGCTTGCGGGTGACCTTGGTCTCCAGCTCCATGCGCGGCGAGAGGTCTTCGGCGGTGCGGAACGCCCAGCGCCCGCCGCGCCGGACCAGGTTGACTCCCCGGTTGGCGTAGAGTGCCTCCAGGTCGGCGAGCAGGCGGTCGAGATCGCAGCCCTCCGGCAGGAAGCGGGCGAGCTGGGCCGGCGCCAGCGGCTCGGCGGCGGCGAAGAGCAGCGCCTCGACGAGGCGCAGGTCGTCGAAGTCGAAGGCCGCGCTGTCGCCGGCTTCGCTCTCGGGCGCTTCAGCCTCGGGCGCTTCGGCTTCGGGCGCCTCGGTTTCGGGGATTTCGGCTTCGGGGGTCTCGGAGGTCATGACGTCTCCTGTTGCTCTTCGGCGGCGCTGCGCAGGTAGATCGGCCCGAAGGTCGCCTCCTGACGGATGCGCAGCTTGCCTGCCTTGCACATTTCGAGGCTCGCGGCGAAGGTCGAGGCCAGGGCCGAGCGCCGCAGCAGCGGGTCGTGCTGCAGGTCGCGCGGCAGGAACGACGAGAGCGTCCGCCAGCCGGGCATGGCGCCCAGCATGGCGGCCAGCCGGGTCGCCGCCTGGTCGACGGAATAGAGTTCGGTGAGTCGGATCTGCAGGTTCTGCGGCCCGCCGCGCGCGCGGTTGCGGCCGTAGGCCTTCAGGAGGTCGTAGAGCGTGGCCTCGTAGGACGTGGTGGTGCGCGTGCGCGGCCGCTCGGGCGTGCCGCGGGCGAAGACGTCCTGGCCCAGTTGCGGCAGCAGGATGAGCTTGGCGCCGGCGTCGCGCATCGCCTGCAGGCGCTGCATCTGGAACTTCAGGGCGGCGGCCATCTCGGCGCCGCTGGGCTCCTCCTCGGTGCCGGTCTCCGGCAGCAGCAGGCGCGACTTCAGGTAGGCGAGCCAGGCGGCCATCACGAGGTAGTCGGCGGCCAGTTCCAGCCGCAGGGCCCGCGCCTCGCGGACGAATTCCAGGTACTGCTCGGCGAGGTCGAGGATGCGGATATGCTTGAGGTCGACCTTCTGGTCGCGCGCCAGTTCCAGCAGCACGTCGATCGGCCCGGCATAGCCGTCGAGGTCCAGCAGCAGGCGGTCCCGGGTGGCGCTGCGGGCGCCCTCGATCCCCTCCTCGAAGGAAATCACGTCACTCACGCGCCGGGTCTTTCACAACTTGGCCATTCACGGCTTGGGCCTTTCACAGAAAAATTCCCTCCGGCAGTCCCGCCAGCCAGGTGAAGAACGGCATCAGCCAGTTGACCGGGGTGCGAATCACCAGATCGAAGAACGACAGGTTAACACCAATGGCCCGGCCTGCGTAGGGCAGCAGGAAGAAGGCGGCGATCAGCAGCACCAGGCCGTAGCGCTCCAGGCGGGCCAGCGGCGCCGCCAGGCTGATGGGCAGCAGGCCGACGGCAATGCGCCCGCCGTCGAGCGGCGGCAGCGGCAGCAGGTTGAGCACCGCCAGCATCAGGTTGAGGATGATCGAGTTGAACAGGGTGAGGCGCAACCACGCCCCGGCGGTCTCGGGGAACAGCCAGGTCAGGTGGAACAGCAGCGCCGAGATGAGCGCCAGCAGCAGGTTGGCCAGGGGGCCGGCGGCGGCCACGTAGATCATGTCCCGGCGCGGCTTGCGCAGGCGGTGAAAGGCGACCGGCACCGGCTTGGCGTAGCCGAAGATGAAGGGGAGCGGCGAGATGTAGAGCAGAAACGGCAGCACCACCGTGCCGAAGGGATCGACGTGCTTCAGGGGGTTCAGCGTCAC
>JBHJOA010000073.1:0-15829 GCA_050330205.1 Kiloniellaceae bacterium
GCGAAGGCGCACTACGGCAAGACGGAGGAGCTGACCCGCGATCCCGACGTGCTGGACACCTGGTTCTCCTCGGCGCTGTGGCCGTTCTCGACGCTCGGCTGGCCGGAGGAGACCCCGGCGCTGCAGCGCTACTACCCCGGCGACGTGCTGGTCACCGGCTTCGACATCATCTTCTTCTGGGTCGCCCGCATGATGATGATGGGCCTGCATTTCATGCCACGCGAGCCGTTCCACACGATCTACATCCACGGCATCGTGCGCGACGCCAAAGGGCAGAAGATGTCCAAGTCCAAGGGCAATGTGGTCGACCCGATGGAGCTGATCGAGGAATTCGGCTCCGATGCGCTGCGTTTCACCATGGCGGCGCTGGCCACTCCCGGCAGCGACGTAAAGCCGTCGAACGAGCGCATTGCCGGCTACCGCAACTTCTGCACCAAGATCTGGAACGCGGCGCGCTTCTGCGAGATGAACGACTGCCGCTACGGGCCGGACTTCGATCCCGCCGCCAACAGGCAGCGGGTGAACCGCTGGATCGTCAGCCAGCTCGCCCAGGTCGAGCCGAAGGTGCGCCGCGCTATCGAGGGCTACCGCTTCAACGAGGCGGCGCAGGCGCTCTACCAGTTCGTCTGGAACACCTACTGCGACTGGTATCTGGAATTCGCCAAGCCGCTGTTCCAGGGCGCCGATGCCGCCGCCCAGGCGGAGACCCGCGCGACGGCGCTCTGGGTGCTGCACCGGGCGCTGTTCCTGCTGCACCCCATCATGCCGTTTCTCACCGAGGAACTCTGGCAGCAGTCCGGCGAGGGCGAGAAGCGGCTGATGACCCTCTCGCCCTGGCCCGCCTTCGACGCCGGCCTGGTCGATGCCGGGGCCGACGGGGCGCTCGGCTGGGTGGTGCGCCTGATCGGCCAGATCCGCGCCGTGCGCTCGGAGATGAACGTACCGCCGGGGGCGCGAATCGCCCTCATCGTCAACGACGCCTCGGCGCAGTCCAAGGCGCGCCTCGCCGACCACGAGGCCCTGGTGAAGACCCTGGCGCGGGTCGAGACCATCGTCTTCGACCGGGCGGTACCCCAGGGCTCGGTGCAGGACGTGCTCGACGAGTGCACCCTGGTGCTGCCGCTGGCCGAGGTCATCGACCTGGGCCAGGAGCGCCAGCGCCTGCGCAAGGAGATGGACAAGCTGCAGGGCGAGATCGTGAAGCTCGACAGGAAGCTCAACAACGAGCAGTTCCTCGCCAAGGCGCCGGAGGAGGTGGTCGCCGAGCAGCGCGAGCGCCTGGCCGACAGCCAGCAGGTCCTGGCCAAGCTGCAGACCGCCATCGAGCGCCTGGCCTCGGCCTGATCGCGCCGGACATGGCTTCTGGAACTCTCTTTCGGGTCAATGACCTGAAGGCGTTTCTTGAAGGTACATGGCACCTGGAGAGGCGGCTCGACGACCGCCGCGCCGGCCTGGCGGGAAGCCTCGCCGGCGAGGCGGCCTTCGCGCCCGAGGGCGACGGCCTGGTGTATCGCGAGGCGGGCCGCCTCAGCCTCGGCGACCATGAGGGACCGGCCCTGCAGTCCTACCGCTACGGCTTCCCGGCCGCCGGCCGCGCCGCGGTATACTTCCGCGACGGCCGCTTCTTCCACGACCTCGACGTGACGGCGGGACGCTGGACCGCCACGCACCTCTGCGCGCCCGACCGCTACGACGGCGATTTCACCGTCTCGGACCGCGATACCTGGCGCATCGTCTGGCGCGTGACGGGCCCGCGCAAGGACCTGATACTTGACAGCACCTACCGCCGGGCGCTGTAAGATGTTTCGGGAGTTACAGCCTCAATCGTCCTGCCCGGGCTTGACCCGAGGGTGACGAGCGAGAGGGAATGGAATGAGCGGGCGACACCGACAACGAGAGGGGAACAGCACGACATGGCAATGACCGACATCGCGGCACACAACGGCACCCTGGCGGCGGCGCTCTGGCCGCGCGAAGGCCGGCTGGGCGCGATGCCCGCCCTGGCGCGCAACACCCTGCTGGCCGTCGCCGGCTCCCTCCTGCTGTGGGCCAGCGCCAAGGTCCAGGTGCCCTTCTATCCGGTGCCGATCACCATGACGACCTTCGCCGTGCTGGCCATCGGCATGGCCTACGGCTGGCGGCTCGGCGCCGCCACCATCCTGCTCTACCTGGCCGAGGGCGCCATGGGCCTGCCGGTCTTCGCCGGCACGCCGGAAAAGGGCATCGGTCTCGCTTACATGGCCGGCCCGACCGGCGGCTATCTGCTCGGCTACGTCCTCGCCGCCGCCGCCTGCGGCTGGCTGGCCGAGCGCGGCTGGGACCGCAACGTGGCCACCGCGGCGCTGGCCATGCTGGTCGGCAACGCGCTGATCTACGCCCCGGGCCTGCTGTGGCTCGGCACGCTGTTCGGCTGGGACAAGCCGATCCTCGAGTGGGGCCTGATCCCCTTCATCACCGGCGATCTGCTGAAGCTGGCCCTGGTGGCCGCCGGCCTGCCGCTGGCCTGGAAGGCGCTGGCCAAGCGCGGGTGACCGGCGGCTCCACCGCCCTTGCCGACTAAAAGCTGTCATTGCCGGGCTTGTCCCGGCAATCCATGCGGCGGCGGGCACGTAACTCTCCGGAGAGTCACGGTGCCACGGCAGAATGGGCCCTCGGGACAAGCCCGAGGGTGACAACCGAGGTGGTCGCCGCGCAGGTGCGATGGCTGCAAACGACGGTGAATGCCCCGCGTCCCGGCGCGCGCATACCCGCATTCGCATTTCGCGGTGGTGGCGCCCGGGCGCGCCCGCTATCCTCCGCGCTAAATCACCAGAAAGACTAAAGGATCAAGAGGGAGCCGTCCTAATGCCGCTCGATTCCAAGCCCAATCCGACCTTCGACAAGTCCAAGCTGCCGAGCCGCTACGTCTCGGTCGGCCCGGAGAGCGCGCCGCATCGCTCCTACTACTACGCGATGGGCATGACGGAGGAGGAGATCGCCCAGCCCTTCGTCGGCGTGGCGACCTGCTGGAACGAGGCGGCGCCCTGCAACATCGCGCTGTCGCGCCAGGCGCAGTCGGTCAAGCGCGGCGTCAAGGCCGCGGCCGGCACCCCGCGCGAGTTCTGCACCATCACCGTCACCGACGGCATCGCCATGGGCCACCAGGGCATGAAGTCCTCGCTGGTCAGCCGCGACCTCATCGCCGATTCCGTCGAACTGACCATGCGCGGCCACTGCTACGACGCCCTGGTGGGCCTCGCCGGCTGCGACAAGTCGCTGCCCGGCATGATGATGGCGATGGTGCGCCTCAACGTGCCCTCGGTGTTCATGTACGGTGGCTCCATCCTGCCGGGCCGTCTCAAGGGCAAGGACATCACCGTGCAGGACGTCTTCGAGGCGGTCGGCGCGCATTCCGCCGGCAACATGACCGACGAGGAGCTGCATGCCATCGAATGCGCGGCCTGTCCCTCGGCCGGTTCCTGCGGCGGCCAGTTCACCGCCAACACCATGGCCTGCGTGTCGGAGGCCATCGGCCTCGCGCTGCCCGGCTCGGCCGGCGCGCCGGCGCCCTACGAATCGCGCGACGCCTATGCCGAGGCCTCGGGCCACGCGGTGATGCACGCGCTGGCCCAGGGCATCCGCCCGCGCGACATCGTGACCCGCGAGGCGCTGGAGAACGCCGCCCGCGTGGTCGCCTGCTCGGGCGGCTCGACCAACGCCGGCCTGCACCTGCCGGCCATCGCCCACGAGTGCGGCATCGACTTCGACCTCGACGCGGTGACCGAGATCTTCCGCTCCACCCCTTACATCGCCGACTTGAAGCCCGGCGGGCGCTACGTCGCCAAGGACCTCTTCGAGATCGGCGGCGTGCAGGTGATCATGCGCGCGCTGCTGGACGGCGGCTACCTGCACGGCGACTGCATCACCGTCACCGGCAAGACCATCGCGCAGCAGCTCGAGGGCGTGGTGCTGCCGGCCGACCAGGACGTGGTGCGGCCGTGCAGCGACCCGATCACGCCGACCGGCGGCGTCGTCGGCCTCAAGGGCAACCTCGCGCCGGAGGGCGCCATCGTGAAGGTGGCCGGCATGAAGAACCAGAAGTTCCGCGGCCCGGCCCGCGTGTTCGACTGCGAGGAGGATGCCTACACTGCGGTCGACAAGCGCGACTACAAGGAAGGCGAGGTCATCGTCATCCGCTACGAGGGGCCCAAGGGCGGCCCCGGCATGCGCGAGATGCTGTCCACCACCTCGGCGATCTACGGCCAGGGCATGGGCGACAAGGTGGCGCTGATCACCGACGGGCGCTTCTCCGGCGCCACGCGCGGCTTCTGCATCGGCCACGTCGGGCCCGAGGCGGCGGTCGGCGGCCCCATCGGCCTGCTGCGGGACGGTGACATCATCGTCATCGACGCCACCACCGGCACCATCGACGTCGAACTCTCCGACGAGGAACTGGAGAAGCGCCGCGCGGCGTGGCAGCCGCGCAAGCACGACTACCAGTCCGGCGCCATCTGGCGCTACGCGGCGACGGTCGGCCCGGCCTACCTCGGCGCCGTCACCCACCCCGGCGCCAAGGCCGAGACCCACGTCTACGCGGACATCTGAGGACGCGAGGAAACATGGCCCGCATCGCTTTCGGCGGCTTCCAGCACGAGACCAACACCTTCGCGCCTTCGAAGGCGACCTTCGACGACTTCGTGCGGCCCGGCGCCTGGCCGGGCCTGACGCGCGGCGAGGCGCTGTTCGAGGCCATCGCCGGCATCAACATCCCGGTGGCCGGCTACGTCGAGGCGGCGCGGGCGCAGGGCCACGAACTGCTGCCGCTGTCGTGGGGCCAGGCGACGCCCTCGGCCCACGTCACCGAGGACGCCTACGAGCGTGTGGTCGGCCAGATCCTCAAGGACCTGGCGAAGCTGAAGGACCTCGACGGGCTCTATCTCGACCTGCACGGCGCCATGGTGGCCGAGCACGTCGACGACGGCGAGGGCGAGATGCTGCGGCGGGTGCGCGAGCTGGTCGGCCCCGACCTGCCGATCGCCGTCAGCCTCGACCTCCACGCCAACGTGACGCCGGAGATGGTGGCCCACGCCGACGTGCTGGAGATCTACCGCACCTACCCGCACGTCGACATGGCGGCGACCGGGCGGCGCTCGGCGGTGCAGCTCGACGACCTCGTCAAGGGCACCGGCGGGCGCTTCAAGGCCTTCCGCCAGCTTCCCTTCATGATCCCGCTGACCAGCGGCTGCACCTACGAGGGGCCGGCCAAGGAGATCTACCGCGAGGTCAAGCTGCTGGCCAAAGAGCCGGGCGTCACCGGGATCTCCTTCGCCTGCGGCTTCTGCCCCGCCGACTTCCCCGGCGCCGGCGCCTCGCTGGTCGCCTACGCCACCTCCCAGGAGGCCGCCGACAGCGTCGCCGACAATCTTTTCGAGGCGGCCATCGAGCGCGAGTCCGCCTTCGCCCTGGAGGCGCTGCAGCCGGTCGAGGCGGTGGCCGAGGCCATGCGCATCGCCCGCCACGCCGCCAAGCCGGTGGTGCTGGCCGACGCCCAGGACAATCCCGGCGGCGGCGGCAACGCCGACACCACCGGCCTGCTGCGGGCGCTGATCGCGGCCGGCGCCGAGGGCGCGGTGATCGCCAACCTCTACGATCCGGCGGCCGCGGCCGCGGCCCACGTGGCCGGCGAGGGGGCGGAGATCGATCTGTCCCTCGGCGGCCAGTCGCGCATTCCCGGCGACGCGCCGCTGGAGGCCCGCTTCAGGGTGCTGCGCCTCGGCGACGGCCAGGTCACCGGCACCGGCCCGTTCTACAAGGGCGCGCATATGAAACTCGGCCGCACCGCCCTGCTGGAGACCGGCGGCGTGCGGGTCGCCGTCGCCTCGGCCAAGGTGCAGCTCGCCGACCAGGCGATGCTGCGCCACCTCGGGGTCGAACCTTCGGAGCAGAAGATCGTGGCGCTGAAGTCCTCGGTCCATTTCCGCGCCGACTTCCAGCCGATCGCCGAGGCGGTGCTGGTGGTGGTGTCGCCGGGCCCGGTGGTCCTCGACAACCGCGAGCTGGCGTTCCGCCGCCTGCGCCCGGGCCTGCGCATCATGCCCGGCGGCCCGGTGTTCCAGCCCATCGCCGCCGAGTAGGCGGATACCCTTGATCTTTCAGGGCTATCGCGCTGGTTGTCCGGCCTTTTAGGCAATTTCCGCTCTTCGCCAGTTGTTAATACCCCGGGGCAATACTCTGCCCCAGGAGCGAGTCCTGGCCGGAAGTGGGTGTCCGGCGACTGGCGAGCGGGGCAGAGCCCCGCCGGGTGGTGGCGATGGCGGAAGTGAGCGTCTTGGAACAGCAGATCGCGGTATCGCAGCCCGGCCGGCTGCAGGGCCCGAAGGGCGCCGTCGACTGCGAGGTTCTCACCCTCTCGCGCAAGGGCGCCCAGGTGCGCCTCAGCGGCGAGAAGGGCGGCAAGTTGGGCGGCGACCTCGAGGGCGCCGGCGACCTGCATCTCTCCATCCGCGATTTCGGCCAGCTGTCCTGCCGGGTCGTCGACCTCGACGGCGACATTGCCGATCTTCGCTTCGAGGGCGACCCGGAAACCCAGGAGTCGGTGTTCCAGGAGGTTCTCGCCCGCCTCGGCGACGAGGAAGGGCGCCGCCGCTACCTGCGGCGCTCGGTGCTGTGGCCCGGTACCCTGGTCTGCGGCAACGGCGAGTTTCCCTGCACCATTCTCAACATGTCGCTGGGCGGCGCCAAGGTCGCCCTCGGCGAGGCGCGCGACTGCGCCGGAACGGTGACGCTGCTGGGCGACCGCTTCGAGGGTCTCGGCGCCACGGTGCTGTGGCAGCGCGGCCGCTTGGTCGGCCTGCAGTTCAGGGCCGAGCCGTCCCAGGTGGCCCGCGTGCTCGGCGACCTGCTGCCGGCGATCAAGGCCTCCGCCTGAACGACGCCTCGTCCTTCGAGACGCGCTCTTGCGAGCGCTCCTCAGGATGAGGCTTGAGCATTGGGTTTAGATGAGGCTTCAGTTTCCGAAGGTGGCCTCGTGCTTCGAGACGCGCTCTCGCGAGCGCTCCTCAGGATGAGGCTTGAGCATTGGGGTGAGGCTTGAGCATTAGGTTGAGGCTTCAGTTCCAGAAAGTGGCCTCATCCTGAGGAGCCTTGCGCAGCAAGGCGTCTCGAAGGACGAGGGCAATTCGGCACCATCTTTGCCCGCTGGCCAAGCGCCGGCAAATCGGACTATCAGTGACAACGGGATGCGGCGGGCAGTAGCCAGTCCGCTGTTTCAGTTGGTTGGGGTTCTTTCTTGGAAATCCGCTTTCCGATGTGGTTGCGCGTGGTCGGCCGGCCGGGCGCGCGCGAGTTCGCGATCCTCTCCGCCGTGGAGGCCTTCTCCCGCGCCGTCATCGCCGGAGTGATCCCGCTGCAGGCCCACGACCTGCTGGTGGAGGCGCGCACCATCAGCCTGGTCTACGCCGGCGTCGGCGTTGTCGCCTTCGCGACCTCGTTCATGGTGCCGCTGGTCCTGCTGCGGTTGCGCCGCAAGTGGATCTTCTCCGCCGGCACCCTCTGCATGGTGGCCGCGCCGCTGCTGATGCTGCTGTCCGAGGCGCTGCCCTTCGTGACGGCGCTGCAGGTCCGCGCCCTGGCGGTGGTCTGCGTCAACATCGCCCTCAACCTGTACATCCTCGACTACATCCGCCGGAAGGACTTCGTCGCCAGCGAGCCCAAGCGCCTCGCTTTCCTCGGCATCTCCTGGTTCATCGGGCCGGCGCTCGGCATCTTCCTTTACCAGCACTACGGCCTGCTGCCGGTCTGCCTGTTGAGTGCCGGCTTCGCGCTGGCCGCGCTCTGCTATTTCTGGTACCTGCGCATCGTCGACAACCCCACGGTGGCGCCGGCGCGCGGCGCGCCGCCGATGCCCTGGCGTAACATCCGGCGATACCTGGCGCAGCCGCGCCTGCGCCTCGCCTGGATCATCCCCTTCGGGCGCAGCACCTTCTGGACCACCTTCTTCGTCTACCCGCCGCTCTACATCGTCCAGCAGGGCGGCGACGAGGCGATCGTCGCGGTGATGCTGTCGGCGGGGCAGGGGTTGCTGTTCCTCGCCCCGGCGATCGGCCGGCTGGGCGCGCGCCACGGCATCCGCCGCGTCATCATCGCCGCCGCGTCCGGTACCGGGGTGATCTCGGTGGCCGCCGGCCTGCTGCAGCCGGGCCCGCTGTCGCTGGCGGCGATCTTCGTCATCGCGGCCTTTGGCGCGGCGGCGCTCGACGCCCTCGGCAACATCCCTTTCCTGCGCGCGGTGCATCACTACGAGCGCTCGGAGATGACCTCGGTGTTCCGCACCTACATCGAGGCCTCACAGCTGCTGCCGGCGGCGGCCTACGCGGCGGTGCTGACGGTGGCGCCGCTGCCGGCGGTCTTCATGGTGCTGGGCCTGGTGCTGCTGGTCAGCGCCTGGTACGCGCGCTACCTGCCGAAGGCGCTGTGAGGCTCAGCCCCAGGGGCCCCGGCGGTCGCCGGGCGGGCGCCAGATGACGCCGCGCCTGAGGGTGATGCCGCCCGGCGGGTCGCCGAGGCCGAACAGCGGCACCGCTTTGTAGCGGAACACCAGCACCAGCACGGCGCCGGCGACGAAGCCGCCGATGTGCGCCCACCAGCCGACGTTCTGCGCCGCGCCGGGGCCGAAGGCGGCGTAGAACTGGAAGCCGAACCAGAACAGCAGCAGCAGCCAGGCCGGCAGGTAGAGCGGAATGAAGACCACCGGCACCAGGATGCGCGACTTCGGGTGCAGGATCAGGTAGGCGCCGAGCACGCCGGAGATCGCCCCGCTGGCGCCGATCAGCGGCGTCGTGTTGCCGGGGTCGGCGGCGGTCTGGGCCAGCGCCGCGACGATGCCGCAGGCCAGGTAGAAGGCGAGGAAGCGGGCGTGGCCCATGGCGTCCTCGACGTTGTCGCCGAACACCCAGAGATACAGCAGGTTGCCGCCCAGGTGCAGCAGGCCGCCGTGCAGGAACTGGTAGGACAGCAGCGTCACCAGCGGGTCGGCCGCGGCGATCTGCGGCGCCAGTTCGGCGTTGCCGGTCAGCACCGCCGGGATGACGCCGAGGCCGTAGACCAGGCGCAGGAAGCCCTCCTCGCCGCCGGAGACTTGGTAGGCGAAAGCCAGCGCGGTGACGGCGATCAGCGCCCAGGTGGTCCAGGGCCGGGCGATCAGGGTGCGCGGCGTGGTGTCGTGCAGCGGGATGAAGGGCATCGGCTGCCGGCGGCCCTGGCCGGCCTCAGGCGGCGGCGCGCAGGCGGCAGACCACCGGGGTGTGGTCGGAGGCCTTGGGCTCGCCGCGCGGGCCGCGGTCGACGTCGCAGGCCTCCAGCAGGTCGGCGGCCTGGGGCGACAGCAGGAAGTGGTCGATCCTGAGGCCGTGGTCGTTCTGCCAGCCGCCGCCCTGGTAGTCCCAGTAGGTGTAGAGGTGCGGCGCGCGGTGCAGCGCCCGCAGGGCGTCGGTGAAGCCGAGGTTCAAGAGGGTGCGGAAGCGGCTGCGGCTTTGCGGCTGGGTCAGGGCGTCGGTGGCGAAGGCGCGCGGGTCGTAGACGTCCTCGTCCTGCGGGATGACGTTGTAGTCGCCGCCCAGCACCACCGGCCGCTCGCTGGCCAGCAGGTCTTCGGCATGGCGGATCAGGCGGTCCATCCAGGCCAGCTTGTAGTCGAACTTCTCGGTCTTGATGGGGTTGCCGTTGGGCAGGTAGATCGTCGCCACGCGGAGTCCGTTAATCGTGGCTTCCAGGTAGCGCGCCTGTTCGTCCTTGCGGTCGCCCGGCAGCCCGACGGTCACGTCCTCCAGCGGGAGCTTCGACAGGATGGCGACGCCGTTATAGGACTTCTGGCCGTGGACGGCGACGTTGTAGCCGAGCTCTTCGATCTCCAGGCGCGGGAAGTTGTCGTCGACGCACTTCAGCTCCTGCAGCAGGGCGACGTCCGGCTGCGCGGCCTTCAGCCAGGCCAGCACGTTGGGCAGCCGCGCCTTGATGGAATTGACGTTCCATGTGGCGATGGAGAGGGTCACGGCCGGTCAGACCGCGAACGAAGAGCCGCAGCCGCAGGAGGAGGTGGCGTTGGGGTTCCTGATCTGGAAGGCGGAGCCGCCGAGATCCTCGACGAAGTCGACCTCGGCGCCGGCCAGCAGCTCCAGCGAGGTTTCGTCGACCACGGCGGTGACGCCGTCGCGCTGGAAGGTGCGGTCGTCGGCGTTGACGGTGTCGTCGAAGGAGAAGCCGTACTGGAAGCCCGAGCAGCCGCCGCCGGAGACCGACACGCGCAGCATCAGGCCGTCCTGACCCTCCTGTTCGATCAGGAAGGCGACGCGCTTGGCCGCCCGTGCCGAGAGCGAGAATTCCAGGGTATCCGCCGCTGTGCTCATGCCGTCCTCTTGACCCTGTCCGGCGCCTCGCGCGCCGCACCGTCCCCAAGATGTAGGGAGTCCGGCGGGGTTGTCAAACCACCTTGCGCCGGCGCCGCCGCTGCCGCCCGGAACACCCCGGAATCGCGCGGAAAACCGCGATTGCGCGAAGGTCGGGGAGGCCGTAGGGTCGCGGCCATGCCGTACCCGAGTCCGCCCGCCGCCTTCGCCTGCCGGCCCGAAGAAAGCCGGGGCCGCGACCTCGCCGAGCCGGAGAGCCCGACCCGCTCCTGCTTCCAGCGCGACCGCGACCGCATCGTCCATGCCGGCGCCTTTCGGCGCCTCAAGTACAAGACCCAAGTCTTCGTCTACCACGAGGGCGATTACTATCGTACCCGGCTGACCCACTCCATCGAGGTGGCGCAGATCGCCCGCTCCATCAGCCGCGCGCTCGGCCTCAACGAGGACCTGGCGGAGGCGGTGGCGCTCGCCCACGACCTCGGCCACACCTGCTTCGGCCATGCCGGCGAGGACGCCCTGAAGCAGGTGATGGCGCCCTACGGCGGCTTCGGCCACAACGAGCAGACCTTCCGCATCCTGACCCTGCTGGAGCGCCGCTACGCCGACTTCGACGGGCTCAACCTGACCTGGGAGACCCTGGAGGGCATCGTCAAGCACAACGGCCCGCTGACCGGCCCCAACGCCCGGGAGGGCGAGACGGTGCCGCCGACGGTGGCCGTGTACTGCCGCGACCGCCGCGACCTCGAGCTCGCCACATTTGCCTCGGCGGAGGCCCAGGTGGCGGCGCTCTCCGACGACATCGCCTACAACAACCACGATATCGACGACGGCCTGCGCGCCGGGCTCTTCGCGATCGACGATCTGCGCGAACTGCCCCTGGTCGGCCCGGTGCTGGCCGAGGTCGAGGCGCGCTACCCGCGGCTGGAGGAGGCGCGGCTGATCCACGAAACCGTGCGCCGCGTGATCGACCGCATGGTCGGCGACCTGCTGGAGGAGACCCGGCGGCGCGTCGCCGCGGCGCGCCCGGACTCGGCGACGGCGGTGCGCGGCCTCGCGGCGCCGCTGGTTGCCTTTTCCGACGAGATGCGCCAGAACGACCGCGCCCTGCGGTCCTTCCTCTTCGCCCGCATGTACCGTCACTACAAGGTCAACCGCATGACCACCAAGGCCAGGCGGGTGGTGCGCGAGCTGTTCGAGCACTACCTGGCGCGGCCGGACTGCCTGCCCGACGAGTGGCAGCAGCAGGCGCGGGACCTGCCGGAGGCGCAGCGCGCGCGCCTGGTGGCCGACTACATCGCCGGCATGACGGACCGCTACGCGCAGGACGAGTACGCCAGGAATTTCGATATCCGAGTCAAGAACGCATGAACCTTTTCAAGTACTTCCGTGACGTCGTTGTCGGCGAACTCGAACAGATGGCGGCGGCCGGCCAGGTGCCGGCCGGCCTCGACGTGGCGCGCGTCGCCGTCGAGCCGCCGCGCGACCGCGCCCACGGCGATCTCTCGACCAACGCCGCCATGGTGCTGGCCAAGCCGGCCGGCCTGAAGCCGCGCGACCTCGCCGAGGCGCTGGCGCGGCGCCTCGGCGGGCACGCCGACGTCACCGGGGCGGAGGTGGCCGGCCCCGGCTTCATCAACCTGCGCCTCGCCCCTTCGGTGTGGTACGCGCGCCTCGCGGAGATCCTGAAGGAAGGCACCGCCTACGGCGCCAGCGACCTCGGCGGTGGGCTGGCGGTGAACGTGGAGTACGTCTCGGCCAACCCGACCGGCCCGCTGACCGTCGGCCATGCCCGCGGCGCTGTGGTCGGTGACGCCCTGGCCGCGCTGCTGGCCAAGGTCGGCTTCCGGGTGACCCGGGAGTACTACATCAACGACGCCGGCGGGCAGGTCGACACCCTGGCGCGCTCGGCCTACCTGCGCTACCGCGAGGCGCTCGGCGAGGACATCGGCGAGATTCCCGAGGGGTTTTATCCCGGCGACTACCTGAAGGACGCGGGCGCCGCCCTGGCCAAGCGCGACGGAGACATCTGGCTCGGCAAGGACGAGGCCGACTGGCTGCCGGCGGTGCGCCAGTTCGCCATCGATTCGATGATGGACCTGATCCGCGCCGACCTGGACTTCCTGGGCGTGCACCAGGATGTGTTCTCCTCCGAGCGCAAGCTGGTCGAGGCCGGCGGCGTCGAGGAGGTGCTGAAGTTCCTGGAGGAGCGCGACCTCGTCTACACCGGCGTGCTGGAGCCGCCCAAGGGCAAGACGCCCGAGGACTGGGAGCCGCGCCCGCAGCTGCTGTTCAAGGCGACCCAGTTCGGCGACGACATCGACCGCGCGCTGAAGAAGTCCGATGGCGCCTGGACCTACTTCGCCGGCGACATGGCCTATCACCTGGACAAGTTCCGCCGCGGCTTTGCGCTGATGATCAATGTCTGGGGCGCCGACCACGGCGGCTACATCAAGCGCATGACCTCCGGCGTGAAGGCGCTGACCGACGGCAAGGGCGATCTGGACGTGAAGGTCTGCCAGCTGGTGAACCTGAAGCGCGGCGGCGAGCTGGTGAAGATGTCCAAGCGCTCCGGCAGCTTCGTCACCCTGCGCGAGGTGATCGAGGAGGTCGGCAAGGACGTCGTGCGCTTCATCATGCTGACCCGCAAGAACGACGCGACGCTGGATTTCGACCTCGTCGAGGTGACGGAGCAGTCGCGCGACAATCCGGTCTTCTACGTGCAGTACTGCCACGCCCGCTGCCGCTCCATCCTGCGCCACGCGGCGGCCGAGACTCCGGCCGTTTCCCTAGATGCTGTGGCCTTGGCGGGCGGCGACCTCAATCGCTTGACCGACTCGGGGGAGCTTGATCTGATTAAGCTGCTGGCGGAATGGCCCCGCCTGCTGGAAAGCGCCGCCGAGGCGCACGAGCCCCACCGGGTGGCCTTCTATCTCTACGACTTGGCCGCGGCCTTCCACGGCCAGTGGAACAAGGGCAAGGACCATGCCGAACTGCGCTTCCTGCTGCCGGACGACCCGGAGCTGACGGCGGCGCGATTGGCGCTTGTGCAGGCAGTGGCCTTCGTGGTCGCCTCGGGGCTGGAGATCTTCGGCGTCACGCCGGTCGAGGAGTTGCGCTAGATGGTGGACGAGCCCGGACGGGGCCGCGGCAGAGACGACGGGCTGGGCGCCGACGATCCGGCGTTCAGCGACGAGGGCATGCGCCGCATCGTCTTCGGTCAGGACCGGGACGAGGAGGACGTGGCGCGCCCCTATCCGCGCGACAGCCGCAGCCGCGCCTTCGCCGAGGACACCGCCGAGCTGGAATCCGA
The DNA here is from genome assembly GCA_050330205.1 of Kiloniellaceae bacterium. Taxonomy (GTDB): domain Bacteria; phylum Pseudomonadota; class Alphaproteobacteria; order Kiloniellales; family Kiloniellaceae; genus Pelagibius. Next base: position 13,693 of record JBHJOA010000073.1, read on the forward strand.
CCTGCGCGGCCGCCGGCGCCTGCTGCCGGCGGTGACCGCCCTGGCCGCGCTGTTCTGCTTCGGCGCCATCGTCTGGTACGCCTACACCTGGGGCACCGGCGGGATGACCAGCGAAGAACTGCCGGTGGTGCGCGCCGAGCCGATGGCGGAAAAGGTGCGCCCCGAGCAGCCCGGCGGCATGGAAGTGCCGCACCAGGGCATCGCCGTGCTCAACGCCGACGACAGGGCAGGCGAGGGCACCGCCACCGCCGAGCGCCTGCTGCCGCGCCCCGAGGTGCCGGCGCCGCCGCCGCCGCTGGAGCCCGAGGCGCAGCAGGCCGCCGGCGGCGTGCCGGAGGAAACCTGGCCGCCGGCGCCGCCGGAAGCGCCGCTGCTGGCCGAAAGCGGCGAGTCCGACGTGACCGAAGCGCCCGAGCTGGCCGGGTCCCCGGACGAAGCTGACTCCGAGACGGAAATCGCCGAAGTCGACGGCGTCACCCTGCCGGTCCGCAAGCCCGGAGCGGCGGGCACGGCGGACGACCAGATCGCCGCGCTGCTGGAACAGGCGCCGCTGGAAACCGCCAACGGCAATGCCGCGGTGCCGGCGCCGCCGCAGGACAGCGCCCCCGCCGCTACCCAGACGGCGGCGGTGACCGTCGGCGACGTGGTGCTGCAGCTGTCGTCGGTGCGCTCCGAGGCGGCGGCGGCGCAGGAATGGCGGCGCCTGCAGACGGCGCATCCGCAGCAGTTGGGCGAGCGGCGGCTGACCCTGGAGACCGCGCAGGTGCAGGGCACCACCTACTACCGCGTGCAGACGGGCCCCTTCGCCAGCCGCGACGCGGCGGCCGCGGTCTGCGCCCAGTTGAAGGCGCGCAACCAGGACTGCCTCGTCAAGCAACGCTGATGACAGAACACAGCGATCAGCGGGTCCCCTCCGCGGCCATATACGGGTGCGAGGGCCTGGCCCTCAGCGCCGGGGAGGAGCGCTTCTTCCGCGATGCCGATCCCTTCGGCTTCATCCTCTTCGCGCGCAACTGCGAGCGCCCCGAGCAGGTCCGCGACCTGGTGGCGGCGCTGCGCGATGCCGTCGGGCGCCCCGACGCGCCGGTGCTGATCGACCAGGAGGGCGGCCGCGTGGCGCGCCTGAAGCCGCCGCACTGGCGCGCCGCGCCGCCGGCCAGCTTCTTCGGGCGTATGGCCAGCCACGATCCGGCGCGCGCGCAGGAGGCGCTGCGCATCAACACCACGCTCATCGCCGCCGAGCTCGCCGACCTCGGCATCGACGTCGACTGCGTGCCGCTGCTCGACCTGCAGTTTCCCGGCGCCCACGACGTCATCGGCGACCGTGCCTTCGGCAGCGACCCGGAACTGGTCGCCGACCTCGGCCGCATCGTCTGCGAGACCATGCTGGACTGCGGGGTGATGCCGATCGTCAAGCACATCCCCGGCCACGGCCGCGCCCGGGTCGACAGCCACAAGGATCTGCCGGTGGTGGACACCGCCGCGGCGGAGCTGGAGGCGAGCGACTTCCGTCCGTTCCAGGCGCTGGCCGACGCGCCCTGGGCGATGACAGCCCACGTGGTCTACAGCGCCATCGACGCCGGGCTGCCGGCCACCACCTCTCCCGAGGTCATCGCCAGGGTGATCCGCGGCCACATCGGCTTCGACGGCCTGCTGGTCTCCGACGATCTCTCCATGGAGGCCCTGAAAGGCAGCCTGGGCGAGCGCGCCGAAGCCGCCCTGGCGGCCGGCTGCGACGTCGCCCTGCACTGCAACGGCAAGGCGGCGGAGATGGAGCAGGTGGCGGCGGCGGTGGGGCCGCTGGCGCCGGCGGCCGAGCGGCGCATCGCCGCCGCCCGCGCCCGCCTCGGCCGTCCCGAGGCGGTCGACCAGGCCGCCCTGCTGCGCCGTCTCGACGGCCTCATGAACCTTGCATGATGCCGGAACTCGACCTCGACTTCTCGGCGCAGGCCTACACCATCTCCACCTGGATCCTGCCGATCCTGCTGGCGATCACCCTGCACGAGGCGGCGCACGGTATCATCGCCTGGTCCTACGGCGACGACACCGCCTACAAGCTGGGCAGGGTGACGCTGAACCCCCTGAAGCACGTCGATCCCTTCGGCACGGTGGTGCTGCCGTTTCTGCTCTACATCTC
>JBHJOA010000074.1:0-12421 GCA_050330205.1 Kiloniellaceae bacterium
GAACACCCGACCCCACCCTTACCAAGGGTGTGCTCTACCCCTGAGCTACGGCGGCACAGGCCAAGCTTCCTGCCTGACGGGGCCGGAACATGCCACCGGCGGTGGCCGATGGCAAGGCCAATCCCCGCCCGCTGGGGAAATTGACCCTAGCGGAATCGGGCCCGGGCGCGGCCGGGCCCAGGCCTCGAAATCGGCGCGTTTCGGCGCCCTTGCGGCCTTGACCCGGCCACAATCGGGGGGCAGTGTCGCGGGCCATGTCTTCCGACACCAAGCCCCCGCAGGCGTCCTCCGCCCGCGCCGCCGGCAACGCCCCTGGCCGCGCCGCGTCCCCGGCCGCCGCCGGGCAGCCTGGCGATCCGCGTCGCGAGCGCCTGGCCCAGGCCCTGCGCGACAACCTGAAGAAGCGCAAGGCCCAGCAGCGCCGGCGCGCCGGCCGCCAGCAAGGCCCAGGGGAAGGGGACGACGGCCCGGCTGGCGGCGGATGACGCCCGGATCGGCGCGGGTCGGCAGCCCGCAACCGGGGCGGGGTCGGGGGGCGGCCTTGAGAATCCCCGGGCTATTCAGTAGAAACGCGCGTTCCGCCGGTGTCCCTCTCGGCGGCAGGGTTCTCCAACAGACGGGAGCATGACGGCCATGGCGATCATGCCGGACAGCTGGATTCGCGAAATGGCCGAGACCAAGGGCATGATCGAGCCCTTCGTGGAGGCCCAGCGCCGCGAAGGGGTGATCTCCTACGGCGTCAGCTCCTACGGCTACGACGCCCGGGTCGCCGAGGAGTTCAAGATCTTCACCAACGTCGACAACGCCATCGTCGACCCCAAGAACTTCTCCGACCAGAGCTTCGTCGAGCGCGAGGTCCCGGTCTGCATCATCCCGCCCAATTCCTTCGTGCTGGCGCGCACCGTGGAGTACTTTCGCATCCCCCGCGACGTCCTGGTCATCTGCCTCGGCAAGTCGACCTACGCGCGCTGCGGCATCATCGTCAACGTGACCCCGCTGGAGCCGGAGTGGGAGGGGCACGTGACCCTGGAGTTCTCCAACACCACGCCGCTGCCGGCCAAGGTCTACGCCAACGAAGGCGCCTGCCAGTTCCTCTTCCTGAGGGGCGACACCCCGCCCGAGGTTTCCTATGCCGACCGGGCGGGCAAGTACATGGGCCAGCGCGGGGTCACCCTGCCGCGACTCTAGCGGCCTGCATGCGAGTGAAATTCACCAGAAAAGAGACCGGATGGACCAGATCGTAATCCATGGCGGCCGGCGCCTCGTCGGCGAGATTACCATCAGCGGCGCCAAGAACGCCGCGCTGCCGCTGATGGCCGCCAGCCTGCTGACTGCCGACACCTTGCGGCTTTCCAACGTGCCGCAGCTGGACGACATCGCCACCATGGCGCGCCTGCTGGCCCAGCACGGCGTCACCATCCGCATGAACGGCGACGCCGGGAAGGGTGGCGGGGGCAGTGTGCTGGAGATGAAGGCGGAGACCATCTCCTCCTTCGTGGCCCCCTACGACCTGGTGCGCAAGATGCGTGCGTCGGTCCTGGTCCTGGGGCCGCTGGTCGCCCGCGTCGGCGAGGCCAAGGTCTCGCTGCCCGGCGGCTGCGCCATCGGCACGCGCCCGGTCGACCTCCACCTGCAGGGTCTCGAGAAGCTCGGCGCCGAGATCCGCCTGGAGGAGGGTTACATCCACGCCCTGGCGCCCAAGGGACTGACCGGCGCCAAGGTGGTGTTCCCCAAGGTCTCCGTCGGGGCGACCGAGGACCTGATGATGGCGGCCTGCCTGGCCCGCGGCGAGACCCAGTTGCTCAATGCCGCGCGCGAGCCGGAGGTCACCGATCTCGGCGAATGCCTGGTCAAGATGGGGGCCGAGATCACCGGCCTCGGCAGCGACTGCATCACCGTGCGTGGGGTGGAGCGACTGCACGGCGCCGAGCATCGCGTGGTTCCCGACCGCATCGAGGCCGGGACCTACGCCATCGCCGCGGCCATCACCGGTGGCTGTGTCGAGCTGATCGGCGGGCGCGGCGACCACCTCGGCGCCGTCATCAAGGTACTGAACGAAGCCGGGGTGAGCGTGGAGGAGACCTCCCGCGGCCTCAAGGTCGAGCGCAGCAACGGCCCGGTGCGCGGCGTCGACGTCATGACCGAGCCCTACCCCGGCTTCCCGACGGACTTGCAGGCGCAGATCATGGCGCTTATGTCCACCGCGGAGGGTGCGGCCATGATCACGGAATCGATCTTCGAGAACCGTTTCATGCACGTCCCGGAACTGACCCGCATGGGGGCCAACCTGAACGTCCACGGCGCCTCGGCCATGGTCCGCGGGCGCCCGCGCCTGACCGGCGCCGAGGTTATGGCCACCGACCTGCGGGCCAGCGTGTCGCTGGTGCTGGCGGGCCTGGCGGCGGAGGGTGAGACGGTGCTGAACCGGGTCTATCATCTGGATCGCGGCTACGAGCACCTGGAACAGAAGCTGGCCGCCTGCGGTGCCGCCATCGAGCGGCGCCGGGCGCCGCAGTAGGTTCGGAGAGGAAACGCGCCATGGCGGGGAACGAGGTCACTGCCGGCAGGCTGTCGCAAGAGGATGCCCGGGCGGACAGGCCGCTGAAGCTGCGCGCCCACGACCCGGCCGACATGGACGTGGTTGCCGCCCTGCTGCAGGACGCTCTGGTCCCGCTCAGCGACATGGCTTACCTCGCCAAGGAGAAGCGCTTCGTCCTGGTGGCCAACCGTTTTCGCTGGCACGGCGATCCCGCCGAAGACGACCGGCCGGCACAGCCGGCGCCGTTGCCGGAAGGCGAGGACGCGGCATTCGCCGAGGAAGACGGGGAGCCGCCCTTCGAGCGGGTCAACAGCGGCCTCTGCTTCGACAAGGTCGAGCGAGTCAGCTATCGTGGCCTGACGCCGGGCGGCCGCGACGAGATTCTCAGCCTGCTGACCATCACCGCGCGCCCCGATGCCATCACCCTGATCTTCGCCGGCGAGGCGGCGGTGCGCCTGGAGGTGCAGGCGATCCGCTGCCACCTGGAAGACATCGGCCATCCCTGGCCGACCCGCTGGCGCCCCCACCACGATTGGGAGCCGGGCCGCGAGACGGCGGACACCGACTGAGCCACGCCGGCCGGCCGCCGCGCGGCAAAAAGGCGGTGGCATTTCCGCGGAAAAATCGCCATACCAGGGGCCGCCCGGGCCGCGACTGCGCGTGCCCTGCGGCCCATTTTACCAGCGCAGCAGCGGAGCCCGCGAGCCTTGACCTCCAACGAGCCTTTGATCCTGGCGGTTCCGAAAGGCCGGATCCTCAAGGAATTAAGTCCGTTGCTGGCCCATGTCGGTCTCCGGCCCGAGGCGGCCTTTGGCGACGACGACGCCCGCCAGCTGCGCTTTGCCACCAGCGATCCGGGCCTCGATATCATCCGCGTGCGCAGCTTCGACGTGGCGACCTTCGTGGCCTTCGGTGCCGCCCACCTGGGCGTCGCCGGCAACGACGTGCTGATGGAGTTCGACTATCCCGAGCTCTACGCCCCGGTCGACCTCGGTATCGGCCACTGCCGGCTCTCGGTCGCCGCGCCCCGGCAGCTCGCCGAGAGCGACGACCCCAGCCGCTGGAGCCACATCCGCGTGGCCACCAAGTATCCGGGCATCACCCGCCGCCACTTCGCCGCCCGCGGCGTGCAGGCGGAATGCATCAAGCTGAACGGCGCCATGGAGCTGGCGCCCGGCCTCGGCCTCTGCCGGCGCATCGTCGACCTGGTTTCGACCGGATCGACCCTCAAGGCCAACGATCTGGTCGAGGTGGAGACCATCGCCGAGGTGACCTCGCGGCTCATCGTCAACCGGGCGGCCCTCAAGACCCGCTCGGAGGAACTGACCGGCTGGATCGAGCGCTTCCGCGAGGCGGCCGATGCCGCTTAGGCTGGACAGCGCCGACGCGGGCTTCGAAGCCGCCTTCGCCGCTCTCCTGGCGTCGAAGCGCGAGGCTTCGGCCGACGTCGATGCCGTGGTGGCCGGGATCGTCGCCGACGTCAGGGCGCGCGGCGACGCGGCCCTGCTGGAATACACCCGGCGCTTCGACCGCCTGAGCCTGACCGCGGAGACCCTGCGCATTCCGGAGTCCGAGGTCGACGCCGCGGTCGCCGCCTGCGCGCCGGAGACCGTCGCGGCCCTCGAGTTGGCGGCCGAACGCATCGCCGACTACCACCGGCGCCAGAAGCCGGAAGACCTCGACTACCGCGACGGCGTGGGGGTGCGCCTCGGCCACCGCTGGACCGCGGTCGCGGCCGCCGGCCTCTACGTGCCCGGGGGCACCGCCGCCTATCCCTCCTCGGTGCTGATGAACGCCCTGCCGGCCCGGGTCGCCGGGGTCGAGCGGCTGGTGATGACGGTGCCGACGCCCGACGGCGTGGTGGCGCCGCTGGTGCTGGCGGCGGCGCGGCTGGCCGGCGTCACCGAGATCTACCGCGTCGGCGGCGCTCAGGCGGTGGCGGCCTTGGCCTTCGGCACCGCGACCATCGCTCCGGTCGACAAGATCGTCGGCCCCGGTAACGCCTATGTCGCCGCCGCCAAGCGCCAGGTCTTCGGCACCGTGGGCATCGACATGATCGCCGGCCCCTCGGAGATCCTGGTGGTGGCCGATGCCGACAACCGGCCAGATTTCATCGCCGCCGACCTGCTGTCCCAGGCCGAGCACGACACCGCCGCGCAGTCCATCCTGATCACCGACGACGGCAAGTTCGCCGCGGCGGTCGCCGACGCGGTCGAGGAGCAGCTGCGCTCCCTGCCGCGCGAGTCGATCGCGCGGGAGAGCTGGCAGGCGCACGGCGCCATCATCACCGTCGCCGATCTCGAGGCCGCGGTGGCGCTCATCGACCGCATCGCTCCGGAACACCTGGAACTCGCGGTCGCCGATCCCGACGCCCTGGCCGGCCGGGTCCGCAACGCCGGCGCCATCTTCCTCGGCCGCTATACGCCCGAAGCCATCGGCGACTACGTCGCCGGCCCCAATCACGTGCTGCCGACGGCGCGCTCAGCGCGCTTCTCCTCCGGCCTCTCGGTGCTCGATTTCATGAAGCGCAGTTCGCTGATCGCCTGCGACGCCGCGGCGCTGGCGGCCATCGGGCCGGCGGCGGTGTGCCTCGCCGAGGCCGAGGGGCTCGAGGCCCATGCGCGGTCGGTGGCGCTGCGCCTCGCGGCCAATCCGGAGCCCTCCTGACCGGAAAGCAGAGCCAGCGGCCATGACCGACGACGCCGAGAAGGACGCCCAGGGAGACGAGCCGCCGACCGCAGGCCCGACGGAGCGTCTCATCAACATCACCCTCGACGACGGCTCGGTGATTCGCCGCAGCCCCGAGGTCGAGCACGAGCGGGCGGTGGCGATCTACGACCTGCTGGAGGAGAACGCCTTCCGGCCGAGCGGCGACTTCAGCGGGCCCTATCACCTGCATCTCTCGATCGCCGAGAACCGCCTGCAGATGGACATCCTCGACGAGACCGCGCGGCCGCTCGACACCGTGGCGCTGCCGCTGCTGCCGTTCCGCCGCGTGGTGCGCGACTACTTCGCCGTCTGCGAGACCTACTACGAGGCCATCAAGACCGCGAGCCCGGCCCGCATCGAGGCCATCGACATGGGCCGGCGCGGCCTCCACAACGAGGGCTCCGAGCTGCTGCGCGAGCGCCTCGACGGCAAGATCGAGATCGATTTCGACACGGCGCGCCGGCTGTTCACGCTGATCTGCGTACTCCACATCCGCGGGTAGTCGATGAGCGACCTCCCCGAAGCGGTCCTCTTCGCCTGCACCCACAACTCGGTGCGCTCGCCCATGGGCGAGTCGCTGCTGAAGCATCTGCTCGGCCATCGGATCTACGTGGACTCCGTCGGCGTGCGCGCGCGGGAGATCGATCCCTTCGTCGTCGAGGTTATGGACGAGATCGGCATCGATATCTCAAAGCACCGTCCGAAGTCCTTCGACGACCTGGAGGATACCTCCTACGACCTCATCATCTCGCTGTCGCCGGAGGCCCAGCACCAGGCCGTCGAGCTGACCCGCACCATGGCCTGCGAGGTCGAGTTCTGGAACACCTTCGACCCCAGCCTGATCGAGGGCAACCGCGAGACCCGGCTGCAGGCCTACCGCGCCGTGCGCGACCAGTTGAAGGGCCGCATCGAGGCCCGCTTTGCCCTCGACCTGAAGCCGTCCGACTAAACGCCTGAAAAAGCGCGAGAAATCCCCGGGGATTCCTGCGCCTGGCCCCCAAGGCGGAGGCGACAGGGGTGTTTGTCCTGCCCGATGCTTTTCTGTATGATCCGCGCGCTCTCCGGAAAAGCGGGAAAATCCGCGGGAGACGCGGAGATGAACCGGGCCGGCGCGAGAAGCCGCGACGGCGGAATTGCCAAGATAAGAAGGACAGATGGCCAAGGAAGATCTGCTGGAATTCCAAGGTACCGTCGTTGAGCTTCTGCCCAACGCGATGTTTCGCGTGAAGCTGGACAACGACCATGAGGTGCTGGCGCACACCGCCGGCAAGATGCGCAAGCACCGCATTCGCGTTCTGGCGGGCGACCGCGTGAACGTCGAGATGACGCCCTACGATCTGACCAAGGGCCGCATCACCTTCCGCTACAAGTAGCCCGACGGGCCAGGACATGGCCGTGGTCCGCGCGAAGCAGGTTCCCCCGGCCGAGCCGCAGCCCGATCCGCGGCCGCAGGCGCCCCTGGTGCTGGCCTCGGCCTCGCCGCGGCGGCTGAAGCTGCTGCAGCAGGTCGGCTTCATGCCGAGCGATGTCGATCCCGCCGACGTCGACGAGACGCCGCGCCGGCGCGAGCTGCCGCACCACTATGCCCGCCGTGTCGCCCTCGAAAAGCTGGCGGCGGTCGCCGCCCGCCACCCGGGCGCCTTCCTGCTGGCCGCCGATACCGTGGTCGCGGTCGGGCGGCGCATCCTGCCGAAGCCGGAGGACGAGGCCGAGGCCCGGCGCTGCCTGGAGCTGCTGTCGGGCCGCCGTCACCGGGTGCTGGGCGGCGTCGCCGTGCAGGCGCCGGACGGCCGCCGCCGCGACGCGGTGGTGACCACGGCGGTGATCTTCAAGCGCCTCTCCGAGCAGGAGATTCGCAGCTACCTGTCCGGCGGCGAGTGGCGTGGCAAGGCCGGCGGCTACGCCATCCAGGGCGCCGCGGCGGCCTTCATCCCGAAGATCGTCGGCTCCTATCCCAACGTGGTCGGCCTTCCTCTGGTGGAGACCTGCAATCTCCTGACCGGTCTCGGCTACCGGCCCTGAGACGCCATGTCGGCCGCGCAAGCGATGTCATTGGAACTGCTGATTTCCGCACTGCCCGGTGAGGTCCGCGCCGCGCTGGTCGAGGACGACGTCCTCCGCGACCTGCTGATCCTGCGCGATGCCGCTCCCGACGACGCCGCGCCGCCGCGGGCCGGCGACCTCTTCCTGGCCCGCGTCGGCCGCACCGACAAGGGCCTCGACGCCGCCTTCGTCGACCTCGGGCTGGCGCGCGCCGGCCTGCTGCCGCGCCGGGAGGCCCCCGAGGGCCTGCCGCCCGAGGGGACGGCGCTGGCGGTGAAGGTGATCCGCGCGCCGGCCGCCGGCAAGGGCGCCAGGGTCAGCGCCCGGGGCCTCGACCTGGATCCCGCGCGGCTGCAGGGCCTGACGGCGCCCGCCCGGCTGCCGGGCGGCCAGTCGGGAGGTCCGGGGGGCGTTGCCGGGGCGCTGACGGCATTCTGCGCCGCCGGCAATCCCGGACAGGTGGTCTGCGACGATGCCGCGCTGCTGGGTCAGGTGAAGACCGCTCTCGAAGCCGTCGATTGCCGCTTCGCGCTGCACGGCGCCGCCGGATCGCTGTTCGAGGCGCGCGGCCTGGAGGCCGAGATCGAGGATCTGCTGTCCCCGCGGGCCGAACTGCCCGAAGGCGGCTCGCTGCTCATCGAGCCGGGGCGGACGCTCACCGCCATCGACGTCAACGCCGGGCGCCGCGACGGGCGCGGCGGGGCGGCGGCACAGGCGCTGGAGGTGAACCTCGCCGCGGTGCCGGCGATCGCCCGCCAGCTGCGCCTGCGCGCGCTCTCCGGCCTCATCGTCGTCGACTTCCTCGCCATGAAGGCGCCGCAGGACCGCAAGACGGTGGCGGCGGCCCTGCGCCAGGCCCTGGCCGACGATCCGGAGCCCTGCCAGGTGTTCGGCATGTCGCCCTCCGGCCTGCTGGAGATGACCCGGCGGCGCAGCCGCGCGCCGCTGCACGAGGTGCTGTGCCGGCCTTGCGGCCTTGCCGGCAGCGGCCGCGAGAAGACTCCCGAGACCCTGGCCTACGAGGCCCTGCGCCAGGTCGCGGCGGAAGCCCGGGGCAGAGCGCTGTCGGAGGTCGTGCTGCGTGTCGCCCCGGCCGTCGCGGCGGCGCTGGAGGGCCCCCAGGCGGCGGCGCTGGCGGCGGTCGAACGGCGGCTCGGCCGCGCCGTGGCGGTGGTCGCCGACCCCTTGGTGAGCGGCCACGAGCTCGTGCTAGGCTGACCCGCATGGACGACGGATCCGACGAGATGGACCCCGACGAGCTGGACCCCGACGAACTCGATCGGCGCGTGGTGCCGCTGCCGCGCAAGGACGGCGGGCGCCGGCGCTGTCCGGTCTGCCAGGCGCCGACGCTGCACCGCTTCCGCCCCTTCTGCTCGCAGCGCTGCGCCGACATCGACCTCGGCCGCTGGGTGAAGGGCAGCTACCGCATCCCCAGCGATGAAGCTCCCGAGGGCGAGGCGCCGGACGCCGAGACTCCCGTCGACCGTGACGACGATGACGGCTGAGGCACCGGCGGGCGGTGCCGGGCACCGCAGCCTGCCGCCGGCCCTCCCGAGGGCCCCGCTGCCCGTCGTGGTTTCCGTCCTGGTATCCGTGTTGATGCTGGCGGGCTGCGCGCCCGGCGAAGGGCTCTACATCGGCGCACCGCCGGCGCGGCCCTTCGAGGCGCAGGTGCTGGACTCCGTGGTCTCGGTGCTGCCGCTGTGGCCGGGCCAGCCGCAGGGCGGCCAGCCGGATCTGCCGCCCGGCGTGGCGCCGGAAGGCACCGCCGTGGCCGTTGCCCCGGGCGGCTACCTGGCGACCGCCCTTCACGTCGTCGACCGGGCGCTGGAGGTCACCGTGCGCCTGCCCGACGGCCGCCTGGTGCCGGCCGAGGTGGCCGGCCGCGACGCCGCCAGCGACCTCGCCCTTCTCAAGGTCGACGCCGACCTGCCGCCGCTGCCCTATGGGCCGCAGCCGGCTCTGGGCGCCCCGGTCTGCGCCGTCGGCAACCAGTTCGGACTGGACCTCTCGGTGACCTGCGGCGTGGTCTCGGCGCTGCACCGGGCCGGCACCGGCTTCAACACCGTCGAGGACTTCGTGCAGACCGACGCGGCGGTCAATCCCGGCGCCTCCGGCGGCGCCCTGGTGGACGCCGAGGGGCGCCTGGTGGGGCTGCTGTCGGCCATCTTCACCATGGAGAGCGACGCCAACATCGGCGTGAACTTCGCCGCCTCGGCGGCGCTGGTGGACCGCGTGATGGCGGACCTGCGGGACCACGGCGAGGTGCGCCGCGGCAGGGCGGGCCTCGGCCTCGCCGAGCTCGACGCCGCCGGGCGCGCCCTCCGGGCCGGCGTGCGGGTGCGCGGCGTCCAGCCCGGCGGCGCGGCCGAGGCGGCGGGGGTGCGCGCCGGCGACCTGCTGACCGCGGTGGACGGCCGCCGCGTCACCAAGGTGGCCGAGGCCATCGCCGCCATCCAGCTGAAGCGCCCCGGCGAGGCGGTCAAACTCAGCCTCCTGAGGGACGGGGAAAGCCTCCTGCTGAGCCTGGTCCTGGCGCCCTGACGCGGCGCCGTGGCGGTGTAGGGCGCAGCGCTTGGCGCAAGGCTTGGCGGGGCCCGGAAAAACCGCCGCCCGGGGGCTGGACAGGGCCGGGCTCAGGGCCTATAAGCCTGCGTCGCTGCTGATGGCAGCGCCGGACGGGCCCCGGCGGTCGACGAGACCGCTCCATACCAACGCCAGGCCCCGCTCCCCAGTGCCCAGGTAGCTCAGTTGGTAGAGCACATGACTGAAAATCATGGTGTCGGTGGTTCGATTCCGCCCCTGGGCACCATTCATTTCAAGGTCCATTCCGGGCACATGGTTTACATGTGATACCGGAGAGATGGTTTACACCTTCTCCGGGGCGAAGGGGTTGGGCGCCGGCTCGACGCGACCGTTTTCCCTGTCGAAGAATCCTAAGTCATAGTGGAGGAAGCTGACCAGCCAGATCTGGTCATCGACCTGCCGGATGCCGACGATCTGGCCGGCGAAGACGGTACTGAGGTTGATTTTGCGCTTGCCGATGCAGATGCGTCCGCAGCGCGTCACCCGTACGGTTCGGTCGTGGAACGGGTAATCCGGCTCCTCGGGCGGGCGATAGAGCCGCGGTGAGGGTGTATAGATTTCGCCGGGACGGGCGCCATTGAGGGCCTGGTGGGGACGCTCGTTGTTGTAAACCCGAACGAAGTCATCGAAGCGCTCCTGCTGCTGGAGGAAGTTGAAGGAGGCTGGTTTGGTGGCCTCTTGCTTGAGGGTCAGGTGCATACGCTCGTGACGGCCGTTCTGCTGCGGGTTGCCCGGCTTGATGCGCTCGATGGCGATGCCGAGCCTGAGCCACCACACGGAGAGCCTGGACGGGCCGAACAAGGCGTTGCCGGAGGCAAAGGGCGTCCCGTTGTCGGTGCGGATGGCTGAGGGCAGACCGAAATCCTTGAAAGCACGTTCGAATACGGCGAATGCGAAGTCGGAACGGGTGGAGGCCATGCCCTCGCAGGCGAGCAGGTAGCGGGATCGATAGTCGGTGATGGTCAGCGGGTAGCAGTACTGGCGGTTAGCGAGCATGAACTCGCCCTTGTAGTCAGCACACCACAGCCCGTTGGGATCGTGTGCGGCGCGCAGCTCGGTCCCTTCGGCCTTGTAGCGTCGGCGTTTGCGGCGCCTGACCAGCCCGTTGCGGTCGAGCACCGCGTGGACGGTGCTGATCGCGGGCGCCTTGATCATGGGGAGCTGGCGGATCATATTGTCGCGAACCTTGGGGGCGCCCCAGGAAGGGTGCTCACGCTTGATGCCCAGAATGCAGCGCTCGACCTGGTAGGGCAGCTTATTGGCATGCCGATAAGGTCGACGGCTTCGGTCATTGAGGGCATCGAGGCCGCATTCCCTGTAGCGGTTGAAGATCTTGTAGCTCGTGACACGCGATATGCCGAACTCCCGGCACAGCGGCGCCATTTGTTCTCCCTCGAGAAGGTGGGCAATGAAGCGAAGACGTTCATCCATTGGCTTACACTCGTTCCAGGGCATTCGGGCGCTCCCCAAATGCGCGATGTGCAAACCTTGTGTCCGGTATGAATTGTCAGCTATCTCTCGATAAGCTCAAAACGCCGCCGACTCTATGAGTTGGCGGCGTTTTTCTTTGCCCGCTGTCCGCCGCCCGAAGCGGCACTCGGATAGCCTGGCAGGCTGTGCCAGGATTTCTCAGCCGGCTCCGGGGAGCAGGGCGCTGATCTCCGCCCTGCCTGCCGTGCTGGCCATCGCCGGCGTTCTGTCCGGACTCACGATCCTCTGGCACGTCGCCCTGATCTTCGTGACTCATGCCGCCTTCGACCAGAGCCTGGGCTACGGGCTGAAGTACGCTGCCGGTTTCCGCCACACCCACCTTGGGCCGACAGGCAAGTCTGCCTCAAGCTACGGCTGAATTCGCTCAACAAGGAGACGTAGGGTGGAAATGCCAGAATTCATCGTTACGTCGGGTTTCGGCGAGGCCTTTCGCAACAGCTTGCACTTCTCGACCGCCGTGCGGCTCGGCAACCGCGTGGAGACATCTGGCCAGGGCGGGTGGAACGACGATTTCGAGAGTCCCGCGGCGATCGAGGACGAGATTGCCGCAGCGTTCAGCAATATCGCCCTTGTCCTGGCGGAGGCGGGCGCATCCTGGCGTCAGGTCGTTCATGTGAACACCTACCATGTCGGCGGCCTTTCGCCCATCGTCAACGAGACGATCGTCCGTCTGTAGCGGCACCATATGCCGGACCATGCGCCGATCTGGACGCAGCTCGGCGTCGAGGCGCTGGGACTCCCCGCGATGCGCTTTGAAATGCGGGTGACCGCCATCACCGACTAGGGGTCGCTTCCGTCGACCCAGCGATCAGATTAGGAATTCTTGGTCAGGGCGGCTCAGCCGCTTCAACTCGGCAAGAGCCCGCAAGATTGGCACCTTCATCGCAGTTTCTGCGCCGCAGCGATCAAGCACAGGCACTAGAGTAAGCCTCGTAACGCCAACCTGCCTGTAAGCCGCGCGCCACCCGATGCCTCTGTGGCAGCGGTGCTTGCAACCCTCGCCAGTCCTTCAGTGCCGGCTAGAGCTTAGACCTCAGGCATTTCACCGGGAGA
>JBHJOA010000075.1:0-73083 GCA_050330205.1 Kiloniellaceae bacterium
TGCCGTTGCCGTCCCAGACGAACTTGACGCGGTGACAGTTTGCGCCCGCCTCCGTCGGCGAGGACGAGTTGGTATTCAGGTAGATCACGCCGTATTTCTGCGCGACCTGGCTGATGGCGTTGGCGACGCCGGAGTGGATCGCACCGATCAGGAAGCCGCAATCCTCGCGCGTGATCATCCGCTCAGCCACGCGGCTGCCGGTGGCCGGAATGGTCTCGGTGTCGATATGGATGTATTCGATCTTGCGGCCGAGCACGCCGCCGCGCTCGTTGGCCTCGTCGATCGCCAGGATCATGCCGCGCCGATCCTCCGCGCCGGAGTTGGCGAACTGGCCGCTCGCCTCGGACGTGATGCCGATCTTGACCGGCTTGTCGGTCGAGGCCGCATAGACCCTGTTGAACCGCCAAGGGCCGTTGAAAGCGGCAATACCGGCAGCGGCAGCGGTCGCTCCCAGGAGCCCTCGACGAGTCACGCGCAGATTTTTCATTGGTTCCACCCTCCCTCTTTGCTGCGGCGTTCGGGTCTTGGGCCCTGCCGCTTGTCTTTCACAACGTTGCCTGGGCCGAGATGGCGCCCGACATATGAAATGAATTTTCATTCTTTTACCAAAAATTCATTCTCTATCACAACCAGAAAAGTTGGCCCGCCCCGAGAATCCCGCAGAAACTCGTGAAGAATCAAGCGATGGTCAGAACGAGGAGATGCTTTGTTCTTGAAATCGAAGAAAAATTCATTCAGCTTCGAGGACATGAGGCAGGTCATCACCGAAAACGGAATCGGCACCCCGGAGCCATTCGACGCGCTGCGCGAGCGCATCCGAGACCGCTTCGACGACCTCAGCCCTCACCTGCAGCGCGTCGCCCGCCTGGCGCTGGACGAGCCCAACCAGTTTGCCCTGCAGACCATTGCGGCCATCGCCGAGCGGCTGAAGATCCAACCTTCCACCGTCATCCGCTTCGCCAAGGAATTCGGTTACGACGGCTTCAGCGGCATGCAACAGGTCTTCAAACTGCGGCTCATCGAAGGCGGCGCGCGCTATCGCGAGCAGGTCTACGAGGAAAGCCATGCGGGAAATGGGGCCGGCGGCACAGCGGACAGCCTGCACGGCTGCATCGACACTCTGATTGCCTCCCTCGAGGCGCTGCGGCGCGACGTCCGCCCAGAACAGGTGGAGCAGGCCATCGATCTCTGTGCCTCCGCCCGGCACATCTATGTTGCGGGACTGCGCCGGTCGCACCCGATCGCAACCTACTTCGCCTACAGCCTCAACCGCCTGGAGCGGCGCTGCAGCCTGCTCGATTTCGCCGGCGGCATGGCGGCCCAGCAGGTCGCCAACATGGGCCACGACGACCTGCTGATCGCCATTGCCTTCACACCTTACACCGCCCTGGTGGTGGACATCGTCCGCGACGCCAGCCTGCGTGACCTGCCGATCCTTGCCCTAACCGACACGCCTTCCAGTCCCCTGGCGGCGAATGCCAGCCTGGCTTTCTTCGTGGACAACGAATCGGGAGGCCAGTTCCGCCCCATCTCCGGAGCGATCGGTTTGGTTCAGACCATCATCGTCGGCTTGAGTGCCTCGCTGGAACTCGAAGGCCAAAAACCCGCCCGGCACGACGAGCAGTAACAAGGGTCGCAGACAACCCGGTCTTCCCCTTGATCTGAGAATTGCTTGGCGCAGATGTCCCCTCCGGGTCAAGTAGCGAGGTCCAAGACACTCTCGAGCATGCCAACCCCTGCAGGTCGAGCTGACATTGCCGGCCAGACACCCAATTGAATCGCTGCCTCTGACTAAGTGCTTTGCGGTTTACCGCCTTAACTCGATTGTGGCACATTCCTGCCCACGCGCTTTCTAAGCAGCTTATTTTACTGAAGAAATCTGGCGACTTGGGATCCAGATCCCCCAGCCAGTCCCCCAGGACAATTCCCCGAAATCAGTCGCTTACAGGCGCGGAGACGCTCTGTATCACAGAGGTGTTCCGCACGGCTGTCCACATAATGGCCGCCAGGGACACGGGCTGGTTGCGTGTCCTGCTTTCGTGAGCGCTTCCGGGACCTTGTTCCCGATGGCGCCGGTGATGTACGAACGAGGCGGTGACGGTCGCGCGCGGTGACCGGCGCTTTCAACGGACTTATCGCTTCACGAACTCCGCCGCCAGCCGGTCGACACCGCGCATCAACAGCGCGAGATCGGCACCCACCGCGGTGAACAGCGAGCCGAGTTCCATGCAGCGGCGCGCGAAATCGAGGTCATAGGTGAGTACACCCGCCGGCTTGCCCGCCGCCGAGACACGGGAGATCGCGCCTTCCACGGCGGCCACCACCTGCGGATGGAACAGGTCACCCGGATGGCCGAGGCTGGCCGAGAGGTCGCCGGGCCCAATGAAGATGCCGTCCACACCTTCGACCGCGGCAATGTCCTCGATCGCATCCAGCGACCTCTGCGTTTCCACCTGCACCAGCAGGCAGATTTCCGACTCCGCCTTCTTAGCATAGCCGGCAATGCGGCCGAAGCGGCTGGCTCGGGTCAGGCCCGCGACGCCGCGGATGCCGGCCGGCGGATAGCGCACCGCCGCCACCGCCGCTTCCGCTTCCGCGACCGACTGCACGTAGGGCACCAGCAGGCTCTGCGCCCCGCTGTCCAGCAGCCGCTTGATCAGCACCGGGTCGTTGGCGGCGGGCCGCACCACCGTGGAGACGTCGTAGGCCGCCGCCGCCTGCAGCTGCGGCAGCACCGTCAGGGGATCCGCCGGCGAGTGCTCGGTGTCGAGCAGCAGCCAGTCGAAGCCGGCACCGGCCAGCGCCTCGGTAACGAAGCTGCCGGGCAGCATGCACCAGAGGCCGACCTGTTGCTGACCGGAGAGAATGGCGCGCTTGAACGCGTTGCGGGGGAGTTCCACGTCGCGATCTCCCTCAGGCGACATCGGCGGGCAGCACCGCCGAGGGCATGTTCTGGTAGCACACCGGCCGCAGGAAGCGGCGGATCGACAGGGTGCCGACCGAGGTGGCGCCAAAGTTGGTCGAGGCCGGATAGGGGCCGCCATGCACCATGGAGTCGCAGACCTCTACACCGGTCGGAAAGCCGTTGGCTAACAGACGGCCGGCCTTGCGTTCCAGGATCGGAACCAGCCTGCGCGCGTCATCCTCGTCGCCGTCGTCCATGTGCAGGGTGCAGGTGAGCTGGCCATGCAGGCTACTGGCGACCTCCACCATCTCGTCGAAGCCGCTGGCGGCGACCACGAGGCCGAGGGGGCCGAAGACCTCCTCGCTGAGCGTGGCGTCGCCGAGCCAGTCCCGAGCCGTCGTTGCGTAGAGGTAGGGCGAGGCATTGCGCTGGTCGCAGCTGGTCGCCAGCACCTCGCGCACGCCGGCGGAGGCCTTCACGCGGTCGCGGCCGTCGCGGTAGGCCCTGGCGATACCGTCGGTCAGCATGGTCTGCGCGGCGGTCGGCTCCAGCGCCGCCGAGGCGGCGGCGACGAAGGTCTGCAAGTCCGGGCCGTCGACCGCCACGGCGATGCCGGGATTGGTGCAGAACTGTCCGGCACCCATGGTCAGCGAGCCAGCCCAGCCCTTGGCGATCTCGCCGCCGCGCGCCGAGAGCGCCTTGGGCAGCAGGAACATGGGATTGACCGAACCCAGTTCGCCGAAGAAGGGGATCGGTTCCGGGCGCTGGGCGCAGAGGTCGAACAGCGCGCGCCCGCCAGCCAGCGAGCCTGTAAAGCCCACCGCTTTGATCAGCGGATGCTGCACCAGGGCTTGCCCGACAGCTCGATTGCCGCCCTGGATGAGCGAGAAGACGCCGGGATGCAGACCGCAGGCCCGCACCGCCGCGTCGATCGCCTGGGCGATGATCTCGCCGGTGCCGGGGTGGGCGGAGTGCCCCTTCACTATGACAGGGCAGCCGGCGGCCAGGGCCGCCGCGGTGTCGCCGCCGGCGGTGGAGAAGGCGAGCGGGAAGTTGGAGGCGCCGAAGACGGCGACCGGGCCGATGGGGCGCTGCATCATGCGCAGATCCGGGCGCGGCAGCGGCTGGCGGTCCGGCAGCGCCCCGTCGTGGCGGCGGTCCAGGTAGTCGCCTTTCTCGATGTGGCTGGCGAAGAGGCGGAGCTGTCCGGTGGTGCGGCCGCGCTCGCCATTCAGGCGCGCCTCGGGCAGGCCGGTCTCCTGGCAGCCGACCTCCGTCACGGTCTCGGCGCGGGCCTCGATCTCGTCGGCGATGCGGTTCAGGAAGTCCGCGCGCTCGCCCCGGGCCGAGTAACCATAGCTCCAAAAGGCCTCCTCCGCGGCCTTGGCCGCGGCATCGACGTTCGCTACCGTGCCGACGGCGTAGGCGTGCTTTGGACCGGTGGCGGGATCCGACTCGAAGGTTTCCTTGCCGGCCACCCAGTCACCGGCGATCAGGTGCTTTCCGATCGGTTCGAAAGCCATAACGTCTCCTTTGTCTGTCTCTTCCTTGCTTGCATCTTCGCCAGGGTGCCGCGGCCGGCAACAAGACGTAGCATTTACCGGCAGGCGTTGTCTCGCCGCTCAGGCCAGCACGCCAATCGGCCAGGGCACGAATTCGTCCGCACCAACCCCCAGGGTCTCGCTCTTTGACTTCTCTCCTGACGCAACATCCAGCATCTTGCGAAAGATCACCTCCCCCATCTCCTCGAGCGTCGCCGTGCCGTCGATCACGGTACCGCAATTAACGTCCATGTCGCCTGTCATGCGCTGGAACATCGGCGTGTTGGTGGCCAGCTTGATGGTGGGCGCCGGGAAAGAGCCGAAGCAGGAGCCGCGCCCGGTCGTAAAGCAGATGAGATTGGCGCCACCGGCGATTTGCCCGGTGGCCGAGACCGGATCGTAGCCCGGTGTGTCCATGATGACGAGTCCATGCTCCATCACCGGCTCGGCGTAGCGGTAGATTTCATTGATGCCGCTGGAGCCGCCCTTCTTGGAACCACCGAGGGCCTTCTCGATGATATTGGCGAGGCCGCCGGCGTTGTTGCCGGGGGAGACGCGCCCGTTGATCTGGGTATCGCATCCCTTGCTGTGGTCCAGCCACCACTGCATACGCTCGACGAACCTGTGACCGATCTCCGTCGTCTTCGCGCGAGCGGTCAGCGTGTGCTCGACGCCGTAGAGCTCCGGCGTTTCCGAAAGAATCGCGGTGCCACCGTGCCGGACCAGGATATCCACCGCCTTGCCGAGGGCCGGATTGGCGGACAGCCCGGAGAAGCCGTCGGAGCCGCCACACTGCAAGCCGACGATGATGTGCTCGGCTGAACAGGGTTCACGGGTGACTTTGTCGGCCTCCTTCAACATCTCTCGGACCGCCGCCTTGCCTTCCGCGATGGCCGCCGCGGTGCCGCCAACCTGCTGCATGGTCACCGTCCGCAGCATTTTGCCAGCGGTGAGCGACTGCTCCTCAAAGAAGCGGGCGAGATTGTTGCGCTCGCAACCCAGCGAGCAAACCAGTGCGCCGGCCACGTTGGGATGGCGGATGTAGCCGGCCAGGGTGCGACGCAGCAGGTCCATCGGTTCGCCCGTCATTTCCATACCGCATCCCTGCTCGTGGACGAATGGCACCACGCCGTCGACGTTGGGGCAATCTGCGAGACGTTCCTCATCGAAGTAATCGGCGATGCGCCGGGCGACGGTTGCCGAGCAGTTCACCGTTATGAACACGCCGATGTAGTTGCGCGTGCCGACGCGGCCGTCGGCGCGGCGGATGCCCTGGAAAAGAGCCCGCTGCGATGGCGGCAGGATTTCAATGGGGCGGTAGTCCTCAGCGAAACGGTAGTCCTTCTGGATCTCGTCCATGAGGACATTGTGGCTGTGCAGCCAGCAGCCCGGTTCAATGTCCTCGCCGGCAAAGCCGATGATGGTGTTGTACTTGAGGACGGGTTCGCCCTTGCGGATCGAGCGGGTGGCTATCTTGTGACCAAGCGGCACGTCATGCAGCGTGACAACCCCCTCGCCTGGAATCGCCCGGCCCTTGGGAATCTTGAGACGGGCGACGACGACATTGTCGGCAGCGTCGAGCCGGATGATGGGGGAGCGGTCCTCGCTGTTCATGTGGCGTCCAGCAGCCCTTTGGTGTAGCCCAGCGCGAAGGCAAAGAAGCGTTCACGCGCCGGGTCGAGATCGGAGAACGGCACGTGGTCCGGGCAGAGGATGCCTTGGTAGCCGACCTGCCGGTAAGCGCGGACAGCGGCGGCCATGTCGACGTCTCCTTCGTCCGGGAAGCACTCGGAGAAGTCGCAGAAGCCACCCTTGATATTGCGGAAGTGCACTATGTAGATGCGCCCACGACCGCCGATGCGGCGGATGGCCTCCAATACATAAAGGGCGGGATCGGGCGACATCTCGGCCACCGTGCCCTGGCAGAAGTTGATGCCGTGGGCCTGGCTCTCGGGCGCGAGGTCGAGAAAGCGCTCCATCCCCTCAATGCAGCCGACCACGTGCTCGACGCCGCTCAGGCCGCCCTTCGGGAAAGCCGGGTCATGGGGATGTGCGGCGAGCCGGATGCCCGCCTGCTCGGCGGCCGGCACGAGGACGCCGACAAGTTCTTCCAGGGCCAGCCAGGCCTGGTCTGCACTGACTCCCCTGATGTCCTCGGCAACCACCTGACCCACGGCCTCGGCCGTGCCGACGGCATTGACCGCGATGTCGGCGCCGGCACCCCCGCCCGGATGACCCACGCCCCAGTAGGAGTGGGCACGATCCGCTTCCACAGAATAGTCAGCGGCGCGGAAAGCGCTCTCCAGCACTCCGCCGCGGCCACGCCGACGACCGGTACGCGTGATGCCCACCATCTGCAGATTGTACTTCAGCAAAGTGAGGCCGCCCGTGGCGGCGGCACGGATATCGCCACGCAGTCTCTCCGCCCGCCAGTTCGCGCGTTCCCGGTCGTAGATCGTGTCGATCAGAAAGGAGCCGACATCGAGAGCCAGGCATTCGAAAGCGAGCCCGAACCCTTCGACCCAGCGACGGAAGCTGGTTACCTTCACCGGGTCCCAGCAGCCGTCAGCGCCCTGCAGTTCCGTCGCGGGGCGAGTATCCAGCACCACGTGCCCGACGCCGAGCTGGGTCGAGAGGCGCAGGCGCTCGGCCGTTGGATTGATGATCTGCTCGCCGATGTACATGGCCGGTCCCGTTGCCTTAGCGGCTCCGCTCCTTGCGCCAGGCGGCGAAGATTTTAAGGTTCTTCGGATCAGTGGCCGGGTAGAGGCCGACGATGGTCTCTCCTGCCTTCACGCGCTCCGACACGAAATCCTCATAGGCAGTCATCTCGTATGCTTCCTGCGCGATGTCGTCGGCGAGGTGCGTCGGAATGACGATGACGCTCTCGTCGTCGCCGACCACTATGTCGCCGGGAAACACCGCGACATCGCCGCAGCCGATCGGGACATTGAGGTCCAGCGCCTCGTGTCGGGTGAGGTTGGTCGGCGAAGAAGGACGTATGTGATAAGCCGGGATATCCAGTTCGGCGATCTTCGTGGCATCGCGGAAACCGCCGTCGCTCACCACGCCGGCGACGCCGCGCGCCTGCAGACGGGCGACCAGAATGTCGCCAGCCGAAGCGGCGCGGGGGTCCTTGCGACTGTCGATCACCATGACTGCGCCCGGTGGGCAGCTCTCTACCCCTTTGCGTTGCGGGTGCTCGGGATTGCGGAACACCTCGATGCCGTTGCGGTCTTCTCGCGCGGGAACGTAGCGGAGAGTATAAGCCGGCCCGACCATGTTGCGGCCCTTCGCCTTAAGCGGCCGCACGGCCTGGATCGTCTGGTTGCGGAAGCCGAGCTTGAACAGGGCGGTCGCCAAGGTCGCGACGGATACCTGCAGGAGCTTCTCGCGGGTTTCGGCATTCAACTCGGTCATCGTCAGGCTATCCAATGCAAGCGATTCTGGGCTCAATTGATTTCCGGCTCGCCCACCGGCGGACCGAACTCGGTTTTCAGGAAGTCGAAATCGCAGCCTTTGTCGGCCTGCTCGATGTGCTTGGCGAACATCCAACCGTAGCCGCGACCATATCGCGGCGGCGATGGTGCCCACTCGGCGCGGCGACGAGCCAGATCTTCTTCGGAAACTCGCATACTGAGGCTGCGGGCGGAGATGTCGAGGTCGACAATGTCGCCATTGCGCAGCAAAGCCAGTGGACCGCCGACATAGGCCTCCGGCGCTATGTGCAGCACGCAGGCTCCGAACGACGTGCCAGACATGCGTGCATCCGACAACCTGACCATGTCGCGGTGGCCATGCTTCAGCAATGCCTTGGGCATGGGAATCATGCCCCACTCCGGCATGCCGGGGCCGCCCTGCGGGCCGGCGTTGCGCAGCACCAGCACCGTATCGGGCGACATTTCCAGATCCTCGTCGTCGATGATCTTCTTCAACTCGGCATAGCTGTCGGCGACCAGCGCCGGACCGCTGTGCCGGTGGAACTTCGGATCGCAGGCTGCCGGTTTGATGACTGCCCCATCGGGGGCAAGATTGCCGCGCAGCACAGCGAGCGAACCTTCGTGGTAGACGGGCCGATCGAGCGGACGAATGATATCGTCGTTATAGACCTCCGCCCCCTCCAACGTCTCGCCCAGAGTCTTGCCTGACACTGTAAGGACGGTGAGATCGAGCTTCTCACCCAGCGTCTTCATGAGGGCGCGCAGTCCGCCCGCGTAGAAGAAGTCCTCCATCAGGTAGCCTTTGCCCGAAGGGCGCACGTTGGCGATCACCGGCGTGCGACGTCCAATTTGGTCGAGGTCGTCGAGCTCCAGGGGGATCCCTGCGCGTCGTGCCATGGCGATCAGGTGGATGATCGCATTGGTGGAGCATCCCATCGACATGGCAACGGTCGCCGCGTTCCTGACCGCGGCCTCGGAGACGATACGATCGGGCCTCAGATCGTGCCAGACCATGTCGACGATGCGCCGGCCGGCGGCCGCACACATGCGCTGATGGTTGGCGTCGGCAGCGGGGATCGAACTGGCGCCGGGCAACGTCAGGCCGAGAGCCTCGGCGATGGCCGTCATCGTAGACGCGGTGCCCATCGTCATGCAGTGGCCGTAGGAGCGAGCGATGCCGCCTTCAACACCGACCCAGTCCTCTTTTGTGATCGTACCGGCACGCCGTTCGTCCCAGAATTTGAACCCATCGGTGCCGGAGCCGAGAACCTTTCCCTTGTAGTTGCCACGCAGCATCGGCCCGGCAGGAACGTAGACGAAGGGAATGCCCATGGAGAGAGCGCCCATCACCAGGCCGGGCGTGGTCTTGTCGCAGCCCCCCATTAGCACCGCGCCGTCGACGGGATGGCAGCGCAGAAGCTCTTCCGCCTCCATTGCCAGCATGTTTCGATAGAGCATCGTCGTGGGCTTCACGAAGTTCTCGGAGAGCGATAGTGCCGGCAGCTCCAGCGGAAAACCGCCGGCCTGGAAGACCCCACGCTTGATGTCTTCCACCCGGTGCTTAAAGTGCATGTGGCAGGGTTGCGCATCGGACCAAGTGTTGAGAATAGCGATGACCGGCTTGCCTTCCCAGTCCTCGGGCGCATATCCCATCTGCATGGTGCGCGAACGATGCCCGAACGACCTGAGGTCATCCGGCGCCATCCAGCGCGCACTACGCAGGTCGCTGTACTCTTTCTTACTTTTCCTGAGTTGGGTCATCGCGTCTCTCTGTCAGGCAAAGCCCTTGGCAAGGGCGAACATGACACCGATCAGCAGGGCCGCCAGCAGCACGCCTGCACCCCATGCCCAAAGCCCGTAGGCATCCATGTCCGCCTTGCTGTCGCGTCCGATCATCGTTCAGTCCTTTCTTACGGCTCATCCACCGAGAGTTTCGGGCAGCCAGAGTGCGATCTGCGGGAACATCATGACCAGAACCAGACCGACGATCTGCAGCACGATGAAGGGCAGTACTGCAATGAAGATTTCCTGAAGGCTTACGTCCTTGGGCGCTACCGACTTCAACCAGAAGCAGGCCGGGCCGAAGGGCGGAGAAAGGAAATAGATCTGAATGTTCATCACGAAGAGGATGCCGAACCAGATCTTTGCCTGATCAGGGGTGAGCCCCAGCTCGGGCGCCAAGGTCATCACAACCGGCGCGAAGACGGGAACCGTAATGAAGACAATGGCGATCCATTCCATGAAGGTGCCAAGCACGATCAGGATCGCCATCATCACCAGGATAATCCCCATTGCCGGCAGACCCAAGTCCAGGAAAAGAGAGCGCATGAAATCGCCTCCCCCGACCAGGTTAAAGATGCCGACAAAAGAGACGGCGCCGAGAATCAGCCAGATGATGGTACCTACCGTCGTCATGGATCCCATAAGGGCTGCCTGCAGTACGGGCCACTTCATCTCGTGGCGCACCGCAGCCACAACGATAGCACCGATGCATCCGACCGCCGCCGCTTCCGTCACCGAGGCAATCCCGGCATAGATGGAGCCCATGACTGCGCCGATCAGGGCGATGCAGAGCAGAACCGCACTCATGCGCGCCCGCGAGAGCTTGTTGGACTTCCCGGTTATGGCCTCGACCTCCTTGGCGGTCGGGGCCAGGGATGGATTCAGGTTTACTCTTAGCAACACGTAGAGGGCATAGAAGGCAGCAAGCATCACCCCTGGCACCGCGCCGGCCATGAAGAGGTCACCTATGCCGACCTCGGCCGAAAGGCCATAGACGATCATGATGATGGACGGCGGGATGAGGGTGGCCAACGCACCCGAGGCGCAGATCAGGCCGATGGCCAGCTTGCGGTCGTAGCCGAGACGAAACATCTGCGGCAAAGCTACAAGCCCGAGCATCACGATTTCGCCACCCATGACGCCGGACATGGCCGCCAGGATTACAGCCACAACCACAGTCTGTACCGCGACGCCACCGCGGAGATTGCCCGCGAAGATCGACATGGCATCGAAAAGGTCTTCAGCGATTCCCGCGCGCTCCAGGATCGAGGCCATCAGCACGAAGAAGGGTATGGCGACCAGAGAGTAGTGATCGAGCAGGCCGGCGGCATTGGTCGATACCAGGTAGAGGCCGCGCGGCCCGAAGAAGGCCACCGCCATCAGAACCGACACGATCAGCGTAACGATGCCCAGCGGCATTCCGGTCATCATCAGCGCCACCAGCAGCGCCACCAT
The DNA here is from genome assembly GCA_050330205.1 of Kiloniellaceae bacterium. Lineage (GTDB taxonomy): Bacteria > Pseudomonadota > Alphaproteobacteria > Kiloniellales > Kiloniellaceae > Pelagibius. Next base: position 11,124 of record JBHJOA010000075.1, read on the forward strand.
GACCAGGGAGACCGTGGCGAGGTCGTAGGAGCGCGCATCAAGAGCGCCGCTGAAGTTGAGGGCTTCGGCGATGCTTGAGAAGAACACCTGCGGCGCCCCCAGGGCTCCGTCAGGGCCGACGTAGTGCCCCAGCAGCCCCGAAGCGAAGTAGATCACCATCAGCGCAGCGAGGACCTTGACTACCAACCGGCAGCTCGGCGAGGTGAACTGTCGATGCAGGTTCACGGTGAGTTGTGCGAGGTAAAGGAAGCCGCCGACGACAAGTAGGGTCTTCATAAGCGTCGGCATTGGCGAGTTGAAAGCGCTACCGGTGCGCTCAACATGGCCAATGGCCGTGTAGGCGCGCAACGTGGCGTCGCTCAGCAGAAGAAACAGTGCGACGACGCCGACAAGCTTTGCGAAGAGATCCAGCCACCAGCGCACGCGTTCGGAGGCCAAGACATGAAAGACTGTAATGCCGATGTGGCGCTGCTTCAGCGTTACATAGCCCGAAGACATCATCCAGGTCGCCGCGCAAAGCACCATGACGACCTCGAAGGCCCATTGGGTCGGAGCATTGAACACGTATCTTGCCACCACCTCCCACAAGGTGGCGCAGGCCGCCACCAAATATAGGACGGAGACGGCGATTCCGGAGAAGTGGCTGATATGATCGATGATCGTGTAATCGGCGCGCTGCACGACCGCTTCCTCGTGCAGTGGATCGTCAGCGGCGACTTCGATTTCGGTATCGGCCAGTGTCTGAGGGGAGCTCGTCATCGCTGCAACCATGGCCAGTTCTGGTGCGCGCCGGGCAGACCTCGGCGGCGGGCGGTGAGTTCCGGCGCCACCGCTTCCGGAGTAGCGGATGGCGCAGGCAGGATGCCCACTGCGATCGTCCCGGCCGCGCGAACGTGGCCGGGACTTTAGCAGGCTTGGCTAGAACTCCGGACCGAGTAGGCCGAGTTGCTTCATGAACTCGATGTGGGAATTGTAGACTTCCTGGGCCGACTCCGAAGCAGCAGCGAAGTCCTTCCAGGCGCCGACCGCAATCTCGCGGAACTTGTCGCGCTCTTCCTGTGGCCAGTCGATGACGGTAACGCTGCCGGCCGCCTTGTCGCGGGCGACGAGCGCGCGATCCTCCATGTCGACGATCCGGCGCATGTCATTGTAGGCTGCGAGGTACCACGTCTCCAGCGCGGCCTGCTCCGCCGGGGTCAGTTTGTCCCAGGTATCCTGCGAAATGGTAAACTGCAGAATGGGTGTCGAATGGATGCCCGGGAAGATGGGATACTTCGCAACCTTGTGGAGCCCGTTGGCGTCATTGTTCGCATAGGCCGAGTTGTCGGCAGCATCGATGACACCCTTTTCCAGAGAGGTGTAGACCTCGGATCCGGGCAGCGAGACCGGCGAGGCGCCGGCACGCTTGAAGATCTCGGCCGCGAGCCCCTCCGGCGAGCGCACCTTGACGCCCTTGAAGTCGGCAACGCCTCGGATCGGAACTTTTGAAACAAAAGCCTCGCGGGCGTAAGCACCGCAACCGACCACCTTCACTCCCGGCTGAAACTTGTCGAAAAGCGCCTGCAGCATCTCCTTGCCGCCACCCAATGCACAGTAGGCCTGGATCTGGTCGGCGCTGTCGTAACCGGCGATCAGGTCGCCCATCAGGGCAAAGGCAGGATCCCGCCCGGCGAAGTAGTTGATCGAGGTGAGGTCGCCATCAAGGATGCCCATGGAGACCGCCTCCGGTGTCTCGCGGTGGGGCACTACCGCTCCGATCGGCAGCAATTCGATTTCCAGCGAGCCACCGGTCATCTCCTTCAGCTTCGGTACCCACTTTTCATTCAGAAACGCCAGCGTGAAATGGCTGGCCGTCGAACTTGTCTGGACCTTGAGAGTGCGAGCCTCCGCGGTGGCGCCAAGCCCGATTCCAAGGACTGTGGCCAACATCAGCGCCTTGGACAGAAAGCCTAACCTCTTGAATTCCATAGTTCCCTCCCCTTTTAGGGCTTTGTCGATTGGCGGCTGCCGGGCGACAGCGCTCACCTTATGTGGTCAACTAGTATATTAGTTGACTAGTTGAATCAACGGGAATCATGCGCTATTTAGATTCCAAGGTCTCGACCGATCCGCCCCCTCAGCCAATAGGCAGCATCCATGGCTCTCTCAACTTCGGACGACCGCCTGGCGCCAACCGGCAACTTTCTCTCCAACCGGACGGACTCGGCGCCCGCGGCGCAGCGCATCTACGACACGCTGCGCGAGCGCATCGTCAACCTGGATCTGCCGCCGGGCGCGACGCTGTCTCGGGTGGAGTTGGCCAAGCTCTTCGATGTCAGCCTGACGCCGATCCGCGAGGCGATGCAGCGCCTGGAGCAGGACGGCCTGATCCGCATTGTCCCGCAGTCCAAGACCGTGGTGACGAAGATCGACGTCACGCAGCTGTACGAGACGCATTTCCTGCGAGTCGCCGTGGAGGCCGAGGTGGCCAGGCGCCTGGCGGAGACGCCCGATCCGGCGCTGGTCAAAAAAGCGCGCGCAATCCTGACCATGCAGGAAACGCTGGTCGATAATCTCGAGGAGATCAATCTCTTCAACGATCTCGATGAGGCTTTCCACCAGACGCTCTTTGCCGGTGTCAGGCAATTGAATCTGCATGCGATGTTGAAGGCCAAGGCGGGGCATCTGTCACGCGTGCGCCGCCTGGATCTGCCGAAGGAAGGCAAGGTGCGAAAAATCATGCGGGGCCACTGGGCGGTCCTGGAGGCAATCGAGGCGGGCGACCCACTGGCAGCCCAGGAAGCGATGCGCGAGCACTTGGCCGGTACAGTCAAGCGCATCGAGGAGATGCGGCGCGAGCACCCTAGTTACTTCAAGGAAGTGACCTAAACCTGACGTGGCAGCCCCGGAGGCGCCATGCGATCACACGAGCAGGCGTCCGCTCCGTGTCCGACGTCTCAAACTGTCCCATGAGCGCTGACGCCTTCTGTCATCGGACGTAGGTGTCAAGCGCCGTTCCTCAGATCATCCCGTGGCAGGCTCACGCTTCTGTCCGTGGTCATCTTGTCGTCCGCCGCAATGATGGAGGCTGTTCGCTCAAGAAAGAGGAACAACCTCATAGCCTCAAGAGTTGATATTGCGGTGGCAGGAAGACAGCGGTCCAGGTCGTCACCCTCGGGGATGATCCCCCGGTGCACCTGGAGCCCACTCAGGAGCCCCTGGACCGCCTGCTCATCGGTGAGGCGGGGCAAGACCGGCGAGGGACCGCCACCGATCCCCACTGATCCACGGGCTAGCCATTCATCGATCCATGATCGGAGTTCATCATCGGTGTGGGACCGAAATCGACCGGCCCGGATATCTTCGATGGTTCGATTTGTCTCTGCCAGGAACGGCAGGATTAGCCGCTCGGCTTCGGTCCGGGATGTAGTGCCGAGGGACTTTTGCCACATCGATTTGCCGACCTGATCCCGGCAGTCCCGTGGTACTTCCCGGCGGAACCAAAACACGCCTGAGCGGGGGTGCTTCCAGGGCTTGGACATAGCCATTTCTGTATCACAATCTGTATCAGTGCCAAATCCAAAAGCACTGGAATTACAGATGGATAAAGCACTTCAATGGCTTGGGATAGGAATGGCGTCCCCTAGGGGAGTCGAACCCCTGTTTTCGCCGTGAGAGGGCGACGTCCTAGGCCACTAGACGAAGGGGACCAATGGCCGGAAGGCCGGTTGTGTAGCCCAAGATCCGGCCCCGCGCAACCCCCTCTGCCGCACCCCCCTCCGGCGCCCCCTGCCCGCCCTACTGCGCGCCCCCCGGTACGGCGCGGATGCGGCCGAGCAGGCGCCCGCCGGCCAGGTCCACCACCAGCACCTGCTGGCAGTCGCGCTCGGCCAGGCCGTCGAGGCGGATCACCAGGCGCTCGCCGTTCAGCTCCGTGCCGGCGATGGCGCAGCCCTCGGGCACCGCCAGGTCCAGGGTCGCCGGGCCGCCGGCCCCGCCGCCGAAGCCGGCGCCGCTGCCGCCGTCGCCGCCCCGGGTGACCAGGCCGTAGACCAGCAGCGCCATGCCGGCGACGATGAGGACGGCCATGAAGATGACCAGGGCTTTGAGCGCTTGCATCGGTCGGGACCCCTGACTAATCACGTGAGGCGCGGGACAAGGGAGCGAGGAAGCATGAGCGCCGGTTCGGGTCAAGGGGCGGCTGCGGCACGCCATGAGGTGACCGCCGGGCCGGAGGCCGCCGGCGGGCGGCTCGACCGCCTGCTGGCCGACGCCCTGCCGCAGCTCTCGCGCAGCCGCCTCAAGGCCCTCATCGAGGACGGCCGCGTGAGCAGCGCCGGCCACGCCGTCACCAGCCCGGCGGCCAAGGTGAAGGCCGGCCAAACTTTCGCCATCATCGTGCCGGAGACTCGCCCCGTCGCCCTGGAAGGCCAGGCGATTCCCCTGGAGATCCTCTACGAGGACGCCGACCTCATCGTGCTGAACAAACCCGCCGGCCTCGTCGTCCACCCTGCCGCGGGCAACCCGGACAGGACCCTGGTGAACGCCCTTATCGCCCACTGCGGGCCGGACCTGACGGGTATCGGCAAGGGCGTCGGGGGCGAGGCACGCCCGGGCATCGTCCACCGCCTCGACAAGGACACCTCCGGCCTCATGGTCGCCGCCAAGTCCGAGGCGGCGCACCGCGGCCTGGTCGAGCGCTTCGCCGCCCGCGACATCGAGCGCGCCTACTGGGCCCTGGTCTGGGGCCGGCCGGCGCCGGCCGAGGGAGCGATCGAAGGCAACATCGGCCGCAGCCCCCGCAACCGCAAGAAAATGGCGGTGCTGCGCCACGGCGGCCGGCCGGCCGAGACCGCCTACAGGGTGCTGAAAAGCTTCCAGAACGGCCGCGTCAGCCTCGTCGAGTGCCGCCTGAAGACCGGACGCACCCACCAGATCCGCGTCCACCTGGCGGAGATCGGCCACCCGCTGCTGGGCGACCCGCTGTACGGCCGCGGCGGAACCGCGGCGCGGCGGGCGCGTTTGCTTCCTGCAGGGGCGCAGGCCGCGCTGGCCGCCCTGGGGCGCCAGGCGCTGCACGCAAAAACCCTGGGATTCCAACACCCTGTCGGTGGGGATGTCTTGCAATTTCAGAGCGAACTACCACCTGACATAAGTGCCTTGATAAGTTCTTTGGAATGATTTTAAATATACCTGACTAATCCAGTCAGATATATCGGCGGCGCCGGGGGGACTCCATGACAAGCCAGGACTCCCCTGTGGCGACGCCAGCTGCGGCAGCGCAGCGGACAGGCAACGGGCCACGGCCCCAAAGGCGGCCGGCAACGGCGGGAAGATCGGTTCCCTGGGAGTAAAGGTAATGGCGGCAAAAGTTCCGGTTCTCGTTCCCGAAGGCAATCTCAGCGGTTACCTGCAGGAAATCCGCAAGTTCCCGATGCTGGAACAGGACGAGGAGTACATGCTCGCCAAGTCCTGGCGCGAGCGCGGCGATACCGAGGCCGCGCACAAGCTGGTGACCTCGCACCTGCGGCTGGTCGCCAAGATCGCCATGGGCTACCGCGGCTACGGCCTGCCGCTCTCCGAACTGGTCTCCGAGGGCAACGTCGGCATGATGCAGGCGGTCAAGCGCTTCGACCCGGAGCGCGGCTTCCGCCTCGCCACCTACGCCATGTGGTGGATCCGCGCCTCGATCCAGGAGTATATCCTGCACTCCTGGTCGCTGGTGAAGATGGGTACCACCGCCTCGCAGAAGAAGCTGTTCTTCAACCTGCGCCGGCTGAAGGGCCAGCTGAAGGCGATGGAGGAAGGCGACCTGCATCCGGAGAACCTCTCCAAGATCGCCGAGACCCTGGGCGTGCCGGAGCAGGACGTGGTGGCGATGAACCGCCGCCTCTCGGCGCCGGACCACTCCCTCAACGCGCCGCTGCGCATCGACGGTGACGGCGAATGGCAGGATTGGCTGGTCGACGACACCGATGACCAGGAGACCATGCTCGCCGAGTCGGAGGAGATGGGCAAACGCCGCGCCCTGCTGAAAACGGCCATGGCCAACCTCAACGAGCGCGAACGCCATATTCTCGAGGAGCGCCGGCTGAAAGACGAGCCGACGACACTGGAGGACCTCTCCCAGGAATACGGCATCAGCCGCGAGCGCGTGCGTCAGATCGAGGTGCGCGCCTTCGAGAAGCTGCAGAAGGCGATCCGCAACGCCGCCATCGAGGAACGCCTGGCGATCAGCTGATTCGTTGCCCCGCTTCCCTCCTTCGCGAGGGTGGCGGGAACAGCGGCGTCAGCGCGCCGCGCGCGACGGCATGGCTTCCGCCTCGGCGAATTCGCCGGCCTCCCCGGAGGCCTCGGTGTCCGCGTCTTCGTCGTCGTCGCCTTCGCCCGGGATCGCCGGTGCGATGCCGGCGGCGACGGCGTCCCCCCACTCCGCGATCAGCGCCTTCTGCGCCTTCACCAGGCCCTTCATGCGGCTGCGCGTCGTCATGAGGTAGTAGTTGCCCACCAGCGCCGGCATGAAGGCGAAAATCGTCCAGCCCGCGAAGGCGGCGCCGTAGGCGACCACCCACACGAAGACGTCGGAGATCAGGTCCATGGCCATCTGGTGACTCTGGCCGCGCGTCCACAGTTCGATGATGGCCGGCAGGGTGCCGGCGAAGTTGAGCATGCCGACGGTGACCGCCAGGTGCTTCTCGCGCGAGCGGTCGGTCATGTAGGCGACCCAGGTCGGCGACATCATCACGAAGAACACCAGGGTCGTCGGCAGCAGCACGGCGGCGAAGGGGAACAGGATGATGAGCGCGAGCACCTTGACCCAGGTCTTCGGCCGGCGTGACCTCCTCTTGCCCCGAGGCGCCGCGCCCTGGGCCTTCGGCAGTGCCTTGCCGCCCTTCGGATTGGTCCGGGTCGCCGCCTTCGCCATTTCAGAGTACCGAGTTCAGGGTGATCAGGAGCACGGAGATCGCGGCGATCACGCCGGAGATGACGCTGGAAGCCTCGCGGGCACCGGCGCGCACCACCGCCGGCTTGGTAAGGCCGCCGTTGCGCAGCCAGTTCATCTGCTCGACCAGCGAGGCGTACTCCGCCCGCGCGCGGCGGAAGCCTTCCTCGTCGCCGGCGCGCCGGTCCGGGTTGTCGACCAGCTTAACGAGGGCCGTCAGGTTGCCCTGGGCGGCGAGCTGGCGCAGCATCTCGGTCATCTGCTCGCGGCGCGTGCGGTTGCGGTACTTGTCGACCGCCGGCTTCAACAGGGCCGCGCACCAGGCGGCCAGGTAGGGCAGCCGCGCCGGCCCTACGTTCTCCTGGACGTCGCCCAGCAGGCGCACAATGCCGAGATTGAAGGTTTCCGGCCGCTCGTCCTGGGCAAGCTCGCTGAAGGCCCGGTCCGGCGTCATCTTCATGCGCGCGGACACGAAGCCGCCGATGTGCCAGTCCATCGGCGGGCGATCGGTGCGGCCTTGCTGGGCGAAACGCTCCAGCGCCGGCAGCAGATCGCTCAGGTCGCTGACGAAGTCGTCGGACAGCAGCGGACTCTGGCAGGGCCAGGAGACATTCAGCGCGTAGAGCGCCCGCTCGAGGCCGTAGCCGATGCGCGGCTTGGTGAGGTGCATGCCGACGAGGTCGAACGAGCGGATAAAGGCGACGATGTCGGCACGCATCTGCGGCTGCGCCTCGATCCACATCTGCGGCAGCTTGTGCAGGATGATTTCCGCGAAGGTCTGGCGCCGTTCTTCGTTGTGGTAGTTGACGGCGAAGGCCGTGGAGAGGCCCTGAATGCGGACGGCGACCTGCTTGTAGCGCAACGGCGCCTGGCTGTCCAAGGCCACGAGGACGCGCGACAACAGCCGGTCCTCGACCCCGGTGGCCCCGCCGCCGACACCGATCACCGCCCGGGTCGCCGCCGCCACGGCCGCGGCGCGGACGTCGTCGGACAGCGAGCGGCGGATCCAGCGTTCCAGCTCCGGCGTCTTGATGACCTGCAGAGCGGCCGGCCAGTCGCGGCCCATCGCGTAGGACAGCGCCGAGGCGTTGTTGTATTCGACGTCCTCGAAAGCGAAGAGGCGCGCCGCCTTGGGCGGCAGCAGGGCCTGCTTGGGACTGAGGTGGCGGCCGTTCAGCCAGAGCTGCAGGTCGTCGTGGCGCCAGCGCTCCTCCGGGTCGTCGCAGAGCAAGCCGCGCAGCACCTCCACCATCGGCAGCGAGAGGCGCGTATCGCCCACCAGGGCGGCGTAAGAGCCCTTGCTGATCTTGGCCTCGACGATCTGGTACTCGTTGAGGTCGGGCACCGGATTGCCGCCGCAGAGCAACACCAGGATCAGCACGCCGAGGGCATAGTAGTCGTCCGCGGGCGAGCCGTGGCCGCGCCCCTCCGGCATTGCCATGGCGCCGTCGATCGGCTCGTAGATCGACGGCTGCGCCATCGCCGGCGGCAGCGAGAAGCACTCGCCGAGCACCACCGACTCGCGGGTCGCGTCGGAAAAGAAGAGGTTGTCGGCGCGGATCGCCCGGTGAGTGAGATTGCGGCCGCCGAGTTCCTTGAACACCGGCATCAGCGGGTTCATCACCAGGCGCACGACGCGATCCTCGCGCCAGGGATCGATGCTCGCGTCCGGCGCCGGCAGGATGCACTCGCCGCCGGGCTGGTGCAGGATGATGACGAACCGGCGCGCCTTTTCCGGCGGCCAGTAGACCACGGTCCAGCGCAGCGGGGTCACCATCGGCAGGCGGATGAAGCGCGAGAACTGGTTCAGGACGTCGTTGCGCGGGGCGACGTCGCGGCGGCACACCAGGGCAAAGAGCGCCTTGGGCGATCCGCGCTCGTCGGTCGCATTGAAGGCCCGGACCCCGCCCGGCCCGTCGAGTCCGGGCAGCGGCTGGTCGGGATGGATACGGTAGCGGTCGGCCACCATGATCGGGCCGGACTCTTCCGCCGCTCCAGCGCTCGCTGCCCCAGGTTGACTGCTCATTGCCGCTACAAAGAATATGGCTCGCCGCCCGCCGGCCGTTCAGCCGGTCCGGGTGCCCGTAGCTAACCGCAATAAGGCAAAGAGATCGTTAAGAGGCCGCCGGGAAGGCGCGGAATCCCGCGCTTTCCGTCGTTTCGACGGGGCCGGCCGAGGGCTTCGGACCGCTCAGTCGGCGAAGGGGTCGCGCACCAGGATGGTGTCGTCGCGCTCCGGCGAGGTGGAGAGCATCGCCACCGGCACCTCGATCAGTTCCTCGAGGCGGCGGATGTACTTCACCGCCGCGGCCGGCAGCTCGGCCCAGGAGCGCGCGCCCATGGTGCTCTCGGACCAGCCCGGAATCGACTCGTAGACCGGCCGCGCCGCGGCCTGGCGGGAGGGCTGCGCCGGCAGATAGTCGATCCGCGTGCCGTCGATCTCGTAGCCGATGCAGACCTTGATCTCCTCGAGCCCGTCCAGCACGTCGAGCTTGGTCAGCGCGATGCCGTCGATGCCGGCCACCTTGGCCGCCTGGCGCACCATCACCGCGTCGAACCAGCCGCAGCGCCGCTTCCTGCCCGTGACCACGCCGAACTCGCGGCCGCGCGCGCCCAGCAGTTCGCCGGTCTCGTCGGTCAGTTCGGTCGGAAACGGCCCGCTGCCGACGCGGGTGGTGTAGGCCTTGGTGATGCCGAGCACGAAGTCGAGGGCGGCCGGACCCATGCCGGAGCCGGCGGCGGCGCTGCCGCCGACGGTGTTCGACGAGGTGACGTAGGGATAGGTGCCGTGGTCGACGTCGAGCATGACGCCCTGGGCACCTTCGAAGAGGATGCGGCGCCCGGCCCGGCGCGCGGCGTCGAGCCGCTGCCACACGCGGTCGGCAAAGGGCAGGATGCGCGGCGCCAGGGCGAGCAGGCCGTCGACGATCTCCGCCGCCGTGAACTCGGGCTGGCCGAGGCCGCGCAGCAGGGCGTTGTTGTGCACCAGCAGGCCGTCGACGCGCTGGCGCAGCAGCTCGGGATCGGCGAGGTCGCAGAGCCTGACGGCGCGGCGGCCGACCTTGTCCTCGTAGGCCGGGCCGATGCCGCGGCCGGTGGTGCCGATCTTGCCGTCGCCCTTGGCCGCCTCGCGGGCGCGGTCGACGGCGCCGTGCATCGGCAGGATCAGGGCGACGCCCTCGGCGATGCGCAGGCGCTCCGGCGTCACCTCGACGCCCTGGGCGCGGATGCGGTCGATCTCCTCCACCAGGGCCCAGGGGTCGACCACCACGCCGTTGCCGATAATCGAAAGCTTGTTGGAGCGCACCACGCCGGACGGCAGCAGCGACAGCTTGAAGACCTCGCCGCCGATGACCAGGGTGTGGCCGGCGTTATGGCCGCCCTGAAAGCGCACCACCACGTCGGCGCGCTCCGACAGCCAGTCGACGATCTTGCCCTTGCCCTCGTCCCCCCACTGGGACCCGACGACGACCACGTTAGCCATGATGGATCAGTCCTTGATTTCTGAGATTTCGCCGTTGCCGAACAGGTGGCTGCAGCCGAGGCGGCGCGCCTCCGCGATGGGGTCGGCGACCTCGGCGAGGCCGGCCAGAGTAACCCAGCCCTCCGCGCGCAGGCGCCGGCCCTGTTCCGGCGCCGCGCCGAAAGGCAGGTAGACGCGCAGGGCGGGCACCGGCGGCGGCAACGCCCGCAGCACGCTGTCCATGTAGAAGGTGAAGCCGGTCGACGACTCGCGGGTGCCGTTGGGGCCATCGGCCTCGTAGCGCCCGCCGCGGCCGAGTTCGCCGCGCACGCCCTTGGCGAAGAGGATGAAGGAGATGCCGGTCTGGTACTCGAAGCCCCGGTGCTCCACCGGATCGACGGTAAGGCGCGCCTGCGGCGCCGCCTGGCGGATCAGCGCGGCGACCTCGGCCAGGCGCCGCACCTCGGCGGCGGCGGCCGCCGGCAGCTTCAGCGCGGCGAGCGCCGCCAGCGCCTTGTCGGCCGGACCGGCGGTGCGCAGCAGGGCCTGGAACAGGTCGTCGTGCCGGCCCGAGAGTTCGCGCACGGCGGCGGCGTCCTTGCGGTCGAGCGCCGCGCGCAGCTCCGCGACGCGGCCGGCGTCGAGGCCGAGCTCTGCCGCCAGCGCACCCACAAGCGGCGGCGTGTTGAGATCGACGGAGAGGTCCTGCACGCCGACGGCGTTCAGCGCCTCGATGGCCAGCACCACCACCTCGGCATCGCCGCTCTCCTGCGGGGCGCCGATCAGCTCGACGCCGGCCTGGGCGAACTGGCGCTCGGGCCTCAGCTGGCTGCCGCGTACCTGCAGCACCTGGCCGCCGTAGCAGAGGCGCAAGGGGCGCGGCGCCTTTTTCAGGCGCGTGGTGGCGATGCGCGCCACCTGCGGCGTCATGTCGGCGCGCAGGCCCATCATGCGCTGGCTCACCGGGTCCATCAGGCGGAAGGTCTGGCCGGCCACGGCCGCGCCGGCACCGGTCAGCAGCGCCTCCTCGAACTCCAGCAGCGGCGGCTTCACGCGGTCGTAGCCCTGCGCCTGGAAGGTGGCGATGAGCCGCTCCACCACCGCCGACTCATGGGCGGCGAGCGGCGGCAGCACGTCCTGCAGTCCGGCCGGCAGGAGGCCTTTTTCGGCGCGATCAATCATGTCGGCGGGCATGTCGGCGGGCATGTCGGCGGGAATCTGCGGTCCGGTTCCATGGGCCCGGGATGGCGGGCAGGGCATGGAAGCGGGCGGCGCCGCTTCCGCCTTCTGTTACCAGCCTTCCCAACCAGGGGCAAACAGAAAACCGGACCGGCGACAGGGAGGGTTTCCGGAATTACTGAGATATCAATACCTTGAAACTGGTTGCCCGGTGGCGGCCGGTGTAGACTGCGGGCCTGAACCGCTCGCCAACCGCCGGGACCGCGCCACCCCTTTGCGACCTTCCTTGAGTTCCCTGCTGCAGCCCTTCCTGCGCCGCGGGCTCCGCCTCTTCGCCGCGCCGGGCACCCTGGCCGCCGAGAGCCGCGGCCCCGACCGCCTGCTCGGCCTGCTGCTGCTCGCCGCCGCCGCGGCGCTGGCGGCCGGCTGGATGCTGCCGGTGATGACCGTGCGCACCATGTTCTTCTTCTACGACGAGGTCTCCATCCTGACCGGCATGCTGCGCCTGCTCGACAGCGGCGACCACGCGCTCTTCGCGGTCATCCTGCTGTTCACCGTGGTGCTGCCGGTGGCCAAGCTGGCCGTCGCCTGGTTCGCCTGGAGCCACCTGCGCGTCGACGACCCGCGGGTGCGCCGCCTCCTGGGCTGGATCGAGGCGGTCGGGCGGTGGTCGATGCTCGACGTCTTCGTCGCCGCCATGGTGGTCGTGGTGATCAAGCTGTCGCTGGTCTCCGACGTGGAGGTCCACGCCGGCCTCTACGTCTTCATCGCCGCGGTGGTCCTCTCCATGCTGGCGGTGAGGCGCATCGCCGCGCTGGCGCACCGCAGGCTCGCCGGTGATGCGCCACCGCGCTTGGACGAGGTCGGGTGAAGGGAAGCCGTCACCGGTACAGCCGCACCTCGAGGCCGTCGTCGAGCTGGTAGATCACCTCGTCCATGCCGTTGCCGTCCAGGTCCTCGAGGCGGAAGTCGCCGATGATCTGGGCGTCGTAGAGCTCCCGGCCCAGCAGCGTGATCTCGCCGTCCTGGTAGCGCAGCACGTGCAGCGCCCGGCGCCGCGCCGACGGCAGAAAAATTTCCGGCAAGCCGTCCTCGTCGAAATCGAGGATGGCGGAGAGCCCCTGCTCGCGCGAGCCGAAGACGTGGTTGGCGTAGCCGGCCCGCGATGCCTCCTCGACCAGGCGGCCGTCCTGGAGCGAGACGATGCGCAGTATGCCGCGACGCTGGTGCGGCGATTCCACGTAGGCGACCTCGACCACGCCGTCGCCGTCGAAGTCCGCCGCGCCGATGGGGTTGAGCCACTGCCCCGCCTGCAGGTTGCGCGGTCCCTCGGCGACGAGGCGCAGTTCGCCGTCGACCAGGCCGTAGGCCGTCAGCACTGCCCCTTCGCCGGGCGCCATGCGCACCACCAGGATCTCGTCCTCCCCGCCGCCGTCGAGATCGGCGAGGCGCGGCTGCAGATCGACGAACACCTGGTCCTCGGGCAGCAGCAGGCGACGCTCGCCGCCGCCGCGCAGGCGGACCATCAGGCCGCCGGCCTCGACGCCATCGCCCAACACGCCGCCGCCGTCGCGTTCGGTGGGATCGATCAGCCAGGCCTCGGCGATGCGGCCGAAGCCGAAGGCCGGCCGGCCGTCGGGCAGGGCATCGGCCGGCCGCACGGTGCGCCGCAGCTCGATCCTCAGGCGCGGCGAGGGCTCGGCGAGAAAGGGCCGGAAGCCGAGCGCCTCCAGGCTCTGTACCCGGGCTTGCGCAATCACGGCGCCGCTATCCGCCAGTGCCAGCAACACGGCCGCCGCGGCCAGTGCGCGGGCGGCGGCAAACACTCTAGAAGCGCAGCGCTTCCGCCTGTTTGGTGTGCGGCAGGGCACGCACCTTCTCCAGGGTCGCGGTGTCGATCGGCGCATCCAGCTCCAGCAGGGCGATGGCGTCCTGCCCCTGCGCCGCGCGGCCCAGGTGGAAGGTGGCGATGTTGACTCCGGCATCGCCCAGCGTGGTCCCCAGCGCGCCGATGAAACCCGGCTTGTCCTCGTTGGTAATGTAGAGCATGTGCGGCGTCAGAGCAGCCTCGATGGAGATGCCCTTGATCTCCACAAGGCGCGGCTTGTCGCCGCCGAACAGCGTGCCGGAGAGGCTGCGCGGGCCCCGCTCGGTGGTCACCGTGAGGCGGATCAGGGTCTGGTAGTCGCAGTCGCGCTCGTGCTTCACCTCGGCGACGTCGATGTCGCGCTCGCGCGCCACCAGCGGCGCGTTGACCATGTTCACGGTGTCGAGCATCGGCGTCAGCAGGCCGCAGAGCGCGACCTGGGTGAGCGGGCGGGTGTTCAGGTGCGCCACCTGGCCCTCATACTCGATGGTCACCTGGGACAGGCCGGTGTGGGTCAGCTGCCCGGCGAAGCTGCCGAGCTGTTCGGCCAATGTCATGTAGGGCTTCAGGCGCTTGGCCTCCTCCGCCGTGAGGGAGGGCATGTTGAGGGCGTTGGTGATGGCGCCGCTCATCAGGTAGGCGGACATCTGCTCGGCGATCTGCAGCGCCACCTTCTCCTGCGCTTCCGCCGTCGAGGCGCCGAGGTGCGGCGTGGCGACGACCTGGTCCATGCCGAACAGCACGTTCTCCTTGGCCGGCTCGACGGCGAAGACGTCGAGCGCGGCGCCGGCGACGTGGCCGGATTCGATGGCCGCCTTGAGGTCTTCCTCCACCACCAGGCCGCCGCGCGCGCAGTTGATGATGCGCACGCCGGGCTTGGTCTTGGCCAGGGCCCTGGCGTCGATCATGCCGCGGGTCTGGTCGGTCATCGGCACGTGCAGGGTGACGATATCGGCGCGCGCCAGCAGGCTGTCCAGGTCGACCTTCTCGACGTCGAGGTCGAGGGCGCGGTCCGGCGACAGGAAGGGGTCGTAGGCGATGACGTGCATCCTGAGGCCCTGGGCGCGGTCGGCGACGATGGCACCGATGTTGCCGCAGCCGATGATGCCCAGCGTCTTGCCGGTCAGCTCGGTGCCCATGAAACGCGACTTCTCCCACTTGCCGGCCTGGGTCGAGCGGTCGGCGGCGGGGATCTGGCGGGCCAGGGAGAGCATCAGCGCGATGGTGTGCTCGGCGGTGGTGATGGAGTTGCCGTCGGGGGTGTTCATCACCACGATGCCGCGCCCGGTCGCCGCCGGGATATCGACGTTGTCGACGCCGATACCGGCACGGCCGACCACCTTCAGCCTGTCCGCCGCGGCGATGACGTCGGCCGTCACCTTCGTCGCGGAACGGATCGCCAGACCGTCGTAATCGCCGACGATGGCTTTCAGCTCGTCCGGCTTCAGGCCGGTCTTCACGTCCACCTCGAGGCCGCGCTCGCGGAAGATTTCCGCCGCGCGGTCGCTCAGCTCATCCGAAATAAGAACCTTGGGCATATCGTTTTAAAGCCTTCTGCTCGCGCCGCCGCTCGCGGCCGCGCCCTCACTGTCATGCGATGGGTTTTGCGCCTTTCAGGCCGCCGCCTTCTCCGATTTCACGGATCGCCAGGCCCAGTCGAGCCAGGGCAGCAGCGCGGCCATGTCGTCGGGCTCCACCGTCGCACCGCCCCAGAGACGCAGGCCCACCGGCGCGTCGCGGTAGCTGCCGATGTCGTAGGCGACACCCTCCTGCTCCAGCAGGGCGGCGATGCGCTTGGCCGCGGCGGCCTGGGCATCGGCATCCAGCGACAGGAACCAGGGATCGACGATCTTCAGGCAGATCGAGGTGCAGGAGCGCGTCTCCGGCGTCTCCGCGAGGAAATCGGCCCAGTCGGAGGCGGACACCCAGCCGGCCACCGCCGCGAGGTTCGCCTCGGCACGCCCGATCAGCGCCTTCAGGCCGCCGATCCCCTCGGCCCACCGGAGGCCGTCGAGGGCGTCCTCCACCGCCAGCATGGAGGGCGTGTTGATGGTCTCGCCCTTGAACACGCCCTCGATCAGCTTGCCGCCCTTGGTGAGGCGGAAGATCTTCGGCAGCGGCCAGTCGGGCGTGAAACTCTCCAGGCGTTCGACGGCGCGCGGCGACAGCGCCAGCATGCCGTGCGCCGCCTCGCCGCCCAGCACCTTCTGCCAGGACCAGGTGACGACATCGAGCTTGTCCCACGGCAGGTCCATGGCGAATGCCGCCGAGGTGGCGTCGCAGATCGTCAGCCCTTCGCGGCCGGCGGCGATCCACTCGCCGTCCGGCACCTTCACGCCGGAGGTGGTGCCGTTCCAGGTGAACACCACGTCGCGGGCCGGATCGACCTGGCCCAGGTCCGGCAGCGCGCCGTAGCCCGCCTTCAGCACCCGCAGGTCGGCGATCTTCAGCTGCTTGGCGACGTCGGTGGCCCAACCCTCGCCGAAGCTCTCCCAGGCCAGCACGTCGACGCCGCGCGGGCCGAGCAACGACCACAGCGCCATTTCGACGGCGCCGGTATCGGAGGCCGGCACGATGCCGAGGCGGTAGTCTTCGGGCATGCCGAGCAGCGCCTTGGAGCGCTCGATCACCTCGGCCAGCTTCGCCTTGCCGGGCTTCGCCCTGTGAGATCGACCGACCGCCGCCTCGCTCAGACAACCCAGGGACCAACCGGGGCGCTTCGCGCAGGGTCCCGAGGAAAAGCAAGGGTTCCCAGGCCGGCTGGCCGGGCGGACGGCGTTCATAAGGCAGCTCCTTGGTAGAAAGGGGTCATAAGCGACAAGGCGCGCCCTGGTCTGAATAGCATCCCGGCGGCGCGCGGGCCGGATACTAACACCATGCTGCACCGCGTCAATTATTCATCCGCCGCTTTCGGGAGCAAAAGCGTCGCTTTTGGAGAACCTGTCCGAAGGGTCAGGAATCCCGAGGACGAGCCAATGCAACGCGGCCCGCGCGATTGCATCCCCAACTGTCATTGCCGGGCTTGACCCGGCAATCCACCTCGCAACTCGCAGGGGTCTATGCAAGCGGCACAATGGACCCTCGGGTCGAGCCCGAGGGTGACAATAGAGTGGGCGGATTCGCCGCTGCGATGGTCAGCGACGCGGCTTCGCTAATTCTGCAATTGGAGTCATCCTTACCCCGCCCTCCGCGCCAGAATATGGATCGCGGTGAAGGTCATCACCGGCTCGTCGTTCTGGTTCGCCACCACGTAGTCCATGATGAGCGTGCCGCGGTCGGGCTTAGAGGACGACGGACGCTTCTCGCGCACCGTCGCATTCACCGATAGCGTATCGCCGGGGCGCACGGGGCGCAGCCAGCGCAGTTCGTCGAGGCCGGGCGAGCCCATGGAGCAGGCGTTGATGACGCCCGCCTGGTAGAAGATGCGAAACGCCAGCGCCAGGGTCTGAAAGCCGGAGGCGATGAGGCCGTTGAAAGGGCCCGCGGCAGCGGCTTCCCTGTCGAGGTGGAAGGGCTGTGGGTCGTAGAGCAGCGCGAAGTCGAGGATCTGCGACTCGCTGAGCGTCACGCCTTTGCTGTGGAAAATCTGACCCGGCTCGAAATCGTCGAAGTAAAGATCCTGCACGGCGCCCCTCACGCGGTCGCGACAAGCGGCAGGTCGCACTGCAGCCGGCGGACATTGTCCGGCGCCGCGCCTTTCGGCACCTCCCGGAAGCCGATCTCGGCATAGAGCGTCTGCGCGGCGGTCATGAAGTCGAGCGTTTCCAGAACGACGCTGCGGTGGTCGCCGGCCTTGGCCCCCTGCAGCGCCGCCTCGGCCAGCTGCCGCCCCAGCCCAAGGCCGCGATGCGCCGGCCGCACCCAGAGGCGCTTGATCTCTGCGACGCGCTCGCCCAGTGGTTTGAGCGCGACGCAGCCGGCGACTTCGCCATCCACGCGCGCGGCCCAGAGACCGCCAGCCGGCGGCACGCAGTCACCCGGCAGCGCGGCCAACTCCGCCTCGAAGTCCTTCAGGCAGTAGTCGACCTGCAGCCATGCCGCATACTCGCGAAACAACTCACGCAGTCCCTCGAGGTCGGCGGCCCCGACCGGCACCACGACTTTTCCCATCAATAAGGCGTCCCGTCTTTCTTGGTGAACCTCGGCTTGCCGTGGCGGCCGTTGGTGAGGAAGAGATCGATGTCGGGGTAGATCACCTCGTCTTCCAGCGAGCGGTTGCCGACCTCCAGGTAGACCGCCCAGTCCTTGCCCCTGTTGGCCATGTGATGACCGTCGCCCTTGCCGGCGGGAAAGCCGGCCGCCATGCCGGGCTTCAGCTTCTGTTCGCCGGAGTCGGTGATCAGCGTCAGCTCGCCTTCCAGCACGTAGACGAACTCGTCCTCGTGGGTGTGCCAGTGCCGCTGCGAGGAGAGCGCGCCCGGCGGCAGGCGCACCAGGTTCACGCCGAAGGCGTTGAGCCCCAGTACGTCGCCCAGCGCCTGTTTCTCGCGCGCGCCGCAGGCGGAGGCCCAGGGCTCCGGATAAGAGGAACCCTTGCGGACTTCGACGCCGGAGGGATCGAGGGCGGGAAACGTCGGGCGCTTTGTCATGCCGTCTCCTCATGGTCGCGCGGTGGAGTCGGCGGCAGTCTACACGCGGATGCGGCCCTCGAGATAGGGGGTGACTTTGCCCGAGATCAGCACGCGCGCGCCCCTGTCCTCCACCACGAGATCGCCGCCGCGCGCGGAGACCTGCCGCGCCGCGAGCTTCGCCTTGCCGAGCCGCCTGGCCCAGAAGGGCGTCAGCACGCAGTGCGCCGAGCCTGTCACGGGATCTTCCGGAATGCCGGCATGGGGCGCGAAGTAGCGCGACACGAAGTCCACGCTGTCGCCCGGCGCGGTGACGATGAGGCCGTCGCCGGGCAATGCCTTCACCTTCTCCAGGTCCGGTTCGGCGGCGCGCACCTCGGCCTCGCTCGCCAGGACCGCCATGATCTTGCCGCCGTCGATCTTGGGCGCCTTCACCACCTCCCGCGGCACTGTGCCGAGCGCTGCGGCGACGGCACTGCCGTCGTCGAAAGGCGCCGGCGGCTCACTCGGGAAATCGAGGGTGAAGACCTCGCCGTCGCGGGTCACCGTCAGCGGGCCGCTGGCCGAGTGGAACACCACCTTTTCCATGCCGGGTTCGATGTGATGGGCGATGACATAGGCCGTGGCGAGCGTCGCATGGCCGCAGAGCGCGACCTCGACGGCGGGCGTGAACCAGCGCAGGCGGTAGCCGCCGTTTTCGGGCCCCTCCAGGGGCACGAAGTAGGCCGTCTCGGAGAGGTTGTTCTCCGCCGCGATGGCCTGCAGCGTCGCGTCGGGCAGCCAGGCCTGCAGCGGACAGACGGCGGCCGGATTGCCGCCGAAGGGCCGGTCGGTGAAGGCGTCGACCTGGTAGAGGGCGATCTCGGGCATGGCATCTTTCTCCGTCAGCGCCGCCAGAACGGCTTCTCCGCCTCGCGCAGGGCGTCCTCGCGGCTGAGGCCGATGTCCTTCAGCTGGTCCGGACCCATGTGGCTCAAGGCATCGCGGTCTCCGAGACGCTTCTGCCAGACGATCAGCATGTCGACCAGCAAGAGCGCGCCGCGCCGGGCGTAGCTGCCCCTCTGCCTGACCGAGGGCCCGCCCCAGCGGCTGTCGGGAAACGCCGCGCCGCGCGGCGCCAGGGACGCTCGGGCCGTTCTCAGGATTGTATCCATGACAATCTCCTTCTGGGCGATATTGTCTCTATTCATTCCTTGAGATTGTATTAGTTGTTGCCATGACATTCGGTCAATTGTTATATTGTCCTCATGACAAAGTGGACGCCGTCCCTGGAAGAGGCCTCCGGGCCCCGCTACCTCGCCATCGCCGACGCGCTGGCGCGCGACATCACCACCGGCAAGCTGAAAGCCGGCACCCGCCTGCCGACCCACCGCGACCTCGCCTGGCACCTGGGGGTCACCGTCGGCACCGTCAGCCGGGCCTATGCCGAGGCGGAGCGGCGCGGCCTCACCTCCGGCGAGGTCGGCCGTGGCACCTTCGTGAACGTGCCCGCCTCGTCGGACCATATCTACCGCTGGCATGCGGCCACGCCGGGCACCATCCATATGCGTTCGGCCCCACCGATGCCCTGCGCCGAGGAAGGCGAGATCGCAGCGGTGATGGCACGGGTCGCCGCCGGCCCGCGGGCGATGGAGATGATGCAATACCAAAGCCAGCGCGGCCTGCCGGAACACCGCGAGGCGGGTGCCCTGTGGGTCAGCCGCTCAGGTTACGAGGTAAGTGCCGAGCAGATCACCATCAGCGCCGGGGCCCACCACGGCGTGCTGATTGCGCTCGCCGCGGTGACCCGGCCGGGCGACCACATCGTCTCCGACTCTCTCACCTACCCCGGCATCCGCAGTCTGGCGCGCCTGCTGGGGCTGCGCCTCGACGGGCTGGAGCGCGACTCTGACGGCCCGCTGCCCGACGCCTTCGAGGAGGCCAGCCGCACCCACGACGTGAAGGCGATTTATCTCTGCCCCAACCAGCACAATCCGACCAGCCTCACGATGCCGGAGGAACGCCGCCGGGCCCTGGCGGAGATCGCCCGCCGCTTCGGTGTCGCGGTGATCGAGGACGATACCTTCGGCTTCCTCGACGGCACGGAGCCCGCGCCCATCGCGGCCCATCTGCCGGAACTCGGCTACTACGTTGTCGGCCTGTCCAAGACCGTCTCGCCGGGGCTGCGCACAGGTTTTGTCGTGGCGCCCGAGAAGGCGCAGAGCCGGCTCGGCAACGCTGTGCACAGCACCTGCTGGATGGCCTGCCCCCTGACCGCCGAGATTGGCAGTGAGCTGATCCGCAGCGGCGTCGCTGCCCGGGTCAGTGCCGGCCGCAAGCGCGAGGCCGCGTCGCGCAGCCTGCTGGCCCGCGAGATGCTGGCCGGCTGGGATTTCGATTGTGCGGAAGGGTCGACCTTCCTCTGGCTGCGCCTGCCGGATCCCTGGCGCTCCAGCGAGTTCGCCACCGAGGCCGAGCGCCGCGGCGTGCTGGTAACGCCCAGCGACCCCTTCATGGTCGGCCGCCGCGAGAGTGCGCCGGCGGTACGGGTCTGTTTCGGCAAGCCGCACGACCACGACGAATTGCGCCGCGGCCTCGCCATCCTGACCGAACAGCTCAGCGAAGGTCCGACCTACGCCTTCAACAACGTGGTGTAGGGCGGACGGTTCGGAACTTGGCGCAGACACTCTACTGCTGGCGCTGCCGGACCGATGTCCCCATGCTCGATGACCACGAGTGGGCAGAAGTGGAACCGCTGCTGACCAACGCGATCGAACAGATCAAGGACTACCGAGCGGCGCACGGCGTGTCTTTGGCAGAAGCAAGAGCGAAGGGGTACGGCAAGGAAGCCCTGGAACGCTACTTCCAGATCACCGGCTTTCGCGAGACCAATGCGGATGCCCTGTGGCACCACCGGCTCAGCGACTTCGGGCCGCCCTGCAATGTCTGCGGCAAGCCGCTACGCACGCCACGCGCAAAACGTTGCGCCGCGTGCGGAGAATTCGTAGCGAAAGACTAACCACGGCCTTGCGTCACCGCACCCACTCGATCAGCAATGGCACCAGAAAGGCCGTCGCCAGGCCGTTGAGGCCCATGGCGACGCCGGCGAAGGTGCCGGCGACCTCGCTGACGTGAAAGGCGCGGGCGGTGCCGATGCCGTGTGCCGCCACGCCGGCCGCAAAGCCGCGCGCCCGCCAGTCGCGGATGCCCAGGGCATTGAGCACCGGCGTCGCCAGCATGGCGCCGAGGATGCCGGTCAGGATCACCAGCACCGCGGTCAGCGACGGCAGGCCGCCGATGCGTTCGGAGATTCCCATGGCGATCGGCGTGGTGACCGACTTCGGCGCCAGCGAGGCCAGGGTCTCGAAGCTGGCGCCGAGCAGCGCGGCGACGCCGAGGGCGGTGACCACAGCGGTCAGCGCCCCCGCCAGCAGCGCCACCAGCATCGGCAGGAAGACGGCGCGCAACTTGCCGAAGTGGCTGTAGAGCGGCACCGCCAGCGCGATGGTCGCCGGCCCCAGCAGGAAATGGACGAACTGCGCGCCCTCGAAGTAGGTCTGGTACTCGGTACCGGTCGCCAGCAGCAGCACGACCAGCAAGATCACCGCGAGGGCCACGGGGTTGAGCAACGGATTGAGGCCGGCGCGCTCGTAGACCCACTGCGCCGCCACGTAGGCGGCGAGGGTCACCGTCAGCCACAGCAGCGGCCCGGTGCGCAGGTAGACCCAGATGTCGGTAAACTCGGCGATCACGCGCCGCCCCCGGCGCCGCCGCCCGCCTCGTCGTCGATCTTCAGCAGTCGGATCATGCCGCGCATGGTGGCGGCGGTCACCACGATGGTGGCGACCGAGCTGACCAGCAGCGCAGCGGCAATGGCAAGCCACTCCGCCTCGATGCGCCCGAGGTGCTGCAGCACGCCGACGCCGGCCGGCACGAACAGCAGTGAGAGATGCTTCAGCAGCCCGACGGCGGTGCCCTCGAGGGTTTCCGGCACGCCGCGCCGCAGGGCGAGCAGCGCCAGCAGCAGCACCAGGCCGAGTACCGGGCCCGGCACCGGAATGTCGAAGAGACGCACCGTCGCCTCGCCGATCAGCTGACAGAGCAGCAGCGCCGTCAGCGCCGCCAGCATGGCCCGCTCCGCCGGCCCCGCGTCACGAGGCGCGGCGCTCGATGGTCTGGCAGATCTCGCCGACCACCTGATCGACCAGGGAAGCGTCGTCGCCCTCGGCCATGACGCGGATCAGCGGCTCGGTGCCCGACTTGCGGATCACCAGGCGGCCGGCGTCGCCGAGGCGCGCTTCGCCGGCACGGATCGCCGCCTGCACCTCATCGTCCTCCAGCGGCGCACCGCCGTTGAAGCGCACGTTGCGCAGCAGCTGCGGCAAGGGTTCGAAGAGCCGCGTCACCTCGCTGGCCGGCCGGCCGGACTGCACCACCACCGCCAGCACCTGCAGGGCGGCGATGAGGCCGTCGCCGGTGGTGGCGAAGTCGGACAGGACGATATGGCCGGACTGCTCGCCGCCGACGTTGTAGCCGCCGGCACGCATGCGCTCGACCACGTAGCGGTCGCCGACCGGCGTGCGGACCAGGCCGACGCCGAGACCGTTGAGGAAGCGCTCCAGCCCCAGGTTCGACATCACCGTGGCGACCACGGCACCGCCGGCAAGCCGGCCCTGGTCCAGCCAGGAGCGGCCGACCAGCGCCATCACCTGGTCGCCGTCGATCACGCTGCCCTTTTCGTCGGCCAGGATGGCGCGGTCGGCGTCGCCGTCCAGGGCGATGCCGAGGTCGGCCTTGTGGGTCGCCACCGCTTCCTGCATGCGCGCCGGATCGGTGGCGCCGCAGCGCTGGTTGATGTTGAAGCCGTCGGGATAGACGCCGATCGGCACTACCTCGGCGCCGAGCTCGTAGAGCACCTTTGGCGCCACCCGGTAGGCGGCACCGTTGGCGCAGTCGACCACCACCTTGAGGCCGTCGAGGCGCAGGCCGCGCGGGAAGCTGCTCTTCACGAACTCGATGTAGCGGCCGAGGGCGTCGTCGAGGCGCCGGGCCTGACCGAGCTGGTGTGACGGCGCCAGGCCGCTGAGGGGGTCATCGAGCTGGGACTCGATGGCCTTCTCGACCTCGTCCGACAGCTTGTAGCCGTCCGGGCCGAACAGCTTGATGCCGTTGTCCTGATAGGGATTGTGCGAGGCGGAGATCATCACCCCGAGGTCGGCGCGCAGCGAGCGGGTCAGCATGCCGACGGCCGGCGTCGGCAGCGGGCCGAGCAGCACCACGTCCATGCCGACGGAGATGAAGCCCGCCGTCATGGCCGGCTCCAGCATGTAGCCGGAGAGGCGCGTGTCCTTGCCGATGACCACCGTGTGGCGGTGGTCGCCGCGCAAAAACTGACGGCCGGCCGCCTTGGCGACCGCCAGCGCGGTCTCGGCGGTGATCGGCTCCTCGTTGGCGGTGCCGCGGATGCCGTCGGTTCCGAAAAGCTTGCGTGTCATCAGGCAGGGTCCCGGTTCAGGGCGCGCCCCCGCCAGCCGGCAAGGGTCGCGGGTCACTTATAGCAGAGCGCCGCCGGCGCTGTCCGCCGGACTGTCGAGATCGTCCGCCGGCGACGGCATCGAGGCGGCCGCCTGCCACACGTCGACCGCCTGGCGGGTCTCCGCGACGTCGTGCACGCGCAGGATCTGCACCCCGCGCTGCAGGCCGAGCAGCGCCGCCGCCAGGGAGCCGGCCAGGCGCTGCTTGGGCGCGGCGGCGCGCGGCGACAGCTTGGCGATGAAGCTCTTGCGGCTGGCGCCCAGCAGCACCGCCGTGCCGAGGCCCTGGAACAGCGCCAGCTGCTCGAAGAGCTGGAGGTTGTGGTCGAGGGTCTTGCCGAAGCCGATGCCCGGGTCGACCACCACCCGCGCCGGGTCGATGCCCGCCGCGGCACAGGCCTCCAGGCGCCCGGCCAGGTAGTCGTAGATGTCGAGCGCCGCGGAATCGTACGTCGGGTTCGCCTGCATGGTCTGCGGCTCCCCCTGCATGTGCATGAGGATCACCGGCACGTCGCAGCCGGCCACGGCGGCAAGGCTCTCGGGGTCGCCCTGCAGGGCGGTGACGTCGTTGACGATCGCCGCGCCGGCCGCCACCGCCTCGCGCATGATCGCCGCGTGGCGGGTATCGATGGAGACGATGGCCCCGGCCTTGGCGAGCGCTTCCACCACCGGCAGCACCCGCGCGCGCTCCTCGTCCAGGCCGATCGGCCGGGCGCCGGGCCGCGTCGACTCGCCGCCGACATCGAGGATATCGGCGCCGGCGGCCAGCATGTCGAGACCGTCGCGCACCGCGACCGCCGGGTCGGCGCGGTCGCCGCCGTCGGAGAAGGAGTCCGGCGTGACATTAAGGATGCCCATGATGCGCGGCCGGTCGAGGGCGAGGCCGGCCAGCGGCGCGCGCGGCCGGCTGAGGCGCTCCAACAGGGTCTCGGCCACGGCACCCTGGCCGGCGCGCCGCGCCTCGGCCCAGGGCGCGATGTCCCCCAACGGCAGGATGGCCCGGGACGCGGCGGCGCGGGCCTGCGGGCCGCTCCGCCAGATCGCCTCGCAGTGGCTGAAGCGCAGCGCGCCGCCAGCCAGGCGCAGCAGGTGCTCCCTGCCCTCGTCGATCTCCGCCGGCCCGCGCAGGCCGACCGGCCGCAAGGTGAGTTCAGCCTTCATCACCGCAGCTTATATCCGCGGCGGGGCGAGATGGAAATGCCGTTGCCGGCCGGCATTCGGCCTGTGCCATACGAAAAGGGCTCCCGCCGCGGCGGGAGCCCTGGTTTCGTGCCGGTCCTCGGACCGGAGTATCAACCGCCCGGCTGCGGCTCCGGCTCCAGGCCGCCGGGGCTCTCGCCGGTGTCCTTGTCCTTGCCTGGGCCCTTGGCGGCCTTGCCGCTGGAAGGCACCGAGGAGCGCCGCCCGGTGGGGCCCGGATGGCTCTCGTCGCCGCGGTCGATGCTGCCGCCGTCGATGATGGTTTGCACCTCTTCGCCGCTGAGCGTCTCGTACTCGAGCAGCGCCTTGGTGACCTTGTGCAGGTCGTCCGTGTGCTCGGTCAGCACCTTGCGGGCCTTCTCTTCGGCCTCCTCGATGATGCGGCGGATCTCCTCGTCGATCAGCTTGGCGGTGTCCGGCGAGATGGTCTGGCTGCGCGACACCGAGTGGCCGAGGAAGACCTCTTCCTGATTGTCCACGTAACGCAGGCGGCCGAGCTTGTCGCTCATACCCCACTCGGTGACCATGCGGCGGGCCATGGTAGTGGCCTGCTGGATGTCGTTGCTGGCGCCGGTAGAGACGTTCTCGGTGCCGTAGATCAGTTCCTCCGCCATGCGCCCGCCGAACATCATCGCCAGCTTGGCGGTGATCTCCTTGAATTTGAGGCTGTAGCGGTCGGACTCCGGCAGGTTCATGGTGACGCCCAAGGCGCGGCCGCGCGGGATGATGGTGACCTTGTGCAGCGGATCGTTGCCGGGGACGAACATCCCGACCAGGGCGTGACCGGCCTCGTGATAGGCGGTCATCTCCTTGTCTTCCTCGCTCATCACCATGGAGCGCCGCTCGGCGCCCATCATCACCTTGTCCTTGGCGCTCTCGAAGTCGGCCATGGTGACCACGCGCTTGTTGGCGCGGGCGGCCAGCAGGGCGGCCTCATTCACCAGGTTGGCGAGGTCGGCGCCGGAGAAGCCGGGCGTGCCGCGGGCAATCACCCGGGCATCCACGTCGGGGCCCAGCGGCACCTTGCGCATGTGGACCTTGAGGATCTTCTCGCGGCCGACGATGTCCGGGTTCGGCACCACCACCTGGCGGTCGAAGCGGCCGGGACGCAGCAGCGCCGGGTCGAGCACGTCGGGGCGGTTGGTGGCGGCGATGAGGATGACGCCTTCGTTGGCCTCGAAGCCGTCCATCTCCACCAGCAGCTGGTTCAGGGTCTGCTCGCGCTCGTCGTTGCCGCCGCCCAGTCCGGCGCCACGGTGGCGGCCGACGGCGTCGATCTCGTCGACGAAGATGATGCAGGGGGCGTTCTTCTTGCCCTGCTCGAACATGTCGCGCACGCGGCTGGCACCGACGCCGACGAACATCTCGACGAAGTCGGAGCCGGAGATGGTGAAGAACGGCACGTTGGCCTCGCCGGCGATGGCACGGGCCAGCAGCGTCTTACCGGTACCCGGTGGGCCGACCAGGAGGCAGCCCTTGGGGATCTTGCCGCCCAGGCGCTGGAATTTCTGCGGGTCGCGCAGGAACTCGACGACCTCCTCCAGTTCCTGCTTGGCTTCGTCGATGCCGGCGACGTCGTCGAAGGTGACGCGGCCGACTTTCTCGGTCAGCAGGCGGGCCTTCGATTTGCCGAAGCCCATCGCCTTGCCGCCGCCGCCCTGCATCTGGCGCATGAAGAAAATCCACACGCCGATCAGCAGCAGCATGGGCAGCCAGGAGATCAGGATGCTGGACAGCAGGGAGTTGTTCTCGACCGGCTTCACGGCAAATTCGACGCGGTTCTCGCGCAGAACCGGCACCAGGCCGTCGAGGTTCTCGGTGGCACGCGTGGCGAAAGTGCGCCCGTTCTTTTCGACGCCGGTGATCTCGCTGCCCTGTATGGTGACGCTCGTCACCTCGCCGGCCTGCACGTTGTCCAGGAACGCCGAATAGGAGATGTCGGACTGCGGCCCGCGCGTCATGCTGCTCTGGAAGAAATTGAAGAGAGCAAACAGCAGCAGGACGATGATGATCCAGAGCGCTGCGTTCCGGCTGAAATTCACGGTCGGGTATCCCTGTCAAGGCAAGCGGACGCCACGAAACGCCCGGGCGGCCGACCCGGCCGCCTGTCCTATGAAGATAGTGCGCCCGGCGGTCTAAACAACAGTAAATGCTGGGCTGGTCAACCCGTTTGCGGGAGCGAAGCGGCAGATTTTCAACCGCGAGACCGCCCTGTGGTCGCGAAAATAACCCAGCGGTGGCACGGCGACCAGACCCTCGGCGTCGCGCAGGGCCGGCAGGGCGGCCCTGGCCGGCACCGGAATGCGCGCCGCCCGGTCGCCCAGGCCCGCCTCCTCCAGGGCCGTGGCGAGGGCACGCCAGCCGGCACTGCCGAGCGAACCCACGGTGATGTCCCGGTTGGCGGCGCCGCCTCCGGTTGCCGCCGGCCCCAAGGCCACCTCGAAACGGCCATCCCACAGCAGCCGCCCGGCTGCTGGCAGCGCCGCCGGGGCGGTGCGGCCGGCCTCCCGGACGATGAGCCAGCGCGCGCCGCGCGGCACCACCCGGCAGCCACCCAGGGTGACGGCACGGACGAGGCCCGGGCCGAGGGCCGAATGCAGGCGTTCCAGCCGCTCCAGGCGCGGCGTGTAGTCGCAGCCGCCGACCGCCAACAGGCTGCGCGCCAGGGCGCGCCGCGACACCTCGCCGCTGGCGGCGGCAAGCATTGCGGGATCCAGTTCGACGAAGCCCGCCGGGTCGGGCCGCGCGGCGCGCGCCAGCAGGGTCGCCACATCGCCCTCCAGCGCGACGCGGGCCCGGGCGAGGTTGCGGCTGGCGCAGCCGAGCCGGGCCGGCGTCAGGCCCTCGCCGGCCAGCTCCGGCAGCAGGCGCCGCAGCCGCACCCGCGCGTAAGCGCCGTCGTGGTTGCTCGGATCGTCGACCCAACTCAGGCCGCGCGCCTCGAGGGTCGCCTGGAGGCCGGCCTTGGGCAGGTCGAGCAGCGGGCGCAGCAGGCGCAGGCCGCTGGTCTCGCTGACGGGGGCCATGGCGGCCAGACCGTCGAGGCCGCTGCCGCGGCCGAGCCGTAGCAGGAAGGTCTCGGCCTGATCCTCCAGGTGGTGCGCCAGGGCCAGGTGGAAGATGCCCCTGGCTTCGCAGGCCGCCAGCAGCAGGCGGTAGCGCGCCGCCCGCGCCGCGGCCTGGCGCGACGCGCCCGGCTTGGCTCCCTGCCAGGCCAAGACCTCGTGATCGATCCCGTGCCGCTGCATCAGGCGGCCGACGCCGGCGGCCTCGGCGGCCGAGTCCGGACGCAGGCCATGGTCCACGGTGAAGGCGGTCAGCCGGCCGCCGCGGGGCGCCAGCCACTCATGCAGCAGGAAGACAAGCGCCAGGCTGTCGGGACCGCCGGAAACCGCGGCGGCGACATGGGGCCGCGGCTCGAACGGCCCCAGCGCCGCCATGCGGGCGGCGAAGTCTGCTGCGGAAACCGGCGTCTTGCCGGCGACATCGGCCATGCTCGCGTCCTCTGCGGCCCGGCGGACTTGCCGGAACCGCGCCCAAACCTCGGGCGCCGTCTCAGCGGCAGCCGAGCCGCTGCGACTCCCGCTGCGCGCGGGATAGAATGGTCGCCGGCGCGTCGGCATAGCGGTCCAGCAGCACTGCGAAGGTGCCGCAGGCATCCTCGGTGCTGCCGAGCGAAGCCAGGGACATGCCGAGCTTCAAGAGGTTGTCGGGCGCTTTTGAGTTGTTGGGATAGGTCTCGAAGCCCTCGGCGAAGGTCACCGCCGCCTGCTGGTAGTCGCCGCGCACGTAGAAGGTCTCGCCGAGCCAGTACTTGGCGTTGCCGGCCAGGGCATCCTGCGGATGTTCGGAGAGGAAGGCGGCGAAGGCCTGTTCGGCGCCGGCATAGTTGGCCTGGCGCAGCAGGCCGAAAGCGTAGTCGTACTTCTGCTGCGGCGTGCCGCCCGGCAGCGCCGCCGTGGCCGCGGGCGCGGCGGCCTGCTGGCCGGCCTGCTGCTGGGCCTGCTGCTGGACCTGCGGCTGGGCCGCCTGCTGCTGCTGGAACGAACTGAGGTCGCTCTCGCTGATCGAGCCGATGGTGCCGGGCCGGGCCGGGCTCAAGGCGCCCGCCGGCTGATCGGCCGGCGTCTCCGCCGCCATCGCGGTCCCGGGCTCCTCGGCCGGTGTCATCGCCCCGACCGGCGGCAGCCCACCCTCCTCGAGATTGCGCAGCCGCAGGTCGACATCGGCGACCAGCCGGTCGAGGCGGTCGCTCGTCGACTCGATGCGGAAGCCCATGTCCTCGATGCGGCCGGTCAACTCGCGAAGCTGCGCGCCCATCTCGTCGAGCTGCAGTTGGATGCGGGCGGCTTGGGTCGGCGCGAGGCCGCCGCCGCCATCCCCTGCCGCAGCGGGCGGCGTCTGGCCGGAGTAGACCTGGCGCTGCAGGTCGGACAGTTCCCGCTGCAGGCGCTGCAACTGGTCGTCGACGCTTTGCGCCTGCGCCCCCGGGGCGGCAAGGCAGAAGGCCGCCAGCGGCAGCATCAGCCAGCCGCGGCGCCACAAGGACCCGAGGGGCAAGCTGCGGACCATCGCGGTCATCGCTCTTTCCTCCACTTGTTCATTCGGCCCGGCAGGCCGGACCGTCCTCACTGGCAGGGTTTCGTGGCATCTTTATGGCGCAGTTGCGCCGCCGGGGCCAGCACGGCGCCGGCCGGCCGGCACCGTCCGAAGACAAGAAACCCCGCCCGGCCTTGCGACACGCGCGCGGCCGGACGGGGTTCGTCACTCGTCTGAAACGCGGAAACGCGCCTCAGTTCACGACAAATGCGCCGCGCCGGTTCTGGGCCCAGGCAGACTCGTTGGAGCCGAGCACGGCCGGGCGCTCCTCACCGTAGCTGACGCTGGTGAGGCGGGCCGGGTTGGTGCCCAGGGCAACAAGATAGTCGCGGACCGAGTTGGCCCGGCGCTCGCCGAGAGCCAGGTTGTACTCACGCGTGCCGCGCTCGTCGCAATGGCCTTCGATGGTGAGGGTCACCGACGGATTGGCATCGAGCCAGGCCGCGAGCGCCTCCACCGTGCCACGCTGGTCGGCACGGATGTTGTACATGTCGAAGTCGAAGAAGATACGGTCGCCGACCTCGACGGTCAGCTCCTCCTGCGAACCCGCGGCAGGACCGGGAATGGTGCTGCCCTGGGTGCCGGTCGTGGTCTGCGAAGTCGTCCCCGTGCCGCTGGTGCCGCTGCCGGTCGTGGTGGACGCCTCCTCGGAAGGAGTGGAGCACGCAGCGAGCAGCAAGGCCGCAGCGAAAGTCGTAACTAGGGAAAAGCGCATATTCTGCCCTCTCAAACACATCCCCGGATTTTATGGATTCCAGGATGGCCTGTCACCGGTGACTTAACAGGCCGCTCCTGCTTGATATGCCCCCACAACGTCGGCGCCTAAGAGCCGAAAATGGTTAACGGACTATACCGGCAGCCCCCTACTGAATCAAGGGGGACCACGCGGGGTCCGAGGCGTCCAGAGGCGTTACAAGCTCGCGTTCATTGAACCCCGTGAGGTCAATGGTAAAGATCTTACTGGTGATCTGGCCCCGGGCATCGGCCCGGGTGGTCCTGAAGTAGCTGAGGACTCGCCCGTTGGGGGCCCAGGTCGGGGCCTCCACGTTGTAGTCCCTGACCAGCATGCGCTCGCCGGTGCCGTCCGTGCGCATGACGCCGATGTAGAACTCACCGGCGTGCTGGCGCGTGAAGGCGATGAGGTCGCCGCGCGGCGACCATACCGGCGTGTAGTAGCGGCCCTGACCGCGGCTGATCCGCCGCACGTTGCTGCCGTCGCGGTTCATGATGTAGAGCTGCGCGGTGCCGCCGCGGTCGGAGTTGAAGACGATCTCGCGGGAATCCGGCGAGAACGACGGCGACGTGTCGATCGCCGGGTGGTTGGTCAGCCTGGTCTGGCGGCGGGTGCGCAGATCGATGGTGTAGATCTCCGAGTTGCCCTCGTAGGCCATCGACAGCACCACCTCGTTGCCCTCGCTGGAGAACCGCGGCGCGAAGGTCATGCCCGGAAAATCGCCGAGAATCTCCTGCTGGCCGGTGTTCAGGTTGAACAGGTAGACCCGCGGCACCTCGGCGCGGCCGTTCGACTGGTAGGCCATGTAGGTGATCTCGCGCGATGACGGCGAGAAGCGCGGGGTCAGCACCAGTTCGTTGCCGCTGGTCAGGAAGCGATGGTTCTCGCCGTCCTGGTCCATGATGGCCAGGCGCTTGATGCGTCGGTTCTGCGGCCCCTGTTCGGCGATGTAAACGATCTGGGTATTGAAGTAGCCCTGCTCGCCGGTCAGGCGCTGATAGATCTCGTCGGCGATGCGGTGTGCAATGCTGCGCCAGTTCGCCGGCGACGAGGTCATCTGGGTGCCCTTCATCTGCGTTTCGGAGAACACGTCCCAGAGGCGGTACTGAACCTGCATCCGGCCGTCGGCCTGCAGGGCCACGTTGCCGGCGACCAGGGCCTGGGCATTGATGAGGCGCCAGTCGCCGAAGCGCGGTCCCAGACGCAGGCTGGCCGGGTCCTGAATGAAGGCGCGCTTGTCGACGGGACGGAACAGGCCGCTGCGCTCGAGGTCGGCGGCAACCACGGAAGCGATGTCGGCACCCAGCTTGGCCTCCTCCGCCACATCGCCGGAAAGTTCGGTGATGGCGATCGGCAGCGGCTCGACGAAGCCTTCGGTGATGTCGACGTTGAGCTGCGCCTGCGCCGGCGTGCCCGCGACGACGCCCCCGATGACGGCGGAGAGCAGCAGCAGCGCGGCAGCCAGCCGCGGAACGAGGGTCCTGACTTGCCCGGTCGGACGGGATTCGTGGTGTTTCATCGACATCATGATCCGAACATCTCTCTCGGGTTGAAGGTAAGGTTCATCAGCTTCCATTCGGAATACTGGGCGGCCGGAAGGTTGAAGGGGCTGCACTTGAGGATCGCCCGCACCGCGTTCTCGGCAGCGCTGCGGAAGTAGGCGTCGCGATTCATGCGCGATGAATCGACCACCCGCGGCTGGCCGATCACGCGGCCGTCCGCAGCGAGGCTGACCGTCACTTCGACAATAAGGTCCTCCGCCCGCTGCGCGCCGGCATCGAGGCGCCAGCAGCGCTTGATCTGGTTCTGAATCGAATTCTCCAGCTGCTGGCGCTGCACCGCGGAGATCTGCGGCGTCGGCGCCTGCTCTGGCGCGCGCGCCGGCTGCTGCGTCTGGGCCGTCGGGGTATCCTTCAGCTTCTCGACGTTGCGCAGGATCGACGTCAGCCGGTCCTCCGGCTTCGGCTCTTCCTTGGGCTGCTCGGGCTCCGGCTGCTGGGCCACCTGGACCCGCGGCTTCGGCCGGGGCCGCGGCGGCGGCGCCTTGGTCTCCGGCTCCGGTTCCGGCTCGGCCTCCGGCTCGGGAACCGGCTCCGGCTCAGGCACGGGCTCGGGTTCCGGCTCGGGCTCGGGTGCCGGTTCGGGCTCCGGCGCCGGCTCCGGCTCGGGTGCCGGCTCGGGCTCGGGTGCCGGCTCGGGCATCGGCGCCGGCTCGGGACGCGGCGCCTCGGCGATCTCCGGCTCCGGCTCCGGTGCCGCTTCGGGAGCCTCGGCCACCGGCTCCGGTTCCGGCTCGGGCTCGGGCACCGGCGCGTCGGTGTTCTCCTCGGGCAGCATCACCAGTTCCACCGGCACCGACTGGAACGGCGGCAGGGGGTCGCGCAGCGCCGGCAGCCCGAACACCAGGGCGACGATCACCCCCAGGTGCAGAAGCGCGGAAAGGATGGATGCCTTACCCATGATGGCGCTGCGTCTTGCTTTCTCTGTTTCGCTGACCCGTCAGGGCCGCCTCACTGCCGGACCGCGGGCGCGGTTTCCTCGTCGGGCGCCGCGCCGGCTTCGCCGTTTCCGTCGCGTCCCTGGGGCAACTCCGCGATCAGGGCGACACGCTGGAAACCCGCCACGTTCACCGTGCCCATCACCTGCATGATGCGGCCATAGTCGATGGCGCGGTCGCCGCGCACGAAGATGCGGGTGTCGGGCTTGCTCTCGGTGATGGCGCGCAGCCGCGGCACGAGCTGCGAGAGCTCCACCTCGGCGTCCTGGATGTAGATCTGGCCCGCGGAGTCGACGGAGATGACCAGCGGCTCGTCCGGATCGGCGATCGACTGGGCCTGGGTCTTCGGCAGATCGACCGGCACGCCGACGGTCAGCAGCGGCGCGGTGACCATGAACACGATCAGCAGCACCAGCATGACGTCGACGAAGGGCGTCACGTTGATTTCGCTGAGCGGCCGGTAGCGCCCCCCTGAGGCGCGTGCGCCGCGGCGGCCACCCGCCGGCATGAGAGTTGCGGCCATCGATCAGCCCTTCTCTTCGAGTTTGCGCGACAGGATGGCGCCGAACTCGCCGGCAAAGGCCTCCAGCCGGCCGGCGTAGCGGCCGAGGTCGTTGGACAGCTTGTTGTAGCCGATCACCGCGGGGATCGCGGCGACCAGGCCCAGCGCCGTCGCGAAGAGCGCCTCGGCGATGCCCGGCGCCACCACCGCGAGGCTGGTGTTCTTGGCCGCGGCGATCGAGGTGAAGGCGTTCATGATGCCCCAGACGGTGCCGAAGAGGCCGATGAAGGGCGCCGCCGAGCCGACCGAGGCGAGGAAGGTCATGTGGCGCTCCAGGCGCTCCATCTCACGCCCCATGGCGATATCCATAACCCGCTCGATGCGCTGCTGCAGGCCGGACTTCACCTCGGCGGTGACGGCCAGGCCGCGCGCCGCCGAGCGGCGCCATTCGCGCATCGCCGAGACGAAGATCGAGGCCATCGGATCGGGCGGCCGGTTGTCGATGCGATCGTAGAGGTCGTCGAGCGAGCCGCCGGACCAGAAGGCTTCCTCGAACTGCCCGGCGCGCTCCTTGAGGCGGCGCAGGCGGAACACCTTCTCGAAGATGATTGCCCAGCTCCAGAACGACGCCATCAACAGCAGGATCATGACGATCTGCACGACGATGTCCGCCTCCAGGAAAAGCCCCCAGACCGACATGCTCGGGTCGACCGACCCCTCGAGCACAAGTGAATTAACGGCGTCCTGTTCCATGGGTTACCCCTGCTCCAAAGGCTGCACTAAGGGTTCTAGCGCGGTGCGCACCGGCGCCGGAATGCGGGTCGGCCGGCCGTCGCTGCGCAGCGTGGCGAGATCGACGGCGAGCCGCACCAGTTCCTCGCCGGAGCGCCAGATGCTCTGCGCCGCGCTGAGCCTGGCACCGGCCAGTGCGGTGAGGCGCGAGCGCACCTCGACGAGGTCGTCGAGACGGGCCGGGCGGCGATAGTCCACCTCGCAGCGGCGCACCGCGAAGACCGCGTCGTGGGCCTCGCGCATCGCCGACTGTTCGATACCGGCGAGGCGCAGGATCTCCGTGCGCGCCCGCTCGGCGAAATGCAGGTAGCGCGCGTAGTAGACGATGCCGCCGGCATCGGTGTCCTCGTAGAAGATGCGCAGCGGATAGCGGTGCTCGCCGCCGGCCATGCGGCCGGAAAGCAACTGCGCGGAGGAAGCGCTCACGCCAGGTCCTCCCCGCTGCCCAAGCTGTCGGTGCCGTCGTCGCCCAGCAGGTCGAGTTGACTGAAGCTGCGCGGCACCTCGAGGCCGAGATAGAGGAAGCCTCCGCGCGTCAGCATCCGGCCGCGCGGCGTGCGCTGCACCAGTCCCTGCTGAATCAGGTAAGGCTCGATGACCTCCTCGAGCACGTCGCGCTGTTCGGAGAGCGCCGCCGCCATGGTCTCGACGCCGACCGGTCCGCCGCCATAGTTGTCGGCGATGCAGCGCATGTAGCGCCGGTCCATGGCGTCGAGGCCGCGCTCGTCGACGTCCATGCGGCGCAGGGCGCTGTCGGCCTGCACGGCGGCGATCACCTCGACCCCGGCGACGCTGGCAAAGTCGCGCACCCGGCGCAGCAGGCGACCGGCGACGCGGGGCGTGCCGCGCGATCGCCGCGCGATCTCCGCCGCGCCATCGGCCGTCAGTTGCATGCCGAGCACCCGCGCGCCGCGGCTGACGATGAGTTCCAGCTCGTCGGGCTCGTAGAACTGCAGGCGCAGGGGAATGCCGAAACGCTCGCGCAGCGGCGTGGTGATGAGACCCGAGCGCGTGGTCGCGCCGACCAGGGTGAAGGGCGGCAGGTCGATGCGCACCGAGCGCGCCGCCGGCCCCTCGCCGATGATGAGATCGAGGTGGAAGTCCTCCATCGCCGGATAGAGAACCTCCTCCACCGCCGGCGACAGGCGATGGATCTCGTCGATGAAGAGAACGTCGCGCGGCTGCAGGTTGGTGAGGATCGCGGCGAGGTCGCCGGCCCGGGCGATCACCGGGCCCGAGGTGGCGCGGAAGCCGACGCCCATCTCGCGGGCGACGATCTGCGCCAGGGTGGTCTTGCCGAGGCCCGGCGGGCCGAAGAACAGCACGTGGTCGAGCGCGTCGCCGCGCCCGCGCGCCGCCTCGACGAAGACGCGCAGGTTCTCGCGCACCGCGCGCTGGCCGATGAAGTCGTCGAGGTGCGACGGCCTGAGGCTGATCTCGCCGCTGTCCTCCTCGCGGAAGTCCGGCGCCACGACGCGCGCTTCCGGGCGGTTCTCGCTCATGATGCGAGCTCCTTGAGGCCAGCCTTGATCAGCGATTCGACGCTGGCGGCAGCGCCCAGGTCACCGCTCGCCTTGGCAACCGCGGCGAAGGCCTCGGCGCGGCGGTAGCCGAGATTGACCAGGGCCGAGACCGCGTCCTCCGACACGCCGCCGTCGGGCCTGCCGCCGGCACCGTTGGCGGCGGCGACCGGCCCCAGCGCCATGCCGCCGGTCTTGTCCTTCAGTTCGCTGGCGATGCGCCCGGCCAGCTTCGGGCCGACGCCGTGGGCGCGCGAGATCGAGGCCTTGTCCTGAGCGGCGATGGCACGCACCAGGTCGTGCGGTGGCAGCACGGTCAGCACCGCCAGCGCCATCTTGGCGCCGACGCCCTGCACGCCGTTGAGCAGCTTGAACCAGTCGTGCTCAGCCGGGTCGGCGAAGCCGAAGAGATGGATGTGATCCTCGCGCACGTTGGTCTCGATCCACAGGGTGGCGCCGCCGCCGGGCGGCGGCAGCAGGCCGAGCGTGCGCCCGGAGCAGAACACGAGGTAGCCGACCCCGCCGACGTCGAGGATCACCCAATCGTCACCGGTGGAATCGACCAGGCCGGTCAGCTTGCCGATCACCGGCGGCCTCCGGAAACGGCGGACGCGGCGGCCAGGGGATCCTCGACCCCCGCGGCCCACTGCCGGCCGGTGGCCAGGTAGTGCGCGTGGCAGATGGCGACCGCCAGGGCATCGGCGGCGTCCGGCGCGGTGACCGGGCAGCCCGGCAGCAGGCGGGCGACCATCATGGCGACCTGCTCCTTGTCGGCATGGCCGGTGCCGACCACCGACTTCTTGACGATCATCGGCAGGTACTCGGCGACGCTGAGGCCGCCCAGGGCGGGCGTCAGCAGGGCGATGCCGCGGGCCATGCCGAGCTTCAGGGTCGAGGCCGGGTTCTTGTTGGCTAGGGTGACCTCGACCGCCGCGGTCTCCGGGCGGTGGGCGGCCACCACCTCGCCGATGCCGCGGTGGAGCTGCAGCAGGCGCTCGGCGAGGTCCGCCTTGCCGTCGGACACCACCACGCCGTTGGCGACGTGCTTCAGGTGGTTACCCTCGGCATCGATCACGCCCCAACCGGTCCGGCGCAACCCCGGATCAAGCCCAAGTACTCGCATTGCCGTCGCTTCGGTCCCCCAATCGCTGCCGCGGGAACCCGGCCGCCAGGCGCACCCCGACGGCCCGGCCGCCAGGCGGTCGCCGACGGCTAGGCCGTCAGCCGGGCCAAAATCTCGTCACTGATTTCGAAGTTCGCCGAGACCCGCTGGACGTCGTCGCTCTCGTCCAGCACGTCCAGCATCTTGAACATGGTCTGCGCCTTTTCATCGTCGATCGCCACGGTGGTCTGCGGCCGCCAGGTCAACTCGGCCGCCTGGGGATCGCCGAAGCGTTCGGTGAGGACGTCGCGCACCGCCGAGAAATCGTCCGGGTCGCAGGTGACCTCGTGCTGTTCGGCGTTGCTGTCGACGTTGCTGGCGCCGGCTTCCACCGCCGCCTCGAAGATCGCCTCCGCCGAAGCGGCCGCCGCCGGATAGACGATCACGCCGACGCGGTCGAACATGAAGGACACCGAGTTGGTTTCGCCCAGGGTGCCGCCGTACTTGCTGAACGCGGAGCGCACCTCCGAGGCGGTGCGGTTGCGGTTGTCGGTCAGCGCCTCGACGATGACCGCCACGCCGCCCGGGCCGTAGCCCTCGTAGCGCACTTCTTCGTAGTTGGTGTCGTCCTCGCCGCCGGCCGCCCGCTTGATGGCGCGCTCGATGTTGTCCTTCGGCATGTTGGCCTGGCGCGCCGCCTGGATGGCGCCGCGCAGGCGCGGGTTCTTGTCCGGCTCGGGCAAGCCCGCCTTCGCCGCGACCATGATCTCGCGCGTCAGCCGCGCGAACTCCTTGGCGCGCTTCTTATCCTGCGCGCCCTTGCGGTACATGATGTTCTTAAACTGTGAATGGCCCGCCATGACTCGACGATCCTGATCCTACATAGTGGGACGTACGGTGGTCAGTCTACCACATTTTGGGTGAAAGCGGGGCATACCAGCGCAACGGATA
Organism: Kiloniellaceae bacterium; assembly: GCA_050330205.1. Classification (GTDB taxonomy): domain Bacteria; phylum Pseudomonadota; class Alphaproteobacteria; order Kiloniellales; family Kiloniellaceae; genus Pelagibius. Next base: position 48,532 of record JBHJOA010000075.1, read on the forward strand.
AGCCCCCAATATGGCGACATTAGGGCGGCTTCTAGCAGGTCCACCGGCCGATCTAAAGCCCCTCGATCACGCGAATCCGCGCGCCTGCGGACCACGGCCGCACAAATGCAGCGCCGCCGGTTAACGCCATCTTAATGCAGCGGCGGCAAGCTCAAGATCAGGTACATCCCAGCTTCGCGAAGGACCGAGCCCGATGCCGCGGCCCCTGAACATCATCGATCTGGCCATCACCGACGAGGTGTCGAACGACGCCGCCGAGGTCGCCCGGCGCCTGGACCAGGCCGCCGACCTGGTCGAGGAATTCGCCGCGGACAGCGCCCTCGACGCGCTCGACGCCCTGCTGGCCGCCGCTTCCGGCCCGGCTGCCCTGGAAGAGACCCGCCGCCTGGCCGCCGAGGTGAGCCAGCAGAGCGAGATCCTGCATTCGGAAGTCGAGCGCTTCCTCGCCGTCTCCGCCGGCCGCCGCCCCAACTGACCAGTCCGGCAAGCGATCAGTCCGGCAGGGCTTCCGACAGCCGCCCGCCGATCCTGACCGGCGCCACCCGCCGGGCCAGCCCGCTGGCGTCGTCGGTCTCCACGAAAACCCCGCAGAGAGTCCCTTCGCCGCCGGCCGCCGACAGCCGCTCGCCCTTGATCTTCTTGACGAAACGCTCCATCGGCACGGTCTTGTCCATGCCGATCACCGAATCGTAGTCGCCGCACATGCCGGCATCGCTCTGGTAGGCGGTACCGCCCGGCAGGATCATGGTATCGGCCGTCGGCACATGGGTGTGGGTGCCGACGCAGAGCGAGACCCTGCCGTCGACGAAATGCCCGGCCGCCATCTTCTCCGAGGTGGCCTCGGCATGGAAATCGAGCACCGCGGCATCGATGGTGGCACCGAGCCGGTGCCGCCCCAGGTTGGCGGCGATGCAGGCGAAGGGGTCGTCGAGATCCTCCATGAAGAGCTGGCCCATGACGTTCAGCACCAGCACCTTCTTGCCACGCCGCGTCTCGAACACCCCGGCGCCGCGCCCGGGGGTGCCCGGGGGGTAGTTCTGCGGCCGCAGCAGCCGCGGCTCGCCGCCGATGTAGGACATCACCTCGCGCTGGTCCCAGCTGTGATTGCCACCGGTGATGACGTCGGCGCCGGCCTCGAAGAGCTGGCGGCAGATCTTCTCGGTGATGCCGAAGCCCGAGGCCGCGTTCTCGCCGTTGACGACGACGAAATCGAGGTCGAGGCGCTGGCGCAGCCCCGGCAGGTGGGCGGTAATGACGTCGCGCCCCGACCGGCCGACGATGTCGCCGCAGAACAGCAGTCGCATGGCGTGCGGGTTTCCTTCCCTTACGGTCTCTCGCCGGCCCCTTACGGTCTCTCGCCGGCCGCGGCCGGCCGCAGCACGGCGCGCTCGGTGACCACGAGGTCGAGCGCCTGGTCGGTCGCCTCGCGCGGCACGGCGGCGACCTGCTGGGCGGCGAAAGCCAGGCCGACGGCGAGGATATCGCCGCTGCCGCGCAGAAGCGCAAGGCTGCGGTCGTAGAAGCCGCCGCCGTAGCCGAGGCGATAGCCGGCCGCGTCGAAGGCCAGCAGCGGCACCAGCAGCACGCGGGGCTGCAGGAGCGGCGCCCGCGCCGCCGGCTCCTGCGTGCCGAAGGCGGCCGCTTCCAGCACATCGCCCGGACTCCAGGCCCGAAAGTCCAGCGGCCGGCCGGCGCCGCGAAGGGCCGGCAGCGCCAGCGGGTGCCCGCGACCGGCCAGCGCCAGCATCAGCGGCCGCGGATCGATCTCGTCGCCCATGGGCCAGTAGGCCGAGACGACGATGCCGGAAGCGCCCTCGGCCGCCGCCGGCAGGGCCCGGTCGAGCGCCGCCAGGGCGAGATCGCGCAGGGCCGTCGCCGACGGGCCGCCGGCGGCGCGGTCCGCGGCCGCCGCCGCCGCGCGGGCGGCTTTAGCGTCCGCACGCAGACGCCGCTTGGCGTCCTGAACGGCTGAGGCGGCGGGATCGGACGGCAAGAACAGCTCTTCAGCAGGGGGAGGCCGGAAGGCGGGAAGCGACGAGGCGGCGCCACAAGGCCGTTGGTAATGTGTAATCCTCTGCGGCCTGCCAAAGCAGGTGGGCGCCATATACCGAGACCAGGGCCCCGGCAGGGACAGCTCCCTAGAGGTTTGTATTGGCCCCAGGGATTGCTTTACCTGACGCACCCCGCAGCGCCGCCAAGCGCTTTGCGTTCCGTCTATCTAGGCGCCCTGCAGGCGGGCGGCAATAGCCTCGATGCGCTGGGCGCAGGCATCGAGGGCGCGCGAGGCCTGCTCGTCGGTCGCGCCGCCGCCGCCCTGGGCCGCCGCGCCGCCGCCGGCCGGCGTCCGCCCGGCCTTCAGGCCGTCGACCTGGCGCTGGGCGTCGAACAGCTCATCGGCGATCAGCAGGCAGGTCATGAACAGCAGGCGCTGCTCGCCGAGCTGGCCGATGCTGCCTTCCAGTTCGGTCATCTTGCGGTCGATGTGCTGGGCCAGCTTCTTCAGGTGGCTTTCCTGGCCCTCGTCGCAGGTCACCTGGTAGCTGCGGCCGTGCACGGTAAGCGAAATGATCTGCGACATGCCGCCGGTCCTTTTCAATTCCGGGGGCCATGCCCCGGGGTCCAATGCCAGGGAGGGGCTAGCCGACCAGCTTGCGCAGGCGCCCGATGGTCGCATCGAGGCGCGACGACACCGTGCCGGCAAGCTGCTGCAGCTGGGCATTCTCGCGCCGCGCCGTCTCCAGGGCCTCGCGCAGCGCGGCATCGCCGCCGCCACGCTTGTCGTCCCGGGTGGCGCGCGCCGTGACCACCTGCTCCAGGCGGTCGATCGCCACCTGCAGGCGTTGGCTGGCTTCTTCCAGTCGAGGCATTCGGGCTCCGTCCGCTCTGCGCCTTCCCGTCGCTGTGCATGCCGTGGAGTCGCACGCGGCAGCCGGGCGGCGAAGGATAGGCTCCGCCTCCGTGACCGGTCAACCGCCGACCGGAAACCACCCGCTCCGCGGCAACCCTGCCGCGCGCCGCGCGCGCCTGTGTCAAAATCCGGCAAAACCGCGCGACATGCCGGTTGACCTTGGCCGGACGTGGCGGCATGGTGCCGCTCAAAATCGGCAGGAACCGCCGTTTTCCCCATTCCCCATCAGGTGGACCTTCTCGATGGACGTCGCCACGTCGCCTTCGTCGCAAGACAGCCTAGTGACCCCCGGCAACCACCGCGACATGGCCAACGCGATCCGCGCGCTCGCCATGGACGCCGTGCAGAAGGCCAACTCCGGCCATCCCGGCATGCCGATGGGCATGGCCGACGTCGCCACGGTGCTGTTCTCGCGCTTCCTGAAGTTCGACCCGGCCGATCCCGCCTGGCCCGACCGCGACCGCTTCGTGCTCTCCGCCGGCCACGGCTCCATGCTGCTCTACGCGCTGCTGTACCTGACCGGCTACGAGGATATGACGCTGGAGGAACTGAAGAACTTCCGCCAGCTCGGCAGCCGCACCGCCGGCCACCCGGAATTCGGCCACGCCGCCGGTATCGAGACCACCACCGGCCCGCTGGGCCAGGGCCTGGGCAATGCCGTCGGCATGGCGCTGGCCGAGCGCCTGCTGAACGCGCGGTTCGGCGACGACCTGGTCGACCATTACACCTATGTCATCGCCGGCGACGGCTGCCTGATGGAGGGTATCAGCCACGAGGCGATCTCCCTGGCCGGCCACCTGCAGCTGGCCAAGCTCATCGTCCTCTTCGACGACAACTCGATCTCGATCGACGGCGCCACCAACCTCGCCTGCTCGGACGACCAGCTGAAGCGTTTCGAGGCCTCGGGCTGGGAGACCACGCGGGTCGACGGCCACGACCCGGACGCGGTCGCCGCGGCGATCTCGGCGGCGCGCGAGACCGGACGTCCGAGCCTGATCGCCTGCAAGACCACCATCGGCTTCGGCGCCCCCAACAAGCAGGGCACCGCCGCCACCCACGGCGCGCCGCTCGGCGAGGAGGAGATCGCCGCCGCGCGCAAGACCCTCGGCTGGCCGCACGCGCCCTTCGAGATTCCGGACGCGGTGCTCGACGCCTGGCGCGCCGCCGGCGGCCGCTCGGCGGGCGCGCGCAAGGCCTGGCGGGACCGCCTGGCGGCCAGCGACAAGCGCGGTACCTTCGAGAACCAGGTGGCCGGGCGGCTGCCGGACGGCTGGCAGGCGGCGCTGGCCGACTTCAAGGCAAAGGTCGTGGCCGAGGCGCCGTCGCCGGCGACCCGCGTGTCGTCGCAGCAGGTCCTCGACGTACTGACCGCCGCGATTCCGGCGATGATCGGCGGCTCGGCCGACCTGACCGGCTCCAACAACACCAAGGCCAAGGGCCAGGGCGTGGTGAAGGCGGGCGACTTCACCGGCAGCTATCTCCACTACGGCGTGCGCGAGCACGGCATGGCGGCGGCGATGAACGGCATCGCCCTGCACGGCGGCCTGATCCCCTACGGCGGCACCTTCCTGGTGTTCACCGACTACTGCCGGCCTTCGATCCGCCTCTCGGCGCTGATGCGCCAGCGGGTCGTCTACGTCATGACCCACGACTCCATCGGCCTCGGCGAGGACGGCCCGACCCACCAGCCGGTCGAGCACCTGGCGGCGCTGCGCGCCATCCCCGACCTGCTGGTGTTCCGTCCGGCCGACACCATCGAGACGGCGGAATGCTGGGAGCTGGCGCTGCAGGCGGAGAACAATCCCTCGGTGCTGGCGCTCACCCGCCAGGGCCTGCCGACCCTGCGCCGGGAATGCAACGAGAACCTCTCCGCCTACGGCGCCTACATCATGGCGCCGGCCGACAGCGAGCGGCAGGTGACGCTGATCGCCTCCGGCTCCGAGGTGCAGATCGCCATGGAGGCGCAGAAGCTGCTGCGCGACGAAGGCATCTCCGCGGCGGTGGTGTCGATACCGTGCTGGGAACTCTTCGAACAGCAGCCGCCGCACTACCGCGACGAGGTGCTCGGCCCCGGCACACTGCACATCGCCATCGAGGCGGCCGTGCCCTTCGGCTGGGACCGCTGGGTCGAGTCCGGCGGCGGCTTCGTCGGCATGCGCGGTTTCGGCGCCTCGGCACCGGCCAAGGAACTCTTCAAGAAATTCGGCATTACCGCAGAGGCCGTGGTCGAGGCAGTCAAGACACGAATTTGACCGTCCCCGCGCCGACGCGGCGTTTCTATATCTGCCCGGCGCGAACAATCCGGCGCAAAGATAAAGGCATGCATTTGGAGGCCCAGCAATGAGTTCGTCTGCGCTTGCGGATACCGCGAAGGCTCTGGTCGCCGACGGCAAGGGGATCCTCGCCGCCGATGAGAGCTCCCCGACCATCAAGAAGCGTTTCGACAGCATCAAGATCGACTCGACGGAGGAGAACCGCCGCGACTACCGCGACATGCTGTTCTCCGCGCCCGGAGCCGGCAAGTACATCTCCGGCGTCATCCTCTACGACGAGACGATCCGCCAGAAGGCCGCCGACGGCACCCCGCTGGTGAAGAAGCTCGTCAAGGCCGGCATGATCCCCGGCATCAAGGTCGACACCGGCGCCAAGCCGCTGGCCGGCCATCCCGGCGAGACGGTGACCGAGGGCCTCGACGGTCTGCGCGCGCGCCTCGAGGAATACGCCGACCTCGGCGCCCGCTTCACCAAGTGGCGCGGCGTCTACCGCATCGGCGACGCCATGCCGAGCCCCGGCTGCGTCACCGCCAACGCGCACGCGCTGGCGCGCTATGCCGCCCTGGCGCAGGAGGCGGGCCTGGTGCCCATCGTCGAGCCCGAGGTACTGATGGACGGCGACCACGACATCGACGTCTGCGAGGAGGTCACCGAGGAGGTGCTGCGCAGCGTCTACACCGAACTGGCCCTGCAGGGCGTCTGGCTCGAGGGCACGCTGCTGAAGCCCAACATGGTGATCTCCGGCCAGGACTGCCCGCAGCAGGCCGGCGTGCAGGAGGTCGCCGAACGCACCGTGCGCTGCCTGAAGCGGACCGTGCCGGCGGCCGTGCCGGGCATCGTCTTCCTCTCCGGCGGCCAGAGCGACCAGCTCGCCACCGAGCACCTCGACGCCATGAACCGGCTGCCGGAAAACCTGCCCTGGAAGCTAAGCTTCTCCTATGGCCGCGCGCTGCAGGCGGCGCCGCTGAAGGCCTGGGCCGGCAAGGCCGCCAACCTGGAAAAGGCCCAGGCGGCCTTCCTGCAGCGCGCCAGGGACAACGGCGCCGCCGCTGCAGGCCGCTACGCCGCGTGACACGGAACGACAACGAATAGCGGGGAAACCGCCGCCTGACGCGGAACGTGCAGCGCGGCACCGAAAGGAACGGAGACTGAAAACATGGCAGTTCGTGTTGGTATCAACGGCTTCGGCCGCATCGGGCGGCTGGTGTTCCGCGCCGCCATGGAGTCCAAGCGCAAGGACATCGTGTTCGTCGCCATCAACGATCTCGGCACACCGGAGGCGAACGCACACCTGCTGAAGTACGATTCCGTGCACGGCACCTATCCCGGCAAGGTCGAGGCCGGCAAGGACCACATCAAGGTCGACGGCAAGAAGGTGAAGGTGTTCTCCGAGCGCGACCCGGCGAAGCTGCCCTGGGGCAAGCTGGGCGTCGACGTGGTGCTGGAGTGCACCGGCATCTTCACCAGCAAGGAGACGGCCTCCAAGCACATCGAAGGCGGTGCCAAGAAGGTGCTGGTCTCCGCGCCGGCCACCGGCGCCGACATCACGGTGGTCTACGGCGTCAACCACGACAAGCTGAAGAAGAGCCACACCATCGTCTCCAACGCCTCCTGCACCACCAACTGCCTGGTGCCGGTCGCCTACATCCTGGATCGGACGGTCGGCATCAAGCACGGCTACATGACCACGATCCACTCCTACACCGGCGACCAGCCCTGCGTGGACACCCTGCACAAGGACCTGCGCCGCGCCCGCGCCGCGGCCCTCTCCATGATCCCGACCTCGACCGGCGCCGCGCGCGCCACCGGCCTGGTGCTGCCGGAGCTGGCGGGCAAGCTCGACGGCACCTCGGTGCGCGTGCCCACCGCCAACGTCAGCCTGATCGACCTCACCATCGAGGCCAAGAAGAAGACCGACGCCGAGACCATCAACGCGGCCATGGTGAAGGCCGCCAACGGCAAGCTGAAGGGCGTGCTGGCGGTCAACGACGCCCCGCTGGTGTCCAGCGACTTCAACCACGCGCCGGCCAGTTCGACCTTCGACCTGACCCAGACCCAGGTGCTCGACGGCACCTGCGTGCGGGTGCTGTCCTGGTACGACAACGAGTGGGGCTTCTCCAACCGCATGAGCGATACGGCAGTGGCGCTCGGCAAGCTGATCTGACATCCTCGGGCCGCCATTTCGGGGTGCCTGAAACAAAGCGGGGCCTTCAGGCCCCGCTTTTCTTTGATATTGTCCGGCCATGAGCGAGCGCGTCATCATCATCCACTCCCTGGAACAGGCGGTCACCGCCCTGAAGGCGGCGCGCGAACTCGACTGCCCGGTCACCCTGGCCTCGCCGCCGGGCGCCGCCGCCTACACCGGCGCCCTGTGGTTCCGCGAGGTGGTGAAGCAGGCCCAGCTCGAGGTACCGCAGGCGGAGGTCTCCTCCATCCTCGACTGCGCCGACAAGCCGGGCCTGGTCATGGCGGCTTTCCGTCAGGGCGTGCTGCGCGTCCGCTTCACCGGCCCCGAGGAAGCGGCCGAAAAGCTGCAGGCCATGGCCGACGCCGAAAGCCTGCACCTGATCACCGGGCCGCTGGAAGCGCTCGACCTGCTGGACGTGAAGGACAAAGCCCAGGCCTGCCGCGACTGGCTGAGTCGCGAGTGAACCTGCCGGCGACGGATTTCCGGCAATGAACGCCTCCCTGCCCCGCCTGCTGCTGGTGTCCGCACCGCTGGACCGCGACGGTGCCGTCCGGGAACTCGAGAAGGCCCTGGCTGTGGCGGCGGAAATCGACATCGCCGCGCTGCTGCTGCGCAGCGGCACCCTCGACGACGGCACCTTTGCCGGGCGCATCGCGCCGCTGGTGCCGCTGGCCCAGGACCGCGACATCGCCGTGCTGCTGGAGGACCGGCCGCAGCTGCTGGCGGCCAGCGGCGCCGACGGCCTGCACGTGAGCCTGACGGAGAAACGCTCGTCGCTGAAGGAACTGCGCGGGCGTTTCGGGCCGGACGTCATCCTCGGCGCCGGTTGCGGCGCTTCGCGCCACCTGGCCATGACCGCCGGCGAGCAGGGCGCCGACTACATCGGCTTCGGCGACCCGGCGGGAGGCACGCCGGCCGACCCGGAGACGGTCGCCTGGTGGGAAGCGGTAATGACCCCGCCCCAGGTGGCCTTCGGCGCCGCCGACATCGCCACGGCGCGGCGGCTGGCCACCGCCGGACCCGACTTCCTGGGCGTGGGAGCCGACCTCTGGCTGGCCGGAGGCGACGCCGCGGCCGCCCTGGGGGCGCTCCAAGCGGCCCTGGCGGAGGCCGCGGCGGAGGGCGCCTGACGGCCGCGTTTCCGCGGCCGGCGGGAGCCACGACGGGCGTTGCCACCCCCGGGGCAAGCTGGTAGCTTCCGCGCGCTTTTCAGACCTCCTCCTTTTCTCCGGACTTTCCCCCATGAAGATCAACGGCAACGCGATCCGCCCCGGCAACATCATCGAGCACAAGAACCGGCTGTGGCGCGCGGTGAAGATCCAGCACACCCAACCCGGCAAGGGCGGCGCCTATCTGCAGGTCGAGCTGAAGGACATCCGCGACGGCACCAAGCTGAACGAGCGCTTCCGCGCCAGCGAGGACGTCGATCGCGTGCGCCTCGACCAGAAGGACTACCAGTTCCTCTTCGCCGACGGCGACATGCTGAACTTCATGGACAACGACACCTACGAGCAGATCGCCGTGCACAAGGACCTGGTCGGCGAGCCGGTGGTGTTCCTGCAGGAAGGCATGACGGTCACCATCGAGTCCTACGAAGAAGAGCCAATCTCGGTGATGCTGCCCGATACCGTGACGATGCGAATCGTCGAGGCCGACCCGGTGGTGAAGGGGCAGACCGCCTCTTCCTCCTACAAGCCGGCGGTGCTGGAGAACGGTACCCGCATCATGGTGCCGCCGCACATCGAGTCCGGCACCCGCGTGGTGGTCAACACCTTCGATGCCAGCTACGTGGAGCGGGCCAAGGACTGAGCCGGTCCGCTCTCTGTCAATCGCCCGCCCTTCCCTTCCGCCACCGATCGCACCGCCTCATGGCCCCCCGCTCCGCCCTCTTCAACGTCATGTTCAAGGCCGCCGAAAAGGCGGCCCGCGGGCTGAAGCGCGACTTCGGAGAGGTCGAGAACCTGCAGGTCTCCCGCAAGGGCCCGGCCGACTTCGTCTCCACCGCCGACCACAAGGCCGAGAAGGCCATCCGGCAGGAACTGCAGAAGGCCCGCCCCGGCTACGGCTTCCTGATGGAGGAGTCCGCGGAGATCCCGGCCAGCGACGACAGCGGGCGGCGCTGGATCGTCGATCCCCTGGACGGCACCAGCAATTTCCTGCACGGCCTGCCGCATTTCGCCATTTCCATCGCCCTGGAGGAGCACGGCGCCATCGTCGCCGGACTGGTCTACGACCCGATCAAGGACGAGATCTTCTTCGCCGAGAAGGGCCAGGGCGCCTTCCACAACGACCGCCGCCTGCGGGTTTCCGCGCGAAACCGCCTGAACGAGTGCCTGGTCGCCACCGGCGCCCCCTTCGCCGGCAAGGGCGACCGCCCGCAATTTCTCGGCGAAATCGACGCCGTGATGGCCGAAACCGCGGGAATCCGCCGTTGGGGCGCGGCCGCCCTCGACCTCGCCTACGTGGCGGCGGGCCGTTTCGACGGCTTCTGGGAGCGCGGACTATCCCCCTGGGACATCGCGGCCGGCCTGATCCTGGTCCGCGAGGCTGGCGGCTACGTCAGCGAAATGAACGGAAGGGACCTCACCCTGGCCAGTCCCAGCATCCTGGCCAGCAACAATGTCATCCACAGCGACCTGATGAAGATGCTGCGCAAACCTTTAAGTAACCAAAAGGGCCAATAATACGACCCTGGCGGCCAGCCTCCTGAGCCGCCCTCGCGCCTTTGACCGCCTGCAAAGCAGGTTGTTCCCGGGCCGCGAGCAGCATAGTGTTAACCATAGCGGTTAGCCTGGGAAATTGGGGTATTAGGGGCTCATGAGCACAATCGCAGCGCACGGCCGCCAAGCCGCCGAACATCGGCCCGCAAGCCGCCGGATCCGGCGGGGTTCCGCCGTGGCGGGCGCCGGTGCCCTGGCGCTGGCCCTCACCCTGGCGCCGGCCCTGGCCCCCGGGGCCGGGGCCCAGTCGCGCTCCGGAATCTTCATCAACAACGACGTGCTGAACAGCCTCGGCCCAGGCCCGGAGGCGGCCCCCTATGCGCCGATGGCGCCGGTATCGCCGCCGCCGACGCTGGTGCCGCTGTCGCCGGATTCCCCGGCCGGCGCCCCGGCCCGCGCCCCGATCGGCTCGGCGCCCGGCGACCTCACCTTTCCGACCTACGGCAGCGGCAATTACGTGGTGACCCGCCCCGGCACCCTGCTGTTTCCGCCGCTGCAGGAGCCCAGCAGCACCTTGGCGCCCGGCTTCGCCGGCACGGTCGACAACCAGGCCGCCCGCAAGGAAGCCCTGGGCAACGCCTTTGCAGGCGGCCCGGAGCCGCGCTCGCAGCTGCTGATCCCCCTGGACGACGGCATGAGCGGTGGCGACGGCGACAGCGTGCTGGTGTTCATGGACCAGCTGCCGCCGGCCGATCCGGACGCCGCTTACGGCAACGCCCCGGTGCTCACCCTGCAGCGGCCGCCGCAGCCGGTGCCCCAGCCGGCGCCTAAGAAGCCCGAGGTGCCGGCCGAGATGCTGGCCGGAATCCAGCAGGCCCCGGTCGACGCCGACCCGGCAGCCCTGGCGCCCGAGTTCCAGCACAGCGAATTCCAGTCTCCCGAATTCCAGGCCCCGGAGCAGCCGGAGGTCGCCGAGCTGCCGCCGATGGCGCCGGTCGAGCCGGAGTCCATGGCCGAGGCCCCGACCGAGGCAGAGCCCGTGGCCGCGGTCCCGGCCGAGCCGATGACCGAGGTCGCGGCGATGCCGGCCGCCGAGCCTGCGCCGGCGCCCGCGCCGGTCGGCAGCGCCGAAGTGGCGGCGCCGGTCAGCAGCGCCGAAGTGGCGGCGCCGGTGAGCCCGGCCGAACAACCCGCCGCGGCGCCCGGCGACGCTCCGGTCAGCCTGCTGCCGCCGGCCAGCGGCGGCGACACCGCCACCCGCGCACCCGAGCCGGAGCCGGTCGCCGCCCTGCAGACCGCGAGTCTCGCCGTCGGCGACGGCCTGGAGGACATGACCTTCCTCTTCGAGGTCGACTCGGCCGAACTGACGGCGGAGACGACGGCCGAACTGCACGCCCTTGCCAACGTCATGCACAGCAACGAAGAGTGGATTCAGGTGCTGGGCTTTGCCAGCGGTCCGGATGGTTCGGAAGACCAGGCCCGCAAGCTGGCGCTGTCGCGGGCGCTGAAGGTGCGCAGCTTCCTCATCGACGCTGGCATCGCCTCCGGCCGCATTCAGGTGCGCTCGCTGGGCGACCGCGCCGAAGGCGGCCCCGCGAATCGGGTCGACATCAAGCCGATTGGCAGCTAACCCTTAGGGTGTGAGCCTCTAGGCGGATTCCCGGCCGCACCGGTCGCGGCGTGGGAGAATCTGTCTTATGATCGCCGCCTCAGCGCAGCGCACCCGAGGATAAGACCGCCCGCATGTCCTTCCTGCAGACCTATCTTATACGAATGGTGGTGTTTCTGGTCGCCGTGGTGATCGCCGCCGCCGTCATCGCCCCGCAGCTCCAGGACGCTTTCCTCGCCAATGTCTGGCTGAACGGTCTGATCCTCCTGATCCTGCTGATCGGCATCGCCTACAGCTTCGTGCAGGTGCTGGGGCTGCGCAGGGAGATCTACTGGCTGGAGACCCTGCGCCGCGAGAGCCGCGGCGGCCTCGTCTTCCCCGGCACCCTGTCGCAGGACACGCCGCCGCGCCTGCTCGGGCCGATGGTGACCATGATCGGCGACCGCGCCGGCCGCCTCAGCCTTTCCACCATGTCGATGCGCAGCCTGCTCGACACCATTCACGCCCGCATCGACGAGTCGCACGAGATCTCGCGCTACGTCATCGGGCTGCTGATTTTCCTCGGCCTGCTCGGAACCTTCTGGGGGCTGCTGGAAACGGTGAACGCGGTGGGCACCACCATCGGCAGCCTGTCCGGCGGCAGCGGCGACGCCGTCGCGCTCTTCGAGGAACTGCGGGGCGGCCTGCAGGCGCCGCTCGGCGGCATGGGCACGGCCTTCAGCTCCTCGCTGTTCGGCCTCGCCGGCTCGCTGGTGCTCGGCTTTCTCGAACTCAGTTCGGGACAGGCCCACAACCGCTTCCTCAACGAACTGGAAGAGTGGCTGTCCAGCGTGACCAAGCTGTCCAGCGGCGGCGGCTTCACCGGCGAGGGCGAGCAGCCGGTCTCCGCCTACGTGCACGCCCTGCTGGAAAAGACCGCCGACAGCCTCGAGCAACTGCAGCGCACCGTTGCGCGCGGCGAAGAGGACCGCGCCGCCGTCAACCAGAACCTCTCGGCGCTGACCGAGCGGCTCAGCAGCCTGACCGACCACATGCGCACCGAGCAGTCGGTGATGCTGTCGATCGCCGAGACCCAGGCGAGCCTGAAGTCGCTGCTGACGAAGATCGCCGACGGCAGCCAGGAAGGCGGCCTCGACAAGGCGACCAAGGGCCACATCCGCAATCTCGACCTGCGCCTGGAGCGCATGTCCGCCGACCTCGCGCACGGCCGCGACAGCGCGGTGGAGGAACTGCGCAGCGAAATCCGTCTGCTCACCCGCACGCTCGCCGCCATGGCCGAAGAGAACTGATCCATGTATGCCCTGGGCCGGGGCGGTTCGCGCCGCTCGATCAATATCTGGCCGGGCTTCGTCGACGGCCTCGCCACCCTGCTGCTGGTGGTGATCTTCGTCCTCATGGTCTTCATGGTCGCGCAGTTCTTCCTCTCGGTCGCGCTCACCGGCAAGGACGAGGCGCTGACGCGGCTGGAGACGGAGATCAACGAACTCGCCGAGCTGCTGGCGCTGGAGCGCGGCGCCAACGTCGAGCTGAGGGTGAACGTCGAACAGCTCTCCGCCGAGCTGCAGTCTTCGCTGGCGTCGCGGGAATCGCTGACCGGTCAGCTGGCCGCCCTCTCCGAGGAGCGCGAGTCCCTGGCCAACCAGCTGGCCGCCCTGGCCGACGAGCGCGACCGCCTCGCCGCCCTGGTGTCGCGGGAGCAGGACGAGCGCGAGCGCCTGGCCGGCCTGCTCGGCAGCAGCGAGGAGTCCCTCGCCGAGACGCGCTCCGAACTGCAGCAGACCCGGCAGGCGCTGGCGGAACGCGAGAGCGAGGTGGACGAGGCGCGCAGCCGGCTGAACACCGCCCTGGCGCGGCTCGAGGTCGAGCAGCAGAGGCTGGAGGAAGCGCTGGCCGCCATCGCCGCCGGCAAGGCGGAACTGGAAGACGCCTACGCCACCATCGACGCCGACAGGGATAAGATCGAGGCGCAGCTCGCCGAACTCGCCATCCTGAAGTCGCTGCGCGACGACCTGGTGGAACGGCTGCGGGCCTCGGAGGGCGAGCTGGAAGGCGAGCGCCGGGCGCTTGCCGAGGAGCGCGAACTCTCCGCCGAGGCGCAGATCCAGGTGACCCTGCTGAACCGCCAGCTGGCGGCGCTGCGCGAGCAGCTGGCGCGGCTCTCCGACGCGTTGGAGCTTTCCGAGGAAAGATCGAAGGAGCAGGAAGTGCAGATCGCCGATCTCGGCAGGCGCCTCAACGTCGCCCTGGCCAGCAAGGTGCAGGAGCTGGCGCGCTACCGCTCGGAGTTCTTCGGGCGGCTGCGGGAGATTCTCGGCGACCGCCAGGACATCCGCATCGTCGGCGACCGCTTCGTGTTCCAGTCGGAGATTCTCTTTGCCAGCGGTCAGGCGAGCATCGCCGACGAGGGCCGCGACCAGCTGGCCCAGCTCGCCAGCACCCTGAAGGAGATCGCCGCCACCATTCCCGACGAACTGGACTGGGTGCTGCGCGTCGACGGTCACACCGATCGCCAGCCGATCAGCACCTTCGCCTTCCCGTCGAACTGGGAACTGTCGACGGCGCGCGCCGTCTCGGTGGTGAAGTTCCTGGTCGACCAGGGCATTCCCCCGCAGCGCCTGGCGGCCACCGGCTTCGGCGAGTTCCAGCCCCTCGACACCGGCGGCGACGAGATCGCCTACCGCCGCAACCGCCGCATCGAATTCAAGCTCACGGAGCGCTGACCGGGACGACTTCATCGCGTGTCGGGGCTTGTCCCTGCTGGATTCACACATCGTCTGCGGTCAGCGCACTGGCGATTCCACCTGCTCTCCTGTCATCCTCGCGCTCGTCGCGAGGATCCATGGCGCCGCTTGGCGCCTGGCCTCTCCCATGGACCCGCGGGACAAGCCCGCGGGTGACAATCTTGGGGATGGCAGCCAACCTGCGCGCTCTGTGCCGGATCGCTGTCGAACCGCCTCTCTGCGCGCGCCGCATGAGATGTGTGAATATCGTAAGGCTTGTCCCCGGGGTCCAATGCCGCTTCCGCATGCCGAGACCTTTGCAGTCCGGGCGCCCGAAAGCGCGGCGGCGCAGCCAATGGGTGCCGGCATCAAGTGCCGGCACGACATCGTGACTGTGGCAAGAGAGATGCGCCTAGGACCTGCTCCCCGACGCGCGTGCACCGGCCTGCTCCTCGCCGCCGAGTAACGTCGCCTGATCGAACTGCAGGGCCGCGAGGTGGGCGTAGAGGCCGCCGGCGGCGACCAGGTCGGCGTGCCGCCCGCTTTCGACCAGGCGGCCCTGGTCGATCACCAGGATGCGGTCGGCCTTCAGCACCGTGGCGAGGCGGTGGGCGATGACCAGCGTGCTGCGGCCCGACATCAGGCGGTCGAGCGCCTGCTGCACCACCCGCTCGCTCTCGGCATCCAGCGACGAGGTGGCCTCGTCGAGCAGCAGCAGCGGCGGGTCCTTGAGGATGGCGCGGGCGATGGCGAGGCGCTGGCGCTGGCCGCCGGACAGCCGCACGCCCTTTTCGCCGAGATAGGTGTCGAAGCCGGCGGGCAGCTGTTCGATGAAGTCCAGCGCCCCGGCCGCCTCGGCCGCCGCGCGCACCTCGTCGTCGCTCGCCTGCGGGCGGCCGTAGCGGATGTTCTCCCAGGCGTTGGCCGAGAACACCACCGGCTCCTGCGGCACCAGGCCGATGCGCGCCCGCAAGGCGGCGGGGTCGGCCTCCGGCAGCGCCACGCCGTCGAAGCGGATGCTGCCGGACTGCGGATCGTAAAAGCGCAACAGCAGTTGGAAGACCGTCGTCTTGCCGGCGCCCGAAGGGCCGACGATGGCGACCTTCTCGCCCGGCTCGACGGCGAAGCTGAGGCCCTGAAGGGCCGAGCGTTCGGGCCGGGAAGGATAGTGGAAAACCACCTCCTCGAAAGCCACGGCGCCGCGCGGCGGCTGCGGCAGGGCGCGCGGTTCGGCCGGCCCGGTGATCTCCGGTGCCACCGCCAGCAGGTCGAGCAGGCGCTCGGTGGCACCGGCGGCGCGCTGCAGATCGCCGATCACCTCCGAGAAGGCGCCGACCGCGCCGGCCACCACGATGGCGTAGAACACGAAGGCCGACAGCTCGCCGGCGGTGATGCGGCCGCTCAGCACGTCGTGGCCGCCGATCCACAAGATGACGCTGACCGCGCCGAACACCAGCACGATCACCACGGCGGTCAGCATGGCCCGTGCCGCGACGCGCCGGCGGGCGACCTCGAAAGCCGCCTCGACGTAGTTGGCAAAGCGGCGCCGGTCCTCCGCCTCGTGCACGAAGGCCTGTACCGTGCGGATCGCGTCCAGCGCCTCGCCGGCGTAGACGCCGAGGTCGGCGACGCGGTCCTGGCTGCTGCGGCTGAGGCGGCGCACGCGGCGGCCGTAGGTGAGGATCGGCAGCAGCACCAGCGGCACCACCAGGAACACCAGGGCGGTCAGCTTCGGCGAGGTGATGACCAGCAGCACCGTGCCGCCGATCATCAGCAGGAAATTGCGCAGGGCGATGGAGACCGAGGAGCCGACCACGGTCTGCAGCAGCGTGGTGTCGGTGGTCAGGCGCGACAGCACCTCGCCGGTGCGCGTCAGCTCGTAGTAGGCCGGCGACAGCGTCAGGATGTGATCGAACACCCGGCGGCGGATGTCGGCGACCACCCGCTCGCCGATCCAGGAGACCAGGAAGAAGCGGGTGTAGGTAGCCAGGGCCAGCAGGATCACCACGCCGAACAGCACCAGCACGGCCTGGTTCAGCATTGCCACGTTGCCGCCGGAAAAGCCCTCGTCGACCAGCCGGCGCAGGCCGATGCCCAGGCCCAGCACGGTACCGGCGGCGACCACCAGCGCGATCAGGGCGCCGGCCAGCTGCGGGCCGTAGGGCCGCACGAAGCGCCACAGCTCGGCCAGCAGCTTCAGGCTGCCGCGGGCCCGGGCCTCGTCGCTGAGCGGCACCGGCGCCGCCGAAGACATCCGCATTGAATCAATCCCTTCCGGCCCCACGCTCGCTTGCGGGGCGGGCCGAAGATAGCGCCTGCCGGCGGGAATGGCGAACCCAGAAGCGTGCCGGGCGTTGCGTAAAGTGCAACCTTGCCGCCGGCGCGGCCCGGCCTCGTGAAGCCTTTGAGATACATGGGTTTTCTGCGACGCGGCCGATGCCGGCGGCGGGAAGAACGGGGACTTGCACCGCCCGGCGGTCTCGGGTATACAGCGCGGCGCTCTAAAGGATCGAAGCCATGAAAAAAGACATCCATCCCGACTACCACGAGATCACCATCGTGATGACCGACGGTAGCGAGTTCAAGACGCGCTCCACCTTCGGGAAGGAGGGCGCCACCATGCGCCTGGACATCGACCCCAAGACGCACCCGGCCTGGACCGGCGAGCATCGCCTGGTCGACAGCGGCGGTCAGGTGGCGAAGTTCAACAAGCGCTTCGGCGGCTTCGGCCTGAAGCAGTAGATTTCGGCCGCCGGCCCCACGCCGGCGCCATCGCGAAGACGCAAAGGGCGGCAGATTTGCCGCCCTTTTGTCTTGTCCGCCTGCCGGGCGGCCCGCCTACCTCGCCATGCGCGCCGGCGCGTCCTGCAGGGCGTCGAGGCGGGAGACACGCTGGTAGAGGTGGTGGGAGCGTTCGAGCAACTCGGCCAGCCTCGGCTGCAGGGTGCCGTCGACCGGCGGCTTGGTCTCCTCGCAGACCGACTTGCCGGCGAGGCGGAACTCCGAGGCCCTCGCCTCCTCGCGGGTCATCTCCCCGGCATAGACCGCCTTCTGCACCAGCAGCCAAGCCATCACCTGGGTCAGCCGCGAGGTCAGCCGCATCGCCTCGCAGCTCGCCAGCATGCGGTCGTTGGGCGTCATCCGCTCGCGCTCGCGCGGCTCCCCGTGGGTGAGGTAGTCGCGCGCCTCGCGGGTCAGCGCCAGGGCCTCCTCGAAGGTGCTGTCGAAAAAGGCGACGGTGTTATCGCTCAAACCTGAAATCTCGCGCGTCGAATAGCCTGGGTCTTCGGGAGATCGGGCCGTCCCGGCGGGTGAAGCGGGCAGTCTAGCCGCCCCCGGCTTAATAATCCCTTGGCCCTGGGAATTCCATCCCCGGACGGGTGGCATCGAGAAAGGTTTTTTATCCTATTCCCGGCCGCCGCCGGCGATCTTGAAACCGCTCCCGGTGCCGCCATATACGGCTTGTCGCCTGGGAATGCCATTCGCAGGGTTCCCGCCAGAAGGCGGCACGCAAGCGAGGGTCTGACCGTCCGGTGGGCCCCATGACCTGAACCATGTTGCTCAAAGGAGAATATGGACATGCGCAGCATCGATCTTTCCCCGCTCTACCGCGCCTCCGTCGGCTTCGACCGCCTCGTGAAGACCCTCGATTCGGCCAGCCGCGTCGAAGAGAGCGCGTACAGCTATCCGCCCTACAACATCGAGAAGGTCAGCGACGACGCCTACCGCATCGTGATGGCGGTCGCCGGCTTCGCCGAGGGCGACCTCGACATCACCGCGAAGGAAAACACCCTCGTCATCTCCGGCAAGAAGGAGAAGGCGGAAGACGAGGTGACCTTCCTGCATCGCGGCATCGCCAACCGCGCCTTCGAGCGCCGTTTCGACCTCGCCGACCACATCAAGGTGACCGGCGCCAAGCTGGAGAACGGCCTGCTCTCGGTCGAGCTGGCGCGCGAGATCCCCGAGGCCATGAAGCCGCGGACCATCGCCATCAACGGCGGCGCGAAGCCGTCGAAGGTGATCGAGAACGAGGCGGCCTGACGCGGCCGCCTTCCCGTCCCGTCCCTGACGGATTCATGACCTGAAGATACCGGCCGGGCGGCCCCGTCGCCCGGCCGGTCACGTTTCCAGCCCGGATTTCGCCCGCGAAGCCAGCAGGAACAGGCCGAGGCCCGCCAGGGCCGCCACCAGCATGGTGACCAGCACGAGATCGTAGCTGCCGAGTTCCCACAGCAGCGCGCCGACGAAGGGCGCGATCGCCATGGTGAGTTTGAAGATCATCGCCTGGCTGCCGCTAATCGCCCCGAAGTTGGCACGGCCCAGGATCTCGCCGATGACCACCGGCCGCATGATGCTGGTCACGCCGTGGCCGCTGCCCTGCAGGATGACGAAGGGCACCAGCATCATCGGCACCAGCGAGGCGGAGATCAGCGCCAGCGTCGCCAGGCAGACCGACAGGAAGCAGGCAACGGTGATGCCGCGGTTGGAGACGTGGCGTTCCACCGCCATCATGCCGAGGCGCCCGGCCACCTGCATCGGCCCGATCATCGCGGCGGCGAAGACCGCCATGCCGGCCGGAATGCCACGCTCGTCCAGCATCGGCAGAAAATGGTTGAGGATGGTCGAGTGGTTGAGGCCGAGCAGCGCGAAGCCGATCGCCAGCAGCCAGAACGCGGGCCGACGCAGGAAGGCGGGCGCGGGGGGAACGCCGTCGCCACCGTCGGAGGGAGTCTCCGAGGCCGCGGCCGCCGCCTCCATGCGGCAGGCCCCGCGCCACATCAGCGGCAGTGCGACCACGCCGACCAGCAGCGCGAAGGCGAGGCAGCTGGCGCGCCAGCCGAAGGCCTCGGCGACGCCGTGGGCGAGCGGAAAGGACAGCGTGCCGGCCAGCCCCGCGACCAGGGTGATGAGGGTGATCGGCCGCCGCGCCTCGCTGCCGGTCGCGCGCACCACCACCGCGAAGCAGGCATCGTAGAGGCAGAAGGCGGTGGCGACGCCGATCAGGCACCACAGCAGGTAGAACTGCCAGAGCGACTGCACCAGGCCGACGAGGCCGATGCAGAGGCCGCCGGCCAGCGCGCCGCCGGCCAGCACCCGCGGACCGAGGCCGCGGTCGATGAGGCGGCCGGCCAACGGCGAGAACACCGCCGAGAGGCCGATCGACAGGGTGAGCGCGCCGGTCAGTTCCGCCTTGGCCCAGCCGAACTCGGTTTCCCAGCGCAGGAACAGCGCCGGGAAGGCATAGAAGAGGCCCGCCCAGACGATGGTCTGGGCGATGGCGAGCTGCCATACCGCCGACTGACGCAACACCTTGGAGTCCCCTGCGCTTCTCGACTCCGATGATAGGCTGAATGCAGCAAGCTGGCGACAGTCCGGCGGCGATGACGTAATCTCGGGGCTCCATGCTCACCGTCAGGAACCTCGTGCGCCCCGGCCTGGAGCCGACCTCCTTCGAGCTGGCCGCCGGCGAATGCATCGCCCTGCGCGGGCCCTCGGGTGCCGGCAAGACGCTACTGCTGCGCGCCCTGGCCGACCTCGACCCCAACGAGGGCGAGGTGCTGCTCGACGGCACGCCGCGCGAAAGAATTCCGGCGCCGCAGTGGCGCCGGCGGGTCGGCTACGTAGCCGCCGAGCCTGGCTGGTGGTCGGAGCGCCTCGGCGACCACTTCCAGGACTGGGACAGCCAGGCTGGCCCGGCGCGCCGCCTCAAGATCTCGCCCGAAGCGGCGGGGCGCCGGGTCAGCCAGCTCTCGACCGGCGAGCGCCAGCGCCTCGCCCTGCTTCGCGCGCTGGAGCACCGGCCGGAGGTGCTGCTGCTCGACGAGCCGACCGGGGCGCTGGACGACGAGTCGACGGCCGCCGTCGAGGCCCTGCTGCGCGAGAAGCAGTCCAACGGCCTCGCCCTGTTCTGGGTGACCCACGACAAACGCCAGGCCGAGCGCGTCGCCGACCGCCAGTTCTGGATCGACCGCGGCCGCCTGCGCGAGGCCGTGGTGGAGGCGGCGGAGAGACGATGAACTACATCCGCCTCGACTATTGGGATCTGGGCCTGGCCGCCCTGCTGCTGGTCGCGGTGGCGGCGCTGTCGCTGCTGCTGCAGCTGCGCATCGAGCGCAAGCTCCTCTTCGCCGGGCTGCGCTGCGCCCTGCAACTGGCGCTGGTCGGGCTGGTCCTGACCAAGCTCTTCGAGCTGGTGTCGCCGCTGTGGACCGGGCTCGCCGCGCTCGTCATGGTGCTCTTCGCCGGGCGCGAGATCATGGCCCGCCAGGAGCGCGGATTCGAGGCCTGGTGGGCCTACGGCATCGGCACCTCGGCCATGCTGATGGCCGCGGCGCTGGTCACCGTCTTCGCGCTGACGACGGCGGTCAAGCCGGAGCCCTGGTACGACCCGCGCTATGCCCTGCCGCTGCTCGGCATGATCCTCGGCAACACCATGACCGGCATCGCCCTCGGCCTGCAGCGCCTCACCGAGGGCGCGCGCCAGCAGCGCCCGGGCATCGAGGCGCTGCTCTGCCTCGGCGCCACCCGGCGCACCGCCCTGCTGCCGGTGACGCGCCAGGCGCTCACCACCGCCCTGATGCCGATCATCAACTCGCTGGCCGCCACCGGTCTCGTCTCCCTGCCCGGCATGATGACCGGCCAGATCCTCGCCGGCGTCGAGCCCCTGGAAGCCGTGAAGTACCAGCTGCTGATCATGTTCATGATCGCCGGCGGCACCACGCTCGGCGCCGTCACCGCCGTCTTCGTCGGCGTCTACCGCCTCACCGACAATCGCGACCGCTTGCGGCTGGACCGGCTGGCGGCGG
Organism: Kiloniellaceae bacterium; assembly: GCA_050330205.1. Taxonomy (GTDB): domain Bacteria; phylum Pseudomonadota; class Alphaproteobacteria; order Kiloniellales; family Kiloniellaceae; genus Pelagibius. The sequence continues at coordinate 69,696 of JBHJOA010000075.1, forward strand.
AGTGAGTCGCTCCATCGCCCACCACTCCACTGTCATCCCGGGGCGTGTCCCCGGGATCCATTGGCATCAGCCAGCGGCGATGCCGTGTCCAAGGTTTGCTGAAATCCATGATGCGTTGAAGGCATTGGGTCCCGGCAACAAGTGCCGGGACGACAGCCTTTATGTGGCAAACGCCTTTGGCTACCCCTGCAGCTTCTCCAGCGCCTTGCGCAACCCGTCGGGAATCGGCACCGCCTTCATGGTCGCGCGCTCCACGAAGACATGCACGAAGCTGCCGAGTGCGGCGGCCTCCTCTCGGCCAGCCTTGAACAGGCCGATCTCGTAGCGCACCGAGCGATTGCCGAGATGTCCGACACGCAGCCCCGCCTCGACCGCTTCGGGAAACGCGAAGGCGGCCTTGTAGCTGCAGGAACTCTCGGCGCAGACGCCGATCACCGTTCCATTGTGGATATCGAGCCCGCCTTCGCGGATCAGGTACTCGTTGATCACCGTGTCGAAGTACGCGTAGTAGACCACGTTGTTCACGTGGCCGTAGATGTCGTTGTCCATCCAGCGCGTCGGGATGGTGAGGAAGTGCGGGAAGCGGTCCCTGGTTTCCGGTACTGGGGTTTCGGGTGTGCCGTCGGTCATCGGTCTACAGGATCGTCTTCAACGCATCGAGGGTTTCGTCGGGCTTCTCGGCCAGCATCATGTGGCCGCAGGCGGGGATGACGATCGAGCGCGCGCCGGGGATGACGGCGGCCAGCTTTTCACCCGCTTGCGCCGGCGTCATGCGGTCCTCGGCGCCCATGATCACCAGCGAGGGGCAGGCCACCTTGGCGGCGCTCTCCATTCCCGCGTCATAGGCATTGCAGGCGGCAAGGTCGGCCGCCAGCACGCCGGGGCGCACGCGCTCCAGCAGGCGTTCGCCGCCGCCCATCAGCCAGGCGCCCGGCACCCGCGCGCCGCCGAGTTGGCCCGCAGGCCCGTAACTCCACGAGGTCATGAGGTCGAAGGCGGCGTGGTCGTCGGCCGCCGCGGCTGCCAGCAGGTCGGGATGCACCGGCATCTTCGGCGCCGCGCCCAGCAGCGCCAGCGCCCGCACGCGGCCCGGATGCCGCGCCGCCGCCTCCAGCGCGACGAGGGCGCCCATGGAATGGCCGGCCAGGGCCGCCTTCTCCACGCCGGTCTCGTCGAGCAGCTTCGCCACCCAGTCGGCCAGCGCGGCGATGGAGTCGAGCGGCGCGCCGCCCGACTTGCCGTGGCCCGGCAGGTCGACGGCGAGCACCGCGCGGTCGCGGTGGGCGAAGTAGCGCGCCGGCAAGGCCCAGACCGTGTGGTCGAGACCGGCGCCGTGCAGAAAGACGACCAGCGGGATGTCGGGGTCGAAGGCGCGCCCGCCGGTTGCGGCGTAGGCACGCTGGCCCGCTATCGTGAGTTCCATGCTCCGCTCAGTCCTTCCGCGCGGCGCCCGACTTTTGCGAGGCTCGCAGGGCCTGGCGCAGGTCGGCGACGATGTCGTCGGGATCTTCCAGGCCGACCGAGAGGCGGACCATGTCCTCGCCGACGCCGGCGCGCCGCAACTCCTCGGCGGACATCTGCTGGTGGGTGGTGCTGGCGGGATGGATCACCAGGGTCTTCGCATCGCCGACGTTGGCGAGATGCGAGGCGAGCTTGCAGGACTCGATGAACGTCGCCCCCGCCTGGCGCCCGCCCTTCACGCCGAAGGAGACGATGGAGCCGCAGCCCCTGGGCATCAGCCTGCGCCCCAGCGCGTGGTCGGGATGATCCGGCAGGTCCGGGTGCAGCACCCAGGAAACCGCGTCCTCGCCCTGCAGGACGTCCAGCACCTTGTGGGTGTTGGCCATGTGGCGCTCCATGCGCAGCGGCAGCGTTTCCACGCCCTGCAGGATGTAGAAGGCGTTCTGCGGCGCCATCGCCGCGCCGAAGTCGCGCAGCCCCTCGGTGCGCGCGCGCATGGCGAAGGCCTGGGGGCCGAACTCCTCGGCGAAGTCGATGCCGTGGTAGCCGGCATAGGGCTCCGTCAGGGTGTCGAACCTGCCGCTGGCTTCCCAGTCGAAGCGGCCGCCGTCGACCAGCAGGCCGCCGAGCGCGAGGCCGTGGCCGCCCAGCCACTTGGTCGCCGAGTGCAGCACCAGGTCGGCGCCGAATTCGATGGGGCGGCAAAGCCAGGGCGTCGCGAAGGTGCTGTCGATCAGCAGCGGGATTTCCGCCGCGTGCGCCACCTCGGCCACCGCCGGAATGTCGAGCACCTCGAGGCCCGGGTTGCCGAGGCCCTCGGCGAAGACCAGGCGCGTCTGCGGACGAATCGCCGCGCGGAAGGCCGCGACGTCGCGGGGATCGACGAAGGTCGTGGTGATGCCGAAGCGCGGCAGGGTGTGGGTGAAGAGATTGATCGAGCCGCCGTAGAGCGACGACGAGGCGACGATGTGACCGCCCTGGCCCATCAGCGTGACGACGGCGAGATGCAGCGCCGCGTGGCCTGAGGCCGTGGCGATGGCGGCGACGCCGTGCTCCAGCGCGGCGATGCGCTCTTCCAGCACCGCCACCGTGGGATTGGAGATGCGGCTGTAGATGTGGCCGGCGCGCTCCAGGTTGAACAGCGCCGCGGCCTGGTCGGTGTCGCGGAAGACATAGGAGGTCGTCTGGTAGATCGGCACCGCGCGGGCGCCGGTCGCCGGGTCGGGCTGCTGGCCGGCGTGCAACGACAGGGTGTCGAACTTCAGGAACTTGGGATCCGCCACGGCGCCTCTCCTCTCGCTCGGAGCTTCCCGCCCGGGCGGCGGGAGCGGCAGATTACACGAAAGCGGGCCGGCTGCGGCGGCCGCAATCCCCGGCGCGGCGCCAGTCCCGGCGCAAACCCGGGACAAAGTAGTGACATCGCCGCCGGAAGCAAGGGCGGCAACAATTACTTTAGAAGGAGTCTAGAAATCTGCCGGATGCGAATCGCCGGCAAGAAAAAGGACCCAAAATTGAAGGAGGGCCTTCGATCCTTTAGGATCGTGGCCCTTCCCCTTGTTTGAGTCCTACCCTGTCAACTTGCCTGCGCGAAACATTAGCAGGTGGCTCCGAAGGGTCAAGTGGAGAATTGTTAATACCACCGGTAGGTTAGCCGGAATCCGCGAGGGAAGCGCTGTCATCGGCGGATTCCCGGCATTTCGGAAATGTGACCGGCGCATGCACGACGCATGAAGATATCGCGGCGGCAAGGGGCTCCCGCCGGTGCGCCGGCCCGACGCAAGAAATACTTGTGGATAACTTCGAGGGCGCAAAAGAAAAAACCGCCGGGCGAACCCGGCGGCAAGTTTAACAGGGAGGCGTTACAAGGAACGGATAAACATCCGAAAGACGGCCGGGAGGACCCGGGGAGGGCTCACCGAGCCGTCTG
>JBHJOA010000076.1:0-4844 GCA_050330205.1 Kiloniellaceae bacterium
GGCGCCCACGCCATCCCGCCGGAGTACGACCGCCGGCCGGAGGCCTACATCGACAGCGTGATCGCCGACCTGCCCGCGGTCGCGGCCTCGGGCCTCGCCGACGCCGTCGACGCCTTCTGCGAGCGCATCGCCTTCTACCCCGAGCAGGTGGCCCGTGTGTTCGAGGCGGCGGCGTCGCTCGGCCTGCCGGTGAAGCTGCACGCCGACCAGCTCTCCGATTCCAAGGGCGCCGGCCTGGTCGCCCGCTTCGGCGGCCTCTCCGCCGACCACCTGGAGTACAGCTGCGAGGAAGGCATCACGGCCATGGCCCGCAAGGGCTCGGTCGCGGTGCTGCTGCCGGGCGCCTTCTACTTCCTGCGCGAGACCCGCCTGCCGCCGGTCGAGGCGCTGCGCAAGGCCGGTGTGCCGATCGCCCTGGCCACCGACTGCAACCCCGGCTCCTCGCCGGCGACCTCGATCCTCCTGATGCTGAACATGGGCTGCACCCTGTTCCGCCTGACCCCGGAGGAGGCGCTGGCCGGCATCACCCGCAACGGCGCCCGGGCGCTGGGCATGCAGGACAGCCACGGCACCCTGGAGGTGGGCAAGGCCGCCGACTTCGTACTGTGGGACATCGCCCACCCGGCCGAACTGGCCTACCGCATCGGCCACAACCCCTGCCGGAAGGTGGTCAAGGACGGCAGGGTGGTGCGGGGCGGGTGACGGCGACTTCCCCCTCACCCAGCTCCGCCTAGGCTCACCCTTCGGGTTCGCCAAGGCTGCGCATCCCTCTCCCCGTTGGGGCGAGGGTTTTCTTTTTCTGCCCTCTCCCCAACGGGGAGAGGGTTGAGAAGTCTTGGTGAGCGTCAGCGAACTTAGACGGAGCTGGGTGAGGGGGACTCCACCTCGGCCCAGGCGAGCATGGCGTGGACGAGGCCGGAGAGGACCGGGCGCACCTTGGCGGCGAGGTCGTCGCGGAAGGCGAAGGGCGGGGCTTCGTCCATGTAGGTGATCTCGGAGAGCTCGAGCTGCACGGCGTGGACGCCGTTGGCCGGGTCGCCGTGGCGGCGGGTGATGTAGCCGCCCTTGAAGCGGCCGTTGGCGGCGTGGCTGTAGCCGAGCGCCCCGGCGTCCTTCGCCACCGCCACCAGCAGGTCGAGCAGGCCGGGCGCCGCGGCCTTGCCGTCGGCGGTGCCGAGGTTGAGGTCCGGCAGCCGCCCCTCGAAGAATCTCGGCACCCGGCTGCGGATCGAATGCGCGTCCCACAGCAGGGCGTAGCCGTGACGCGCCCTGATCGCCGCGAGTTCCCCGGCGAGCCTGTCGTGGTAGGGCTGCCAGTAGGTCTCGCGCCGCGCCGCCACCTCGGCGTCGTCCGGGCGCCGGCCGTCGAGATAGATCTCCTCCATGTCGAAGGTCTGCAGCGGACAGAGCTCGGTGTTGCTGGCGCCGGCGTAGAGCGCGCGGTTGTCAGGCGCGCGGTTGAGATCGATGACGTAGCGCGAGTGCGTGGCCTCGAGGATCGAGACGTCGAGATCGGCCAGGAAGTCGTAGAGCCGCGGGATGTGCCAGTCGGTGTCGGGCAGCGTCTTCGCGACCGCGGTGAAGCGCGCGGCGATCTCCGGCGGGACGTGGGTGCCGGGATGCGGCATCGACACCAGCAGCGGCAGGCTGCCCTGCTTGAAACGGTAGGGCTCCATCCGGGCTTCCTCGCGGGCTTCGGGTTGTATATACAAGCCGGTATAGATGACGGCGCGCGTCACGCCAAGCCCAACGCCAAGCCCGCCGCACCCGCCGCCCGAGGAAAGTTCCCGCCCGACCGATGGCCGACTCCGCCCCCGCAGACCCGCCGCTCTACCAGCAGGTGAAGGACTACATCGTCGGCCGCATCCTGGCCGGCGACTGGCCGGAGGGCACGCGCGTGCCCTCGGAGAACGAACTGACCCGCGAGCAGTCCGTCAGCCGCATGACGGTCCACCGCGCGCTGCGCGAGCTGACGGCCGAGGGCTGGCTCGACCGCGTGCAGGGCGCCGGCACCTTCGTCGCCGCGCCCAAGCCGCAGTCGGAAGTGCTGGCGATCCGCAACATCGCCGAGGAGATCGCCGCCCGCGGCCACGTCCACAGCGCCGAGGTGCGCTTCGTGCGGCGCGAGCGCGCCCGCGCGCTGGATGCGAAGTTGCTCGGCCTCGCGCGCGGCGACGCCGTGTTCCATTCGCTGATCGTGCACCGGGAGAACGGCCAGCCGGTGCAGCTGGAGGACCGCTGGGTGAACCCGGCGGCGGCGCCCGGCTACCTGGAACAGGACTTCACCGCCACCACGCCGCACCGCTACCTGCAGGACCTCGCGCCGATCAGCGAGGCCGAGCACATCGTGACGGCGGCGATGCCGGCGCCCGAGGAGCGCGCGCTGCTGGCGATGAAGCCGGGCCAGCCCTGCCTGCTGCTGCGCCGCCAGACCTGGTCGGCGGGGGTGCCGGTGACCTGGGCGCGGCTGCTGCACCCCGGCGACCGCTACCGCCTGGTCGGGCGGTTCACGGCGCAGGGCCCGCGAAGCTAGACCGCGTCCCGGAAGACATCGTCGCCGCCCCATCGACGACCCCCGAGGGAGGAAAAATCATGCGTCCGACAACTCTTGCCGCCGTCCTGCTGTCGGCGTTCTGTCTCCAGGCACCAGGCGCCACGGCGGCGCCCCTGGCGGAGACCCTGGCCGGCGACTGGTCCTGCAGCGTGCAGGAGACCACCGCGGAAGGCACGCGCGACATCGCCATGACGCTGGCCTACCGCCGCAGCGACGCCTTCCTGGTCGGCGAGATCGTCGAGGACAACGGCGCCGTCCTGCTCGACGTCTGGCTCGACGGCTGGCGCGACGGCGGCGCGGCGGCGCTGGCGCTGCGCCGGATGATCTCCTACGACGCCACCATCGAGATGCAGGTGGCCGGGGAGACGGCGGACTCGCTGCGCCTGGAAGGCGAGATGCGCCACAGCCTCGGCTCCACCGCCAGGGTCCGCGAAGAGATCCGCTTCGCCGGCGCGGACGAGTTCCGCGCCGTCTGGGAAGCCGACAACGGCGACGGCTGGGAGCTCATTATGGACCGCCGCTGCGAACGCCTGTGACCTGCCCCTGAGCCAACCGAGCAGAAAGCCGCAAACCGCATGAACCCCGTTCTCGTCACCTACGGCGCCCTCTTCGGGGCCATCGTCTTCGAGGTGATCGGCACCTCGTTCCTGCAGCAGACCAACCAGTGGACCCGGCTGGTGCCGACCCTCTGCATGGGGGCGAGCTACGCCGTCGCCTTCTACCTGCTGTCGATCACGCTGACGACCATGCCGGTCGGCATCGCCTACGCGATCTGGAGCGGCCTCGGCATCGTGCTGATCTCGCTGGTCGGCGTCTTCGTGTTCAAGCAGTCGCTGGACCTGCCGGCGATCGTCGGCCTCGCCATGATCATCGCCGGCGTGGTGGTGGTGAACGTGTTCTCGGAGAGCGTGCGGCACTGAGGCCGGACAACGCCCGCGCCCTGCGCGGGCTGACGGCCGAGGGGGCAGACCGAAAGGTCAGACTGCGAGGCACGCGGCAGCTTGACGCCCGATCCGATGTTCTCCAGCCTGTTCCGTGTCACGGTCTCCCGAGTCGCAAGACCGGGAGCTAAGAGGGAATTCGGTGCGCTGTCCTGCCGCTGCAGGAATGCAATGCCGAAGCTGCCCCCGCAACTGTAAGCGGATAGCCGTCCGTCAACACGCCACTGGGCCTGCAGGTCCGGGAAGGCGGCGGACAAGCCAGAACCCGCAAGCCAGGAGACCTGCCGCGACATCGTGATCGTCCTCGGGCGGGGTGTCCCGGTGGTTCGCTTGGTATCCGTGACGGACTACGCCGTCCGCCAGCCATGCATCCGCTCGGCCTTTGCCCCCAATACAGGGGTGTGCCGATGTTTCCCGTTCCAATCCAGCCAGCCGCCGGGCCACGGCGCCTGTCTTCCGCCAGCCCAACCGCGCGTGCCTTCCAAACACCCGCAATACCATGTTATTGCGTGACATTCTCGTACGTTACGTTATAACGTCTGTGTTTCAGCAGGTGATCGCAGGCCCGTTGCGGGGGGTGGGGCGGTCGTTCAATTCGTGGAGGAAGCTATGAAGAATGCCATGCGCGCCTGGGCGGCTGCCGCCCTGGCGGCGATGTTCCTGCCGTTGTCTCCGGCGTCGCTTTCCCGAGCCGAGGAGCCGGCGCTGACCGTGGTGGCGCCCTGGGAGATCAAGGGATTCGACCCCGCGGTCATCGGCTATGCCTTCACCCGCATGGAGGTCGCCGAGACCTTCGTCGAGGTCGACGAGGCGGGCCGGCCGCAGCCGGCGCTGGCCCGCGCCTGGACCTCCAGCGACGACGGCAAGGTCTGGCGCTTCGAACTTCGCCCCGACGTGAGATTCCACGACGGCAGCGCGCTGACCGCCGGCGATGTCGCCCACGCGCTGAATGTCGCGATGGGCAAGCCCGGCGTCCTCGACAAGGCGCCGATCGACTCGATCGCGGCGAACGGCGACACCGAAGTGGTCATCACGCTGCGCCAGCCGTTCTCGCCACTGCTCGCCTTCCTGGCCCACAGCTCGGCGCAGATCCTGGCCCCGGCCGCCTACGGGCCCGACGACGAGGTGCAGCAGATCGTCGGCACCGGCCCCTACCGCATCGCCGCCGTCGAGCCGCCGCAGCGGCTGCTGCTGGAGCGCTTCGACGACTACTGGGGCGAGGCACCGGCCATCGCGCGGACGGTGTTCCTGGCGGCCGGCCGCGGCGAGACGCGCACCTTGCTGGCCGAAAGCGGCGATGCCCAGATCGTCTTCAACCTCGACCCGGCGAGCCTCCGGCGCCTGTCGGC
>JBHJOA010000077.1:0-22482 GCA_050330205.1 Kiloniellaceae bacterium
CAGCCGATGGACGTTCTCGTCCGCATGGGCTTCGACGGCAGTCACGACAATCTTCGACTCGCCGAAAACTTCGCCGCCGCGCGCGAGATGGCGGCCGGCATGATCGAGGCCGGCGTCGCGGAGTAGCGGGTCTCAGTTCTCCGGCGCGGCTTCCGGCATCGCCTCGCGCGCCTCGGGATTGAGGCGGCTGGCGACGGCGGTGGCGGCGTGGCCAACCGGCAGGGCGGTGCCGGTCTCCGCCGGCCGCTCGCCGGCGACCAGGCGGTAGAGCGTCAGCAGCACCGTCGCGCCCTGCAGCAGCGCCAGGCAGCCGAACAGCGCCGGCGCCCCCAGGTAGGTCATGGCGAGGCCGCCGGCCGGCGGGCCGAGGACGATGCCGACGTTCATCACCAGCACCAGGCCGCCGGAGGCCGCCACCATTTGTGCCGGCGCGAGGCGGTCGTTGGTATGGGCGACGCCGAGGGAGTAGAGCGGCAGGATGAAGGCCCCGGCCAGGGCGACCGCGGCGTAGAGCCAGGGGCCGCCGGCGAGGCGGGCGGCGGTCATGGCGAGGCCGAGACAGACGAGCAGCGCCACCCCGGCGGCTCCGGCGATCACCAGGCGGCGGTCGACGCGGTCGGAGAGGGCGCCGAGCGGGAACTGCCCCAGCACCGCTCCCAGGGTGCCGGCGGCCACCAGCAGGCCGACCTGTCCGGCCGGTAGGCCGATGGCGACGCCGAACAGGCCGAGGCCGACGTAGAAGGCGCCCTGGGAGATGCCGTTGAGGAAGCCGACCGAGAGCCCCAGCGGCGAGATGCGGAAGAGTTCGCGCACGGAGAGCCGCGCCGGCGCCTCGAAGCTCTGGCCCTGCTGGGCCGACAGCAGCATCGGCACCAGGGACAGCGAGATCAGCACCGAGACGATGACGAAGAGCAGGATGCCCGCCGGATCCGGGATGCCGAGCAGCAATTGCCCGAGCGCCGCGCCGCCGGTCTGGGTGATGAAGTAGATGGAGAGCAGGGCGGCGCGGGTGCGGTTGTCGGCGCGGCCGTTGAGCCAGGACTCCGCCACCACGTAGAGGCCGGGAAAGCAGAACCCGGCCAGCGCCCGCATGGCGGCCCAGGACCAGGGATCGGAGGTCACCATATGGACCAGCGCGGCGACGGAGCAGAGCGAGGCCAGCGCCCCGAAGGAGCGGATGTGGCCGACCCGGGCGACGAAGCGGGGCGCGGCGAGGCAGCCGAAGAGGGCGGCCAGCGGATAGGCCGCCTGCATGAAGGCGATCTCGGTCTGCGTGAAGCCGTAGGCCGTGGCGCGCAGGGTGAGCAGCGTGACCAGCAGGCCGTTGCTGATCATCAGCAGCAGCATGCCGAGGAACAGCGGCCAGGAGTCGATGATGCCTCGGCGCAGCACTTGGGGAACCTCTCACGAACGGGGGCCGCAGAGCGCGGCCCTCCGCTCCCCTATCTCAAGTGCGGGGACTTGCCAAGTTCAGTGAAAGAGGTGGCTTGGCAACAGCGAGTGCCCCCCCTCACCCTCCCGCTGCGCGGGTCCCTCCCTCTCCCACCAGGGGAGAGGGTACAATAACGTAAACCCTCTCCCCAACGCGGGAGAGGGTTGCGAAGCCTTGGCGAGCCTGGAGGGCGAGCTTAGGCGCAGCTGGGTGAGGGGGCCTTTTGGTTGGTGTTCACCAGCTGCCGGTGTTCTCCATCGACGCCCAGGGCTCCTTGGGCGGCAGGGCGTCGCCTTCCTGCAGCAGTTCGACGGAGATGCCGTCTGGCGAGCGCACGAAGGCCATGTGGCCGTCGCGCGGCGGGCGGTTGATGGTGACGCCCGAGTCCATCAGGCGCTGGCAGGCGGCGTAGATGTCGTCGACCCGGTAGGCGAGGTGGCCGAAGTTGCGCCCGCCCTGGTAATCCTCCGGATCCCAGTTGTAGGTCAGCTCCACCAGCGGCGCCTGCGTCTCCTTGGCCTGGGCGACGTCCTTCGGCGCGGCCAGGAACACCAGGGTGAAGCGGCCCTTGTCGCTGTCCATACGCCGCACCTCCTGGAGGCCCAGCTTGTTGCAGTAGAAGTCGAGGGACTCGTCGAGGTCCTTCACGCGGACCATGGTGTGCAGATATCGCATCGATGGCTCTCTCTGATTGTTGGCATGTTCGGGCGTGGATTCGCCTCAATCTAGGGCCAATGCAGGCCAATTTGTAGGGGGCTTTCGATCACGCGATGCATTATGCCGCTCGGTCAGGACGCGCAGGCGATGACTTTCTGGCGCGCCAGGGCGGCGCTGCGGTGCGGATAGGCGGTGCGGTAGTCGGCGTCTTCCAGTAGGGCCAACAGTGCCGCGACGTTGGGGTAGCTGCCGATAGCGACGAGGTCCCAATCCTCTGTGGGGCCCATGAAGGCGAACTCGAAAGGTGCGAGCAGCAGGAACTTGCCGCCGACCTTCTCGACCGTCGGCACGCTGACTTCGGCGTAGCGCGCAAAAGCCTCCTCACCGCTGGTCGTTTTCTGTTGATCGCTGGTGGGATAGATCGCCTCGCTGCGCATCTTGAAGAAGTTGATGAGTGTGATCGGCCGATCCTGCGGTCGCTGCAAGAGGGCACTCCATTGCTCGCGTGTCGGGGCGCTGCCGTTGGCGCCTTCGCCGTACCAGGCGATCAGGCGATCGAGGGAGGCTTCGAGGTTTGTATTGTCGCTCATGCCGGGCTCCTGTAATTTGACACAGGTAAAATATTGGAAATTGTACACGTGTCAAATTTAAAGCGCGCATCGCGCAGCCGCGAAGAGATGCTGGATGCCGCCTGGGCTCTCTTCGTCGAGCGCGGTGCTGCGGTTTCCATGGCGGAGATTGCGGCCGCGGTCGGCATGACCCGCCAGTCGGTCTATGTCCACTTCGGCTCGCGTGGCGGCCTGCTGGTCGCCCTGGTGCGCCGCGCCGACGAGCGTGAGGACATCTTCGCGGAGTTCAACAAGGCTCTGGCGCTGCCGGATCCGGCAGCTCGGTTGGATGCCTACCTGAAAGCCTGGTTTGTCTATGTGCCGAAGATCGATCCGGTGGCCAGCGACCTCATCCGCCTGCGCGTGACGGACGTGGACGCGGCGACCGCCTGGGCCGACCGCATGGCGGCGCTGCTCGCCTGCTTTCGCGAACTGTCAGAAAGCCTCGCCCGGGACGGCGCGCTGGCGAAGGGCTGGACCGCGGCTAGAGCCGCCGACTACCTCTGGGCCGCCTGCTCGGTGCAGGCCTGGGGTCTGCTGGTGAAAGAACGTAGTTGGCGTGCCGCCACTGCGTCGAAGACCATCCGCGCCTCAGTTGCCCGGGTGCTGCTGGATTGAGCTGTCGGAGTTCGCTTTAAAACCCGAACATGTGGTCGAAGGAGAAGGCTTTTTCGCCGTTGGCGAGGCCGTGGTAGCCGAACAGGCGGCAGGTGGTGTCGCGGATGATGACGTAGCCTTCCGGGCCTGCCGCTTTCATGTCGTCGGCGGAGAAGTAGTCCGACGGCGTCCACAGCAGCGAGCCGCCGCAGGCGATCTCGACGGCGTGTTCGGCGATCGTCTCGCCGTCCTTGTCGTGCAGCAGCAAGTGCGTGTCGCTCCTGGCGTGCCATGGCGTCGAGGCCGGGTAGATCAGGTGGCAGAGCGCGGTGTAGGGCGCCGGGCCGAACGACAGGAAGAGGCGCGTGGAGAGCCCCGGCGCGCGTCCGGCGTACGACTGCGGCTCGCCTTTGTAGGTGAGGACCGCGTTGAAGATGTGCGCGCCGAACGAGGTCTCCGCGACATGCCCTGACGTCTTGTCCTCGTAGCGGAAGAGGCCGTGCAGCCAGCCGTCGGCCTCGCCGCCCTCGGCAAAGTCGTAGACCAGTTCCATGTGACCCCAGTCGGTTTTCGCGCCATCGAGCAGATCCTCCGCATCGACCAGGGTCGCGTGGTTGCGCGGCAGCTTGCCGAGAGACTTCGCGCCGATCTCGCGGCCCTCGGGGTCGTAGGCCAGCAGGGCGACCGGCAGGTTGGCCTGGCAGGTCGACATCGGCGTCGGCAGCGCCAGCGAGCGGAAGCGCCCGCGCGGCAGGATCGGCGCCGGCAGAATGAAGCCCTTGCCCAGCAGGTTGGAGAGCTCGGGAATGCGCGGGTCGGGCTTCAGGTCGACGCGCTCCACGTTGGGATGCGCGATGCGGCGGCGCGGCGGGGTCACCGCGCCGTTGGCGATGACCTCGTAGCGCGGGCGCACGAAGTGCTTGCCGGCCTGCACCTCGATCTGCTGCGGCCAGCGCGCGTCGGGCAGGAGGTCGGCGGTGTCGATGGCGAGGGTGCCGAACGGCGGGATCTCGCGGTCGAGCCAGGCGATGTCGTCCTCGCCCATGAGGTTCATGCCGACGCTGCCGGCGGGCACCGGCGCCGGGTGGCTGTTCTGCACCCAGAGCAGCACCTGCTCGCCCTCGCGCGGTGCCGGCAGGCCGGCGTAGAGGTCGGCAGGCCAGGAGTTGGAATCGTGGGTGCAGGACAGCACCTCGTCTGAGTCGCCGTAGGTATCGAGGGCGTATTTCACGATGTCGTGGCCGGCGACGCCGCAGACGTGCAGGAACAGGCTGCCGGTGAAGTCGCTGAGGCCGAAGCGCTGGCGCACGTCTTTCGAGTCGATCACCACGCTGGCGTTGGCGCCGGGCAGGGCGTCGGTCCACTCGGCGAGGGACTCGCCGTCCTCGTTCATGAGACAGCACCAGGCCGCGGGCGCCTTGGCGCCGTAGGACGACCAGTAGTTGGCAGTGGCAAGGCGCGTGTGATGGCCGCCGCCGTCGCGGAAGAACACCAGGTTGGTCGCGAAATTCAGGCTGTCGAGGTAGTTGCGCCGGTTGGTCAGCATGCTGTCCGGCAGGCGCAGCGCGTCGAGGCTCACCACCTCGGCGCCCGCCGGCAGCAGGTGGCGGATGTGCGCGACCAGGCGTTCGCTGTCGAAGGCGGTGACCAGCACCGTCGTCGCCTTAGCGCCCGGCAGGTCGGTCACCGGCTGCGCCTGAAGCCCCAGGATGTCGCTGCCGATGTCCTCGAGGTCCTGCACGAAGACCGCGGCGATATCCAGGCCCGAGACGTCATAGATCTCCGCGAAGGCTCGCGCGTAGCCGAGCGGGTCGTAGACCGCGACCGGCCCCTTGCCGAGATCGCGCAGCAGCTCCGCCGCCCGGCGCGCCGCCAGCGGGTGGCCGATTGCCTTAAAGAAGGCGTTGCCGCCCTTGGCGTTGCTGAAGGTCTCGATGTTCAGGGCCATTGGCTACTCGGACTCGCTCTCTCGTTGGGGGCCGTCAGCGGCCGAAGCGCAGCAGCTTCTTGGTCCAGGCGGAAAAGGCGTGGCGCCTCAATTCGCGCTTCAGCACGCCTTCGTCGGTCAGCCAGTTGAGCTGGATGGAGCGGCGCCGGCCGACGAAGGGCTTGTGGCCGTGCCAGGCCTCGGGCGTGCAGCGGAAGGCGACCAGGGTGCCGGCCTCGGGCGGCACCTCGGCGGCGTAGTCCTCCAGGTCGTCGGGACCGTTCAGCATGCGCAGGCGTCCGCCGTCGGACTCCCATTCGCTGTTCAGGTAGATGAGGGCGGTCACCAGCTTGGTCCTGGAGTCGGTGTGGATGGCGCCGTCCTTGGCGCGCGACTGGCCGCGCAGGGTCACCATGGTCGGCCGCCCCTTGAGGTCGATGCCGAACTTCGCCTCGAAGGCGGCGGTAACGTCCGCGCCCTGCAGCTCGTCCAGCAGGGCGGTGAAGGCCGGGCCGCACTTCAGGCTGGTGGCCGGGAAGCTGCCGCCGCTGGCGATCTCCGGGAAATCGCGCTCGACCGACGGCAGCGCGGCGTGCTTCAGGAAGCCGGGGACGATGAGGAAATCGAAAGGTGCGCGCTGCAGCGCCGTTGCCTCGAAGCGTTCCAGGTCGAGGTGCGGGGAGATGGGGGCGGTTTCGGCGGCGAGGCTCGACAAGCGGCTGGTCCCGGGATCGGCGGTCGGCGGTGTGCTCAGGCGACTAAGCTTCAAGATCCGAACTTATGCCCCGACCGGGCAAAGATCAAATGAGCCAGGTCAATCGCCGCCGCGAGCGTCGCGGCGGCGTTCCAGCAGCAGGCGGCGGATCTCCCCGGCGACCCGCCGGGTTTCGGCCAGGGGGGCGTAGGACCACTCGGGCAGGGTGCCGTCGAAGGGCCGGGCGATGCCGGCTTCCTCAAGGGCGGTATGGAAGCGCTCGAACTTCGGCCCACGGCCCTGCAGGTGGACGACGTGGACCGGTTTGCCGGTGCCGGCGGCCTCGGAGACCATGTTCACCGAATCGCCGGTCACCACGATGTGGTCGGCGAGGCCGAGGATGCCGAAGTAGGGGTTCTCGCCGGCGCCGTCCCAGATCTCCGCCGGCAGTCCGGCGAGGCCGCGGCGCAGGATCTCCTCGTTGCGCGGGCCAGTGCGCCGCGACGGGGTGATCATCAGGCCCCAGCCCTCGCGCGCCAGCGAGGCGAGCCGTTCGGTCAGCCTGGTCATGGTGCGGGAATCGAGGCGGAAGACCTTGTTGTCGCCGCCGATCAGCACGCCGACGCGCCGCGCCGGCAGGTGGGCGTAGCGCGCCCGGAAGCGCGCGGCCGCTTCCGCCAAGCGCTGCGGCGTCACCTGGCCCAGCGCGCCGCGGGTGGTCAGCACGTTGGGTGCCCGCAGGCGGTCGTGCTCCGGCGTGACGATGAGGTCGACGGCGGCGGGGTCGATGGCCGGGTTCTGGATCTGCACCGTGAAGGTCCTGCCGCCGCTGAGGCGGCGCATATCGCGGGTCAGCGGCACGGTCTGGCGTCCGCTGGCGATCCAGAGGTCGGGCCAGGGCGGCGCCAGGCGATCGCCCTTGGGGCCGAGGGTCGAGAGGGCGTCGCGGATCAGCGGCGCCGGCAGCCAGCGCCAGGGCTTGCCCACCGAGACCCGCTTCACCTCGGGCGCGAGGTCGAGGGCTTCGGCGAGGCCGAGGCACTGGATCTCCATGCCCGCCTTGCCGTCGGTCACCACCCAGCAGCTCAGCGCCGCGAGCGGATCGGCGGCGGGCTCGGCCTCGGTGGCGGGGGTGACGGCGTCGGTGGAGGAGGAGGTCTTGGGTCCGCTCATCGCGGGCCGGACTATGAGCGGGCCCCGCGGCGGCTGCAAGCCCCCATCGCCGGCCCCGCGAACCGCCCGCCGGCGGCGCCGGGCGGGGCGCCGCGACGGTTTTGCACAAGCGAGGGGCTTGCCAGCGGAAGGCCGCAGGGTAATATTGTTACCCAGCGACCGCGTCGGCGGTTGCGATATGTTCGATGGCACAGAGGTACCTATGCGCCGGGTCAAGCTCGACCGGATCGACCTGCAGATACTGCAGGACCTGCAGGAAGATGGCCGGATCACCAACGTGGAACTGGCGCGCCGGGCCGGCATCTCCGCGCCGCCCTGTCTCAGGCGCGTGCGCGCCCTGGAGGAAGCCGGCTACATCAAGGGCTACCACGCCGACCTGGACGCCGAGGAACTGGGCTTCGAGGTGACCTTCTTCGCGCTGATCGGCCTCGACAGCCAGTCGGAGTCGGTGCTGAACGGCTTCGAGGCGCTGGTCGGCGGCTGGCCCGAGGTGCGCGAGTGCCACATGGCCCGCGGTCCCGACGACTTCGTGCTGCGCCTGGTGGCCCGCAACACGGCGCACGAGAACGAGTTGACCCAGCGGCTGACCTCCGCCGCCCACGTGGTGACGGTGAAGACCATCCAGGTCATCCGCACCGCCAAGGCAAGCCCCGGCGTGCCCATCGACATCGCCCAGGGCGTCGAGCCGGCCAGCCACGACTAGCCAGCCACGACTAGACGGCGCCTCGCAAATCTCCCCTGCGCGATCCGCATGGCGCCCCTCGCGCGGAGGGGCTTCACGGCCGCGGGGCCGGTGATATGATCGCCTGCAAACAAGGAACGGGGCGCCGCCGGCCAAGGCCGCGGCGGGAGGCGCTTCCGCGCAACGAAGATGAAAACAGGGCCGGTGCTGGACCCTGGGCCGCCGCTGGCCTATAAGGCGGCCCCAGCGCCGCTGTAACTCTGCGGAAAGGAAATATCCATGTCATTCTCGTCACTTAAGTTGTCCGGACGGACGGGCGGCAGAATCGGAACCGTGGCGGCGGCCTCGCTGTTCGCCGCGACCACCCTGGCCGGCGCCGCGCTGGCGCAGGAGGTGAAGATCGGCCTCGTCGGGGGTATCTCCGGCCCGATCGCCGCGCTGGCGCCGCCGATGATCCAGGCCTCGCAGCTGGCCGTCGAGCACGTCAATGCCCAGGGCGGCATTCTCGGCGGACAGAAGCTGGTCGCCGTGGTCGGCGATTCGGCCTGCAGCCAGCAGGGCGGCACCGACGCCGCCACCAAGGCGGTGAACGTCGAGCGCGTGGTGGCCATGGTCGGCCCCTACTGCTCGGGGGCCACGCTGGCCGCCGCCAACACCGTCACCATTCCTGCCGGCGTGGTGCTGATCTCGCCCTCGGCGACCTCGCCGGAGCTGACCAACCTGCAGGACAACGACCTGGTGTTCCGCACCGCGCCGTCCGACAGCTACCAGGGCCAGGCGCTGGCCCGCAAGCTGCTGGCCGACGGCACCACCAAGGCGGCGGTGGCCTATCTCAACAACGACTACGGCAAGGGCTTCGCCGATGCCTTCCGTTCCGAGTACGAGGCCAAGGGCGGCGAGATCGCCGGCTTCTCGGCCCACGAGGACGGCAAGGCCTCCTACCGCTCCGAACTGGCCGAGCTCGCCTCGAAGGGTGCCGAGACCCTGGTGCTGATCGACTACGGCGACGGCGCCGGCATGACCATCCTGCGCCAGGCCCTGGAGAACGGCTTCTTCGAGAAGTTCGTCGGCGGCGACGGCATGAAGACCGATGCCCTGGTCAACGCGCTGGGCGCCGACAACCTGAAGGGCTTCACCACCTCGGCGCCGGTCGGCGCGGAGTCCGCCGGCCTGGATCGTTTCAACGAGCTCTACACGGCGGCGGGCGGCGACGAGAGCGCGGTCTACGCCACCACCTCCTACGACGCGGCCTTCCTGCTGGCGCTGGCCATCGAGAAGGCCGGCGCGGCCGACCGTTCGAAGATCTCGGCGGCGCTGCGCGAGGTCGCCTCGGCGCCGGGTGAAGTGATCCTGCCGGGCGAGTGGGAGAAGGCGCGCCAACTGATCGCCGAGGGCCGTGACATCAACTACCAGGGTGCGGCCGGCGATCACGAGTTCGACGAGAACGGCGACGTGCCGGGCGTCTACGCCCTCTTCGGCGTCGAGGGCAACACGCTGAAGATGGTCTCCAACATCGAGTAGGCAACCGCGGGCCGCGTGGCGGCGGGGGCGCTCAGCTCCCGCCGCCGGCGGTTCACTTGGCGTCGCGCCTGGCGGCGTAGCGGGCCGGGTCCTCCGGCAACAGGCCTTCGGGCCGGAACCTCAGCACCAGCTGCAGCATCAGGCCGATCAGGAACATGCGGATGTACTTGGCCTGAATGGCCATCTCCGTCGGCAGGCGGTCGGTCAGGATCTCGGTCATCGACCAGATGATCCACACCACGGCGGCGCCCAGGATGGCGCCGCGGTTGTTTCCGGAGCCGCCGAGGATCAGCATGATCCAGATCAGGAAGGTGGCGATCATCGGATCGATGGCTTCCGGCGTGATCGAGCGGTTGAAGTGGGCGAGTAGCGCGCCGCCCAGTCCCATCAGGCAGGCGCCGAAGACGAAGGCCTGCAGGCGGCGGAAGGCGATGTCCTTGCCGAGCGCGGCGGCCGCCGTCTCGTTGTCGCGGATGGCGCGCATCATGCGCCCCCAGGGCGAGCGGAACTGGTGCTCGACCAGCAGATAGGCGACGACGACGCAGGCCAGCACGAGGCCGAGGTAGGCCAGCTGCGAATAGAGGTAGGGCAGGTCGCCGAACGGGCGCGGCAGGCCGGTCAGGCCGCGCGCCGAGTTGGTCAGCCACTCCTCCGACCGCGCGATCAGGCGGATGATCTCGGCGACGCCGATGGTGGCGATGGCGAGATAGTCGGAGCGGAAGCGCAGGGTGATCTTGCCGATCGGCCAGGCGATGAGGCCGGCCACCACCATGGCGCCCAGCCAGCCGACCGCCACCGGCAGCTCGAAGCCGCCCAGCCGGCCGGCAACCGCGGGGCCGGTGAGGATGGCCGAGGTGTAGGCGCCGACGGCGAAGAAGCCGGCGATGCCGGCGTTGAACAGTCCGGTCAGTCCCCACTGGATGTTGAGGCCGAGCGTCAGCATGGCGAAGATGCCGATGAAGATCGCCATGAAGACCGCGTAGTTGAGCAGGCCGATCAGTTCCATCGCCGTCCCCTCCCTACAGCACCTTGCCGCGCAGCAGGCCGGTCGGCCGCAGCGCCAGCATGAGCAGCAGCACGGCGAAGGCCAGGGCCGACTTGTACTCCGTGGGCAGGAAGATCACCGAGCATTCCTCGGCGATGCCGATGATCATGCCGCCGATCACCGCGCCCTCGACCCGCCCGACGCCGCCGAGGATGGCGGCGGCGAACATCGGCAGCAGCATGTGCCAGCCCATCATCGATCTGAGTTCGGTGTTGAGGCCGAGGAAGAATCCGGCGGCGGTGCAGAGCACGCCGATGATGATCCAGGTGAGCGCGGTGGTCAGCCGCGTGTCGATGCCGGACAGCCGCGCCAGGTCGGGGTTGTCCGACATGGCGCGCATCGCCTTGCCCCAACGCGTGAAGCCGAGGAACAGCTGCAGGCCGACGACCAGTCCGACGGTGGCGGCCAGGGTCCAGATCTCGCGGTCCTTGACGCGGATGCCGAAGTAGCTCTCCGGACGCACGATGCCGCCGGCGTAGGTCTGCGAGTCGACGCCCCAGGCCACCTGCACGACGGCGCGCAGCATCAAGGCGATGCCGAGCGAGGCGACGACGGTGAGGATCGCGCTGCGCCGGCGCAGATGTTCGTAGAACAGCCAGTGCACGCCGACGGCAATGCCGGCGGTGGCGATCATGGCGAACGGCAGCGCCAGCCAGGGATTGAACCCGAACCCGGCGACCAGCGCCAGCACCAGGAAGGCGCCGAGCGTGGCGAAGTCGCCGTGCGCCAGGTGGGCGAAGCGCAGCACCCCGAACACCAGCGTGATGCCGATGGCGCCCAGAGCGTAGATGGCGCCGAGCACGATGCCCGGCACCAGGTAGAAGTTGACGAAGCTCAGCAGGTCCATGATGCGTCTGCCCCCGCCTCAGCCGCCGAGGAACATCTGGGCGATCTCGCGATCGGCAAGCAGACCGGCGCCGGTGCCCTCGGCCCGGTTGCGCCCGGAGGCGAGGACGTAGGCGCGGTCGCAGAGCGCAAGCGCCTGCTTGGCGTGTTGCTCCACCAGCAGCACCGCCACGCCGGCATCGCGCACGTCGCGCACGATCTGGAAGATCTGCTCGCAGTACTTGGGACTGAGCCCCGCGGTCGGCTCGTCGAGCAGCAGAAGCTGCGGGTCGAGCATGAGGGCGCGCCCGAAGGCCACCATCTGGCGCTGTCCGCCGGAGAGATTGCCGGCGGCCTTGCGGCGCATGCCGACGAGGTCGGGGAACAGGCGGTAGACCCGCTCGAGCGCCTCCTCGATTCCGTCCCGGCGCAGGAAGGCGCCCATCTCCAGGTTCTCCTCGACGGTCATCTCGCGGAACACGTTGTCGACCTGCGGCACGTAGCCGATGCCGCGGCGGACGATGCGGTTGGGTGCCCAGCCGGTGATGTCCTGGCCGTCGAAGCGGATCTCTCCGCTGCGCAGGGAGAGCAGGCCGAAGATCGCCTTCAGGGCGGTGGACTTGCCGGCACCGTTGGGACCGACGATGCCGATGATCTCGCGCGGCGCCACGCTCAGGTCGATGCCGTGCAGGATGTCGGCGCCGCCGTACCCTCCGACGACGCCGGTAGCGCTGAGGAGGACCTCACCGGTCATGCGACGCTTTCGCCGAGATAGGCCTCGAGGACGTGGGGGTCGCGGCGCACGGTCTCGAAGTCGCCCTCGATCAGCACCTGGCCCTCGGCCATGCAGATCACCGGGTCGCAGAGCTTCTCGACGAAGGCCATGTCGTGCTCGACCAGGAGGAAGGTGAAGCCGCGTTCGCGGTTGAGGTAAAGGATCTTCTCCTCCACCTCGCGCAGCAGGGTGCGGTTGACGCCGGCCGCCGGCTCGTCGAGCAGCACCAGCTTGGGCTCGGTCATCATGGTGCGGCCGAGTTCCAGCAGCTTCTTCTGGCCGCCGGAGAGGTTGCCGGCGCGCTCGCGGGCGAGATGCGTCAGGCCGAGGAAGTCCAGGGTGTCCTCCGCCCGCTGGCGCACCTCCTCCTCGCGGCGGCGCACCTTGCCCCAGGCCAGCCAGTTCTCCCACAGCCGCTCGCCGTCCTGGGCGTCGGCGGAGACCATGAGGTTCTCCAGGACCGTGAGGCGGTGGAATTCGTGCGGAATCTGGAAGGTGCGCACCAAGCCACGGGCGAAGCGCTTGTGCGGCGCCAGGTGAGAGACGTTTTCGCCGAGGAACTCGACGCTGCCCTCGTCGGGCCACAGCGCCCCGGCGACGAGATTGAACAGCGTGGTCTTGCCGGCGCCGTTGGGCCCGATCAGGCCGGTGATGGTGCCGGCAGCGACATTGAAGCTGCAGTGGTCGACTGCCCGAAAGCCGCCAAAGTCTTTCGTCAGCCCGGTCAGTACGAGCATCTGTTCCTCAACCCGCGACGTCGTTCTTCATTCGGAAATCTTAGTTGGCGGCGTCGCCCCGCCGGGCCGGCCGTGCCGGCGCCCCTCGTTCCGGCAGCGAGTGTAGCAGAGGTGTATAGGAAAAGCCCCGGGGCTTGTCCATGACGCAACGGCCCAGCCGGGCCGACGGTCAGGACAGGCGGGACGGCTTATATGTACTGGACTTTGAGGATCTCGTAGGCCTTGGAGCCGGCCGGGGTCATCACCTCGACGGAATCGCCGACTTCCTTGCCGATCAGGGCGCGCGCCAGCGGTGCGGTGATCGACAGGCGGCCCTCCTTCACGTCGGCCTCCATCTCGCCGACCAGCTGATAGGCGGTCTTGGCGTCGGTGTCCTCGTCGACCAGGGTGACCGTGGCACCGAACTTCACGGTGCTGCCGTTCAGGCTGGAAACGTCGATGACCTCGGCGCGGGCGATCTTGTCCTCCAGCTCGGCGACACGGCCTTCGATGAACGACTGGCGCTCGCGGGCCGCGTGGTACTCCGCGTTCTCGGAGAGATCGCCGTGCTCACGCGCCTCGGCGATGGCGCGGATCACTTCGGGACGCGCTGTCGACTTCAGGTGCCGCAGCTCTTCTTCCAGGCGGGCGAAGCCGCTTGCAGTCATGGGTATCTTGTCGCTCATGGGAGCTAGCCTAGTACTTCCTAACTAACCAAGAGAGTGGTTTTGCCCGATCCTCGGCCGCGATGAAACGCCGCAGCCTCAGTAAGATACATTAAAGTAAGACTGCAGCGGGGCGACTGCAAGATCATCGGACGAGAGCGCCTGGATCGCCTTGACCGCCGCGCGGGCCCCGGCGACGGTGGTGCTGTAGGGGATGGAATTGGTTAATGCGGTGCGCCTGAGGTCGAAGGAGTCGGCGATGGCCTTGGCATCTTCAGTGGTATTGAAGACCAGCTGTACCTCTCCCGATTTCATGGCGTCGACGATATGCGGGCGTCCTTCCCGGACCTTCTTGATGGTCTCGACGGCAAGTCCTTGATCCGCAAGATATTTGGCGGTGCCGCCCGTGGCCAGGATGCGGAAGCCGAGATCGGCGATGGCCCGCGCGACCGGGGCGATGGCCACCTTGTCGTCGTCCTTCACGGAGATGAACACGGTGCCGCTCTGCGGCAGGGTGACGCCGGCGCCGAGCTGGGCCTTCAGGAAGGCGCGGGCGAAGTCGCGGTCCAGGCCCATGACCTCTCCGGTCGAGCGCATTTCCGGACCCAGCATGACGTCGACCCCGGGGAAGCGCGCGAAGGGGAACACCGCCTCCTTCACCGCCACGTGGCCGAGCGCCTTTGAGCCGCCCTTGGGGGCGAGATCGAAGGCGGCCAGCTTCTCGCCCGCCATCACCCGCGCGGCGATCTTGGCGATCGGCAGGCCGGTCGCCTTGGCGACGAAGGGCACCGTGCGGCTGGCGCGCGGGTTGACTTCCAGGATGTAGATTTCCTCGCCGCGCACGGCGAACTGCACGTTCATCAGACCGACCACGCCCAGCGCCCGGGCGAGCTGCTCGGTCTGGCGGCCGATCTCCTCGACGATGGCGGGGCTGAGACTGTAGGGCGGCAGCGAGCAGGCTGAGTCGCCGGAGTGGATGCCGGCCTCCTCGATGTGCTCCATGACGCCGGCGATGAAGACGTCGCTGCCGTCGGCCACCGCGTCGACATCGACCTCGACCGCCTCGCGCAGGTAGCTGTCGATCAGCACCGGATTGCGGCCCGAGACCTTCACCGCGGTGGCGATGTAGCGTTCCAGGCGTTCCGGGTTGTGAACGATCTCCATGGCGCGGCCGCCCAGCACATAGGAGGGGCGGATCAGCACCGGGTAGCCGATCCGCTCGGCAACTGCCAGGGCCTCCTCGCGCGAGGTGGCGGTGCCGTTGGGGGGCTGCCTCAGGCCGAGCTCGCCGAGCAGCGCCTGGAAACGCTTGCGGTCCTCGGCGAGGTCGATGGCGTCGGGGGCGGTGCCCAGGATCGGAATGCCGGCGCGCTCCAGGTCGTTGGCCAGCTTCAGGGGCGTCTGGCCGCCGAACTGCACGATGACACCCTTGAGGGTGCCGCGGCTCTGCTCCTTGCGGGCGATGCCGACGACGTCCTCGGTGGTCAGCGGCTCGAAATAGAGTCGGTCCGAGGTGTCGTAGTCGGTCGACACGGTCTCCGGGTTGCAGTTGACCATGATGGTCTCATAGCCGGCCGCGCTCAGCGCATAGGCGGCGTGGACGCAGCAGTAGTCGAACTCGATGCCCTGGCCGATGCGGTTCGGCCCGCCGCCCAGGATCATCACCTTGGTGCGGTCGCTGGGGTCGGCCTCGCAGTCCGCCGGCAGCGGCCCCTCCGGTCCCTGGTGGCCGGCCTCGTAGGCGGCATACATGTAAGGCGTGCGCGAGGCAAACTCGCCGGCGCAGGTATCGATGCGCTTGTAGACCGCGGTGACGCCCGCGGCCTCGCGCGCCTGCTGCACGACGGCTTCGTCGTTGCCGCTCAGCTCGCCGAGGCGGGCGTCGGAAAAGCCGAGCTGCTTCAGGCGCAGCCAGCCGTCGCCATCCCGCGGCAGCCCGCCCTGGCGCAGGCTCTCTTCGGCGCCGACGATGTCCTGTACCTGGCGCAGGAACCAGGGATCGAAATGGGTGGTCTCGAGAATCTCCACCAGGGTCAGGCCGTGGCGGAAGGCCTGGGCGATGGTGAGCAGGCGGTCCGGCCGGGGGGCGGCGAGCGCCACGCGCACGGCATCGCGGTCGACGTTGCCCTCGCTGTCCACCGCCCCGGGAATCTCCACCTCGTTGAGGCCGGTCAGGCCGGTCTCCATGGAGCGCAGCGCCTTCTGCAGGGACTCCGCGAAGCAGCGGCCGATCGCCATGGCCTCGCCGACCGACTTCATGGAGGTGGTGAGGATCGGCTCGGCACCGGGGAACTTCTCGAAGGTGAAGCGCGGCATCTTGGTGACCACGTAGTCGATGGTCGGCTCGAAGGAGGCCGGGGTTACCCTGGTGATGTCGTTGTCCAATTCGTCCAGCGTATAGCCGACCGCCAGCTTGGCGGCGATCTTGGCGATCGGAAAGCCGGTCGCCTTGGAGGCCAGCGCCGAGGAGCGCGAGACCCGGGGGTTCATCTCGATGATGACCAGCTCGCCGGTCTCCGGGTTGACGGCGAACTGGACGTTGGAGCCGCCGGTGTCGACGCCGATCTCGCGCAGCACGGCGATCGAGGCATCGCGCAGGATCTGGTATTCCTTGTCGGTCAGCGTCAGCGCCGGCGCCACGGTCACCGAGTCCCCGGTGTGGATCCCCATGGGATCGACGTTCTCGATGGAGCAGATGATGATGCAGTTGTCCGCGCAATCGCGGACCACCTCCATCTCGTACTCCTTCCAGCCGAGCACCGACTGCTCGATCAGCACTTCGTTTGTCGGCGAGGCGCGCAGGCCGCCCTTGACGATCTCCTCGAACTCGTCGGGATTGTAGGCGATGCCGCCGCCGGTCCCGCCGAGGGTGAAGGAGGGGCGGATGATGGCCGGCAGGCCGATGTCGGACAGAGCCTCCATCGCCTGCTCGAAGTTCTTCACCAGGTGCGAGCGCGGCGACTTCAGGCCGATCTTGTCCATCGCCTCGCGGAAGCGCTGGCGGTCCTCCGCCTTGTCGATGACGTCGGCCTTGGCGCCGATCATCTCGACGCCGAACTTCGCCAGCGTGCCGTCGCGCTCCAGCGCCAGGCCGGTATTCAGCGCGGTCTGTCCGCCCATGGTCGGCAGCAGGGCGTCGGGGCGCTCGCGCTCGATCACCTTGGCGACCATCGCCGGAGTGATTGGCTCGATGTAGGTGGCGTCGGCCAGGTCCGGGTCGGTCATGATGGTGGCCGGGTTGGAATTCACCAGGATGACCCGGTAGCCCTCCTCCTTCAGCGCCTTACAGGCCTGCGCGCCGGAGTAGTCGAACTCGCAGGCCTGGCCGATCACGATCGGCCCGGCCCCGATGATCAGGATGGACTTGATGTCTGTGCGTTTAGGCATGGCCTCTAGGCATTCTGGGCGGTGCGGGCCTTGTGGTCGTCGATCATCGCGACGAAGCGCTCGAAGAGATAGTGGCTGTCCCGGGGGCCGGGCGAGGCCTCGGGGTGATACTGCACGGAGAACACCGGGCGGCCGGTGACGGCGATGCCCTCGTTGGTGCCGTCGAAGAGGGAGATGTGGCTCTCGACCACCCCCTCGGGCAGGGTCGCGGTGTCGACCATGAAACCGTGGTTCTGGCTGGTGATCTCCACCTTGCCGGTGGTCAGGTCCTTCACCGGATGGTTGGCGCCGCGGTGGCCGCGCCGCATCTTGGCGGTCCTGGCGCCGAGCGCGAGGGCGAGGATCTGGTGGCCCAGGCAGATGCCGAAGACCGGCAGGCCGCTGTCCAGCAGCTTCTTCACCGTGGGCACGGCATAGATCCCGGTCGCCGCCGGGTCGCCGGGTCCGTTCGAGAGAAACACGCCGTCGGGCCGGTGGCCGAGGATGTCCTCGGCCGTGGTGTCGGCCGGCACCACGGTGACGTCGCAGCCGAGGCTCGACAGGCAGCGCAGGATGTTGCGCTTGGCACCGTAGTCCACGGCGACCACCCGGTGGCGCGGCGCGGTCTGCCTGCCGTAGCCGCTGCCGAGTTCCCAGCCGGTCTCGTCCCAGTGGTAGGTCTGCCGGCAGCTCACCTCGGCGGCAAGGTCCATGCCTTCCAGGCCCGGCCACTCGGCGGCCGTCTTTCGGCAGGCCGCGATGTCGACCTTACCGTCGGGGAAGTGGACGATGGTGCCGTGCGGCGCGCCGAGATCGCGGATACGCCGGGTGATGGCGCGGCTGTCGACGCCGGCGAGGCCGACCAGGTTGTGCGACCTGAGCCAGGCGTCGAAGTGCTGGACATTGCGCCAGTTGGACGGCTCGGTGATGTCGGCGCGCAGCACGACCCCGCGCACCGCCGGGGTCAGCGATTCGATGTCCTCGGGGTTGCTGCCGACATTGCCGACATGGGGGAAGGTGAAGGTGATGATCTCGCCGGCGTAGGAGGGGTCGGTGCAGATCTCCTGGTAGCCGGTCATCGAGGTGTTGAAGCAGACCTCGCCGACCGCCCGGCCGGCAGCCCCCAGGCCTTTGCCCCAGAACACGCTGCCGTCAGCCAGCACCAGCGCCCCGGTGACGCCCTCGGGAACCGAAACGGGCGCAGCGGAAGACGGCCCGTCCTTGATGGACGGGGGCGGGCTCTCGGGTGTGTCGTTCATGAAGCGTATCCTCGACGCGAGCGGCCTGATGTTTAAGGGAAAGCCCCGCCTTGGTCAAGCCCGGCCAAAAGTGCAAAGGATATATAAATCAATGGCTTGAAAAGGCGTCGGGCATTTTGCCATTTGCCGGGATTTGGGCTAACCTCCCGCGCCTTGCGAGTCTGAGGGAAATCCAACCATGCTGCGTAGCCGTCTGAACGACGCCCTGAAGGACGCCATGAAGGCCAAGGAGGCCCGGGCGACCTCGACCCTGCGGCTGATCCTGGCTGCCCTCAAGGACCGCGACATCGCCGAGCGGACCAAGGGCAACGGCGACGGTCTGGGCGACGACGCCATCCTCGAGATGCTCCAGAAGATGGTGCGTCAGCGCCACGAGTCCATCGAGATGTACACCAAGGGCGAGCGCCCCGAACTGGCCCAGCGCGAGGCCGAGGAAATCGAGGTGATCGAACGCTTCCTGCCCAAGCAGATGGACGAGTCCGACATGCGCGCCGCCATCGACGGGGTGATCGAGGAACTCGGCGCCGCCAGCGTCAAGGACATGGGCCGCGTCATGAGCACCCTGAAGGAGCGCTATCCCGGCCGCATGGACTTCGGCAAGGCGAGCGGCATCGTCAAGCAGGCGCTGGTCTGAGGGGCCCCGGTCTGAGGAGCCAAGGTCGCGTCCGGATCTCTAGGTATTTGATTCCACGTCGGATTTCCGTAACTCGTTCTACGATGTCCCGGGGTTTTCCCGCGACTGTCCAGCGGCCGACCCACAGTCCTGTCCCCGATCCGGCCGTCTCGCGCGATGCGCGGCGGGGCCGGCTCTGATAGCTTGATCGACCGCCGCAAGCGCAAGCGCGGCGGCCGGCTTCCTCTAACCCGCGATGCCATGGCAATCCCACCGGAATTCCTCGACGAACTGCGCAACCGCGTGACCCTGTCGGAAGTCGTCGGGCGGCGGGTGAAGCTGGTGAAGAAGGGCCGCGAGCACAGCGGTCTCTGCCCGTTCCACAACGAAAAGACGCCGTCCTTCACGGTCAGCGACGAAAAAGGCTTCTACCACTGCTTCGGCTGCGGTGCGCACGGCAGCGCCATCGACTTCGTGATGAACAGCGAGGGCCTCAGCTTCCCGGAGGCTGTCGAGCGCCTGGCCGGCCTGGCCGGCATGGAGGTGCCGCAGGAGCGCCCGGAGGACCGCGCCCGGGCGGAGAAGCGCTCCGGGCTGATCGACGTGCTGGAGGCGGCCTGCGGCTGGTTCGAGGAACAGCTGCGCTCGGAAGCCGGCCGCGAGGCCCGCGACTACCTGGCCGGCCGCGGCCTCGATCCGCAGACGGTGAAGGCCTTCCGCCTCGGCTTCGCGCCGCGCCAGCGCGGCGTCCTCGCCAAGGCGCTGCGGGCAAGGGGCATCACCGCCGACCAACTGATAGAGGCCGGCCTCGTCAAGCGGGCGGAGGAGGGGGCCGGGGAGCCCGGCGGCGACGACCTCCGCGACTACTTCTTCCACCGGGTGATCTTCCCGATCACCGACCGGCGCGGGCGGGTTATCGCCTTCGGTGGCCGCGCGCTCGGAGAGTCCAAGGCCAAGTACCTGAATTCGCCGGACACCCCGCTGTTCCACAAAGGCCGCGTGCTCTACAACCTGGCGCGCGCCCGCAAGGCCGCCCACGACACCGGCGAGTTGCTGGTGACCGAGGGCTACATGGACGTCATCGCGCTCGCCGAGGGCGGTTTCCCGGCCGCCGTGGCGCCGCTCGGCACCGCCGTGACGGAGGAGCAGATCGAGGAGCTCTGGCGCCTCTGCGCCGAGCCGACGCTCTGCTTCGACGGCGACAGCGCCGGCCAGCGGGCCGCCTTCCGCGCGGCCGAACGCGCCCTGCCGCTGCTGAAGCCGGGCAAAAGCCTGCTGTTCGCCCTGCTGCCGCCCGGCGAGGACCCGGACAGCCTGCTGCGCAGCCAGGGCCCGGCCGCCCTGCGCGGGCTGCTGGAGGCGGCGCAGCCCCTGGCCGACATGGTGTGGCGCAAAGCGACCGAGGGGCGCCCGGCCGACACGCCGGAGCGCCGCGCGGCGATCCGCGCCGAACTGCGGGCCCAGGTGCGCGCGATCCGCGATCCGGAGCTGCGCGAAGACTACCGCCAGGAGATGGACCGCCGCTTCGACCTGGTGTTCGGCTATGGCGGCCAGGCCCGTGGCGGCCAAACGGGCGGTCCGCGCGGCCGGGCGCCGGGTGCCCGCCGTTCCGGGCCGGGCGGTGGCCCCTGGGGCGGATACCGGGCCTGGCCACCGGAGCTGCCGGCCCGGCAGCGCCGGCCGGGCGACCTGCCGCGCCCGGAGCGGCCCGAACAATTGCTCCTTGCCACCTTGATTAACCACAACAGTTTATTAATTGAGTTCGTTGAGGATCTGGCTGGGATCGACTTCGTCACCGCCGATCTCAACAGCCTTCGGCAGGCCCTGATCGATTGCCTGGCCCGCAATGCGGAACTTGACAGCGAAGGTGTGAAATGCCACCTGTCCAATCAGGGGTATTCAGGGCTTTTGGCGACGCTCTTGAGCCCGGAGGTATATGTTCACGGCAGGTTTGCCCGTCCCGACGCCTCAGCGGAGGTGGCGCGGCAATCCGTGCTGCATATTTTGGGGGTACTGCGCGAACGCCACTCGGGGACGCAGCGCGCCGAGGAGGCGCGGGCCCTGGCGGCGGAGATGACGGCGGAGCAGCTGAAACGGGTCCAGGCCCGGCAACGGCTCCACAATGAAGAAGAAGGCCGCGACGTGGACCTGGACCGATTTGAGGCTCTGCTTCAAACGACCACAGACAAGGCGGACAGCTGATACGAGATGCGCCGGCGCAGTGTCGCGCCGAAGCGCATGACGCGGCCGGGCTCCCGGTCAAGGGCATCTTGAGGTAGTGGACTGAATGGCGACCAAGGCGAACGAGAACGCTGAAGCAGCGGAGTCTCGCGACGAGACTTCCGACGGCCCCCTGATGGACTCCATGTCCGCGGCCGTGAAGAAGATGATCGCGAAGGCGAAGGAGCGCGGCTACGTCACCTATGACGAGCTGAATGCGGTCCTGCCGCCCGAACAGATGTCATCCGAGCAGATCGAAGACATCATGTCCCTGCTGTCCGAGATGGGCATCACCGTCATCGAGAGCGAAGAGCAGGACGATGCCGCCACCGATGACGACAGCAAGGAAAGCAGCGCCACCGCCACCGGCAACCTGAACGACGACGACATCGGGCGCACCGACGACCCGGTGCGCATGTACCTGCGCGAAATGGGCTCGGTCGAGCTGCTGTCGCGCGAGGGCGAAATCGCCATCGCCAAGCGTATCGAGGCGGGCCGCGAGCGGATGATCGGTGGCATCTGCGAGAGCCCGCTGACCATCCGCGCCCTGCTGGCCTGGCGCGAGGCCCTCATCGAAGGGCGCATTCTGCTGCGCGACATCATCGATCTCGACGCCACCTACGGCGGCGGCCCCAGCGAAGACGCCATGAACCGGGCGGTCGACGAGATCGCCGGGATGGAGGACGAGCCGGCCCCCAAGGAAGAGGCGAAGGACGCCAAGGGCAAGGCGGTCAAGGGCAAGGCCAAGGACGAGCCCAAGACCGAAGCCAAGGGCGCTAAGGGTAAGGCCGCCAAGGTCGAGGAGACCGCCGAGGCGACGGCCAAGGGCAAGAAGGCCAAGGCCGCCGAGGAGGAGGAGTCCGAGGAAGAGTCCGAGAGCCCCAAGGGCGAGGGCGACGAGGACGACGACGACGAGGAGGAGGAGAACTCCATCTCGCTGGCGGCCATGGAGGCGGCGCTGCTGCCCCAGGTGCTCGACACCTTCGACGAGATTTCCAAGACCTGGAAGAAGATCACCAGGGTTCAGGAAAAGCGTCTGACCCACCTGCAGCGCGGCGAGAAGATCACGCCGCAGACCGAGAAGCGCTACGAGAAGCTGCAGCAGGAACTGGTCGAGCTGATGGAGGGCGTGCACTTCAACAACAACCGCCTGGAACAGCTGGTCGATCAGCTCTACGGCCTCAACCGCCGCCTGCTGACCCACGAGGGCAAGATGCTGCGCATGGCTGAGCGCTGCGGCGTCGACCGCCAGGATTTCCTCGACCACTACTTCGGCCGCGAGCTCGACCCGCGCTGGGTCAGCCGGGTGAAGCGCCTGGCCGGCAAGGGCTGGGCGAAGTTCGCCGACCGTTACGGCGACGAGGTGAAGGGCATCCGCAAGGAAGTCGCCGAACTCGCCGCCGAGAGCGAGCTGCCGATCAGCGAGTTCCGCCGCATCGTCAAGACGGTGCAGACCGGCGAGAAGGAGGCCAGCAAGGCCAAGACCGAGATGGTCGAGGCGAACCTGCGCCTGGTGATCTCCATCGCCAAGAAGTACACCAACCGCGGCCTGCAGTTCCTCGATCTCATCCAGGAAGGCAACATCGGCCTGATGAAGGCGGTCGACAAGTTCGAGTACCGCCGCGGCTACAAGTTCTCGACCTACGCCACCTGGTGGATCCGCCAGGCGATCACCCGCTCGATCGCCGACCAGGCGCGCACCATCCG
>JBHJOA010000078.1:0-6516 GCA_050330205.1 Kiloniellaceae bacterium
CACGGGCGTAGTCCCAGCCGCGCAGGGAGGCCTTCACGAAGCGCGCCATCTTGTCGACGAAGGCGGGATCCTGGAGATTCTGCTCCAGCACGTAGAGGCCGTCCTCCAGGGTCGCGACGCCCTGGTCCTCGTACTTGTAGACGATGAGGTCGTTCTCGGTGAGGCCGGCGTCGATGACCTGCCAATACTCGTTGTAGGTCATGGTGGAGACGCAGGCCGCCTGCTTCTGCAGCAGCGGGTCGACGTTGAAGCCCTGCTTCAGCACCGTCACGCCGTTGCTGCCGCCCTCGGTCGGGATGCCGAGCTTGGCCATCCAGGACAGGAAGGGATACTCGTTGCCGAAGAACCAGACGCCCAGGGTATGGCCCGGGAAGTCCTCCGGCTTGGTGATGCCGCTGTCCTTGCGGCAGGTCAGCATCATGCCCGACTTCTCGAAGACCTGGGCGACGTTCACCAGCGGCACGCCCTTCTCGCGGGAAGCGAGGGCGGACGGCATCCAGTCGATGATGACGTCGGCACCGCCGCCGGCGATCACCTGCGGCGGGGCGATGTCCGGGCCACCCGGCTTGATGGTCACGTCGAGACCGGCTTCCTCGTAGAAGCCCTTGTCCTGGGCCACGTAATAGCCGGCGAACTGCGCCTGGGTGACCCACTTCAACTGGATGGTCACCGGGTCGGCGGCTCCGGCGGCGCCGGCCGCCAGCAGCAGCCCCGTCCCCGCCGCCGCGCCCAGCGCCTTGGCCAGCGCCTTGGTAAGAAACCTACTCATTTCGCCTCTCCTCTTGTTCAGAAGGTTGATCTTGTTGTCCTTAGACGGCTTCCTCGCCTTGTTGCCGGCTCCGCCCGTTGTTCTCCTCATTGCCGATAGGACGGATGCCAGAAGGTGGTGGCCCGCTCGGCGAGCGCCAGCAGGCCGTAGAACAGGGACCCGGCGACCGCCGCGACGGCGATGGTCGCCCAGACCATCTCCACGTTCATGCGGCCGATCTCCGTCGAGATCCGGAAGCCCATGCCGACGATCGGCGTGCCGAAGAATTCGGCCACGATCGCGCCGATCAGCGCAAGGGTGGAGTTGATCTTGAGAGCGTTGAATATGAACGGCAGGGCGTTCGGCAGCCTGACCCGCACCAGGGTCTGCAGGTAGTTCGCGGCGTAGGAGCGCATGAGGTCGCGCTCCATGGCCGCCGTCGCGTGCAGCCCGGCGATGGTGTTCACCAGCATGGGGAAGAAGGTCATGATGACCACGACCGCGGCCTTCGACTGCCAGTCGAAGCCGAACCACATGACCATGATCGGGGCGACACCGACGATCGGCAGCGCCGACACGAAGTTGCCGAGCGGCAGCAGGCCGCGCTGCAGGAAGGGCACGCGGTCGACCAGCAGGGCCACCAGGAAGCCGCTGCCGCAGCCGAGCGCGTAGCCGGACAGCACCGCCTTCAGGAAGGTCTGGTAGAAGTCGGCCCAGAGGGTGCCGGTCGAGGCCATGAACACCTCGGCGATGCGCGCCGGCGAGGGCAGCAGCACCTGTGGCACGCCGAAGCCGGTGACGCCGACCTGCCAGAGGTAGAGCAGCCACGCGCCGAACAGCGCCGGCACCAGGATGCCGAGGGCGCGCGGCGCGTCCCGCCCGGAGGCCGCCTCGGCCAGCAGCGAGAGGGCCCGCCAGAGCAGGAAGCCGAGGCCGAGGACGAAGACCCACATGCCGGGAACCTCCAGGCCCGGAACCTCGCCGGCCTGCCGATGCAGCGCGATCACCCGCAGCGGCAGGAACCCGCCGACGGCGGCGGCGAGCGCGAGCAGCAGCCCGACCGCCGTTCCCCTGGCCGCCAGGGCCGCCTGCCAGGCCGCCACCAGGACGCAGATCAACCAGACGAGCGGCAGCAAGGGGTAGGCGAACCAGCTTTGGAATCCGCCCGCGCCGTCCCGCAGCAGCGGCAGCAGGGCGGCCGTCGCGAAGCAGACGGCGGCCAGGACCGCGGCGCGTTCGTGCTTCCAGGCCCGCGCCGGCATCATGGCTGCGCCCCCATGCGCCGCATCACCAGCCGCTCCAGGGCGCCGACGGCGGCGACCAGCAGCCCGGCCATGGCGGCGGCGGTGATCAGCGCCGACCAGATCTGGATGGTCTGCCCGTAGTAGGAGCCGGCCAGCAGTCTGGCGCCGATGCCGGCCTGGGCGCCGGTCGGCAGCTCGCCGACGATGGCCCCGACCAGGGAGATGGCGACGGCGACCTTCAGGCTAGCGAAGAGGAAGGGCACCGAGGACGGCCAGCGCAGCTTCCAGAACACCTGGTTCACGCTGGCGCTGTAGGTGCGCATGAGGTCGCGCTGCAGCGGGTCGGGCGAGCGCAGGCCCTTGACCATGCCGATGGCGACCGGGAAGAAGCAGAGGTACATGGAGATCAACGCCTTCGGCACCAGCCCGGTGAAGCCGATGTTGCCGAGGACGACGATGATCATCGGCGCGATGGCGAGGATCGGGATGGTCTGCGAGGCGATCACCCAGGGCAGCAGGCTGCGGTCGAGGGTGCGGACATGGACGATGCCCACCGCCAGCAGGATGCCCAGCAAGGTGCCCATGGCGAAGCCGAGCAGCGTCGAGGACAGCGTCACCCAGGCATGGTGGACGAGGCTGCGCCGCGAAGTGACCGCCTGCCCCAGGATGGTGCGGTCGAGCTCCGCCAGCACCTGGTGCGGCGCCGGCAGGATCGGCCGCTCCATGGCCATGGCCTCGGTCGAGAGGCGCGTCAGGTTCCAGTCCTCGCCGCGGCGCTCGTAGCCGTCGATCAGGATCGGCGCGTTGAGCCATACGGCGCCGAGGTACCACAGCACCAGGATCGCCAGGCAGACCACGGCGAGCGGGCCGGCGCGGCCGGCGAAGACGCGGGAGAGAAAGCCCGGCGCGGCGACGTGAGGCGGGGACAGCGCCTCAGTCGTCATAGCTGTGTCCCGCGCGCAGCCCCTCGCGCACCCGGTGGGCGATCTCCACGAAGTCGCGGCTCTCGCGGAAGTCCAGGGTGCGGTCGGGCGGCAGGTTGCAGTCGATGACGTCGACGATGCGCCCGGGCCGCGGCGACATGACGACGATCTTCGACGAAAGGAACACCGCCTCCGGGATCGAGTGGGTGACGAAGACCACGGTCTTGCCGGTGCGCTCCCACAGCCGCAGCAGCTGTTCGTTCAGGTGGTCGCGGGTGATTTCGTCGAGGGCACCGAAGGGCTCGTCCATCAGCAGCAGCTGCGGCTCGAAGCAGAGCGCGCGGGCGATGGAGACGCGCTGCTGCATGCCGCCGGAAAGCTGCCAGGGGAACTTCTTCTCGAAGCCCCCCAGGTTCACCAGGTCGAGGTAGCGCGCCGCCCGGTCGCGGCGCTCCGACGCGCTCAGGCCCATGATCTCCAGCGGCAGCGTGACGTTGCGCTCCACCGTGCGCCAGGGATAGAGCGCCGGCGCCTGGAACACGTAGCCGTAGGCGCGGGCCAGGCGGGCGGCCTCCGGCGAGACGCCGTTCACCGAAATCCGCCCCGCGGTCTGGCGCTCGAGATCGGCGATGACCCGCAGCAGGGTGGTCTTGCCGCAGCCGGACGGGCCGATGAAGGAGACGAAATCGCCGGCCCGCACGGTGAGGTTCACCTCGGACAGGGCAAAGACTGGACCGTCGGCAGTCTCGAAGGTTAGCGAGAGATCTTCAACCTCTATGACAGGTTTGGCCCTGCCCTCCGCCGGGTTCTCCACCGCCTCGCTCTGCCGCATCACCGCCTCTATCGCCATCCCTGGTCTCTTCTCGCGAAGGATACGGCAATCCCATGTCTGATACAGGAGAGTTTCTCCCTTGCCACCCCCCGATTGTCACCCTCGCACTTGTTGCGAGGGTCCATCTGAGGGGTCGGGCGCCGGGCGGCTCCATGGGCCCTCGGGACAAGCCCGAGGGTGACGAAAGGAGTGGATGGAACCGCTAGTGCGATGGCCTCAGACTTTAGAAGAAGGTCAAGCACTCGCCCGCTCCAGCATGGCGTAGAGCAGCACGTTGCAGCCGGCGGCGAGGTCCTCGGGCGTGGCGCTTTCGGCCTCGTTGTGGCTGACGCCCTCCTCGCAGGGCACGAAGATCATCGCCGTCGGCGCCACGCGGCTGACGTAGCAGGCGTCGTGGCCGGCGCCGGAAACGATTTCCATGTTGTCGTAGCCGGCGGCGCCCGCCGCCTGCTTCACCGCACCGACGCAGTCCTTGTCGAAGACGATGGGCGGCGAGTACCAGATCAGTTCGACGTCGGCGTCGATCTTGGCGGGTCCGCAGATCGTCGCGCAGGCCTGGCGCAGTTCTGCCTCCATCTTGCTGAGGATCGCGTCCTCCGGGTGGCGCAGGTCGACGGTCAGGAACACGCTGCCGGGAATGGTGTTCCGCGAATTGGGGCTGACCTGCATCATGCCGACGGTGCCGACCGCGTGCGGCGGGTGGGCCTGGGCGATCTCGTTCACCGTGGCGATCAGCTTGGCGGCGGCCACCAGGGCGTCGCGGCGGCGGTTCATCGGCGTGGTGCCGGCGTGGGATTCCGAACCGGTCAGCGTCACCTCGAACCAGCGCTGGCCCTGGGCGCCGGTGACCACGCCGATGGTCTTCTTCTCGGCCTCCAGGATCGGCCCCTGCTCGATGTGGGCCTCGAAGAAGGCGCGGATCGGATGGGCACCCGGGGTCTCGTCGCCCAGGTAGCCGATGCGCTTCAGTTCGTCGCCGATGGTCTTGCCGTCGACGTCGGCGCGCGAGTGGCCGTACGCGAGGTCGAAGACGCCGGCGAAGACGCCGGAGGCGACCATGGCCGGGGCGAAGCGCGAGCCCTCCTCGTTGGTCCAGACCGCGACCTCGATGGGCGCCGCCGTCTCGATGCCGTTGTCGTTGAGGGTGCGGACGACCTCGAGGCCGGCCAGCACGCCGAACACGCCGTCGAACTTGCCGCCGGTCGGCTGGGTATCGAGGTGGCTGCCGGTGGTGACCGGCGCCAGCGAAGGGTCGGTGCCCGGCCGCCGCGCGAAGATGTTCCCCATCTTGTCGACGGTGATCGAACAGCCAGCCTCCTGGCACCAGCGCACGAAGAGGTCACGGCCCTCGCGGTCGAAGTCGCTGAGCGCGAGGCGGCAGTTGCCGCCGGCCACGCCGGGGCCGATCTTCGCCATCTCCATCAGGCTGTCCCACAGGCGGTCGCCGTTGACCTTCAGGTTCTTGGGGTTCATCGCGTCCATCGGTTGCTCACTCCGCCGCCGTCTTGCTGAAGGGATTGCGCGGGTCCTGGGTCCAGTTCATGTAACTCTTGCCGTTTTCCACCTCGACCATGGTGATGCAGCCCTCGACCGGGCAGACGTGCATGCAGAGATTGCAGCCGACGCATTCCCTGTCGATCACCTCGTAGCGCCTCTGGCCGTTGTCCTTCTGCGCGGCGATGGCCTGGTGCGAGGTGTCCTCGCAGGCGATGTGGCAGAGGCCGCACTTGATGCAGAGATCCTGGTCGATGCTGGCGACGATCTCGTAGTTCATGTCGAGATACTGCCAGTCGGTGACGTTGGGGATGGCGGCGGCGCGGAAGTCGTCCAGGGTCCGATAGCCCTTGCCGTCCATCCAGTAGCCGAGGCCGTCGATCATGTCCTCGACGATCTTGAAGCCCTTGTGCATGGCGGCGGTGCAGACCTGCACCGAACCGGCGCCGAGGCTGATGAACTCCGCCGCGTCGCGCCAGTCGGAGATGCCGCCGATGCCGGAGATCGGCAGCCCGGCGGTCTCGCCGTCGCGGGCGATCTCCGCCACCATGTGCATGGCGATCGGCTTCACCGCCGGGCCGCAGTAGCCGCCGTGGGTGCCCTTGCCGCCCACCGTCGGCGT
Organism: Kiloniellaceae bacterium; assembly: GCA_050330205.1. Classification (GTDB taxonomy): domain Bacteria; phylum Pseudomonadota; class Alphaproteobacteria; order Kiloniellales; family Kiloniellaceae; genus Pelagibius. The sequence continues at coordinate 5,864 of JBHJOA010000078.1, forward strand.
CGGCGCCATGACGTCGAGGTCGACCGACATGATGGAGTTGATGGTGTTGATCAGGGAGACCGCATCGGCGCCACCTTGCTTTGCCGCCCGCGCCGGCGCCAGGACATTGGTGACGTTGGGCGTCAGCTTCACAAAGACCGGCATGCGCGTGTGCGCCTTGCACCAGCGCGTCACCATCTCGATGTACTCCGGCACCTGGCCGACCGCCGAGCCCATGCCGCGCTCCGACATGCCGTGCGGGCAGCCGAAGTTCAGCTCCACCGCGTCGGCGCCGGTCTCCTCGACCCTGGCCAGAATGGCGCGCCAGTTCTCCTCCTCGCAGGGCACCATCAGCGAGACCACCATGGCGCGGTCCGGCCAGTCGCGCTTAACCTGCTTGATCTCGCGCAGGTTCACCTCCAGCGGCCGGTCGGTGATCAGTTCGATGTTGTTGAAGCCGGCCATGCGGGTGCCGTTGTAGCTCATGGCACCGTAGCGCGAGGAGACGTTGACGATCGGCGGATCCTCGCCGAGGGTCTTCCAGACGACACCGCCCCAGCCCGCCTTGAAGGCGCGCACCACGTTGTATTCCTTGTCGGTCGGCGGCGCCGAGGCCAGCCAGAAAGGATTGGGCGACTTCACCCCGGCGATCTCGCAACGCAGGTCAGCCATGT
>JBHJOA010000079.1:0-4722 GCA_050330205.1 Kiloniellaceae bacterium
CAGGGCCGCCCCGGCGCCGGCGGCGAGGCCGCCGGCCAGCAGCCGGCGGCGCGCGGGATCGGCGACGGCCGCGAGCGGCCGCTGCGCCTTGTCGATGGGATGTTTCCTGCCGATCGGGCTCGACATGCTTCTGCTCCGAAGTTTCATATCCGCTTGCGGACGCCGGGGCGCCGCCGCGGCGGGTTCCTAGCCGGCCAGCTTGACCGACCGGTTCTCCTCGAGTTGCACCACCGGGTTCTTCTGCAGGTGCGCCTCGACGACGTCCCACACCGGCGGCCCCTCGGTTCCCTCGTTGACCGAGGCCCAGCCGGCGACCACGTAGTCGCGCGCCGGGTCGACCGCCTCGCCGCTCGCCAGCAGGGTCATCTCGGAGATCCGCGCGCCGATCGGCTTCAACGGGTCGATGCGGTAGCCCATGCCGCCGACGCGCACCATGTCGCCGCCCTGCTGGTAGTAGGGATCGGGATTGAACAGGTTGTCGGCGACGTCTTCGAGGATGTCCTTGATGAGCTGCCCGTTCATGGTCGAGCGGTAGGCCTCGGGATAGGTCATCGAGCAGGCGTTGTGGACGTCCTCGACGGTGATCGCCTGGCCTGGCAGCAGCGAGGTGCCCCAGCGGAAGCCCGGCGAGAGCGCGATCTCCGCGTCGCGCTCGGCGAGCAGCGCCTGGCAGATCAGGTCGTCGAAGGTGCCGTTGAAATTGCCGCGGCGGTACAGCAGAGAGTCGGTGCGCCCCAGCTCGCGACGCAGCTCGTCCTCGTAGGGCGCGCGCAGGCCGTCGATGAGGGCGGCCACCTCCGGGTCCGGCGCGATGACGTCGGAGAACACCGGGATCAGCCGGTAGCGGTAGCCCTTGACCGCGCCGCCCGCGACGTCGAGGTCGAGGCGGGAGACGAACTTGCCGTTGGAGCCCGAGGCGATCAGCATGGTGCCGCCGACCATCACCGGCTCCGGCAGGGCATCGTGGGTATGGCCCGTCAGGATGACGTCGATGCCCTCGACGCGGCCCGCCAGCTTGCGGTCGACGTCGAAGCCGTTGTGCGACAGCAGCACGACCAGCTCGGCGCCTTCCGCGCGCGCCGCCGCCACGTTCTTGACCACCTCCTCCTCGCGGATGCCGAAGCTCCAGTTGGGAATCATCCAGCGCGGGTTGGCGATCGGCGTGTAGGGAAAGGCCTGGCCGATCACCGCGATCCGCACGCCGCCGCGTTCGAAGATCTCGTAGGGCGTGAAGGCCGGCTCGTTCCACTCGGCATCGTAGATGTTGCCGGCGAGCAGCGGGAATTCGAGGGACTCCACGATCTCGTTCACGCGGTCGGTGCCGTAGGTGAATTCCCAGTGGGCGGTCATGGCATCGACGCCCAGGGCATGCATGATCTCGACCATGTCGGCGCCGGCGGTGGCGTTGGCGGTATAGCTGCCCTGCCAGGTGTCGCCGCCGTCGAGGAACAGGGTCTTGTCGCCGCGTTCGGCGCGCACCCGCTTGACGATGGTCGCGACGCGGTCGAGTCCACCCATCTTGCCGTAGGTTCCGGCCAGCGCGGCGAAATCGACCGAGGTCAGGGCATAGGCTTCCCGGCTGCCGGGCTGCAGGTTGAACATCTTCAGGAAATCGGCGCCGGTCACATGCGGCGGCAGGCCCTGCGCCTCGCCGACGCCGAGATTGATCGACGGCTCCCGGAAGTACAGCGGCTTCACCTGGGCGTGGATGTCGGTGACGTGCAGCAGGGTGACGTTGCCGAAGTCCTCGGCGGCGAGCAGGTCCTCTTCCGTGAGCGCCTGCTGCGCGGCGACCTGGCTCCAGCGGCCCTGCATGCCCGGGCCGAAGATCGCCGCGAGAGCCACCGAAGCGGTCAGAAAATCACGTCTTGAGAACATGGCTCTCCCCTTTGCCTCTCCGCGCGATCGCGCCGGCGGACAGGCCGTCGAATATCGAAAAGTGAATGCGCGGAGCCGGCGGTGTGGCCGCCGCCGGCTCCTTAAACGCTACTGCCTGACGGCCGGCGTCTCGATCGAAAGGCCGGTGCCGCGCCAGGTCACGTAGACCTCCAGCGCCATCAGGTCGTCCGAGAAAGCCGCCGGGAAGACGGCCCGGGTGTCCCGGATGCAGCCGCGGAAGCGGTTGTGCAGGGAAACCATGTTGGCCTGCTTCAGGCGGTAGGTCGGAAAGCCGTTCACGTTGCCCTGGCTCAGGTGATCGGCGCGGATGTAGAGGCCGTTACTGTCCTCGTGGCAGTTCGAGCAGGACAGGTTCAACTGGCCATAGCGGGTGTAGTAGACCTCCTTGCCCTTGTCCCACCAGCTCTGCAGCTCGCCCTGGGACAGGTCGACCTGCATCGGCTGGCCGAGCGACTGGTGCTTGATGAAGGTGGTCAGCGCCTTCTGCTCGGCGGAATCGAACTTGTAGGCCTCGGCCTGCATGTTGTTGACGCGGCACTTGTCGATCTGCAGCTCGACGTTGATCGGGCGCTTGGCGTCGGCGTCCCATTTGGGATAGGCCGCGGCCACGCCGGCCATGGTTTCCGAAGCGTCGCTGTGGCAGGAGGCGCAGGACTTGCCGGCCGCCCCTTCGACGGTGTTCCAGAGTTCCTCGCCACGCTCGACGAACAGCATGCCGGGATTGCTGAAGGTATCCCGCTCCAGATCGCGGGTTTCCGGCGTCCGGAAAAGCCAGCCCGAGAGCACCTCGTCGAAGGGATGCCCCTCCGGCGCCTTGGTGCGCGTCACCATCTGGATAGACTCGTCGATCACCAGTTCGTCGTCCGCCGGTCCGGCATTGGCCACCAGGGCCGCGCCGGTGGCGGCCGCGGCGGCCGCCGCGATCAGGATCAGTTTTCTGCTCAACACGTTCCCTCCCGATATCTGTCCGGCCGAACTGCCTGTTCCACCGGCATCCGCGCAGGTTCGACCCTGCCTTAGTTGACTTCGCCCTAGTTGACTTCGCCCTAGTTGACTTCGCCCTAGTTGACTTCGATAGCCTGCTCGTGGGTGTAGACCTCGCCGTTGTCGTCCACCCAGGTGAACTTGAACGTGCCGCTCTCCATGACCTTGGCGCTGAATTCGAAGTAGGGGTTGGCCGCGATCGCCGGCGCGACGTCGCAGCCGAAGACCTGCTTGCCGTTGAACTCGCAAGTGAACGTGTTGATGATCTGCCGCGGAATCACGTTGCCGCTGCTGTCCTTGCGCTGGCCGGATTCCATGTTGTGGCTGATCAGCGTCTTGATGACGATCACCTCGCCGGCGGAGGCCGACTTCGGGACTTTCACGCGGGGTTTGGGCGCTGCCATTGCTCTCTTCCTCGTTGCTCGATCAGCCGCCGCAGCCGCCGATTGTCACCTTGACCAGCTTCTTGTCCATGAACACGGAGCCGTCGTTCATCTTGGCCACCGCGACCACGTTCTGGGTGCCGGCCAGCCGCATGCGGGTGGTGGCCGACGCCGAGCCGCTCATCGGCGTGAAGTGGAAGGTGGCGACCGCGGGAAGGGGATTGCCCTCCGCCAGAATCACCACCGACTCGACGTAGGACGACTCCGTCATCTCGCTCTCGACGGACACCGTGATCGGCACGGTGTTGCCGTTCTCGGCGATCTCCGGCGCGTTCAGGGTGACGCGGCTGGTCGCCGGCTGCTTGCCGCCGGTGAACTCCATCAGGCTCTTTTCGGCCGCCGCCTCGTCGGCGCGCGCGGCGTTCAGCCCGGGGCCCAGGGCCATCAGGGCCATGGCTCCGGCCGAGAGGCCCAGCGCGTGGCGTCGTGTCACTTGCATCTGCTGTTCTCCAGTCGGGCTAGTCGGTTATTTCAGCGTGGCGAGATAGGCGACGATCGATTCGACCTGCTCGGCGGTCAGGATCGTCTTGCCCTGGAAGGCCTCGGAGACGTCCTTGCCGACGTCCAGGCTGTAGAAGCCGGGCATCACGGTCTGCTCGCCGAAGATGGCCTTCGAGTTCACGACGATGGCGCGCAGTTCCTCCGGCGTCCAGCGCTCGGCCACGCCGTCCAGCGGCGGGCCCACCTCGCCGTGGAAAAGCTGCTCGCTCATATCTGAATTGGCGTGGCAGGCCAGGCAGTTGCCGAGCCTGCGGTCGGCGAAGAACTTGCGTCCGTCGGCGGCATTGGCCGGCGCGTCGGTGACCGCCGCGGTCACCTTGCCGTCGACGATCTTCACGTCGCCCGGCGGAATGTCCTTGGCCGCGGCCGCCGTGAAGCCGGCGCAAAGCACCGCTGCGGCGAGACTCAATCGTGCTACCAGCATGGGCCCCTTTCCTCACTCTTCCTCTTGTTGTCCGTCCCGCCGGCGATCCGGAGGGACGCTTGTTTTGAATTACTCTAACGGACGGCCGGCCGCCATTCAATGCATAAATTGCAATTCTTGAATGTGTTGATATTCCCAGGCCGGGCCCTGCGACAGTCACACATCTCTCGCAGGAGCGCCCTGCCCTCGCCATACCAAGACTGTCGTCCCGCGACTTGATCGCGGGACCCATTGGCCTCGCCACCGCGCCTTCGGGCGCCCGGACTGCTGAGGTGGTCGGCATGCGGCAGCGGCATTGGGCCCCGGGGACAAGCCCTACGATATTCACACATCTCTCGCAGGAGTGTCCCGCCCTCGCCATACCAAGACTGTCGTCCCGCGACTTGATCGCGGGACCCATTGGCCTCGCCACCGCGCCTTCGGGCGCCCGGACTGCTGAGGTGGTCGGCCTGCGGCAGCGGCATTGGGCCC
>JBHJOA010000080.1:0-41423 GCA_050330205.1 Kiloniellaceae bacterium
TTTTGTTTTCCGCCCGGTCCGCGCTTCAGGTTTCGACTTCGAAGCGCGCGATGACGCCGTGGGAGAGCCGGAAGAGTGCGTCCTGCGGCTCCTCCATGGTGAAGACCTCCTCCGGCGCGGCGCGGCCATAGAGGACGCGCAGGATGCGCCCGGCGAGACCGTGCCCGACGACGATCAGCTTCGCCTCCGCCGGCTGCTCGGCTAGCCAGGCGCCGAGGCGCGCGGCGACCAGAGCATAGCTCTCGCCGCCGGGCACCTGGTAATTCCACTTGTCGGCCTCGCGCGCCTGCCAGAGGTCGGGGAACATCTCCGGCAGTTCGGCCCACAGTTCGCCTTCCCAGATCCCGAAACCGTGCTCCATGAGGCGCGGCTCCTCGGCGATGCCGGCCGGATCCCAGCCGAGGACCTCAGCCACCCGGCCGGCGGTCCGGCGGGCGCGGCCGAGCGGGCTCGAGACCAGGCGGAAGTCCGCCGCGTCCCCGAGCAGCCGGCGCAGCGTCGACCCCATGGCCGTGGCCTGGTCGAGGCCGCGCGCCGTCAGCGGCGAATCGCGGTGGCCCTGCAGGCGCCGCTGGCGGTTCCATTCGGTCTCGCCGTGCCGCAGCAGATAGATCATTTGCCGACTGTCCCCCTGGCTCCGACGCCTCATCCATTGCGGCAGATAAGTGACACGACACAATACCTTGAGGCTATCGGGTGCTTTCCGCTAGGATCGCCGCTCCCGGCTGCCGGCCGCCCCTCGGCGAAATCCTGATGTCCCTGCTGACGGTCACACACACCACGGTCTACCGCTACCGGAAGCCAGTGCGCTTCGGCGAGCACCGGCTGATGTTCCGGCCGCGCGACAGCCACGACCTGCGGCTGATCGATGCCTCGCTGACCATCTCGCCGCCGGCCGAGGTGCGCTGGCTGCACGACGTGTTCTCCAACTCCATCGCCATCGCGTCCTTTCACGACGCCGCCGAGGAGCTGAGCTTCAGGAGCCGCATCATGCTCGACCACTTCGGATTGCGCGATCCGGAGTTCGCCATCGAGCCCTATGCGCAGACCTATCCCTTCAGCTATCCCGCCGAGGAAATCGCCGACCTCGGCCGCTCTGTGGAACGCCTCGACCCGGATCCGGAGCGCAAGGTCGACGGCTGGGTCAAGGGCTTCCTCGGCGGCGGCCAGGTTCGCACCCAGGACCTGCTGGTGGATGTCACCCGCGCGATCCACGAGCGCTTCACCTACAGCAAGCGCCATTCGCTCGGCACCCAGGCACCCGTCGAAACCCTGGAACTCGGCAGCGGCACCTGCCGCGACCTCGCCGCCTTCATGATGGGCGCGGTGCGTGCCCTCGGCCTCGCCGCGCGCTTCGTCTCCGGCTACCTCTACGATCCGGCGCTCGACACCACCCTGGCCGGCGGCGCCCTGGAGAGCGGCCAGGAGGTGCGCGGCGCCGGCGACACCCATGCCTGGGTCCAGGTCTACCTGCCCGGCGCCGGCTGGGTCGAATTCGATCCCACCAACGGCTCGGTCGGCGGCGCCAACCTGATCCGCGTCGCCGTGGCGCGCGAGCCCTTCCAGGCGGTTCCCCTGCAAGGCACCTACCTGGGCGCAGCCGAGGACTTCCTGGAGATGGAGGTCGAGGTGCGCGTGACCCGCGGTTGAATCCGGCGTATGGGCCGGCCCGGCGCGTCACCCGAACGTGACTGGCGCGTGAGGCCGCAACTTCGTAGGTTCGCCCATTATGGATCGAAGCCTCTTCTTCCGCGGCGCCCTCGGTGCCCTCGTTCTCGGTTTCGCCGTCGCGGCGGGACCGGCCGCGCGCGCCGCCGATGCCGCGGAGAGCCGCCTGGTGGTGGTCGAGCTTTTCACCTCGCAGGGCTGCAACTCCTGCCCGCCGGCCGATGCCTTGCTGGCCGAACTGGCCGGGCGGCCCGACGTGCTGGCGATGTCGTTCCATGTCGACTACTGGGACTACATCGGCTGGAAGGACCCCTTCGCCTCGCCGCAGCATAGCGAGCGCCAGCGCGACTACGCGGCCAAGCTCGGCCTGCGCTACGTCTACACGCCGCAGATCGTCGTCGACGGCCGCCACGACGTGGTCGGCAGCAAGCGCCGCGCGGTTCTTAGCGCCATCGAGTCGGCCGGCGCGACCAAGCCCGCCGTCGCGGTGACGCTGAGCGATGTCGAAGGCGGGCGGGCGCTGCTGTCGGAAGGCGAGGCACCGGAGGGCGGCGCCACGGTCTGGCTCGTCACCTTCGACGACAGCCACGACACCCCGGTGGCGAAGGGCGAGAACCGCGGAAAGATGCTGCACAACGCCAACGTCGTGCGCGAACTGGTCGTCCTCGGCACCTGGGTCGGCAAGGCCAAAGCCTACCCGCTCGACTTCGCCAAGGCGCGCGCCGAGGGCCGCGGCGGCTGTGCGGTCATCGTGCAGGAGAGTCCGGGCGGGCCGGTGCTCGGCGCCGGCGTCTTCGACCTCGACGGTCCGTCAGGCTGAGTCGGCCGGCTCGATGCCGGCCAGCAGGCCCCGCTCGACCAGCGACGAGAGCCGCCGCGAGAAGGCCGCAGCATCGGGCAGCGGCTCGCCCTCGATGATGCGGGCCTGGTCGAGCAGCAGCCAGGCGGCGTCCTCCGCCAGGCTGCCCGACCCTTCCTTGCCGACCTGCGCCGCCAGCGCCTTCACCATGGCGTGGCCCGGATTGATCTCCAGGATGCGCTGACTGCTGCGGTCGAGCTGGCGCTGCTGCTTCAGCAGCCGCTCCAGGTGCATGTCGAGGTCGCCTTCGTCGGCGACCAGGCAGACCGGGCTGGAGGTCAGCCGCGCCGAGGCCCGCACGTCCTTCACCTGATCCTTCAGGGTAAGCTTCACGAAGGCGATCAGCGCGTCGAGGCCGGGGGCCGCCTCCTGCTTCTTCGCTTCGTCCTCGCCGCCGGCCTTGTCGTCGCCACCGATGCCGTCGAGATCGACGCCGCCACGGGTCACCGACCTGAAGGGCTTGCCCTGGTAGTCCGGCACCATGGAGAGCCAGAAGTCGTCGACCGGGTCGCTCAGCAGCAGCACCTCGACGCCCTTGGCGGCGAAACCCTCGAGCTGGGGACTCTTCGCCAGCAGCTTCGGGTCGTCGCCGCTGATGGTGTAGATCGCCTGCTGGCCTTCCTTCATCGCCGCGAGATAGTCGGCGAGGTTGATCCAGCCTTCGCGCGCGGTCGAGCGGAAGCGCGCCAGCTCCAGCAGCGACTCGCGCTGCTGGCCGTCTTCGTAGAGGCCCTCCTTCAGCACCGGACCGAAGTTCTCCCAGAAAGCCGCGTATTCCTCCGGCGCCTTCTCCGCCTTCTGCTTCAGTTCGCCGAGCACCTTCTTGCACAGCGCCAGGCGGATCTTGGCGAGGCGCGGATTGTTCTGCAGCAGCTCGCGGCTGACGTTCAGCGGCAGGTCTTCGGTGTCGACGATGCCGCGCAGGAAGCGCAGGTAGGGCGGCAGCAGCTCGGCGCAGTCGTCGGTGATGAACACGCGCTTCACGTAGAGGCGCACGCCCGGCTTGCGGTCCGGGTGGAACAGGTCGAAGGGCTTCTGCGAGGGAATGAAGAGGAGGGCGGTGTACTCCATCACGCCCTCGGCCTTGAAGTGCAGGCGCAGCCAGGGATCGTCGAAGGCGTGGCCGACGTGGTGATAGAACTCCTTGTACTGCTCCTCGGTGATCTCGTTCTTGGGCCGGGTCCACAGCGCCGAGGCGGCGTTCAGGGTCTCGTCCGGCTCGTCTTCCTTCTTCGATTCCAGCACCACCGGCACGGCGATGTGGTCGGAGTAGGTGGCGACGATGCGGCGGATGCGTTGGGGATCGAGGTATTCCTCCTCGCCTTTGCGCAGGTGCAGGGTGATGCGCGTGCCGCGCGCCGGGGCGTTGGCGTCCTCGGCGACGGTGAAGGCGCCCCTGCCGTCGGACGACCACAGCCAGCCTTCCGCCTCGCCGGCGCGCCGCGTCGAGACCTCGACCTTCTCGGCCACCATGAAGGCCGAGTAGAAGCCGACGCCGAACTGGCCGATGAGGTTGGCGCCGTCCTGCTTGTTCTCCAGTTGCTGCACGAAGGCGGCGGTGCCCGAGCGGGCGATGGTGCCGAGGTTGTCGATCAGCTCCCCGCGGTTCATGCCGATGCCGTTGTCGGCGACGGTAAGGGTGCCGGCGGCGGGATCGGTCTTCAAGCGGATGCGGAAGCCGGTGTCGTCGCCGAGCAGGTCGGACTGGGTGAGCGCAGCGTGGCGCAGCCGGTCGCAGGCGTCGGCGGCATTGGAGATCAGCTCCCGCAGGAAGATCTCCTTCTCCGAGTAGAGCGAGTGGGCAACGATGTCGAGAAGGCGGCTGACCTCAGCCTGAAAGTTCATCTGTTCTTCCGCCATGGCCTTTCCATCCGTCTTTCTGCGGTCCCTGCGGCGCGGGGTCGGTGTGTTGCGGATCGCGGCCCTCCTGTCCCCGGGGCTCACGACCGCGTGACATATGTGCACATTCCATGTTCACTGCAAGTGTTCTCGCCGCCGGGGTCTCGGCCGGCGGGACCGGATGGGAGGCGTCATGGCGAAGGAGGAGAGGTCCGCCGATCGCGAGGCCGAGCGCCGCGAGTTGCTGCGGCAGATCGAGGCGGAGGTCGCCGAGACCGCCCACTGGCTGGGCAAGGACCACCTGGCGCCGGAGGTGATGGCGGCCATGGCGAGGACGCCGCGCCATGCCTTCGTGCCGCGCATGGAGGAAGCCTACGCCTACCGCAACGAGCCGCTGCCGATCGGCCTCGGCCAGACCATTTCGCAGCCCTATATCGTCGCGGTGATGACCGACCAGGCGCTGGGCGCGACGGGGACCGGCCCGGGCACCCGCGTGCTGGAGATCGGCACCGGCTCCGGCTACCAGGCCGCCGTGCTGGCCGAGCTGGGTTGCGAGGTGTGGTCCATCGAGGCCCTGCCGGAACTGGCCGAGGAAGCGGCCGCCCGCCTCAAGGCGCTGGGCTATGACAAGGTGCGCTGCCGCCGCGGCGACGGTGCCAAGGGCTGGCCCGAAGCCGCGCCCTTCGACGCCATCCTGGTGACCGCCGCGGCGACCGCCATCCCGCCGGCGCTGATCGACCAGCTGAAGCGCGGCGGCCGCCTGATCATCCCGCTGGGTCCGCCCGACGGCCTGCTGCGGCACAGCTCCAGCCAGCGCCTGCTGCGCATCGAGAAGGGCGAGGACGGCGGCCTGACCGAGACGGTTGTGCTGCCGGTCGCCTTCGTGCCGCTGATCACGCCGCCGGACGACCGCGACTGAGGTCCGCCGGCGGGAGGACGCGCCGGGCCTTGCCCGCCGGCGACCGAAAGCGGCCCTTGCAATGGGGCGCCGAAGTCCCGATTCTCTTGGGGACATGTCGCTCTTCGCGAAAAGCCGGGTGACGGCCGTCCTCGGCCCCACCAACACCGGCAAGACCTATCTGGCGATCGACCGCATGCTCGGTCATTCGAGCGGCATGATCGGCTTTCCGCTGCGCCTGCTGGCGCGGGAGAACTACGACCGCATCGTCCGCATCAAGGGTGCCGGCCTGGTCGCCCTGGTCACCGGCGAGGAAAAAATTCTGCCGCCGGGCGCCCGCTACTTCTGCTGCACGGTGGAGTCGATGCCGGTCGACCGGCCGGTCGCCTTCCTCGCCGTCGACGAGATCCAGCTCTGCGCCGACCCGGAGCGCGGCCATGTCTTCACCGACCGCCTGCTGCACGCCCGCGGACTCGCCGAAACCATGTTCCTGGGGGCCGAGACCATCCGTCCGGTGCTGCAGAAGCTGGTGCCGGAGGCCGAGTTCATCAGCCGTCCGCGCTTTTCCACCCTCACCTACACCGGCCCGCAGAAGCTGACCCGCCTGCCGCCGCGCTCGGCGGTGGTCGCCTTCTCCGCCGCCGAGGTCTACGCGACCGCCGAGCTGATCCGCCGCCAGCGCGGCGGCACCGCCGTGGTGCTGGGCGCCCTCAGCCCGCGCACCCGCAACGCCCAGGTCGCCCTCTTCGAGGCCGGCGAGGTCGACTACCTGGTGGCGACCGACGCCATCGGCATGGGCCTCAACCTCGACCTCGACCACGTCGCCTTCGCCAAGCTCGGCAAGTTCGACGGCCGCGGCCGGCGCCGCCTCTCGGCGCAGGAGATCGGCCAGATCGCCGGGCGCGCCGGGCGCCACATGAGCGACGGCACCTTCGGCACCACCGCCGAGATCGGCCCCTTGAGCGAAGAGATGGTCGACGCGGTGGAGAACCACCGTTTCGACCCCCTGGCGTTCCTGCACTGGCGCAACGTCGACCTCGACTTCCGCGACCCGGGCCTGCTGCTGAAGAGCCTGGACCGCCGCCCGCCGCGCCCGGAACTGCTGCTGGTGCGCAACGCCGAGGACCAGGCCGCGCTCGCCACCCTGGCGCGCGATCCGGAGATCGCCCGGCTCGCCGCCTCGGCCGACTCCGTGGCGCTGCTCTGGGAGGTCTGCCAGGTGCCGGACTTCCGCAAGATCCTCTCCGACCATCACGCCCAGCTGCTGTCGCAGCTCTACCTGCGCCTGATGCGCAACGACCTGCAACTGCCGGAGGACTGGGTCGGCGCGCAGCTGCAGCGGCTCGACCGCGTCGACGGCGACCTCGACCACCTGATCCAGCGCATCGCCCATGTGCGCACCTGGACCTACATCACTCACCGCGGCGACTGGCTGGCCGACAACGCCCACTGGCAGGCCCGCGCCCGCGCCATCGAGGACGCGCTTTCCGATGCCCTGCACGAACAGCTGACCCAGCGCTTCGTCGACCGCCGCTCGGCGGTGCTGGTGCGCCGCCTGCGCGGCGAGGGCGAGCTGCTCGGCGCCGTGCGCAAGAACGGCGAGGTCCTGGTGGAGGGCGAGTTCGTCGGCCGCCTCGACGGCTTCGAGTTCCGGCCCGACTCCGAGGTCGGCGGCGACGACGCGCGGCAGCTGCTGACCGCGGCGCGGCGCGCGCTGACCGGCGAGATCCCCCGCCGCATCCGGCGCCTGGAAGAAGACGGCGACGGCGCCTTTTCCCTGTCCGGCGACCGCATCGCCTGGCGCGGCACACCCGTCGCCCGGCTGGCCGCCGGCGACACCGTGCTGACCCCGCGCATCGAGGTGCTGCACAGCGACTTTCTCGACGGGCCGTCCCGCGAACGCCTGCGCAAGCGCACCGCCGCCTGGCTCGCGCGTCATATCCGCGCCCAGCTGAAACCGCTGATCGCCGCCCAGGGTGCCGAGCTCACGCCGGCCGGCCGCGGCGTGCTGTTCCAGATCGTCGAGGCCCTGGGCACCCTGCCGCGGCGCCCGCTGGCCGCGCAGGTGAAGGCGCTCACCAAGGCCGACCGCAAGGCGTTGGCGCAGCTCGGCCTGCGCCTCGGCAGCGCCAGCCTGTTCATGCCCAAGCTGCAGCAGCCGCGCATGCTGGACCTGCGCGCGCGCCTGTGGGCGGTCGCCCGCGGCTGTCCGCTGCCGGCCCTGCCGCCGCCGGGCGCCAAGAGCTTCGACCTCGGCACCCATGACGGCGTGCCGGCCATCGAGAGCTTCTGCCACGCCGTCGGCTACCGCCGCGTCATGCGCAAGGACGGCAGCGCCCTCGCGGTGCGCGCCGACGTGCTGGAGCGGCTGTCGCGCGAGGTCTTCAAGCGGGCCGAAGCGTCGGCGGCGGCCCAGGCCGCGCAGGCGGGCGGCGGCATCGTCGCCGACGCGGCGCTCTGCGCCCTGGCCGACTGCGGCGAGGCCGATATGGAGGCGCTGCTGTTCGCCCTCGGCTACCGGCGCGGCGGCAGCGTTGACGGTGTGACCACCTATCTGCGCCGCGGGCCGAAGCGCGCGCGCGCCCCGCGCAGGACCGCAGCGACCTCGCCTGACGCGACAACGCCTGGCGCGGCATCGGACGCCTCGGCTGAATCGCTTGTCTTGCAAAAGCCCAAGGCGAAACGGCGCAGCAGGAAGCCCGATCCGGCGGCGGCCGCGCGCAAGGCGGAAGCCCGGGCGCGCGAGGAAAAGCGCATGGCCGACTCGCCCTTTGCGGTGCTGCGCCAGCTGGCCCTCGGCGGCGAATGAGCGACGCCAACCTCACACAGGAAAGTCTGCGCGCCGACAAGTGGCTGTGGCATGCGCGCTTCTTCAAGAGCCGCAGCCTCGCCACCCAGCTCTGCCAGGCCGGCAAGCTGCGCCTTTCCGGGCTCGGCGTGGTGAAGCCGCATCACAAGGTCAGGCCCGGCGACGTGCTGACCTTCCCCCAGGCCCGCCACATCCGCGTGGTGAAGATCCTCGCGCTCGGCCTGCGCCGCGGCCCGGCCAGCGAGGCACAGGCGCTCTACGAGGACCTCAAGCCGCCGCAGGCGGCGAGTCGTCTGCCGGCCGGCACGCCGGACGCCCTGCAGAGCGCCCGGCGCGACCCCGGCGCCGGCCGGCCGACCAAGCGCGAGCGCCGCGCCCTGGATCGCCTGCGCGAGGAGGATTGAGGGTCACAGAAGCAGCCCTTCGGCAAGCTTCCAAACGCCCGAGGCCGGCCATAGGATGGCCGCCATGCTCGACCCTTCCACGCTGCTGGTGATCGTCGCCACCTTCCTGCTCGCCGGCACCGTGAAGGGTGTCGTCGGCTTCGGCCTGCCGGCGGTGAGCGTCGCCGTGCTGACCGTCGCCCTCGGGCTGCCGCAGGCCATGGCGCTGATGCTGGTGCCGGCCTTCGTCAGCAACATCTGGCAGTCGCTGGCCGGCGGCCACGGGCGGATCATCCTGCGCCGCATCTGGCCCTTTCTGGTGATGGCGGTGCTCACCGTCTGGATCGGTGCCGAGGCGCTGTCGCGAGTCGACCTCGACCTGCATTCCGGGCTGCTCGGCGTGCTGCTGGTGATCTACGCGGCGGTCAGCCTGGCGGGCCTGCGGCTCAGCGTGACGCCGGGCCAGGAGATCTGGATGGGGCCGCTGGTCGGCGCGGTCAACGGCGTCCTGACCGGCATGACCGGCGCCTTCGTGGTGCCCGGCGCCCTCTACCTGCAGGCCATCGGCCTGCCGCGCGACCTGCTGGTGCAGGCCATGGGCATGCTGTTCCTGGCCTCCACCCTGGCTCTCGGCATCGCCCTCGGCGCCAACGACTTCCTCACCGTCGAACTCGGCGGGCTTTCCGTCATGGCGCTGCTGCCGGCACTGGCCGGCATGGCGATCGGCCAGAAGATCCGCAGCCGGCTGCCGGAGCAGCTGTTCCGAAAAATCTTCCTGGCCGCACTGCTGCTGCTGGGCGCCTACATCATCGCCAACGCCGCCCACGCCCTCTCGGTCTAATGCACGGGCTAGAGCTCGCGGGCTAAAGCCTGTCCAGCATGGCGTGGTAGAGCATGCCGACGACGAGACTCGGCCAGCGCAGCAGGGTGCCGCCGGGAAAGCGCGGCGTCGGCAGCTGCGCCAGCACGTCGAAGCGCTCGGCCTGGCCGGCTACCGCCTCGGCGATCACCTTGCCGGCCAGCGTGGTGAGCGCCACGCCCTGGCCGGAGAAGCCCATGGCATAGAACGTGTCGCCGTCGAGACGTCCGAAGGCGGGCAGGCGCTTCAGGGTGATCGCCAGGGTGCCGCCCCAGGCATAGTCCACGGCGACGTCCTGCAACTGCGGGAAGACCTTCAGCATGCAGCGGCGCACGATGCCCTCGATGTCGCGCGGATAGGACATGCGATAGCTCTCGCCGCCGCCGAACAGCAGGCGGCCGTCGGCGGAAAGCCGGTAGTAGTCGATCACGTACTTGCTGTCGGCCACCGCCGCGTCGTTGGCGATGAGGCCGCGGGCGCGTTCGGCGCCGAGCGGTTCGGTGGCGATCATGAAGTTGTTGATCGGCATGATCGCCGAGGCGATGCGCGGCTCCAGCCCGCCGAGATGGCCGTTGCAGGCCAGCACCAGGTAGTCGGCGCTGACGCTGCCCCTCGGCGTGCGCACCGCCGGCCTGCCGTCGCGGCGCAGGATCTCCAGCGCCGGCGTCGACTCGTGCAGCGTCGCCCCGGCGGCGCGGGCCGCTTTGGCGAGGCCGAGCAGGTAGTTCAGCGGATGCAGGTGCCCGGCGTCGCTGTCAATCGAGCCGCCGTGGTAGAGATCGCTGGCGACCAGTTCCCGTAGTTCCTCGCGGCTCAGCGGGCGGATGTGCGGATAGCCGTAGTCGTCGCGCAGGAAGCGGGCGTGTTCCTGCAGTTCCTTGCCGTGGGCCGGCTTGAAACCGGCATGGACGATGCCGGACTTGAGATCGCAGTCGATGGCGTGCGCGGCGATGCGCTGCTTTACCAGGTTCTTCGACTCCTCGCCGAGGTCCCACAGCAGGCGCGCGCGCTCGGCACCGACCAGGCGGGTCAGCGCCTCGGGGTCGAGCCGCTGGCCGCTGCAGAGCTGGCCGCCGTTGCGTCCCGAGGCCCCCCAGCCGATGCGCTTGGCTTCGACGAGAACCACCTTGTAGCCGCGCTCGGCCAGGTGCAGCGCGGTGGCGATGCCGGTATAGCCGCCGCCGACGACGCAGACGTCGCAGCGCCGGTCGCCGTCGAGCGGCGGCGACGGCTCGAGGCCCTTGGCCGTCGCCAGGTAGTAGGTACGCGGATAGGACGTATCGGCCTGCAGGGTGGTCATGTCCTGGCGAACCACAGGGAGAGGTTGTTGGCGGGCATCTCCACGACCAGCGGGGCGGCGAGGCCTGCCGCGGCCGCCAGGGAGGCGACGGCTTCGAGGTTGCGCAGTCCCCAGGCCGGATCCTGCGCGCGCAGGCCGGCGTCGAAGGCCGCGTTGCTGGGCGCCGTCGGCACGTCGGCGCGCAGGAAGGGGCCGTAGAGATAGAGACCGCCGCCCGGGCGCAGGTGGCGGCCGGCCCCCGCGACGAGGCCTTCCGCCGCCGCCCAGGGGGCGATGTGGATCATGTTGCAGCAGACCATGACGTCGACCGCGGCGTCGAGCGGCCAGCCGGGCGCGGTGACGTCGAGGTCGAGCGGCGCCAGGAGATTCGGCGTGCCGGCGGCCCGGCGATAGGCCTCGATGCTGCGACGATGGCGCGGGTCGGGATCGCTCGGCTGCCAGGTCAGGGCGGGAAAGCAGGCGGCGAAGTGGAGGGCGTGCTCGCCGGTGCCGCTGGCCAGTTCCAGGACGCGGCCGCCCGCCTGGAGGTGTTCCGGCAGCCAGCCGGCCAACGCGGCGGCGATCGCCGCCTTGTTGCGCTGGGTCGCGGGCGCGTGCAGGCGCCCGTCGCCGGGCTGCGGCGGCATCGACTCAGGGGTGCGCGCGGGTGTCATGGCAGAGCTTTCATCGGCCGCAAGCTAGGCCAGCCGGACAGCGCGCGGCAAGCGCCAAAGACCGCAATCGGGCTAGGGTTGCGCCCTTTGTCGGGGGGTGATAACCAGTGCCGTGCTCGATCGACTGAAAGCCTTTTTGGCCGGCCCGGGCGCCTCCCGGGACGACGGGACGCCGGGGATCGACAAGGTCCAGCTGGCCACCGTCGCGCTGCTCGTCGAGGCCGCACAGATGGATGCGGAATTCGGCGCCGAGGAGCGCGCCAAGATCGCCGAACTCGTCCAGGCCCGCTTCGGGCTGAGCGTGGCCGAGAGCGGCGCGCTGCTTCATGCGGCCGGCGAAAAGGTGGAGCAGTCGGTCGAGGTGTTCGGCTTTACCCGCGAGATCAACAAGGCATTCTCGCCGGAAGAACGGATCGAGATGATGGAGATGCTGTGGGAGGTCGCCTACGCGGACGGTGAGCTTCACCACCTGGAGGCCAGCCTGATGCGGCGCCTCGCGGGGCTTCTGCACGTCAGCGACCGGGACAACGGCACGGCACGCAAGCGGGTGCTCGCCCGGCTTGGCCTGGAGGCCTGAACCCGCCCGCACAGACAATCCGTTACGGCAAGGCGGATCGCCGCCACCGCCGCCTCGGCAAAGGAATATGAAAAAGGGCCGCCAAGCGCGGTCGCATGAGGAGAGCGAAGTCGATGACCTACGTCGTCACCGAGGCCTGCATCAAGTGCAAGTACATGGACTGTGTCGAGGTCTGCCCCGTGGACTGCTTCTACGAGGGCGACAACATGCTGGTGATCCACCCCGACGAGTGCATCGACTGCGGCGTCTGCGAGCCGGAATGCCCGCCGGAGGCCATCGTGCCCGACACCGATCCCCAGGCGGAGGCCTGGCTCGAGCTGAACCGCGATTTCTCCGACAACAACTGGCCCAACATCACCCGCAAGGGCGAGGCCCCAGGCGATGCCGACGAACACCGCGGCGAGGAGAACAAGTACGAGAAGTACTTCTCCGACAAGCCGGGCAAGGGCGACGGCTGAACCGGCCGGCAGACGGCTCTGGACGCCCGGCAGGCCGGCCACCGATTGGGATCACGTTCCTACATTTCGGCCTGTGGATAGTTCCCGCCGCGCCGGGGGTGTTAACCACCGCGGCCCTTGAAGCGCCTGAGGCCAAGGAAAACAACGTCCTTTCGCAGTTGCGGGAGTTGTTTTCCCCGGTCTAGTGTGATAAATTAGTTACATGAAAATCTGACCAGCAGCAGCGCGCCGTCGGCCGTCCCGATGGCGCGGTTGTTTGTGGCGTATATCGCACTTGCCGATGCGGGCGCGGGCTCGAGCAGCCTGGAACTGGCCCCGCAGAGTTGCCGGCGAACGTACGGCGAGCCGCGCGGCGGCAACTCGAAGAGCAGGTCTCGCGTTGTGCGGCGGTCCGGAACAGGCGGTAAGGAACAAGCGGTCGGGAGCAGTACAGATCCAGGGGGTTTCTCGGCCGAGCGAATGCCGATTGGAGAGAGAACGCAGCATGGCAAAGAGCGAATACGGTGAAGGCGATTACGTGGTTTACCCGACCCATGGCGTCGGCAGGGTTCTGGGTATCGAAACGCAGGAACTCGGCGACATCACCCTGGACCTGATCGTCATCAAGTTCGAGAAGGACCGCATGACCCTGCGGGTGCCGGTGGATAAGGCGGCCAACTCCGGCCTGCGCAAGCTGTCCAGCCGCAAGATGATGGACACCGCCCTGACCACCCTGAAGGGGCGCAGCCGCGCCAAGCGCACCATGTGGAGCCGCCGCGCGCAGGAATACGAGGCGAAGATCAACTCCGGCGATCCGGTATCGATCGCCGAGGTGGTCCGCGACCTGCATCGCAGCGCCGACCAGCCGGACCAGTCCTACAGCGAGCGGCAGATGTACCAGGCGGCGCTCGACCGCCTGGCCCGCGAACTGGCGGCGGTCGAGAAGATCGACGAGACCGCGGCGGCCATGAAGCTGGAAAAGCTGCTCGCCGCCTGATCGGCGAGGCCGGCGCGAAGATTCAGCGGGCAGAACGCAGGAGACAGAGGGCCGCCGCAAGGCGGCCCTCTCTCGTTGCCGGAACACGAGGTGGATTTCTCCCCGACAAAGCCGGGCGAGTGTGAGATTCTGCGGCCAGCGAATCCGCCGCCTGAGGACTCATCGCCCGGATCATGGGAGATCGCCAGAAGTTCACCTTGCTCCGCGCCGCCCGGCGAGTCTGGGCGGTGTCGTCCATCCATGGCGAAGTCGACACGCTCAACCGCCTGCACCGCGCCCTGACCGGGCGGCTGCAGCCGGGCGATCGCCTGGTCTATCTCGGCAACCTCATCGGCCGCAGCACGCAGTCCGCCGCCACGGTCGACTCGCTGCTGCGCTTCCGCAGCCTGTTCATGGCGCGCCCCGATGCCTTCGCCTGCGACGTCGTCCACCTGCGCGGCAGCCAGGAGGAGATGTGGCAGAAGCTGCTGCAGCTGCAGTTCGCCACCGATCCCAAGGCGGTGCTGCAGTGGATGCTCGATCAGGGTGTCGCCGCCAGCCTGGAATCCTACGGCCTCGATCCCGCCGAGGGCCTGCGCGAGGCCTCGGCGGGGCCGCGCCAGCTGACCCGCTGGACCGGCGCCCTGCGCGCGCGCATCCAGGCCTGCCCCGGCCACTGGCAACTGCTCGGCAGCCTGCGGCGCGCAGCCTACACCGTCCGACAGGCCGCTGGCGACGGCGGCAGCGGACTGCTGTTCGTCAATGCCGGCCTCGACCCGGAGCGCCCGCTGGAGGCGCAGAAGGACAGCTTCTGGTGGGGCGGCAGCGGTTTTGCCGCCATCGGCCGGCCCTACGACGGTTATCGCCGCGTGGTGCGCGGTTTCGCCGCGCAGCACCCGGGGCTGGAACTGGGCGACTACACCGCCACCCTCGACGGCGGCTGCGGCTTCGGCGGCCCGCTGCTGGCCGCCTGCTGGACACCCGACGGCAAGATTGTCGACGAATTAGACGCTTAGCCTCATATTCTCACAGGCGAGCTGAGCCGGCCGCGGCATCATCAACATTTCGCGAGGCGGGCAGTGATCCATGGCCTCACCCCTCACGTATCCCCTAGTGTAGTGGTCGGGTGCAGCCCAAGGGCCAAACGGTAGGGCGAAATCTCCCGACTGACGGGCAGGCAGGCTGGAGGGTGTGCAGATGCCGCAGTTCGAAGACGCGCAGGCGCAGCGGGCGCAGGCCCGTTTCATCCGCCAGTCCATGGCGGAGCCGCTGCTGTCGCGCGACAGGGAATACCATCTCGCGCGTTCCTGGCGCGAGGACGGCGACGAGGATTCCCTGCAGGAGCTGATCCGCGCCTACACCCGCCTCGTGGTTTCCCTGGCGACCCGGTTCCGCAACTACGGCCTGCCGATGAGCGACCTCATCCAGGAGGGAACGCTCGGCCTGCTGCAGGCCGCCAGCCGCTTCGAGCCCGAACGCAACGTGCGCTTCTCCACCTATGCGTCGTGGTGGATCCGCTCGGCCATGCAGGACTTCATCCTGCGCAACTGGTCGATTGTGCGCACCGGCACCACGGCGTCCCACAAGACGCTGTTCTTCAACTTCCGCCGCCTGCGTGCGCGCATCGAAGAGGGCAGCGGCAAGCCCTTCGACGAAGCGGGACGCCAATTCATCGCCGAACAGCTCTCGGTGCCGCTGAGCGACGTCGCCCACATGGAGGGGCGCCTTTCGATTGCCGACCAGTCGCTGAACGCCCGCGTCGGCGAGGACGGCGAGACCGAGTGGCAGGACCAGCTGACCGACGACCGCATGAGCCCGGAAGACCTGGTGATCTCCTTCCACGACAACCTCACCCGCAACCAGTGGATCGAGCAGGCCCTGCTGGAGTTGAGCCAGCGCGAGCAGACCATCATCCGCGCGCGGCGCCTCAGCGACGACAGCGCCACGCTGGAGGAACTCGGCGAGGCCCTCGGCGTCAGCAAGGAGCGGGTGCGCCAGCTCGAGCAGCGCGCCCTGCAGAAGATGAAGAGCCTGCTGCTGGAGCGCATCGACGGGCCGGCCGACCTCTTCGCCGAAGTCTAACCCCCCTCTTCCCCCAGCAAGCGATAGACGCCGATGGCGCCGCTGCGCCCGCGCATCTGGTGTGCGCCGAGATCCTCGACGCGCCAGCCCGGGCCGAGCTGCTCGCGGGTCGCCGCGGAGATCAGGATCACCGCCGCGCCGTCCTGCGGCACGGCCTCCTTGCCGAAGGCCTCCAGCCGGTTGGCCAGGTTCACCGTGTCGCCGATCAGCGTGTAGTTGACCCGCCCCGGCGCGCCGATGTTGCCGACGATGGCAGGCCCCGAATGCAGGCCGATGCGCAGCTGCACGGGCGGGCGCCCTTCGGCGCCGCAGCGCCCGTTGTCGGCCTCCAGCGCCGCGACGATGGCGAGGGCGGCGTGGCAGGCGCGCCTGGCGTGATCCGGCTGGTCGTCCGGCGCGCCCCAGAAGGCCATCACCGCATCACCCATATACTTGTCGAGCGTGCCGCCGCTGGCTTCGATCTCCGCCGCCAGCAGGGCGAAGTGGTGGTTCAGGAATTCGGCGGTCTCGCCCGGCGTCAGCCGCTGGCTGGCGGTGGTGAAGCCGACGATGTCGGTGAACATCACCGTCACCTGGCGCTCCTCCGACTGGATGCCGCTCTCGCCGAGGCGGATGAGGCGCAGCACCAGGCTGCGCGGCACGTAGGTTTCGAACCAGCGCAGGCCGGCCAGCATGGAATTGAAGGCCTGGGCGGCGCTGTCGAGCTCGCGAAAGGCGCTGCCGTTGGCCCGGGGCACGCGGCGGAAGTCGAAGGTGCTGACGGCGTGCGCCGCGCCGGCCAGGTCGCGCACCGGCCGGGCTATGGCGCGCCCCAGGCCCACCGCGACCAGCAGCGCCAGGGCAAGGATGCCGAGGCCGATCCAGCCGGCCAGCTTGACGCGGTCGATCGCCGAGGTGTCGAGCTCGCTCTCGCGCGCGTAGACACCCATGTAGAGTTGCTCCGGGCCGTAGCCGCCGATCACCCGGTAGAGGTAGTAGACGTTCTCGCCGTCGACGCGACGGCTGTGACCGAGCAGCGAGCCGGTGAAGTCGTCCAGCATGTCCAGCGGCCGGTGCTCCTCCCAGATCGCCGCCAGCAGGGGATCGCCGGATTCCGCCAGACCGGGCAGCGGCTTGTCCTCCCCGAGGCCGGGGACATCGGCGATCAGCGCGGGGTGCGCCAGCACCCGGTCGCGGCCGTAGAGAATGAAGGCATGCTGCAGGCCGGACTGCAGCGTGAAGTCGTCGACGTAGTTCGACAGGGCCTGCACCGAGACCACCGAGGAGATCACCGCGATCAGCCGCCCGTCGCGCACCACCGGCGTGGAGACCGTCAGGTGCGGCTGGTTGAGGGTCTCCACCCAGAACACGCCGCCCCACTCCGAGCTGTCGCCGGGCTGCATCCTGGCGACCATGCGGCGGATCGCGGGATCCGGCTCCTGCGGATCGAACACCCGCAGCACGCCGTAGCGGCCGCGGCCGACACGCAGGGACCAGCCCTCGACCGAGAAGTAGCCGATGCCGGTGATCTGCGGCGCTGCCGCGAGCCCGCCGAGCAGGCCGTCGGCCAGGTTGTCCCTGTCCTCGGTGGCGATCTCGCCGCGGCCGATCATCTCGGCGAGAAACTCCGACTGGTGGCGCGCGGCGTCGAGGTGGATGGAGATCTGGTCGATGAGGCTGGCGACGGTGAAGTCCGCACGGTCGCGCAGCAGCGTGACGGTATTCTTCTGCGCCGTGCCGAGCACCACCCAGAGCACCGAAGAGACAGCCACCAGCACCAGCAAGCCGAAACCGAAGATCAGCACCCCGGCGATGGTCGGTCGCCAGCGCCGCCGCGCGCCGGTCATGTGCTCCCCCGTCATGTGCCTCTGCCCGCGGCTACTCGGTCACGATCTTGACCCGCTGGCCGGGCTGCAATGTCGTCGTCTCGGTGAAGCCGTTCAGCACCAGGAAGCGCTTCAGGTTCTCCTCGCCGAAGGGCATGCGCGCCGCGATCCGGGCCGGACTGTCGCCGGACTTCACCTCGTAGATACCGAGGCGCTGCGGCTTCAACGCCGCCGCCTCGGCGTCCGAGAGCTTGCGGAAGCTGTAGGTGGTTTCGCGGAACGGCAGGTTGAGGGCCGCGCTGCGATCGGCATCGGCGACGAAGATGAAGCGGTAGATGGTGTCGGCGTCGTAGCGCAGGGCCACCAGGCGGTAGTCCTTACCGTTGGCCGAGACTGCGCCGGTGGCCGCGGGCAGTCCGTTCACGGTGATCGCCTCGACGCCGGTGAGCCGGACGTTGGCGCCCCACACCCGGGTCAGGTAGTCGCTCATCGAGCCGCTGTGCGGCCGCGGCGCGCGGTCGAACTGGATCCCCGCCTTGCCCTCGCTGTCGCGGGCGATCACCGCCCGGGCCTGGTTGTAGAGGCGGAAGCCCTGCGGCACTTCGAAGGCGAATTTCAGTTTCGGGTGGGCGAAGCTGCGCCGGCGGATGTAGCCCTCCTCGGCCTTGTCGCCGTAGACCATGCCGGTGATCTTGTCGAAGTAGACGTTCTGCGCCACCAGCGGGTCGGCCACCGGGTTGGCGCCGGCCTGTTCCAGGGCGCGCTCGATGCGGTCGGCGGTGCGCGGATGGGTCTGCATGATGTTGAAGGCGTCCGCCTTCTCCGGCTGGCCCGCCAGCTCCGCTTCGAGGTGCGCATGCGCCTGCAGCTGCGACAGGAAGCCGGCCATGGCGGCGGTGTCGTAGCCGGCGCGCGCCAGGTAGCGGCCGCCCAGCATGTCGGCCTCGAACTCCTGCTCGCGCGAGTAGCTGCGCAGCAGCAGGCCGCTCAGCGCGCCGCCGGCCTGCGCCGCCTCGCCGCCGAGCAGCACGCCGAGGCCGACCCCGGCGATACCGGCCGCCACGGTCTGACCGTAGCGCTCGGCCGAATGGCGTGCCGTCACGTGGCCGATCTCATGCGCCATGACGCCAGCGAGCTCGGCCTCGTTCACCGCCAGCGCCACGAGGCCGCGCGTCACGTAGACGTAGCCGCCGGGCAGCGCGAAAGCGTTGACGATCGGCGTGTCGAGGACGGTGAAGGTGAACGGCAGGTCGGGACGCTCCGAGGTCCGCACCAGGAAATTGCCGATGCTGGTGACATACCGGTTGAGCTCCGGGTCGTCGTAGGCGCCGCCGTAGAGGGCCAGCACCTTCGGGTGCTCCTGGCGCCCGAGATCAGCCTCGCCCTGCTCGGAGAGACCGCCGGTGAAGATGGTGCGCCCGGTGCCCGGCGCGGTGGCGCAGGCGGCGAGCAGCGGCAGCAGCAGCGCGGCGGCGGCGAGGCCACGGCCGCGCGACAGCCACGGCGACAAGCGTCGGAGGAAATCAGTCATCAGTCTTCCAGCACCTCGATCTGCTCGGGATGGGTGACCTCGATCATCGGCCCGTTGTAGGACTTCAGCCAGCCTCGCACACGCAGGATCTTGCCTTCCAGACGTTCGAGGTCGACGCCCTGGTCGGCGAAGAGCGCCGCGGCCCGGCGGTCGAGCGCGATGGTAAAGTCACTCCGCCAGTCCTCATCGAAATTCAGATAAGTCCTGCCACCGCCCTGGCCAACAGCGAAAACGCGGCCCTCGACCAGTTCGAAGCCGCCGAGCCACTGCGCGGCCCGCCCGGCGGGTCGCACGGCATAGTAGGGGTCGGCCCAGATGCCGCGCCGCTCGGCACGCGCCGTGCCCTCCAGGGCCAGCATCTCGGCGACGGCGGCGCGGTTGTCGGCGAAGCTGTAGACCCGCGCCAGGCCGGCGCGCAGGATCTCGCCCTGGATCCAGCGGCCCTCGGTATCGAAGAGGTGTGCCAGGGTGCGGCCGTGGCGGTCGCCGCGGCGTCCGCCGAAACCGAGATCCAGCCGCCTGCCGAGCGTTAGCCGCTCCAGGAAGGCCTTGGCCTCCTCCGCCAGCGGCCAGGCCTCGAAGCCGGCGCGGCCGAGCGGCAGCTTGGGCGCCTGGATGCCCACCAGGCGCACCTCGCGCCCGTCGGCCAGCACCAGGGTGTCGCCGTCGATGACCTCTACCACTTCCGCGCCGGCGGCGGGTTCGAGGACGCCGGCGAGATGTTCCGGCAGGAAAGCGCCGGCGGGCGACGCCGGCAGCAACAGGCAGAGGACGGTGAAAAAGGCGGGCAATGGCGGGCGCAGGCGCGGCATGGCTGCGATTCTAGCAGGGCAGGCCTGCGGCGCCTAAGCCCGAAGAAAAGTTGGCAGCCGCCGGGGCGCTGCGATATGACGGGGGGCCGGGAGCGCAGAGGAAGATTATGGATCCAGCCCGCTCGATGCTTGCACAGGACCTGTTTCCGCCCATCGAGCCCTTCACCCAGGGGCGGCTCGACCTGGACGGACGCCACGCCATGTACTGGGAGGTCTCCGGCAACCCCGAGGGCCGGCCGGTGGTGTTCCTGCACGGCGGGCCGGGCGCCGGCGCGGGACCGGACCACCGGCGATTCTTCGACCCGCGCCACTACCGCATCGTGGTCTTCGACCAGCGCGGCGCCGGGCGCTCGACCCCGCTGGGCGAACTGGCCGACAACACCACCCAGCACCTGATCGCCGACATGGAGCGCCTGCGCAACCACCTCGGCATCATGCGCTGGCACGTCTTCGGCGGTTCCTGGGGCTCGACCCTCGCGCTCGCCTATGCCCAGGCGCACCCGGAGCGCGTCAGCGCCCTGGTACTGCGCGGCATCTTCCTCGGCAGCCGCGAGGAGGTCGACTGGTTCCTCTACGGCATGGGCCGCCTGTTTCCCGACCACTGGCGCAACTTCGTGGCCGGGATTCCCGAGGCCGAGCGCGGCGACCTCATGAGCGCCTTCGAAAAGCGCCTCAACCACCCGGATGCCGCCGTGCACCTGCCGGCGGCGCGGGCCTGGAGCGTCTACGAAGGCAGCTGTTCGACCCTGCTGCCCTCGCCGCAGACCGTGGCCGCCTTCGGCGAGGAGCGTCACGCCCTCGGCCTGTCGCGCATCGAGGCGCATTTCTTCAAGCACGGGGTGTTCCTGGACGACGGCGCCCTGCTGAAGGGCGTCGAGCGCATCCGCAACATCCCGGCCACCATCGTGCAGGGGCGCTACGACATTGTCTGCCCGATCGTCACCGCCGACCGCCTGCACCAGGCCTGGCCCGAGGCCGACTACCTGGTGGTGCCCGACGCCGGCCACTCGGCCATGGAGCCCGGCATCCGCCGCGCCCTGGTCGCCGCCACCGAGCGCTACAAGTCGGTGGAGTAGCGAGAGAGCGGAGGGCGCCGGTGCCGGGCCGGCACCGGGCCATCAGCGCGCGGCGGGGCGCCGCGGACCGACCGCTTCCAGAACCAGGGCGCAGAACGCGACGAAGGTGAGTACGGCGGCGGTCGCATGACCGAATTCCCACTGGCTGCGCAGGGCCCGCCAGTTGTCCGGTACCACGGTCCAGTTGCCCGTCGCCTGGTTGGCGGGAAATGCCCCCAGATAAAAGACCGCGAGAGTCGTGGTGATCAGCAGGAACGCCGCACAGGCGAGGACGAAAGGCGTTCTGCTCCCGTACAGCAGCACCGCCAGCACGAAGGTTGCGGTGATGGCCCCGACCAGGACGAAGCCGAACAGAGCCCACCCGCGGTAGATCTCCTGCACGACGAAGTAGTCGTCCTGCGACAGCCCGATCTTGCCGGGCAACTCGAGGAGATGGGCGCCCGAGGGCACCAGCGCCAGCGCCGTAAGGACGAGGGCGATGAAGCGGACGGAACCGAGAACCATCGGCGCACCTCCGCGCGGCCGATCCGCAGGCAGGATGCCCGTCCGGCCACGGCCGCCATGCCGTCATAACGCCCGGCGGATTCCACCGGTTCCCGCCCGCATTGCCAAGGACATCGCTATGTCCTATCACTTGGCGGCGTTTGCCGCCTCGAGGCAGGCAAACCCTGGCCTCGGGGCCCCGTAGCTCAGTCGGATAGAGCGACAGATTCCTAATCTGTAGGTCGCAGGTTCGAATCCTGCCGGGGTCACCAGCTTTTCCCTGTCCGACCCCGCGACAATCCGGCAGGGGACAATCCGGGGCGCATCGCCTAGGCTCCGGCCATGCGGATTCTCTGGGTTCTTCTCGGCCTCTTCGGCCTTGCCGCCGTGGCGCTGGGCGCCTACGGCAGCCACGCGGCGGCCTTCGCGGAGCCGCGCCTGCAGGAAATCTTCGAGACCGGCATCCGCTACCACTTCGCCCACCTGCCGGGCCTGGGCCTGGCCGCCCTGATCGGCAGCCTGGCCCCGGCGGCGGTGCGGCGGGCCGGCATCGCCGGCGGCCTGTTCTGCGCCGGGACGCTGCTGTTCTCCGGCTCGCTCTACCTCAAGGGCCTCGGCCTCGCCGAGATCACCAACCCGACGGCGCCGGCCGGCGGCTTCCTGCTGATGGCCGGCTGGCTGGCGCTGGCCTGGGCCGGGTTGGGTACACTGCGCCGACGCTAGGCCCCTCGGATTTCCGCCTTCTTTTTTTTCCAAAGCCGCGACAGTCTCCCCGGCAAGCAATGGAGAACGCGCCATGAAGCTGGAGGTACGCCGGGTCATCATCTTCACCGATGAGATGGAAAAGATGGCCATTTTCTACGCAAAGGTGCTCGGCCTGCCGCAGACCGGCGAGACTGTGGGCTGGACCAGCTTTGCGGCCGGACCTGTGGAGATCGCCCTGCACCGCGGCAGCTCGATGACCGGCCGGCGGCCGCCCAAGCTGGCATTCTATGTCGCCGACGTGCCCGCAGCCCGCGAGGAACTGGTCGACCGGGGCGCCCGCATGGGCCGCCTGCTGGGCAGCGACGGTTTGATCTTCTGCGATGGCAAGGATCCCGACGGCAACCCTTTCCAGATCTCCAATCGGTCCTAGAGATGAAGTCTCGCCTTCACGCTCTCGTCTTGCGGGGTCGGCTCTGCTATAGGAGCCGGCGCTCGCGTGACAACGAACAAGAAGGGATGACGACATGGACGTGAAGGGGCTTGCAGCGATCGTGACCGGCGGCGGGTCGGGCCTGGGCGCGGAGACCGCGCGCCACCTGGCGGCGGCCGGCGCCAGGGTGACGGTGCTGGACGTGAACGCCGAGACCGCCGAGGCCGTGGGCAAGGAGATCGCCGGCCTGGGCCTCGCCTGCGACGTCGGCAGCGCCGAGGCCGCCGAGGCCGCGGTCGCCAAGGCCCGCGAGGCGCACGGCCCCTGCCGCGTGCTGGTGAACTGCGCCGGCATCGCCCCGGCCAAGCGCATCGTCGGCCGCGACGGCCCGATGCCACTGGCCGCCTTCGAACAGGTCATCCGCGTCAACCTGATCGGCAGCTTCAACCTGCTGCGCCTCGCCGCCGCCGACATGCTGGGCGCCGAACCGGTGAACGCCGACGGCGAGCGCGGCGTCATCGTCTCCACCGCCTCCATCGCCGCCGTCGAGGGTCAGCTCGGCCAGGTCGCCTACGCCGCCTCCAAGGCCGGCATCATCGGCATGATGCTGCCGGCGGCGCGTGAGTTCGCAAAGAACGGCGTGCGCGTGCTGACCATCGCGCCGGGCCTCATCGGCACGCCGCTGCTGCTGAACATGCCGCAGGAAGTGCAGGACAACCTGGCCGCCCAGGTGCCCTTTCCGCACCGCTTCGGCAGCCCCGCGGAGTACGCCAGGCTGGTCATGCACATCTGCGACAACGCCATGCTGAACGCCGACACCATCCGCCTCGACGGCGCCATGCGCATGCAGTAGGCCGGGCACGGCAGGGCGGCCGCGCTATCCGGCGTAGCCGTCGATCCGCTTGGCGAGCTTCACGTCCAGTTCCGAGAGGCCGCCGCAGTCGTGGGTGGTCAGGGTGATGTCGACACGGTTGTAAACGTTGAACCATTCCGGGTGGTGGTTCAGCTTCTCGGCCGCCAGGGCGACCCGGCTCATGAACCCCCAGGCCTCGCTGAAGGACTTGAACTTGAAGGTCTTCTGCAGGGCATCCCGGTCCCCGGCCGGGACCCAGCCGGGCAGCTCCGCCGCCAACGCCCGGCGCGCATCTTCGCTAAGCTTTTCCGCCATTTAGAACTCCTCGCTGAACCGCTTTGCTCAAGTAAGGTTAACCGAAGGTGACTGTGCTTGGACTCCCGGTCAAGGCAGGCTAGGGTGAGCCCAACGAAGGGCGATTAGGAACGGTTATGGCACAGATGCACGATGTCGGGCGCTTCACGACACCGCCAGAAACCCAGCACCTGGAAGCGCTGGCCCGGGAGGCCTATGCCGAGATCCCGGAAGAGCTGCGCCAGGCCCTGGGCAACGTGGTGATCCGCGTTCTCGACTTCCCGGACGACGAGACGCTGGAGGAGATGGACTGCGAGTCGCCCTTCGACCTGCTGGGCCTCTATCGCGGCGTCGACCTGCTGCGCAAGTCGACCTACGACTCGCCCGACGACCTCGACATGATCTACCTCTACCGCCGCCCCATCCTCGACTACTGGTGCGACAGCGGCGAGGACCTGGCCGAGGTGGTCAAGCACGTGCTGATCCACGAGATCGGGCACCACTTCGGCTTTTCCGACGACGACATGGACCGCATCGAACGCAGCATCTGAGCGGCGGCACCCGCCGTTGCGATGATCTGACCGGCCCGCCCTGAAAGGCGGGCCGCTTCATTTCGCGACCGGCGCCGCAAGATGACGGCTACGCAGGCGGCGAAGGTCGACGCCGACGAGCAGCATCCTGAGGGTCGAGCGGCGGCAGAGCATTCGGCACATGGCGGCCTCAGCCTTCGGCGGCGACGAAGTCCATCGCCTGGCGCGCGACGCGCAGGGGATGCTTGCGCCGCAGCGGTTCGTTGAGGAAGCGGTTCACCGCCGCCAGCAGCGTCGGTACCCAGGGCGCGTCCGGCGCCGCCGCGACCTCCGCCTGCACCGCCGAGAGCAGCTTCACCAGGTGAATGGAGACGATGTACTCCTGCTGGCCGTGGTCGAGCAGACCCTTCAGCGCGGCGTCGAGGAAGGCGCGGCCGTCGGCCACCTGCCAGGGTGTCGTCTCGACCCGCCGGTCGACGAAGCCGGCGTTGCGGCCGACGAAGCAGGCGATCTGCAGCAGCCCTTTCGGCCAGAGCCGCGGATAGCGCCCGCAGAGCACGCGCACGGCATGGCCGAAGGTGATGGCGTGGGTGAAGTCGAGCCAGTTCACGTTGTGCGACACCGGCTTGTCGACGGCGGCCATGAGGCGCATGTCGAAGTGCAGGAACTGCCAGGCGGCCGCGCCGACGAGGGCGTCGTAGAGGGCGCGCGAGTCGCCGGACGAGCGGGCGACGCGGGCCAGCACCTTCGCCACCGGCAGGCCGAGCAGGTCCTCGGCGGCGACGGCCTCGCTGCCGGCGCCGTCCCAGGCGGCCAGCGCCGGTGCGTAGGCGCGGAACTCCGGGATCAGGTCCTCGCGCGTCGCGTAGACCAGCGAGCGCACCAGGTTCAGCAGCAGCGGTTCGGCGCTCGCCGGCCCCAGGCGGTCGATCAGCTCGCCGGTCTTCTGCACGTAGATCAGCGAGTGGCCGAAGTCGTTGTAGTGAGCCAGCGCCGCCTCGGCGAGCGGCTCCTCCAGGTCGCGGTAGCTCAGCCCGGCGGCGAGGGCGCCGCGCAGCAGGGCGACGGCCGCCGCCTCGTCCTCGGCCTCGATGGCGGCGACCAGGGCGGCGGCATCGTAAGGGCGGCTGCCGTCGGGGAACGGCCAGGCCGGCTCGCGCAGGCTGTCCCAGGCCAGGTGGCCGACGATCTCGACCAGCGGCACCAGGCGCTCGGCCTCGCTCTCGGCATAGGCCTCGCGCAGGGCCAGCCAGTCGGCGGCGCCGCCCTGGGCGTGGGTGGCGCCGAACTCGAAGCGGTCGGCGGTCCAGGCGAAGGCGCCGCGCAGGGCCTCCAGCGGATCGGCGCCGGCCTTCTGCAGGCGGGAGATCTCGCGCGCCATGCGATCGTACTCGTGGCGCCGGAACGAGCCGCGCAGGGCATCGAGCGCCGACGCCGCGACCTCCTCGGCCGGCGGGTCGGCGATATCGACGAAGACCTCGCCGTCGACGATCTCCACCGGGTAGCGCCGCAGCCGGTCGCCGCCGACCAGGGTCTCGCCGCTGGCGAGATCGAATTTCCAGTTGTGCCAGTTGCAGGTGAGGACGCAGTCCTGAGTCAGCGACCCTTCCATCAGCGGATAGCCCTCGTGCGGGCAGCGGTTGTTGCAGGCGAAGACGCCGCCGTCGCCGGCGAAGACGGCGATCTGCTTGCCCTGCGCCTTGAACAGGTGGCGGCCCTTTTCCAGCAGGGTCTCCAGGGGCGCGACGCGGACCAGGGTGGAGGCGCTCTCGCGGGCCAGGGCCATGGCTGATCTCCCGATCTGGGTTTCGAAAGTATTTTCTTTCGAAAAGACTAGCCCCGGCCTCTTGCTTTTATCAAGAAAAATCTTTAGAAAATTGCGGATGAGCAACCGCAACGTGATCCCCGCCGAAAAGCGCAGCCGGCGCGCCATCATCGACAGCCTGAAGCAGGACGGCCCGCAGGACGCCGCCAGCCTCGCCCGCCGCTTCGGCATCTCCGCCATGGCGGTGCGCCAGCATCTCTACGACCTCGAGGGCGAAGGCCTGGTGACCCACGAGGCCGAGGCGCGACCTCTCGGCCGGCCGGCCAAGCTCTGGGCGCTGACGCCGGCGGCCGACCGCTTCTTTCCCGACGGCCATGCCGAGTTCACCGTCGGTCTCATCAACTCCATGAAGCAGGCCTTCGGCGAGGCCGGTCTCGACAAGCTGCTGAAGCTGCGCGCGAAGGAGCAGGTCGCCGCCTACAGGGAGCGTCTCGACGGTCAGCCGAGCCTGCCGAAGAAGCTGAAGGCGCTGGCGGAGATCCGCACCGAGGAAGGCTACATGGCCGAGGTTCAGAAGGCCAACGGCGGCTACCTGCTGATCGAGAACCACTGTCCGGTGTGCTCCGCCGCAGCGGCCTGCACCAATCTCTGCAGGATGGAACTGGAGGTCTTCCGCCAGGCGCTCGGCCGCGAGCACGAGGTGAATCGCATCGACCACATCCTCGCCGGCGCCCGCCGCTGCGCCTACCTCGTCACGCGCCGGGGCTAAACCACCAGCTTCTTCACCCGCCGGCGCAGGTCCGGCAGCAGATCCGTCTCGAACCAGGGGTTCTTCTTCAGCCAGGCGGTGTTGCGCCAGCTCGGATGCGGCAGCGGCAGGAACTCCGGCAGGTAATCGCGCCAGTGGCGCACGGTCTCGGTCAGGGTCTTGTGGCGGCGGTCGGCGAGGTAGTGCGCCTGCGCATACATGCCGACCAGGAGCGTGAGCTCCACATCGGGCAGCGCCGCGCGCAGCGGCGGATGCCACAGCGGCGCGCATTCCGGCCGCGGCGGCCGGTCGCCGCCCTTGGCGTCGACCCCCGGATAGCAGAAGCCCATGGGCACGATCGCCACCCGGCTTTCGTCGTAGAAGACCGCCTCGGGAATCCGCAGCCAGTCGCGCAGGCGCTCGCCGGAGCGGTCGTTCCAGGGAATGCCGCTCTCGTGCACGCGGGTGCCGGGCGCCTGGCCGACGATCAACAGGCGCGCCTGCGGTGCCGCGCGCAGCACCGGGCGCGGCCCGAGCGGCAGCTGCGCTTCGCAGACCCGGCAGGCGCGCGCCGCAGCGACGATCTCCCGCAGCTCCTGGGCGACGGCCCGGGCCTTGCTAGCGGCCATCGCCCCACCCGCCGGCGAGAATCCGCTCGACGAAGGCCGGCACCTCGCTGCCGGCGGGGCCGTGGTGGTGTTCGTCGAAGAGCGTGAAGCCCTCGGAGGGTTCCAGGTTCAGCTCCACGGTGCGGGCGCGGCCGTTGGCCCGCGCCTCGGCGACGAAACCGGCCGCCGGATAGACGTTGCCCGACGTGCCGATGGAGACGAAGAGGTCGCAGGCACCCAGGGCCTCGTAGATGAGGTCCATCTCCAGCGGCATCTCGCCGAACCACACCACCTGCACCCGCAGCGTCCCCTCGGCGCCGCAGGCGGGGCAGAGGCTGTCGCGGGTCATCGGCTGGCGCCATGGACTGACCGACCCGCAGGCAAGGCAGCGCGCCTTCAGCAGCTCGCCGTGCATGTGGACGAGCCGGCGCGAGCCGGCGCGCTCGTGCAGATCGTCGATGTTCTGGGTCACCAGCAGCAGCTCGCCGTTCCACTCGGCATCGAGACGGGCAAGGGCGAGGTGGGCGGCGTTGGGTACGACCTCGGGCCGCAACAGGGCCTCGCGGCGGTGGTTGTAGAAGGCGTGCACGCGGTCGGGATCGCGCGCGAAGGCCTCCGGCGTCGCCACGTCCTCGATGCGCACGCGCGACCAGATCCCGTCGGGGTCGCGAAAGGTGTCGAGGCCCGATTCCTTGGAGACACCCGCCCCGGTCAAGATGACGATACGTCGGCTATCCATCGCGGTCCGGTGGACTCGATCCTGAGAACTGCCGCGCCTGGGCCGGCATTTGCGTTGCACGAGGGGCGATGATAGACGAACCTCCCGGCGGGACGACACCCGTAACTTCGCCGCCGGAGCGCCCATGACCTACAGGATCCTCACCGTCTGCACCGGCAACATCTGCCGCTCGCCCAGCGCCGAGGCGATCCTGCGCCACCGCCTGGCCGAGGCCGGCCTGGGACATGCGGTGGAGGTGGATTCCGCCGGCACCGCCGGCTACCACATCGGCGAGCAGCCCTCCGAAGCGGCGCGACGCCTGGCCTCGCGCCGCGGCTACGACCTCTCCGCCCTGCGCGCCCGCCAGGTCGCCGCGGCGGATTTCAGCGACTTCGACCTCATCCTGGCCATGGATCGCGGCCACCTCGCCCGCCTGACCGCGCTGCGGCCGGCGGCCTCGGCCAGCCGCCTGCACCTCTTCCTCGAGGTCCTGCCGCAGGCCGGCATCGACGTCCCCGACCCCTACTACGGCGGCGATGCCGACTACGAAGCCATGCTCGACCTCATCGAGGCGGCGGCGCCCGCCTGGGTCGCCAGGCTGCAGGAAGACCTCGCAGCCAAGGCATGAGGCTCGTCGCCGGACGCCGCCGAAGAAAGCTGACCCCGTGACCCTCGAGGCGGCGGTCGCAGCCGCCTGCGGCAGCAGGCCCCGCGCCCGCAGCCCGCTGCTCGGCGGCTGCGTCGCCGAGGTCTGGCGCCTCGACTTCGACGACCGCCCGCCGCTGGTGGCCAAGGTGCCGCGCGCCGGCACGGCCGGAGGCGGGCTCGCCATCGAGGGCTTCATGCTCGACTACCTGGCGCGGCACAGCGGCCTGCCGGTACCGGCGACGCGCCATGTGAGCGACGACCTGCTGCTGATGGACTATGTCGACCATCTCGGCAGGGCCAGTGCCGCCGCCGAGACCGACGCCGCCGAGCAACTGGCCGCGCTGCATGGGATCGCCGCCGAGGCCTTCGGCTTCGAGCGCGATACCGTGATCGGCGCCCTGCCCCAGCCCAACCCCTGGAGCGACGACTGGTGCGCCTTCTACCGCGACCACCGGCTGCTGGTTATGGGACGCATCGCCCGCGAGTCCGGCCGCCTGCCGGCAGAAACCCACCGGGCGCTGGAGCGCTTCTGCGCCCGGCTGGACGACTTCATCGACCCGCCGCCGGCACCGGGGCTGGTGCACGGCGACGTCTGGAGCGGCAACGTTCTGTTCGCGGCCGGGCAGGTCGCCGCCTTCATCGACCCGGCGCTCTACTTCGCCGACCCGGAGGTGGAGATCGCCTACATCGAGTTGCTGTCGACCTTCGGCCCCGCCTTCCACCGGCGTTATCGCGAGCTGCGGCCGCTACGGCCCGGCTACGCCGAGGGCCGCCGCGACGTCTACAACCTGTTCCCCCTGCTGGTGCACACGGAGATCTGTGGACCCCCCTATGCGCAAATGGTGCAGGACATCCTGAAGCGCTACGGCTAGAGAGAGGGATGAGCGGAACCACCACAGGCGGCGCCACCCCGGAGAGTGCCATCCCGGAAAGCCTCAAGGGCGAGCGCATCGGCCTGGGCATCGGCTGCGCCCTGATCGGCCTCTTCGGCATGGCGGTCATGGACGCCTGCGCCAAGTTTCTCGGCAGCGGTTACGCGGTCAGCCAGATC
Organism: Kiloniellaceae bacterium; assembly: GCA_050330205.1. Lineage (GTDB taxonomy): Bacteria > Pseudomonadota > Alphaproteobacteria > Kiloniellales > Kiloniellaceae > Pelagibius. The sequence goes on from JBHJOA010000080.1 coordinate 29,398, forward strand.
ATCCTGGCGCGCAACGGTATCGGGGCACTGGCGGTGCTCATCTTCGTGCTGGTGAGCGGCGCCGGCCTCGCCGCCCTGCAGCCGCGCAAGCCCCTCCTCCTGGCGCTGCGCACCCTGGTCAACCTCGGCGCCGCCTACCTGTTCTTCACCGGGCTGCGCTACCTGCCGCTGGCGGATGCCTTCGCCATCGCCTTCGCGGCGCCGTTGTTCATCACCGCGCTGTCGGTGCCGGTGCTCGGCGAGCATGTCGGCCTGCGCCGCTGGGCCGCCGTCATATTCGGCTTCCTCGGCGTGCTGGTGGTGGTGCAGCCGGGTACCGAGAGCTTCCGCGTCGAGGCCCTGCTGCCGCTCGGCGCCGCGCTCTGCTATGCCGTAGCCATGCTGATCGGCCGCAAGATGACGCGCGACATGACCACGGCGGCGATCATGTTCTGGCCCTGCCTCGGCCTCACCGCCATCACCCTGGTGATGATGCCCGCGCAGTGGCAGACGCCGAGCCTGCCCGATGCCGGGCTCTTCGTGTTCATGGGACTCATCGGCACCGGCGGCATGGCCCTGATCACCCAGGGCTACCGCCACGCCCCGGCCGCAGTGATCGCGTCCTTCGACTATTCGGTGCTGATCTGGGGCGTCGTCATCGGCTGGCTGGTGTGGCAGGACGTTCCCGCCCCCAACGTCTGGGCCGGCGCCGCCATCCTGATCGCCAGCGGCCTCTACATCCTGCACCGCGAGACCCGCAAACCGAGGCCAGTGCAGCCGGTGCCGGGCCCGCTGGGGCCAACCTCCTAGCGCGCCCGCTCCAGCGGGTAGACCGCTTCCGGCGTATAGATCGCGCCGTTGTGGGAGAGGTGGCTGGCATAGAGCGTGACCGCCGTCACCTCGAAGGGGTCGCTGCGGAACAGCGCGCCTTCGGCGAAGTAGTCCTGCAGCTTGCCGCCGGGGTGCGACTTGAAGCGCGCCAGGGTCACGTGCGGCTTGAACTTGCGCTGTTCAGGCGCCAGGCCGGCACGCTGCAGGGCCTGCTCCACCTTGGCCTGCAGGCGTACCAGCATCTCGCTGGGCTCCACCCCGACCCAGACCGAGCGCAGGCGCCGGCCGTCGCTGAACTCGCCGATGCCGGCCAGCGTCAGCGAGAAGCACGGCACGCGGATGCCGGACAAGGCGGCATCGATGTCTTCGGCGGTGCCGCCGTCGACCTCGCCGATAAAGCGCAGGGTGAGATGCAGGTTCTCCGGTGCCACCCAGCGCGCGCCGGGCAGGCCGGCGCAGAGACCGGCGAGCCGGCGGCGCAGGACATCGGGCAGGTCGAGGGCGACGAAGAGACGCATGGCGGAACAGTGGCCGTGATCTGCTCTACGGACAGGGATAGGTGTAGACCGCGTGGATCTCCTCGATCGCCCGCAGCGCGTCGTCACCCAGAGTGGCACCGGCGGCGCCGATGTTGGTCTTCAGCTGCGCCATGGTCGTGGCGCCGATGATCGCCGAGGCGACGAAGGGCTGCCGCAGCACGAATGCGAGGGCGAGTTCCGCCGGGTCGAGCCCGAGGTCCGCGGCCAGCCGCACGTAGGCCGCCGTCGCCTTGTCTGCCTGCGCGCCCTGGTAGCGCTTGTTATCAGGCCAGAGGGTGCGCCGCGCGCCCTCCGGCCAGCGACCGTCCAGGTACTTGCCGGTCAGCGTGCCGGCGGCCAGCGGCGCGTAGGCCATGAGGCCGACCTCCTCGCGCAGCGCCACCTCGGCAAGGCGTGTCTCGAAGCTGCGGTTGAGAAAGCTGTAAGGGTTCTGCACCGAAACGACGCGCGGTCCCTTGCCCTGCTCGGCCAGGGCGATGAAACGCATGACGCCCCAGGGGTTCTCGTTGGAGAGGCCGACGTGGCGCACCTTGCCGGCCTTCACCACCTCGTCGAGCGCCTCCAGGGTTTCCTCGATCGGCGTCTCCTCGGCCCCCGCCTCGTGACGGTAGGCGAGACTGCGGAAGTCGTTGGTAGCGCGGTCGGGCCAGTGCAGCTGGTAGAGGTCGATGTAGTCGGTCTTCAGGCGCTTCAGGCTGGTCTCCACCGCGGCAGCGATGTGCTGCTTGTTGAATCGCGTTTCACCGCCGCGGATGTAGACAAAGCGCCCGGGGTCGGGGCCGACGATCTTGGTGGCGATCACCACCTTGTCGCGGGTGCCGCGCGCGGCCATCCAGTTGCCGATGATCTCCTCGGTACGGCCATAGGTCTCCGCCCGCGTCGCGATGGGATACATCTCCGCGGTGTCGATGAAGCTGACGCCCTGGTCGAGGGCGTAGTCCATCTGCTCGAAGCCTTCGTCCTGGGTGTTCTGCTCGCCCCAGGTCATGCTGCCGAGGCAGATCGCGCTGACGTCGATGTCGCTGCGGCCGAGCCGGCGGTATTGCATCGCTTCCCCCAAAGAAAATGTGAGCCGGCAGACCTACAGCAGCAGCGTGAGCACGCCGGTGTAGCCGTAGAGCCGGTTGTTGCTGATTTCGCCGTTGGCGAAGAACCCGGTGAGCGGCATATCCCCGAACGTCTCGCGAATCAACCTCAGCTCTTCCGACTGCGTGCCGAAGAGGTGACGCCCGCGCGCGACGCAGGAAAAGTAGAGCGCCCCGCGCGGCGCCCCGCCGGCGCGCTCGCGCAGATCCTCCAGCATGCGCTTCAGGTCGGCCTGCGCCGTGGCGTGGTCGCGGCGGCAGAACCTCAGGCGGTCGCCTTGCGCCACCTCGGCGCCGATCTGCAGCCACTGGCGTTCGAGATCGAGGCCGACGAGGTTGCGCACCAGGTAGTCCCCGGTGTCGCTGGCCGGGATCGGCAGCGCCGCGAAGATGTAGCCGCCGATGCGCCGCAGGTCGCGGGCCAGCAGCTCGCCGACCTCCTCGCGCAGAACCTCCACGGCCGGGCGACCGTCGATGGTCATCACGACCCCGGAGTCTCCGGCTTCGGTAACCTCGTGCTCGCCGCCGATCGGCGTGCAGCCCTGCGACAGGCCGCTCACCACCATCTGCTCGGAACTGAGGAGAACCCCGGAAACGCCGCCCTCCGCGAGGTCGCCGGCGAGACCCTCGGCGACCTGGGGCAGCGCGCCCTGCGAGGCGGTGAGCCCGCCGACCAGGAAGGCCGAGGTGGCCTCGGCCAGCCCGGCGACGATCTCCACCAGCGCCGGGCTGCGCGGATCGCCATGCACCACGCCGAGGATCGGGCGGTGGCGGGCGACCCAGTCGCCATGCGCCGCCGCGAAATCCGCCAGGCCGCCCGCCGCGCCGACCGGCGCGAAGGTGCGGAAGCCGTCTTCGGGCAGCGCCGCGACCAGCACCGAGAGGGCCGGGCGGTCGTAGTATTCGACGCCGCTGGCCACCACGCCGAGGCCGACGGTGCCGACCCAGCGCCGGATGCCGCTGCGCTCGCGCAGGAAGGTGACGATGCTGCCGAGGTCGTCGGCCAGGGAGTCGGTGGCGTAGACGAAGCCCAGGCTGGCGCCTTCGGGCAGCTCGCCCAGCGCCTCCAGGCAGCCCTTGGCCACGGCAGCCCAGGCGGCGGAGGTCGGCGCCTCGCCCTCGGGCAGCGCCGCGTGGGCGGCCTTGTAACGTCCGGCGCGCTGCGTCCCGGCTTCCAGGCGAGAGGTGAGGGTCATGTCGGCGCCGGTTGCACTAGCCGCCGGCGGCGGGCGGCACGGCCAGGGATTCCGCCTCCAGCAGCCGCAGTACGTAGGGTTTGATGCGGGCGACGATCTCGGCCACGCCGGCGGCGTTGGGGTGGATGCCGTCGGACAGGTTGAGCGCCGGCTCCATGGCGACGCCCTCCAGGAAGAACGGATAGAGCGGCGCGTCGTACTTCTCGGCGAGACGCGGATAGGCCGCATTGAAAGGCTCGCCGTACTCGCGGCCGAGATTGGGCGGCGCCAGCATGCCGGCGATCAGCACCGGCAGGCCCTCCTCGCTCAAGCGCGCCATGATGGCGTCGAGGTTGTCGTAAGTCGCCTGCGGGTCGAGCCCGCGCAGACCGTCGTTGGCGCCGAGTTCCAGGATCACCGCGTCGGGTTCGTCGGCCAGCGCCCAGTCGAGGCGCGCCCGGCCGCCCGCCGAGGTGTCGCCGGAGTTGCCGGCGTTGATCACGGTGACGTCGAGGCCCTCGGCCCGCAGCGCCGCTTCCAGTTGCTCCGGGAAGGTCTCGCCGGCGGAGAGGCCGTAGCCATGAATCAGGCTGTCGCCGAAGGCCATGAGGCGGACCGGTTCGGCTGCCGCCGGCACCGTCGCCAGGACTCCCGAAGCGACGGCCAACAAGGCGGCCGTGCGGCGGAAGAACGTTCGTAAGCTCTCGGTCGCTGGGAAAACGCGCATGCGGCACCCTGTCGAGATGGAAAAACCTCTGCCGATCCGGCCGGCGGGACTGCCCGGAAGAGATACGAGCCTTTTCAACAGTTAAGCCCTGCCGCCGCCGGGATCAAGCGGCGCGGCCGCGGGCAGAGCGGGCGCCGGTATCGGCCAAAGCCCCCGATTCCGCCGCCGCTGGCGGCCTAGCGCGTTGAATTGTCCGGCAATCGGGCCATATGGCATCAAGGCCGAAGAACAGACGAGAGCCATGACCCCGAACGACAGTGCCCCAGCCCGGACCGCGCTCCGGTCCGCCTCCAACCCTATGATCGCCCTTGAATCGGTGGAGCTGACGCTGCCTTCGGCGGCAGGGCCCGTGCACATCCTGCGCGGGCTCGACCTCGCCGTCGGCCGCGGCGAGACGGTCAGCGTGGTCGGTCCCTCGGGTTCGGGCAAGTCCTCCATGATGATGATCATCGCCGGGCTGGAGCGCGCCAGCAAAGGCGAGGTCGCGGTCGGCGGCACGCGCTTCACCGGCCTCGACGAGGACTCCCTCGCCCGCTTCCGCCGCGATTCCGTCGGCATCGTGTTCCAGGACTTCCACCTGATCCCGACCATGACGGCGCTGGAGAACGTCGCCATCCCGCTGGAGTTCGCCGGCCGCGCCGACGCCTTCGAACGGGCCGCGGCCTGCCTGGAGGCGGTCGGGCTCGGCCATCGCCTGACCCACTACCCCGGCCAGCTCTCCGGCGGCGAACAGCAGCGCACCGCCCTGGCGCGTGCCTTCGCCCCGGCGCCGGACCTGCTGCTGGCCGACGAGCCGACCGGCAACCTGGACGGCGAGACCGGCCACCAGATCATCGACCTGCTGTTCCAGCTGCAGGCCGAGCACGGCACCACCCTGCTGCTCATCACCCACGACCCGGAGCTGGCCTCCCGCTGCGCCCGCTCGGTCAAGCTGCTCGACGGCCTCATCGTCGACGACGTCGTCAACGGCGCGGCGGCGACCGCGGCGGCGCTGTGACCACTCTCGCCGAAGGCGCCGCCGCGGGCGCGCCGGCCGGCCGGCGGGCCGGCGGTCTGCCGCTCGCCCTGCGCCTGGCGCGCCGCGAACTGCGCGGCGGCCTCAAGGGCTTCCGCATCTTCCTCGCCTGCCTGACCCTCGGCGTCACCGCCATCGCCGGCGTCGGCTCGGTATCGGAGTCCGTGCTGACCGGCCTGCAGCGCGACGGCCGCATCCTGCTGGGCGGCGACATGGACCTGCGCCTCATCCACGTGGAGGCCAGCGACGCGCACCTGGGCTTCCTGGACAGCCGGGCCGACGTCTCCCGCGTTTCCGAAATGCGTGCCATGGCGCGCGCCCAGAACGTCCCAGGCGGCACCGGCGACGGCAACGGCGCGGGCCGGCGGGTGCTGATCGAACTGCGCGCCGTCGACGGTCTCTATCCGCTGTTCGGCGCCGTCGATCTCGCCCTGCCGGAGGGCGCCGACAACGATCTCGGCGCCGCCCTCGCCCGGCGCGACGGCCATTGGGGGGCGGTGATCGACCCCAGCCTGCAGCGCCGCCTGGAGGTGACTCCGGGCGACCTGGTGCGGGTCGGCGACCTCGACTACCGCGTCGCCGGCATCCTGGAGCGCGAGCCCGACCGCACCTCGCGCGCCTTCACCCTGGGGCCGACCTTCATGGTGGCGCATGACAGCCTCGCGGAAACCGGCCTGATCCAGCCCGGCAGCCTGGTGCAGAACCACTATCGCCTGCGCCTCGACCCCGGCGTCACGCAAGCGGCCCTGCGCGCGGCACTCAACGAGAGATTCCCCGAAGCCGGCTGGCGCATCCGCGACACCACCGAGGCGGCCCCCGGCATCGGCCGCTTCATCGACCGCCTGACGCTGTTCCTCACCCTGGTCGGGCTGACCGCCCTGCTGGTCGGCGGCGTCGGCGTCGGTAACGCCGTGCGCAGCTACCTGGAGGGCAAGACCGGCACCATCGCCACCCTGAAATGCCTGGGCGCACCCGGCCGCCTGATCTTTCAGGTCTACATGGCGCAGATCCTCGCCCTGGCCCTGATCGGCATCGTCCTCGGCCTGGTGCTGGGCGCCGCCGCGACCTATCTCGCCGCCGGCCTGCTGGGCGATACCCTGGGCTGGCGCGCCGAGACCGGCCTCTATCCGCTGCCGCTGGCGACGGCCGCCGCGTTCGGACTGCTGACGGCAATCACCTTCTCGCTGTGGCCGCTGGCGCGGGCGCGCAGCATCGCCGCCGCCAGCCTGTTCCGGGACCTGGTGACGCCGGCGGCGACGAAGGTCGCCGCCTCCACCCTGCCGGCACTGCTGGTCTTCGGCGGCTTGCTGGCCGCGCTGGCGGTGACCACCGCCGCCGACCGCCGGCTGGCCTTCTACTTCGTCGTCGGCGCCGTCGGCGCCCTGCTGCTGTTCCGCCTGACCGCGCAGGCCATCATCTGGGCCGCGCGCCGCCTGCCGCGCCCGCGCCGTCCCGGCCTGCGCCTGGCGGTCGCCAATCTCTACCGGCCGGGGGCGCCGACCGCGTCGGTGGTGATGTCGCTCGGCCTCGGCCTCACGGTGCTGGTCGCCATCGCGCTGATCGAGGGCAACCTGACGCGCCAGGTGCGCCAGAGCCTGCCGGAGGAGGCGCCGGGCTTCTACTTCATCGACATCCAGCCCGACCAGGTGCAGGCCTTCGACGCCCTGGTCGAGAGCTACCCGGGCGTCACCGAGTTGCAGCAGATGCCGATGCTGCGCGGCCGCATCACGGCGGTGAACGGCACGCCGCCCTCGCAGTTGGAGATCCCCGGCGACGTGCAGTGGGTGTTCCGCGGCGATCGCGGCCTGACCTGGATGCGCGCGCCGCGCGCGATCGACAGGATCAACGCCGGGGAGTGGTGGCCGCCCGACTACGACGGTCCGCCGCTGGTCTCGCTGCACGACGAAGTCGGCCGCGCGCTGGGCATCGGCCCGGGCGACCGCATGACCGTCAACATTCTGGGCCGCGAAGTCGAGGTCGCCATCGCCAACCTGCGCGAGGTCGACTGGTCGAGCCTGTCCATGAACTTCGTGATGATTTTCTCGCCGGGAGTCCTGGAGCAGGCGCCGCAGATGCACATCGCCACGGTGAAGGCCGACGCGGCCACGGAGGATGCGCTGGAGATCGCCGTCACCGACCGCTTCGTCAACGTCTCCTCGATCCGCGTCAAGGAGGCCCTGGAACAGGTCGGCGCCCTCATCGCGCAGATCGCCGTTGCCGTGCGCGCCATCGCCGGCGTCGCCCTGGTGGCCGGCGTCCTGGTGCTGGCCGGCGCCGTCGCCGCCGGGCACCACCGCCGCGTCTACGATGCCGTGGTACTGAAGGTCCTGGGCGCCACCCGGCGCAGCGTGGCCCAGACCTTCCTCCTGGAATACGGCCTGCTGGGCCTGGTGACCGCCGCCATCGCCTCGGTGATCGGCACCGCCGTCGCCTGGCTGGTGCTGACCGAGGTGATGAAGTCCGACTTCGTCTTCCTGCCCCAGGCGGTGATCACCACCGCCCTGGCCGCCACCGCCATCACCGTCGGCTTCGGCTTCGCCGGGACCTGGCGAGCGCTCGGCCAGAAATCGGCGCCGCTGCTGCGCAACGAATGAGCCGCCACACCCCAAACCACAGGCGCGCGCTGTGGTTTAATAGGTTGAATTTCAAACGAAATTTGCGCACGGGCTGTGCTGAATTGGGCTTGATTCAATCGCCGATGCATCCAATATTAGGGCCAGGAATATGGGGAGAGCGCGGCCGCCGGCCGCGCTGCGCAATGAAAGGGTGTCTTGATGGCTCTCGGTGATCGCAGATACATGTCGCAGACGCACACGCAGGCCGGTGTCGCGCAATACGATGAGGGCCTGCGCAAGTACATGCTCGGCGTCTACAACTACATGGCGCTGGGTGTCGCCTTCACGGGCATCGTCGCCCTCTTCGTCGCCTCGCAGCCGGCGCTGTTGGAGGCCATCGCGTACAGCAACTTCCGCTGGGTGCTGTTCATCGGCATCATCGGCTTCGGCTTCTTCGCGCCGCGGGTGATGATGAGCGGCTCGATGGCCATGGCGCACGGAGCCTTCTGGGTCTACGCCTCGCTGTGGGGCGCGCTGATGGCGCCGATGTTCGTACTGTACACCGGCGACAGCATGGTGCGGGTGTTCTTCATCACCGCCGCCACCTTCGCCGGCGTCAGCCTCTACGGCTACACCACCAAGCGCAACCTCGCCCCGCTGGGCGCCTTCTTCATGATGGCGACCATCGGCATCCTGGTGGCGCTGCTGGTCAACATCTTCCTGCTGCAGTCTGGCCTGTTCCATCTCGCCCTCTCGGTGATCGTGGTGCTGGTGTTCGCCGGCCTCACCGCCTACGAGACGCAGATGATCAAGAACATGTACGCCGCCGGCGACAGCGGCGAAGTGACGGCCCGCAAGTCGATCTTCGGTGCCTTCGCCCTCTACGGCAGCTTCGTGACCCTGTTCATCTGGCTGCTGCAGATCTTCGGCGTGGCGCGCGAGTAGCCGCCGCCGGATCGCAAACGACAAAAGGCCCGGGACGCTGCGTCCCGGGCCTTTTTCTATTTCGTGCCGTCAGATGCAGCGGCCGCCGTCGACCTCCAGGGTCACGCCGGTGAGGAAGGCGGCCTCGTCGGAGGCGAGGAAGGCCGCCGCGTGGGCGATGTCCTTGGGCGTCGAGAAACGCCCGAGCGGGATCGTCGCCTCGAACTTCCGGCGGTTGTCCGGGGTGTCGGGCAGGCCCATGAAGGTCTCGGTCAAGGCCGTCTCGCCGATTACCGGACAGATGGCGTTGACGCGGATGTTGTCCGGCGCCAGTTCCACCGCCATCGACTTGGTGAGCACGTTCACCGCGCCCTTCGAGGCGTTGTAGACGGTGAGGCCGGGGCGCGGCCGCAGCGCCGCCGTCGAACTGGTGTTGATGATGCAGCCGCCGCCCTGGGCGCGCAGCAGGGGAATCGCCTCCAGCGCCGCCAGGTAGATCGCCTTCACGTTGACCGCGAAGATGTGGTCGTACTCCGCCTCGGTCACCTCGGTCATCGGCTTGTTGCGATGGGCGACGCCGGCGTTGTTCACCAGAACGTCGAGCCGGCCGTAGCTGTCGAGGGCGGCGCGCATCATCGCCGCGACGTCGGCCCGGCCGGTGACGTCGGCCTTCATGCCGACCGCCGCGCCGCCGGCGCGGTCGATCTCCGCCGCCACCGCCTCTGCCGCCGCGCCGTCGATGTCGGCGAGCACCACCCGGCCGCCCTCGGCGGCGAAGAAGCGGGCGATGCCGGCCCCGAAGCCGGACCCGGCGCCGGTGACCACGGCGACCTTTCCCTGCAGCCGCATGTTCGTCTCCTCCCCTCCGTCGTTTCGACCCCGGGTCGATGCTAACACGGATCGCTTATGGACCGGCGCCGATTGAGCAAGAATACTGTCACGGTCCATCGCCGCACAGACGCCGTATCGCTGGGAGCAGGAACCGATGAAGGCTTACGTAATCGCGCAGTTGACGATCACCGATCCCGAGGGCTTCGAGACCTACCGCCAGGCCGTGCCGCCGGTCATCGCCGCCCATAACGGACGCTACCTGGCGCGCGGCGGCGACGTCATCAAGCTGGAGGGCGAGGCCGGCGGGCCACGCATCATCGTGCTGGAGTTCCCCGACAAGGCGGCGGCGGAGGCCTTCTACAACTCGCCGGAGTATCAGGAGATCCTGCCGCTGCGCCTCAAGACGGCCAGCGGGTCGGTGGTGATCGTCGAAGGCGTGGTGTGAGGCGGCCGGCCGCGCTCACAGGATGCTGTCGCTGAAGCCCGGCGGCTTCCAGCCGGACCGCCAGTCTTCCAGCGGCACCACGTGGGCGGCACGGCCGTTGTCCTCGAACCAGCTGTCGACGGCGTAGGAGCGGCCGCTGGCGATCTCCTGGATGACCGCGCTCTGATGCGGCCAGGCGCCGTCGAGCAGGGCGCCGCGGCCGGCCCAGCCCTCCAGCTTGTGCCACTTGAGATAGCCGGCGCGGGCCAGCAGCGTCAGGTAGACCGAGGTGTTGGTGGTCTCGTCGACGCAGTCGAACTGGTCGTTGCCGCTCATGGCGTTGAAGGTGCCGCCGCGGTCGCTGGAGGTGCCGGTCTTCGGGCCGACGATGCCTTCCAGGATGCCGATGGCCATGGCGACGCGCCCGCGCTCGACACGGGCATCGGGCGCGGGATCGGCAAAGAGTTCGGCCAGGGGCACCCACTCGAGTTCGGTCAGTCCGACCTGGCTGCGCAGCCGGCAGCCGTGGCCATGGCAGATGGTGAAGGAGTCGAGGCGCGCGCCGGCCACCTCGCGCTCCGCCATCAGCTTGTCGTAGTTGCCGCCGGGCGCCGAACAGGCCGCCAGCGCCAGCATCCCCAGGCCGCCCAGCGCGGCCGCCCGCAAACCGGGCCTCAAGATCGCCGCCCGCAATCGCATCGTCGCTTCCCCCCGCGCGCCAACCCGAATCCTCGGGATCGGGCCTGCTGAATGTCGGGTCATTAAACCATCGTGCATCGGCGAGGCAAAGCGGCTAGACAGCGCAGGACAGTCGACGCCGGAGCGATCCGCGCGGCCGGAAGACACCGCATGACCGCCTTTGCCGAACGGAGGACTGACCGATGCGCTGGACCGAACGCCGCGCGCGCTTTCGCGCGCTGCTTGCCGGGGAGCGCTGCGTCCATCCCGGCTCCGTCTTCGACCCGCTTTCCGCGCGCATCGCCGAGGAACTGGGCTTCGAGGCCGGTATCTTCGCCGGCTCCGTCGCCTCGCTGACGGTGCTGGGCGCGCCCGACCTCATCGTCCTGACGCTCAGCGAGTTCGCCGGGCAGGTCTACCGCATCGGCCGCGCCGGCGAGCTGCCGCTGATGGTCGACGCCGATCACGGCTACGGCAATGCCCTCAACGTCGCCCGCACGGTAGAGGAACTGGAGGCGGCCGGCGTCGCCGGCCTCTCCATCGAGGACACCCTGCTGCCGCCGCCCTTCGGCGCACCGGAGCAGGTGCAGCTGATCTCCCTCGAAGAAGGCGTCGGCAAGATGCGCGCGGCCCTGGCCGGCCGGCGCGACCCCGGCCTGGTGATTGCCGGGCGGACCTCGGCGGTTTCGGTGACCGGGGTCGACGACGCGGCGCGGCGCATCGCCGCCTACGAAGCCGCCGGCGTCGACGCCATCTTCCTGATCGGCGTGAAGACCCGGGCGCAGCTGGAGACCCTGCGCGCGGCGGTGAAGCTGCCGCTCATTCTCGGCAGCGCCGGGCCGGAGGTCATGGACCTCGACTATCTCTCCGGCATGGGGGTCAGACTCTGCCTGCAGGGCCACCAGCCCTTCATGGCCGCGGTGCAGGCGGTTTACGACACGCTCTCGGCCCTGCGCGCCGGCACGCCGCCGAAGGAGCTCTCCGGCGTCGCATCGGCCGAACTCATGCGGCGCCTCGCCCGCGACGACGACTACCGGCGCGCGATGCGGGACTTCCTGGGCGGCGATTGAGGGCGGGAGGTGGTGCCGCCTGCGTGACTCGAACACGCGACCCTCGCATTACGAATGCGATGCTCTACCAGCTGAGCTAAGGCGGCACGGCGGCCGGAACCTTGAAATCGTGGCGGATCCGGCAGTGGCTCGACGCGGCGGACATTACGGCGAAGCCGCGCCCGACGCAAGGCCCGCAGCCTGCTGCCGCGGA
>JBHJOA010000081.1:0-30038 GCA_050330205.1 Kiloniellaceae bacterium
GCGCGACCCGGCGGCGGCCGCGCCCTCGGCGGTGCGGCCGGTCTACCTGCGCGCGCCCGATGTCACGCCGCCCAAGCCTCGATCCGGGCCGCCGTCGGGGCCGGCGGCACGCGGCAGAGGTGCCCGCCGATGACCGCCGACCAGCCGCCGTCCGGCCCCGGGGTCTCGGTGCGGGCCGCAGGCCCCTGCGAGGTCGCGCTGCTGGCCGAACTCAACCGGCTGAGCTTTGCCGCGCCCGGCGCCGGCGCCTTCGCCGGCACGCCGTGGTCGGCCCGCTCGCTGGCCGAGGTCATGGCGCTGCCCGGCGTCTTCGGGATGCTGGCGCTGGCGGGGGAGGCGCCGGCCGGCTTCCTGCTGGCCCAGGTGCTGTTCGAGGACGCCGAGATCCTCTCCCTCGGCGTGCTGCCGGAACACCGCCGCGCCGGGCACGGGCGCCGGCTGCTGCAGGCGGCGATGGCCGAGGCGGCCCGGCGGGGCGCCCGGCGCCTGCGGCTCGAAGTGGCGGAGAACAACCGTGGCGCCCTCGGCCTCTACACGGGCCTGGGTTTCGCGCCGGCGGGCCGGCGTAGGAATTATTACCGAATGGCGGACGGAACGGTCGTGGACGCCGTGATCTGCGACTGCAAACTGGCGCCGCCCGGCGGCGCGGTGGCGGAGGATGCCTCCTGAGCGGCGGGCGCGGCGGAGGCGGCGGGCGCGGCGATCGGCCGCCCCGACTATGGGGTTTTAGTTAAATGATAGTGACCGCGGAGGGCCAAACTACAATATTCGAAGAGTTTTCCACTGATGCAGGCAATTTTTTTTCTCTTCAATAATGTTGATTCCGTCCCCGAGAGTTTTTATATAAGCGAAAGCGATTTGGAGGAGTTCAATAGATCAATGTCCGATCAAGCGAAGCAAAGCGAGTTGCTTTCTTTGACGTCAAACATTGTCGCGGCGCATGTGTCCAACAATTCGGTCGCATCCACTGATTTGCCGACGATTATCCGAGACGTTTACGAGACGCTGTCGAACGTCGGCAGCCCGCGGGAGCGCGAGCCCGAGCGGCCGTCGCCGGCGGTGCCGGTCAAGAAGTCGGTGACTCCGGAGTTCATCATCTGCCTCGAGGACGGCAAGAAGCTGAAGATGCTGAAGCGCCACCTCAAGACGGCCTACGACATGTCGCCGGAAGACTACCGGGAGCGTTGGGGCCTGCCGGCGGACTATCCCATGGTGGCACCGAACTACGCCCGCCAGCGCAGCAAGCTGGCCAAGCAGATCGGCCTGGGGACCCGGGCGCGGCGCAAGGGATAGACCCGACTGCCGGCCCACCCCGAGGTGACACGGCCCAGCGAAACGGCGTCGCCGCCATTAGGCGGGCGGCGCTTTTTCCGTTATACTGCCGTTAACGATCCGGGGCCGGCCTCCGGAGCCGCGCGGTTTTTCGTGGCCACGGGGGTCGATTGGGGCAGAAGGTAGGGAACAGTCGGGATTTGGTTCGTCATGCGTGACCGCCTGGAGAAACTCTGTATCGAGAAGGGGCTGAAGATGACCGAGCAGCGCCGCGTCATCGCACGGGTGCTGTCGGAGTCGACGGACCACCCCGACGTCGAACTGGTCTACCAGCGCGCCACGGAGCGCGACCCGCGCATCTCGATCGCCACGGTGTACCGCACCGTGAAGCTGTTCGAGGAGGCGAGCATCCTCGAGCGCCACGACTTCGGCGACGGCCGCGCCCGCTACGAGGAGCGGCCGGAGGAGCACCACGACCACCTCATCGACGTGAAGACCGGCGAAGTGGTCGAGTTCTCCAACGAAGAGATCGAGCGCCTGCAGGCCGAGGTCGCCCGCAAGCTCGGCTACCGTCTCGTCGACCACCGCCTGGAACTCTACGGCGTGCGCATCGATGCCGCCCGCCGCGACGGCGAGTCCGAGGGAAAAGCCTGAGAACCGGCCCCGACCATGGGCGCGGGCCCCGGCAAGGGAGCACCATGAGCCTGGCAGAAGCCAAGTCTGACCGTCCGGTCGACGTCGTCGGCGGCAATCTGCGCATCCGGCTGGCCGAGGACGCCGACGAGGTGCGGGCGGCCCAGGCCCTGCGCTACCGGGTGTTCTACGAGTCGATGGCCGCCCGGCCGACGCCGGAGATGGCGGCGGCGCGCCGCGACTTCGATTCCTTCGACGACTTCTGCGACCACCTGCTGGTGTTCGACGAGGAGCGCGGGGAAGGCGCGGAAGCCGTGGTCGGCACCTACCGGGTGATGCGGCGCGAAGGCGCTGCGCGGCGCGGCCAGTTCTACACCAGCGACGAATACGAGATCGACTGCCTGACCGCCTATCCCGGCGAGATCCTCGAGCTCGGCCGCTCCTGCGTCGATCCCACCTACCGCACCGGCGCCACCATGCAGCTGCTGTGGCGCGGCATCGCCGAATACGTCTTCTACCACGACATCTCCATCATGTTCGGCTGCGCCAGCCTGCCGGGCACCGACCCGCAGCAGCTGCGCATGCCGCTGGCCTACCTCTATCACCATCACCTGGCGCCGCCGGCGCTGCGCGCGCGCGCGGTGCCCGAGCGCTACGTCTCGATGGACCTGCTGGCGCCGGAGGAGGTGAAGATCTCCGAGGCACGCCAGGCCCTGCCGCCGCTCATCAAGGGCTACCTGCGTCTCGGCGGCTTCGTCGGCGACGGCGCCGTGGTCGACCCCGAGTTCGGCACCACCGACGTCTGCGTGGTGGTGAAGACCGACTGGGTCACCGACAAGTACCTGCGCCACTACAAGCGCGATGAACAGAACGGCGGCGCGAGCGACGCGGCTGAGAAGGTATCGGGCGCCGAGAAGGCTCCAGGCGCCATGCAGGCTTCCGGCAAGGACGCCGGCGACAGATCCGGTGGAGGGGCATGACGGCACCCAATTTCGGCTCGCCGACAACCGCCCTCTGTCGCCTTCTGGCCTACGCCGGTCTTACCCTCGCGCTCATGCCGGTTCAGCTGGCGGCCGTGGCGCTGCGGCGGCCGCTGCGCAAGCGCCTGCCGCGGTGGTACCATCGGCGGACCTGCCGCATCCTCGGCATCGAGATCGAACGCCGCGGCCAGCCGTCGCCGCGGCACCCGACGCTGTTCGCGGCCAACCACGTCTCCTACCTGGACATCGAGGTGCTCGGCTCGCTGCTGAAGGCCTCCTTCGTCGCCAAGGCCGAGGTCGCCAGCTGGCCGTTCTTCGCCTGGCTGGCCAAGCTGCAGGAGACCGTCTTCGTCGAGCGCCGGAGCCGCCGCGCCGCCGACCACCGCGACGCGATGTCCCGGCGCCTGGAGGCCGGCGACGATCTCATCCTCTTCGCCGAGGGCACCTCGGGCGACGGCAACGGGGTCCTCGGCTTCAAGAGCTCCCTGTTCTCGGTCGCCGAGCAGCGCCCGCACGGCGAGCCGCTGACCGTTCAGCCGGTCTCGATCGCCTACACAAGACTCGACGGACTGCCCCTGGGCCGCTATCTAAGGCCGTTTTTCGCCTGGTACGGCGACATGGAACTCGGGTCCCACCTGTGGCACGCCATCGGCCTCGGCCGGGTCACCGTGGTGGTGGAGTTCCACGAACCGGTGACCCTGGAGCAGTTCGGCTCGCGCAAGGCACTCAGCGATCACTGCTGCGCGGTGGTGTCGCGCGGCATGGCGGCGGCCCTCGCCGGGCGGCCGCAGCCGCTGCCGGCGCCTTCCGCGGCGCCGGAGGGACCGGTGGCCTCGGCGGCCTCGGCGGCATGAGGCCCGGACCTTGGCGGCTCGACGGCGGAACAGGGCGCGGCGGGACCGCAACGGGATGGAAGAGGTGAGCGAGAAGATCAAGAAGCGGCTGTTCATCAAGACCTACGGGTGCCAGATGAACGTTTACGATTCCGCCCGCATGGCCGACGTGCTGGCGCCGCTCGGCTATGAGCCGGCGGACAGCCCGCGCGGCGCCGACATGGTCATACTCAACACCTGTCACATCCGCGAGAAAGCCTCCGAGAAGGTGTTCTCCGAACTCGGCCGCCTGCGCGCCTTCAAGCAGGAGCGCGCCGCCGAGGGCGGCGACATGCTGCTGGCGGTGGCCGGCTGCGTCGCCCAGGCCGAAGGCGAGGAAATCCTGCGCCGGGCGCCCCAGGTGGACATGGTGTTCGGCCCGCAGACCTATCATCGCCTGCCCGAGCTGGTCGCCCGCGCCGCCCGCGGCGCCGCCAAACGTGACGGGGGTGGCCGCGAGGGCGGCGGCCGCGGCGTCCTCGACATCGACTTTCCGGTGGAGTCCAAGTTCGACCACCTGCCGGAGGAGTCCGCCGACCCCGGCCCGGCGGCTTTCGTCTCGGTGCAGGAAGGCTGCGACAAGTTCTGCAGCTTCTGTGTCGTGCCCTACACCCGCGGCGCCGAGTACTCGCGCCCGGCGGCGGCGGTGATCGCCGAGGCGCACCGCCTCGCGGCGGCCGGCGTGCAGGAGATCACCCTGCTCGGCCAGAACGTCAATGCCTACCACGGCGAGGCCCCGGCCTGCTCCGGCACCGGCACCGGTACTTGGGGGCTGGGCCGCCTGATCCGCGCCCTGGCGGAGATCGACGGCCTCGCCCGGCTGCGCTACACCACCTCGCATCCGCGCGACATGGACGACGACCTGATCGCCGCCCACGGCGAGGTGGACAAGCTGATGCCCTACCTGCACCTGCCGGTGCAGTCGGGCTCGGACCGCATCCTGGCGGCGATGAACCGCCGCCACAGCGCGGCGGACTACCTGAAGATCGTCGAGCGGCTGCGCCGGGCGCGCCCCGATCTCGCGCTGTCCTCCGACTTCATCGTCGGCTTTCCCGGCGAGAGCGACCGCGATTTCGCGGCGACGCTGCAGCTCGTCAACGAGGTCGGCTACGCCCAGGCCTACTCCTTCAAGTACAGCCCGCGGCCGGGCACCCCGGCCGCGGTCGAGGACGCCCAGCTGCCGGAGGCGGTGAAGGCCGAGCGGCTCGCCGGCCTGCAGCAGCTCCTCGGCGCCCAGGCCCAGGCCTTCAACGCCACCTGCGTCGGCCGCGATCTGCCGGTGCTGCTGGAACGCCCGGGGCGCCGGCCGGGTCAGCTGGTGGGGCGCAGCCCCTACATGCAGGCGGTGCACGTCGACCTGCCGGAGGTCGCGCTGGCGCGTCTCGCCGGCCGCATCGTCGAGGTGCGGATCGAGGCCGCCCACGCCAACAGCCTCGCCGGCCGCCTGCCGGTCGACGACGTCCCCTCCGCGGCCCCTTCGGCCGCCCCCCTGGCGAGGATCACAGCTTGACCTCCGACAGCCTTCCAGGTGTCTCGGCAGGCAAGGCCGGCGAACCGACCTTCATCCAGTTCGACGACAACTCGTTGCTGCCGCTGCTCTACGGCGAGCATGACCAGCACCTGCTGCGCATCGAACAGCAACTGGGCGTCAGCCTCGCCTCGCGCGGCAACCGGCTGGCGATCTCCGGCCCCGCCGCCTCGGTAGAGGCCGCCAACGCCGCCCTGACCGCGCTTTACGAGCGCCTGAAGAAGGGCTTCGAAGTGGGCGACGGCGAGGTCGATGCGGTGGTGCGCATGGCCATGCAGGCGCCGGACCACGAAAGCGGCGCGGAGGCGGTGCGCGCCTTGCACGCCGACGACCTCGCGATCATGACCCGCAAGCGCCGCCTGACGCCGCGCTCGCCCGGGCAGAAGGCCTACATCCAGGCGCTGCGCAGCCACGAACTGGTGTTCGGCATCGGCCCGGCCGGCACCGGCAAGACCTACCTTGCCGCGGCCATGGCGGTGTCCATGCTGGTGGAAGGCGCGGTGGAGCGCATCATCCTCTCGCGCCCGGCCGTCGAGGCCGGCGAGCGCCTCGGCTTTCTGCCCGGCGACCTGCACGAGAAGGTCGATCCCTACCTGCGCCCGCTCTACGACGCGCTCTACGACATGCTGCCGGCGACCCAGGTGGCCAGCCGCCTGGCCAACGGCGAGATCGAGGTGGCGCCGCTCGCCTTCATGCGCGGCCGCACGCTGTCCAACGCCTTCGTCATCCTCGACGAGGCGCAGAACACCACCCCGGTGCAGATGAAGATGGCGCTGACCCGCCTCGGTGAGAACAGCCGCATGGTGGTGACCGGCGACCTCTCGCAGATCGACCTGCCGCGGGGCGCGCCCTCGGGCCTGCGCGAGGCCGCCGATATCCTCGCCGACATGGAAGGCGTCGCCTTCGTGCAGTTCACCGCCGCCGACGTGGTGCGTCATTCCCTGGTGACGCGGATCGTGCGGGCCTATGCTGCCCATGACGCCGGCAAGACAGGAGAAGGAGACCTCTTCGGCCGGGGGAACTGAGACCTCCCGGGTCCGCGATCAAAGATGACCGAAACACCTCGAAGTACGAGTCTGGAGATCGCCGTGTCGGTGCACGACGCGGCCTGGTTGGACGCCCTGAAGGACCTGGAGGAACGGGCCCGCCTGGCGGTGTCCACGGCCCTGCGTCACGCAGCGGTCGCCGGGCCGCTGGAAGTCTCGCTGGTGTTCACCGACGACGCCGAGCAGCGCGGCCTCAACCGCGACTACCGGCAGCGGGACCGCGCCACCAACGTGCTGTCCTTCCCCAACATGGATGATTCCTCCGGTGCGGGCACCGGCCCGGGCGGGCCACCTCGCCTGCTGGGCGACGTGGTGCTGGCGCGCGAGACCGTCGCCGGCGAGGCGCGGACGCAGGGCAAGAGCCTGGCCGACCACACCGCGCACCTGCTGATCCACGGTACCCTGCACCTGCTCGGCTACGACCACGAGGAGGCCGCCGCGGCCGCGGAGATGGAGACCCTGGAGATCGAGATCCTGGCGGCGCTGGGCATCGCCGATCCCTATGCTGAACCCAGCGCCGGCCCCAGCACCGGCCCGGGCGCCGATGACGACGGCCTCGCCGTTGCGGAGGCCGACCATGGCTGATTCGTCCGGCACCGGGCGCATGACCCGCGGCAACGGCCAGTCCGGTGGCGGCCAGTCCGGTGGCGGCCAGTCCGGCGGCGGCCTGTGGCAGCGCCTGCGCGACCTCATCAAGACGCGGCACGACGAGGCGCAGCTGCGCGAGACCCTCGAGGAGATCATCGACGAGATCAAGGACGTCGACCGCGAGGAGGTCGGCGCGGCGCCGATTTCCAGCGACGAGCGCGTCATGCTGTCGAACATCCTGCGCCTGCGCCACCTCACCGCCTACGACGTCATGGTGCCGCGCGCCGACATCGTTGCCGTCGACCTCGACACGCCGATCGACGAACTGATCGACGTGATGAGCGCCGCCGGCCATTCGCGCCTGCCGGTCTACCGCGACACCCTCGACGAGGTGGTCGGCATCGTCCACATCAAGGACGTGCTGCACTCCCTGCGCGAACGCAAGGAAGGCGACAGCTTCGACCTCGTCGACCTGGTGCGCCGCATCCTGGTGGTGGCGCCCTCCATGCGGGTGCTCGACCTGCTGCTGGAGATGCGCCTGTCGCGCGTCCACATGGCCCTGGTGGTCGACGAGTTCGGCGGCATCGACGGCCTCGTCACCATCGAGGACCTGGTCGAGGAGATCGTCGGCGAGATCGAGGACGAACATGACGTGGCGGTCGGCCCGAAGCTGATCGAGCGGCCCGACGGCAACCTGATCGCCGATGCCCGCACCACCATCGAGGAGTTCGAGGAGCGCGTCGGACCCGTGCTGTCCGACGAGGAGCGCGAAGAGGACATCGACACGCTCGGCGGGCTGCTGTTCAGCCTCGCCGGCCGCGTGCCGGATCGCGGCGAACTGGTCGAGCATCCGCCGAGCGGCATCACCTTCGAGGTGTTGGAGGCCGACCCGCGCCGGGTCAAGCGCCTGCGCGTGCGCAACGCCGCGGCACAGTCCGCGCCTGCCGGCGAGCGATGATCCCCTGTGATGACTCCGACGACAACCGGCACCGATGATCGGTGACCGCGCGGCGGCGCCGGACCCGCTGCAGCGGCTGGCGACGGCGCTGGCCGGGCTGACCGGCTGGCGGCGCCTGCTGGCAGCGGCCGGCTGCGGCGCGCTGGCGGTTGCCGCCCTGCCGCCGGTCTACGCGCTGCCGCTGCTGCTGCCCGCCTTCATGGGCGCCTTCTGGCTGCTCGAGAGCGCCAGGTCGGATCGCCAGGCGGCGCTGACCGGCTGGGCATTCGGTACCGGCCATTTCGCCGCCGGCCTCTACTGGGTCGGCATCGCCTTCCTGGTCGACGCCGAGCGCTTCGGCTGGGCCATGCCCTTCGCGGTCTCCGGGCTGGCCGCCGGGCTGGCGCTGTTCCCGGCCCTGGCCTTCTGGCTCAGCCACCGCGCGGCGCGGCGCTTCGGCCTTGCCGGGGTCTCGCTGGTCCTGGCCTTCGCCGCCGCCTGGCTCCTCGGCGAAGGCCTGCGCGCCTGGCTCTTCACCGGCTTTCCCTGGAACCTGATCGGCAGCGTCTGGGCCTTCTCGGCTGCCGCCCTGCAGCCCGCCGCCGTCGGCGGGGTCTGGCTGCTCAGCCTGATCACCGTGGCGGCGGCGGCCGCCCCGGCGGTACTGGCCGATCCGGTGCTGGCCGATCCGGCGCGGCGGCGGCCGGCGGCGCTGGCGGCGGTGGCGCTGCTGGTGGCGCTGCCGCTGGCGGGATGGGGGCTCGGGGCTCTGCGCCTCGCGGCCGCCCCGCCGCTCGGCAGCGACGTGGTGGCGGAGGTGCGCCTGCGCCTGGTGCAGCCATCGATCCCGCAGACCCTGAAGTGGCGCGCCGACCAGCGCGTCGCCCATCTGCGCCTGCAGGCCGAACTCTCGCTGGCGCCCGGCCATGCCGGGCGCAGCATCGTCGTCTGGCCGGAAACCGCCGTGCCCTTCCTTCTGGCCGCCGACCCGCCGCTGCGCCGCGAACTGGCCGCCGTGGTGCCGCCCGGCGGCTACCTCATCGCCGGCGCGCCGCGGGTCGACCCGGAGGATCCCGAGGGCGAGATCTGGAACTCGCTGCACGCCCTCGACGATGCCGGCGTCATCGCCGCCACCTACGACAAGGTGCACCTCGTGCCGTTCGGCGAATACACGCCCTTCCGCTCGCTGCTGGGCCTCGCCAAGCTGACCGCCGGCGCCCGCGACTTCTCCGCCGGCCCCGCACTGGCCAGTCTCGATCTGCCCGGCCTGCCGGCCTTCAGCCCGCTGATCTGCTACGAGGTGATTTTCCCCGGCGCGGTGAAGCCCGGCGCGCCGGCGGCGGGGGCAGCGGCGGGGGCAGCGGCGCCGCGCTGGCTGCTCAATCTCACCAACGATGCCTGGTTCGGCAATTCCTCCGGCCCCTACCAACATTTTGCATCTGCGAGAATACGCGCAGTTGAAGAGGGGCTTCCATTGGTTCGCTCGGCCAACAACGGTATAACGGCGGTGATCGATTCCTACGGTCGAATTGTGAAGCAGCTCGGCCTCAATGAACGGGGAATCATTGATGTAGAACTACCCGAGGCTGCCGACCAATCCACGCTATATTCCTATGCGGGAAATCTTCTGTATTTGATCCAGTTGTTTCTTACTGTTTGTGTTATAATTGTGACGCGGCGTTTTATTTAGCACTGCTCTACAAGGGGGACTTGACGTATCAACCGGGTGTTGGCATACATCGGTATGTCTTTAGTCCTACGGTTCTGAGTCCCCTATTTATACGAGGTAGATGCGGATGGCGCGACGCGGCGTGCCGCCGGGAGACCGCCGGGAAGGCGGTCCCAATCCGGTTGATGTTCATGTCGGCGCCAGGGTGCGGCTACGGCGTACCCTGCTCGGCATGAGCCAGGAGAAGCTCGGCGAGGCGATCGGCCTCACCTTCCAGCAGGTGCAGAAATACGAGCGCGGCGCCAACCGGGTCGGCGCCAGCCGGCTGTTCGACCTGTCGCGGGTGCTCGACGTGCCGGTCGGCTTCTTCTTCGACGAGATGCCCGACGACGTCGCCGCCAGCTCGCCGGCGCAGCGCCCGGGCAAGGGCAGGCCAATGCCGGAGCAGGAACTCGATCCCATGGTGAAGCGCGAAACCCTGGAACTGGTGCGCGCCTACTACAAGATCGGCGAGCCCGGCGTGCGCAAGCGTCTCTTCGAGATGACCAAGGCCCTGGCAGCGTCCAGCGCCGGGGGCCCGGCCAAGGACGACGGCTGACCCCACATGAGGCCGGCCGCCCTGCCGGGTGGCAGCCACCTCGCAAGTCTGCTTGCATTTGCGCGACAGCGTCGCTATTCCCACGGGCTATTCCGAAACCTCAATGGCCCGAACGGCGGGAGCAACGCAGTGCGTAACGGCAGCTATCTCTTCACCAGCGAGTCGGTCTCCGAAGGGCATCCGGACAAGGTCTGCGATCGCATCTCCGACGCGATCGTCGACACCTTCCTGACCCACGACCCGCACTCACGCGTTGCCGTTGAGACCCTGGCGACCACCAACCGGGTGGTGCTCGCCGGCGAGGTGCGCGGACCCGAGGAGGTGACCCCGGACCTGATCGAGCAGGTCGTGCGCGCGGCCGTGAAGGAGATCGGCTACGAACAGGACGGCTTCCACTGGGGCAAGATGACGGTGGAGAACTACGTCCACGCCCAGTCGTCCGACATCGCGCGCGGCGTCGACGCCGCCGGCAACAAGGACGAGGGCGCCGGCGACCAGGGCATCATGTTCGGCTTCGCCTGCCGCGAGACCGACACCCTCATGCCGGCGCCGATTCACTTCTCCCACTCCATCCTGCGTTCCCTGGCCGAGGCGCGCCACTCCGGCGCGGAGCCGGGCCTCGGGCCGGACTCCAAGAGCCAGGTGACCCTGGAATACGTCGACGGCATGCCGGTGCGGGCCACCTCGGTGGTGGTCTCCACCCAGCACGCGGGCAACCTGGAACAGGACCAGGTGCGCGAAATCGTGCGCCCGCATGTGGTCAACGTGCTGCCGGAAGGCTGGATGTGCCCGGAGGAGGAGTTCTACGTCAATCCCACCGGGCGCTTCGTGATCGGTGGGCCCGACGGCGACACCGGGCTCACCGGCCGCAAGATCATCGTCGACACCTACGGCGGCGCGGCGCCGCACGGCGGCGGCGCCTTCTCCGGCAAGGACCCGACCAAGGTCGACCGCTCGGCCGCCTACGCGGCGCGCTATCTGGCCAAGAACGTCGTCGCCGCCGGCCTGGCCGAGCGCTGCACGATCCAGCTCTCCTACGCCATCGGCGTGTCCAAGCCGCTGTCGGTCTACGTCGACGCCGAGGGCACCAACGAGGTCGACGAGGCGAAGCTGGCCAGGACCCTGCGCGAGTTGATGGACCTCTCGCCGCGCGGCATCCGCGAGCACCTGGCGCTGTCGCGGCCGATCTACGCGCGCACGGCGGCCTATGGGCACTTCGGGCGGGCGCCGGATCCCGACGGCGGCTTCTCCTGGGAACGCACCGACCTGGTCGACAGCCTGCGCAGCGCCTTCGGGGCCTGACCCCGGAGCCGCAGTCGCCGGCGGAAGGCAGACATGGCGAAGGCAGGCATGGCGGAGCGGCGCAACCTCTACGGCCGCCGGCAGGGACGCCCGCTGCGCGCCGGGCGCCGGGCCCTGCTGGACGAGGCCCTGCCGCCGCTGGCGGTCGACCTGCCGCCGGACGGGGGCGGCTTCGACCTCGCCGACCTCTTCGATCCGCTGCCGGAACTACTCTTTCTCGAGATCGGCTTCGGCGGCGGTGAGCACCTCGCCTGGCAGGCGGCCCGCCACCCGGCGGCCGGCTTTCTGGCCGCGG
The DNA here is from genome assembly GCA_050330205.1 of Kiloniellaceae bacterium. Classification (GTDB taxonomy): domain Bacteria; phylum Pseudomonadota; class Alphaproteobacteria; order Kiloniellales; family Kiloniellaceae; genus Pelagibius. Next base: position 11,721 of record JBHJOA010000081.1, read on the forward strand.
AATACTTCATCACCGGTGTCGCCAGCCTGCTGGGCCAGCTGCCCGACGGCGGCCGCGGCCTTGCCCTGCGCCTCTACCTGGGCGACGCGCGCGACCTCATCGAACGGCTGCCGGACGCCGCGCTCGACCGCGTCTTCATTCTGTTTCCCGATCCCTGGCCGAAGCGGCGCCACCACAAGCGCCGGCTGATCCAGGCGGCGACGGTCGGCGAGCTGGCGCGGGTCCTGAAGGACGGCGGCGAGCTGCGCTTCGCAACCGACGATCCGGGCTACCTCGACTGGGCGCTGCAGCGCCTGACCGCCGAGCCGGCCCTGGCCTGGCAGGCCGCCGGGCCGGCCGACTGGCGCTGCCGGCCCGCGGACTGGCCGCCCACCCGCTATGAGGAAAAGGCGCTGGCGGCCGGCCGGCGGCCGGCCTATCTGCGGTTCCGGCGCCGTCCGCGCTAGCCCGGAGGGCCAGAAAAGCCTTGCGGACTGCGGGTCCCGGGCGTACAGTCGGCCCCGATCAAGGTGGCGGTATCGGCCAAAAATGATACCGCCGGGCTACCGAAGGGTGGGCCTCTGGCCCGCCTTTTTTATTGTCGCAATCGCATCGGAGGTTGGGAATTTGTCCCAAGCCTTGGAAAAGGCTTCCGCAGGGCTGGCCAAGTCCGGCGCCGAGACCGGTGCCGGGACCACTGCTAAGACCGGTGAGGGCAAGACCAGTGAGGGCAAGGCCGCGGAGGTCGAGCGCCTCATCGCCCCGGCTATCGAGGCGATGGGCTACGACATCGTGCGCGTGCAGCTCGGCGGCGGCGACCGCCTGCGCCTGCAGATCATGGCCGAGCGCCGCGCCGACGGCCGCATGAACGTCGACGACTGCGCCGAGGTCAGCCGCGCGGCGGCGGCGATCCTCGACGTCGAGGACCCGATCGACAGCGCCTACACGCTGGAGGTCAGTTCGCCGGGCATCGACCGCCCGCTGACGCGCCTGGCCGACTTCGACCGCTTCGCCGGCTTCGAGGCGCGGGTCGAGACCGGCCAGCCGGTCGACGGCCGCCGCCGGTTCCGCGGCAAGCTGGTGGGGATTCGCGACGGCGACATCGTGATGCTGTGCGACGACAACGAGATTTGCCTGCCCTTTGCGGACCTGTTGAAGGCGAAGCTGGTGCTCACCGACGAGCTGATCGCCGCCAGCCGGCAGGCCGAGGCGTCTCCGTCCGGCGCTGCCGGCGGGGACAAGCAGGACTAACGACGACATTTCTTAGGAACGAGACGAGCTATGGATACCAGCGCTCTTGCACGAACCGAACTGCTCCAGGTCGCCGACGCGGTGGCACGGGAGAAGTCGATCGAGCGTGACGAAGTTCTAGAGGCGATGGAGCAGGCCATTTCCAAGGCCGGCCGCGCCAAGTACGGCCACGAGCACGACATCCGCGCGGAGATCGACCGCAAGTCCGGCGAGGTTCGCCTGCGCCGCTACCGCGAGGTCACCGACGAGGTGGAGAACGAGTTCACCCAGATCCTCACTCGCGACGCCCAGGCACGCAACGCCGACATCCAGCCCGGCGAGTTCGTCGTCGACGACCTGCCGCCGATCGACCTCGGCCGCATCGCCGCGCAGACCGCCAAGCAGGTCATCGTGCAGAAGGTGCGCGAGGCCGAGCGCAAGCGCCAGTTCGACGAGTACAAGGACCGCACCGGCGAGGTCGTCAACGGCATCGTCAAGCGCAACGAGTTCGGCAACGTCACCGTCGACCTCGGCCGCGCCGAGGCGCTGATGCGCCGCGACGAGAGCCTGCCGCGGGAATCCTTCCGCACCGGCGACCGCGTGCGCGCCTACATCTACGACGTGCGCGAGGAGCAGCGTGGCCCGCAGATCTTCCTGTCGCGCACACATCCGCAGTTCATGGCCAAGCTGTTCGCCCAGGAAGTGCCGGAGATCTACGACGGCATCATCGAGCTGAAGGCAGTGGCGCGCGATCCGGGCAGCCGCGCCAAGATCGCCGTGGTGTCCTACGACAGCTCCATCGACCCGGTCGGCGCCTGCGTGGGCATGCGCGGCAGCCGCGTGCAGGCCGTGGTCAGCGAGCTGCAGGGCGAGAAGATCGACATCATCCCCTGGTCGGAGGATACGGCGACCTTCGTGGTCAACGCCCTGGCACCGGCCGAGGTCACCAAGGTGGTGCTCGACGAGGACGCCCACCGCATCGAGGTGGTGGTGCCCGACGACCAGCTCTCGCTGGCCATCGGCCGGCGTGGCCAGAACGTGCGGCTGGCCTCGATCCTGACCGGCTGGGACATCGACATCATGACCGAGGAGACGGAATCCCGGCGTCGCCAGGATGAGTTCCGGGCCCGTTCCCAGATGTTCATCGATGCTCTTGATGTCGACGACGTGATCGCCCATCTGCTGGTGACCGAGGGCTTCACGGCCCTGGAGCAGGTCGCCTTCGTGCCGGTCGAGGAACTGGCGCAGATCGAGGGCTTCGACGAAGAAGTCGCCGAGGAGCTGCGCGTCCGCGCCCGCGCCCACCTGGAAGAGATGGACCGCCGCAACGAGGAGCGCCGGCGCGAACTGGGCGTTGCCGACGAGCTGACCGAGCTCGAGGGGCTCAGCCCGGCGATGCTGGTGACCCTCGGCGAGCTGGGCGTCAAGACGCTCGACGACCTCGCCGACCTGGCCGCCGACGAGCTGCGCTTCGCCTGCAGCGGCCAGCGCGGCGAGCACGGCCTGGAAGCCATGGCCGGGCTGCCCAATTCCGAGGTCGAGCGCATCCTCCAGGCCAGCCCGATCGGCCAGGACGAGGCCAACGCCATCATCATGGCGGCGCGGGCGCACTGGTTCGACGACGAGCCCGCGGCGGCCGAAGCGGCGGAAGCCGGGGCCGAAGCCGGAGCCGAAGTCGGGGCCGCAACCGGGGCGGAGGCGCAGGACTGAGCGGCATGACCGGCGCCATGGCCCGAGCGGATGGCCCAGCGGATGGCTCCCAGGGGGGCTCCCAGGGGGGCTCTGGGCATCGCCGCGGCGGCGGGCGCGCGGCGGAGGCGCCGCAGCGCCGCTGCCTGGCCAGCGGCCGGGTGTTGCCGAAGGATCAGCTGCTGCGCTTCGTGGTCGCGCCCGACGGCAGCCTGGTGCCGGACCTGGGCGAGCGGCTGCCCGGGCGGGGTTTGTGGTTGCAGGCGCGTCAGGATATGATGGCCGCTGCCTGCGCCAAGAACCTCTTCGCCAAGGCGGCAAAGAGGCAAGTGCGTGTGCCTGACGACCTGGCACGGCAGGTGGAGCATCTGGCGCTGAAGCGCTGTCTCGACCTGCTGGGTCTGGCCCGCCGAGCCGGGGCCGTGGTCGCGGGATTTGAGAAGGTGAAGGCGGCACTGCGCGCCGGAGAGGTCGGCCTGCTGATCCAGGCGGCGGATGCCGCGGACGACGGCCGGCAGAAGATTCAGGCCCTGGCCCGGGCGGTGGCGCCGCAGCTGCCGGTGCTGCAGTTCTGCGGCGCGGCGGAACTGGGCGTGGCGCTGGGCCGCGAGGCGGCGGTGCATGTCGGCATCGCGCCGGGCCGCTTCGCCGAGGGGTTGGCACGAGAGATCAGGCGTCTGGCAGGCCTGCGAGGCGCGACGGTACAGATTAACGAGGTTGGGCGCCCAACCGAAGGTGAGCGCTAGAGGATATGACGACGAGCAAGGAAACAGAAGCCAAGCGGCCGTTGAAGCTGAACCAGCCGGGGAAGCTGCAACTGAAGAAGACGGTCGAAACCGGCCAGGTGCGCCAGAGCTTCAGCCATGGCCGCTCGAAGGCGGTCACGGTCGAGGTCAAGCGCAGCCGCACCTTCGAGCGCGGCACCTCGGGACGGATGACCGAGGTCACCGCGGCCGAGGCCGAGGCCGAAGCGGCCCTGACCGAGGCCCCGGCGCCGGCGCCGCAGCCCGAGGTCGAGGAGAAGCCCGCCCGCCGTCTGTCCGCCGAGGAGCGCGCCAGCCGGGCGCGGGCGCTCGAACTGGCCCGCGAGGAGGAAGCGGCGCGCAAGGAGCGCGAGGCCGCGGAGGCCGAGCGCCGCGCCGCGCAGGCCAAGGTTGCCGCCGAGGAGCGCGCCCTGCGCGAGGCCGAGGAAGCGGCCGCGCGCGCGCGTGCCGCCGAAGCCGCGCCGGAGGCTGCCGAGGCCGCCGCCGCGGCACCGGCCGAAGCGGTCGTGGCGGCGCCCGCGCCGCTGCCGGCCCCCGGAGCCGTCAAGGACCGTGCCCGCCCGGCCGCCAAGGGCGCCGACGAGGAAGAGGACGAGGAGTCGCGGGCCCGCGCCAAGGCCCGCAAGGGCCCGGCGGCGGCACCCAAGGCGCCGGCCAGGAGCCGCGGCGAACCACGCCGCCGCGCCGGCAAGCTGACCATCAACCAGGCGCTCGACGGGCAGGAGGGGCGCCAGCGCTCGCTGGCCGCCATGAAGCGCCAGCGCGAGAAGCAGATGCGCGCGGCCGGCGGCCAGCAGCCGCATCAGCCGCCGCTGAAGGTGGTCCGCGAAGTCGTGATCCCCGAGGTGATGACGGTGCAGGAGCTGGCCAACCGCATGGCCACCCGCGGTGCCGACGTGGTCAAAACACTGATGAAAATGGGGGTCATGGCAACCATCAACCAGTCGATCGACGCCGATACCGCCGAGCTGGTGGTCGAGGAATTCGGCCACAAGTCGAAGCGTGTCGCCGCTGCCGACGTGGAAATCGGCATGCGCGGCGCCGACGACCGGCCGGAGGAGCTGAAGGCGCGTCCGCCGGTGGTCACCATCATGGGCCACGTCGACCACGGCAAGACCTCGCTGCTCGACGCCCTGCGGGAGACCGACGTGGTCTCCGGCGAGGCCGGGGGCATCACCCAGCACATCGGCGCCTATCAGGTGCGCCTCGCCTCGGGCGACCGCATCACCTTCATCGATACGCCGGGCCACGCCGCCTTCACCGAGATGCGCTCGCGCGGCGCCACGGTGACCGACATCGTGGTTCTGGTGGTGGCCGCCGACGACGGCATCAAGGAGCAGACGGTCGAGGCGATCAACCACGCCAAGGCCGCCCAGGTGCCGATCATCGTCGCCATCAACAAGATCGACAAGCCGGGCGCCGATCCGGCGCGGGTGAAGCAGGAGCTGCTGCAGCACGAGCTGATCACCGAGGATCTCGGCGGCGACATCCTCGCCATCGAGGTTTCGGCGCTGCAGAAGACCAACCTCGAGAAGCTCGAGGAGGCCATCCTGCTGCAGTCGGAAGTGCTGGAACTGACGGCCAATCCGAACCGTCCGGCCGAAGGCGTCATCATCGAGGCCAAGCTGGAGCGCGGCCGCGGCTCGGTCGCCACCGTGCTGGTGCAGCGCGGCACCCTGAGGGTCGGCGACATCTTCGTGGCCGGCGGCGAGTGGGGCCGCGTGCGTGCCCTGGTCAACGAGCGCGACGAGCAGGTCGAGGAAGCCGGGCCGGCCACGCCGGTGGCGGTTCTCGGACTCAACGGCACGCCTTTGGCCGGCGACGACTTCACGGTTGTGGAGAGCGAAAGCCGCGCCCGCGAGATCGCCGAATACCGCCAGCGCAGCCGGCGCGAGAAGGAGTTCGCCGCCACCGGACGCGGCACCCTGGAACAGATGATGAGCCGCATCAAGGAGGGCGAAGCCTCCGAGCTGCCGGTCGTCGTGAAATCCGACGTGCACGGCTCGATGGAGGCCATCGTCAGCTCCTTCGAGAAGCTGGGCACCGACGAGGTCAAGGTACGCGTGCTGCACAGCGGCGTCGGCGGCATCAACGAATCCGACGTCACCCTGGCCAACGCCACCGGCGCCATGATCATCGCGTTCAACGTTCGCGCCAATCCCCAGGCCCGCCAGATGGCGCGGCGCGACGGCGTCGATATCCGCTACTACTCGATCATCTACGACGTGGTCGACGACGTGAAGGCGGCGATGAGCGGCCTCCTGGCGCCGAAGCAGCAGGAGAACTTCCTGGGCTACGCCGAGATCCGCCAGGTGTTCTCCAACTCCAAGGTCGGCAAGGTGGCCGGCTGCATGATCACCGAGGGCCTGGTGAAGCGCGGGGCCAAGGTGCGCCTGCTGCGCGACAACGTGGTGATCCACGACGGCACGCTGAAGACGCTCCGGCGGTTCAAGGACGAGGTGCGGGAAGTGAGGGACGGCTACGAGTGCGGCATGGCCTTCGAGAACTACACCGACATCCAGGTCGGCGACCAGATCGAGTGCTACGAGATCGAAGAGGTCGCCCGCGCACTCTAGGCCCCTTCCCGGCGCGTCCCGGATTCGAACCCGGGTTCTGAACAGGGAGGCCTGGACTGCGGGATTCGCCCCGCGGCCGGAAACGTGACATGGCACATTCGCGAAGCGCCAAGGGGCGCGGCAAGGCATCCCCGCAGGGATCGGGCCACGACAGAAGCCAGCGCCAGCTGCGCGTCGGCGAAGAGCTGCGCCACGCGCTCGCGCGCGTCCTGGCGCGTGGCGAACTGCGCGATCCGAACCTCGCCGGGGCCAGCCTGACGGTGACCGAGGTGCGCATCAGCCCCGACCTGAAAGCCGCCACCGCCTTCGTGGTGCCGCTCGGCGGCGGCGACCTCGAGGCGGTGATCGCCGCCCTGAACCACGCCGCCGGATTCCTGCGCGGCCAGCTCGGCCAGGAAGTGCAGCTGCGCCACACCCCTCGGCTGTCGTTCCAGGCCGATCACTCCTTCGACGAAGCGGCCCGCATCAACGCCCTGCTGCACCATCCCCGGGTGGCGCGGGATGTCGAGGCGGAGGCGGACGAGATGGACGCGGGCGAGAGGGGCACGGACGAAGAGGACGCGGACGATGGCCGGTGAGCCGCCGCCGGCGGTCAACGGCTGGCTGGTGATCGACAAGCCGCTCGGCCTCACCTCGACCCAGGTGGTCGGCCGCGTGCGCCGGCTGCTGAGGCCGCGCAAGGTCGGCCACGGCGGCACCCTCGACCCCCTGGCCAGCGGCCTGCTGCCGATCGCCCTCGGCGAGGCGACCAAGACGGTCTCCTACGTCATGGACGGCCGCAAGAGCTACCGCTTCACGCTGCGCTGGGGCCAGCAGACCGAGACCGACGACGCCGAGGGCGCCGTCATCGAGGAGCATCCGCACCGCCCGGAGGCCGCCGAAATCCGCGCCGTGCTGGCCGGCTTCACCGGCGAGATCGAGCAGATTCCGCCGCTCTACTCGGCCATCAAGGTGGGCGGCCGGCGCGCCTACGACCTGGCCCGCGCCCAGACCGACTTCGAGCTGAAGCCGCGCCGGGTGACGGTCCATGCCATCACCCTGGAGGCCCAGCCCGACCGCGACCACGCGGTCTTCGAGGTCCACTGCGGCAAGGGCACCTACATGCGCTCCCTGGCGCGCGACCTGGGGCGGGCGACGGGCACCGTCGCCCACATCGTGGAGTTGCGCAGATTAACCGTAGGACCGTTCACCGAGGCGGACGCGATTTCGCTGGATTCCTTGGAATCGATGGGGCATAGTCCGGCCGCCTTGGAGCAGGTGCTCCCGGTCGAGACGGCGCTGGACGACATCCCGGCGCTGGCTCTTTCCGAGACCGAGGCGAACCGCCTGCGTTGCGGGCAGGCCGTGTCCATGGTGGCGCGCGCCAACCGCGACCGCATCAGCGAGCTCAGCAACGGATCCATTGTCTTTACCACAGCCGGCGGCAAGCCGGTGGCACTGGCCCGTTACGAAGCAGGCGATCTTCATCCGGTCCGGGTTCTGAACCTTTAGTTTTTGGAGACATAGCGATGTCGATCACTGCCGAGCGCAAGACTGCGCTGGTTCAAGAGTATGGCACCCACGAGGGTGACACCGGCTCGCCGGAAGTTCAGGTCGCAATCCTCTCGGAGCGGATCTCGAACCTCACCGAGCACCTCAAGTCCCACAACAAGGACTTCCACTCGCGCCGCGGCCTTCTGGTCATGGTCGGCCAGCGCCGGCGCCTGCTGGACTACGTGAAGAGCAAGGACAAGGCGCGTTACGACACCTTGATCCAGCGCCTGGGCCTGCGCCGCTAGGCCGGCCCCAGGGCAGATCCCCGTGTCGCGGCACCCGCGTCCCCCCGCATCGGGCAAGGGCTGGTGCCGCGCACGTGGAAGATTGGTTGGAATGAACGTATACGACATCGTGACCGTGCCGGCGCGATGGCCACTATCTAAGGGCCGGGCCGACGTAAGGGGCGTTCGGGAGACAGTTCTCCCGGGCGGCGCCCCTTGCGCGGGTCCGGCGCTTTGCATTCCGGCACACACCGACGTTCGCCATCCGGGCGCGTCGGTTTGGCAAGCGTAAGGTTGGAAGGACCTGACAAGCATGTTCGACATTCATAAGCAGGAAATCGAGTGGGGCGGCCGCAAGCTGACCCTGGAAAGCGGCCGCATCGCGCGCCAGGCCAGCGGTGCCGTACTGGCCACCTATGGGGACACCATAGTGCTCTGCACCGCGGTCGGTGAGTCCTCGCCCCGGCCGGGCATGGATTTCTTTCCGCTCACCGTGAACTACCAGGAGAAGACCTTCGCCGCGGGCAAGATCCCCGGCGGCTTCTTCAAGCGCGAGGGCCGTCCCTCGGAGAAGGAGACCCTGGTCTCGCGCCTCATCGACCGGCCGATCCGCCCGCTCTTCGCCAAGGGCTACAAGAACGAGACCCAGGTGATCTGCACCGTGCTGAGCCACGACATGGAGAACGATCCCGACATCGTCGCCATGGTCGGCGCCTCGGCGGCGCTGACGATCTCCGGCCTGCCGTTCCTCGGCCCGATCGGCGGCGCGCGCGTCGGCTACAAGGACGGCCAGTACATTCTCAACCCGCTGATGGACGAGATGGCGGACTCCGCTCTCGATCTCGTGCTCGCCGGCACCCGCGAAGGCGTGCTGATGGTCGAGTCCGAGGCCCACGAGCTGTCCGAGGAAATCATGCTGGGCGCCGTCACCTTCGGCCACGAGCAGATGGCGCCGGTGATCGATGCCATCATCGCCCTGGCCGAGCGCTGCGCCAAGGAGCCGCGCAACGTGCCCGCGCCGGCACCGGAGGTCGAAGAGGTCAAGAACAAGCTGATCTCCGCCGGCGTCACGGACAAGCTCACCGAAGCCTACACCGAGGTCGACAAGCAGGCCCGCCAGGCCAAGCTGGCGGCGGTGCGCGAGGCGGCCCTCGAGGGCCTCAGCGACGACGAGAAGGAGCACGCCTCCGGCCTCTTCAAGTCGCTGGAAAGCGAGGTGGTGCGCGGCAACATCCTGAAGACCGGCAAGCGCATCGACGGCCGCACCACCAAGGACATCCGGCCGATCGTCTCCGAGGTCGGCGTGCTGCCGCTGACCCACGGCTCGGCGCTGTTCACCCGCGGCGAGACACAGGCGCTGGTCACCACCACGCTGGGCACCGGCCAGGACGAGCAGATCATCGACTCCCTGGAAGGCAGCTACCGTGAGCACTTCATGCTGCACTACAACTTCCCGCCCTATTCGGTGGGCGAGTGCAGCTTCCGCATGGGGCCGGGACGCCGCGAGATCGGCCACGGCAAGCTGGCCTGGCGCGCCATCCGGCCGCTGCTGCCGGCCAAGGAGGACTTCCCCTACACCATCCGCATCGTCTCGGAGATCACCGAGTCGAACGGTTCCTCCTCAATGGCGACGGTCTGCGGCGCCTCGCTGTCCCTGATGGACGCCGGCGTGCCGCTGAGCCGCCCGGTTGCGGGCATCGCCATGGGCCTGATCAAGGAGGGCGCCGACTTCGCCGTGCTGTCGGACATCCTCGGCGACGAAGACCATCTCGGTGACATGGACTTCAAGGTGGCCGGCACCGCCAACGGCGTCACCTCGCTGCAGATGGACATCAAGATCACCTCGATCACCAAGGAGATCATGGAAGTCGCCCTGAATCAGGCGCGCGACGGGCGCCTGCACATCCTGGGCGAGATGAACAAGGCCCTGACCTCGGCGCGCGAAGGCGTGTCGGACAATGCGCCGCGCATTACCGTGATCACCATCCCCAAGGACAAGATCCGCGACGTCATCGGCACCGGCGGCAAGGTCATCCGCGAGATCTGCGAGGAGACCGGCGCCAAGATCGACATCGAGGACGACGGCACCGTGAAGGTGGCCGCCGTCGACCAGGAGAAGGCCCAGGCGGCGCTCGACTGGATCAAGTCGATCGTGGCCGAGCCGGAGATCGGCGAGATCTACAGCGGCAAGGTCGTGAAGGTGGTCGACTTCGGCGCCTTCGTGAACTTCCTCGGGCCGCGCGACGGCCTGGTGCATATCAGCGAACTGGCGCCCGAGCGCGTCAACACCGTCACCGACGTCGTCAAGGAAGGCGATGCGGTGAAGGTGAAGTGCATCGGCATGGACCGCGGCAAGGTGAAGCTGTCCATGAAGCGCGTGAACCAGGACACCGGCGAGGACCTGGAGGCCAAGGTCGCCAGCTAAGTCCCATCCCGCAGCAGCGGCATCCGGGCCGGCGGCGAGGCATGACCACATGACCTCTCCGCCGGCCTTTTCTTTGCTGCGGCTGCCGCGGGTGATGGGCCACCGCGGCGCCAAGGCCCTGGCGCCGGAGAACACGCTGTCGTCCATGAAGGCGGCGGCCGCGGCCGGGGCCACCTGGGTCGAATTCGACGTCATGCTGACCGGCGACGGCGAGCCGGTGCTGTTCCACGACGAAACGCTGCAGCGCACCACCGGGGCGAAGGGCGACATGGCGCGGACCCCGCTCGGCGTGGTGGCGGGCCTCGACGCCTCCCTCGGCTTTTCACGGCGCTACGGCCGGCGCACCGGCCGGCGCTTCGCCGGCGCCGCCGACTGCCGCGTGCCCAGCCTCGAGGAAACCGCCGCCTGCCTGCTGGACCTCGGTCTCACGCCCAATGTCGAGATCAAGCCGACCCGGGGCCTTGCCGAGCGGACCGCCGAGGTGGCGCTGACGCGCCTGCGCGCGATCTGGCCGGACGACCGCTTGCCGCCGCTGGTCAGCAGCTTCGAGCGCGCGTCGCTGGCGGCGGCCCGGCGGGTCGCCCCGGCCTGGCCGCGCGGCCTGCTGGACGAAGGCTGCCCGGCGGACTGGCGTGCCGCCATGGCCGAACTGGACTGCGCCTCGCTGCACCTCGACTGGCGGCGCACCCGAACCGCCGATGTGGCGGCGGTGAAGGCGGCCGGCTATGCCGTCGCCGTCTATACCGTGAACGGGGTGCGCGCCGGCCGGCGCCTGCTCGCCAAGGGTGTCGACTGCCTGATCACCGACCGCCCGGACCTGTTGATCCCGGCGCTCGGCGGCTGACCCTGCGAGACGGGGGAGAGGCTACTCGATCGGCCGGGCGAAGCGGCCGGGCGCGGGGATGCCGATCACGTTGTAGCCGCCGTCCACGTAGTGGACCTCGCCGGTCACGCCGCGCGACAGGTCGGAGGCGAGATAGAGCCCCGCCGAGCCGACCTCTTCCAGCAGCACGTTGCGCTTCAGTGGCGCATGGTCGCGGTTCCAGGCGAACACGAAGCGCGCGTCGCCGATGGCCGAGCCGGCCAGGGTGCGCATCGGCCCGGCGGAGATCGCGTTGACGCGGATGCCGTCGGCGCCGAGGTCGGCGGCGAGGTAGCGCACGCTGGCCTCCAGCGCCGCCTTGGCCACGCCCATGACGTTGTAGTTCGGGGTGACCCGCTCGGCGCCGAGGTAGGTCAGGGTCATGAGGCTGCCGCCGTTGCCCATCAGCGCGGCGGCCTCGCGCGCGACGGCGGTGAAGGAATAGCAGGAGATCGCCAGGGTGCGCCGGAAGTTGGCGCGGCTGGTGTTGAGGTAGCGGCCCTTCAGCTCCTCCTTGTCGGAGTAGGCGATGGCATGCACCACGAAGTCGATCGCGTCCCAGCTCTCTCCCAGCCGGGCGAAGACCGCGGCGATCTCGCTTTCCTGCTCGACGTCGCAGGGCAGCACGAGTTCGGAGCCGACCGAGGCGGCCAGCGGGCGTACACGCCGCTCGAAGGCGGCTCCCTGGTAGGTGAAGGCGAGGTCCGCCCCCTGACGGTGCAGGGCCTGCGCGATGCCCCAAGCGATGGAGTGGTCGTTGGCCACTCCCATGATCAGGCCGCGCTTGCCGGCCATCAACCCTGCCATGTTCCGGAGCCCGCCCTGTTACCCTTCGAAGCGCTTAAAGGCGAGGCTGGCGTTGGTGCCGCCGAAGCCGAAGCTGTTCGACATGACGCAATTCAGTTGGATGTTCTCTTCCAACTTGCGGACGATCGGCATGCCTTCGGCCTCGGGGTCGAGGTTCTCGATGTTGGCAGAGGCGGCGACGAAGTCGTTTTCCATCATCAGCAGGGAATAGATCGCCTCGTGCACCCCGGTCGCGCCCTGGGAGTGGCCGGTCAGCGACTTGGTGGAGGAGACGCGCGGCATGTCGGCGCCGAAGGCCTCGCGGATCGCCTTCAGTTCGGTGATGTCGCCGACCGGCGTCGAGGTGCCGTGGGCGTTGATGTAGTCGACCGGGGTGTTGCCGAGGCTCTGCATGGCAAGGCGCATGCAGCGCACCGCGCCCTCGCCGGAGGGCGCCACCATGTCGGCGCCGTCGGAGGTCGCCGCGTAGGCCGCGACCTCGCCGTAGATCCTGGCGCCGCGCGCCTTGGCGTGCTCGAGTTCCTCCAGCACCACCACGCCGCCGCCGCCGGAGATGACGAAGCCGTCGCGGTCGCGGTCGTAGGCGCGGCTGGCCAGGCCGGGGCGGTCGTTGTAGCCGCTCGACAGCGCGCCCATGGCGTCGAACAGCACCGTCAGGGTCCAGTGCAGCTCCTCGCCGCCGCCGGCGAAGACGATGTCCTGCTTGCCCATCTGGATCAGCTCGCTGCCGTTGCCGATGCAGTGCGCCGAGGTCGAGCAGGCCGAGGAGATGGAGTAGCTGAGGCCCTTGATCTTGAAGGCCGTGGCGATGTTGGCGGAGTTGGTCGACGACATGCAGCGAGGCACCATGTAGGGGCCGACGCGCTTGGGGCCCTTGTCGCGGGCGAGGTCGGCGGCCTGCACCTGGTTGGAGGTCGAAGGACCGCCGGAGCCCATGACGATGCCGGTGCGTTCGTGGGAGGTCTCGGCCTCGGTCAGCCCGGCATCGGCGATGGCTTCCTGCATGGCGACGTAGTTGTAGGCCGCCCCGTCGCCCATGAAGCGGCGCAGCTTGCGGTCGACATGGGCATCGAGGTCGACCTTCAGCGACCCGTGAACGTGGCTGCGAAAGCCCATTTCCGCATAGGTATCGCAAAACTCGATACCCGAACGGCCGGCCTTCAGGGCGTCGATCACTTCGGCCTTGTTGTTGCCGATGCTGGAGACGATGCCCAATCCGGTAACGACGACTCGGCGCATGGAAATCCTGTTCGTCCTGCGGCTGTGGTACCCTGGTACTCGCTTGAATCCTGGTCTCGCGGGGCGGCCCCCGTTTAGCCCCGTCTAAACGGACTGCGGCTCGCGCTGGAAGAGGCCGACCTTGAGATCCTTGGCCTCGTAGATGGGCTTGCCGTCGGCCTTCATGATGCCGTCGGCGATGCCCAGCACCAGCTTGCCCATGCGCACGCGCTTCAGATCAAGGTGATAGCTGACCATCTTCGCCGCCGGCGTCACCATGTCGGAAAACTTCACCTCGCCGACGCCCAGCGCCCGGCCGCGGCCGGGGGCGCCGAGCCAGCCGAGGAAGAAACCGACCAGCTGCCAGAGGGAGTCGAGGCCGAGGCAGCCGGGCATCACCGGGTCGCCCTCGAAATGGCAGCCGAAGAACCAGAGGTCCGGCTTGATGTCCATTTCGGCGACGATGTGGCCCTTGCCGTGCTGGCCGCCGTCTTCGGTGATTTCGGTGATGCGGTCGAACATGAGCATCGGCGGCAGCGGCAGCTGTGCGTTGCCGGGCCCGAAGAGCTTCCCGTGCGCGCACTTCAGCAGGTCTTCGTAACGGAAACTGCTCTTTCGTTCGGTCAATAGATCCACTCGATCCGGCACCTTCTTACCCGCTCTGCAACTCCGAGAGCCGTTACCTGAGCCACGGTCACGGACCCCCCGAAACCCCTTACAACTACATAGGCTTCGCCGGTCGCCTATGCCACGACAAAAAACGCCGCCGCATGCACTCTCCCGGTCCCCGGGCGAGCCTCCGGCCAACGCTTGGCGGACTATAGCATAGGAAAACCGCTGTCAAACAGCTTCGCGACCCGCCGGCAGGCCCCACAGAGGCTGGCTTACTATGGTTAACAGGGGGTTAGCGCGAATAGCTCACCCTGCCGGCGCACGGGGGCCATTTTATAGAGGTTCCAAAGAAGTTGACATCAGACTGTTCTAGCCACTTTAATCCTGCGAGCCGGCAACCATATAGCGGGAAGCCATGACCAAGGATCGCCCCTACAGCGCGCTCGTGCAGCGCCTCAAGACGGCCGGCCTGCGACCGACCCGCCAGCGCCTGGCGCTCGCCCGGCTGCTGTTCGAGGCGCCCGGCGGCCACGACCGCCACATCACCGCCGAGCAGCTCCATGCCGAGGCCGTCGCCGACAACGTGCGCGTCTCGCTGGCCACCATCTACAACTCCCTGCACCAGTTCACCGCCGCCGGGCTGCTGCGCGAGGTGGTCGTCGAATCCGGACGCTCCTACTTCGACACCAACGTGTCGGACCATCACCACTTCTATTTCGAGGACAGCGGCCGGCTGCAGGACATCCCCGGAGAGATGGTCCGCATGGACAGCCTGCCGCCGCCGCCCGACGGCGCCAAGGTGGCGCGGGTCGACGTCATCATCCGCCTTCACGAAGGCGACTGACTCGCTCTTTCGGCGAGACGCTTAAAAACCTCATTAGAATCATTCCAATCTGTTGACAGGGCGCCTCGCCCCGGCTATCTAGTCTCCACCAGGGGGCGGTCCCGGTGGCCTTTCCGGCCGACCGGCGGACACCAATCAAGCCCCGAAGCCGCACGAAAGCTCACCTACAGGAGAGAGCCATGTCGCTGAAGAATTCGAAGACCGAAGCCAACCTCAAGGAAGCCTTCGCCGGCGAGAGCCAGGCGAACCGTCGCTATCTCTACTTCGCCCAGAAGGCCGACATCGAGGGCTACAACGACGTCGCCGCCGTGTTCCGCTCGACCGCCGAGGGCGAGACCGGCCACGCGCACGGCCACCTGCAGTACCTCGAGGAAGTCGGCGACCCGGCCACCGGCGAGCCGATCGGCGACACCACGCTGAACCTCAAGTCCGCCATCGCCGGCGAGACCCACGAGTACACCGACATGTACCCCGGCATGGCGCGCACCGCCCGCGAAGAGGGCTTCGACGAGATCGCCGACTGGTTCGAGACCCTGGCGAAGGCCGAGAAGAGCCACGCCGGCCGCTTCCAGAAGGCCCTCGAAACCATGGCCTGATCCCGGTTCGGGGCGGCTCGGAGGTTTCCGTCCTCGCCCCGTCCCGGAGGCTTCGTGCAGGTGCAGGACCGAAGCGCCCGGCGGCAGCAGCCGGCCGACTCTTCAGTCCTGCTCCCTGCGCGGCGGCATGTTCCGCGACCAGCAGAGTTTCCGACCGGCAGATGTGCCGCGGTCAGGCGCCCCGGCGCTTTCGAGCGGCACCGCGCCGATGGCAGGTGACAACCGCGAGGGGAAGACATGAGCGAAGGCGGACTCAACGCGCCGGTGCGCCATCCGATCGACTGGAACGATCCGGACTTCTACGACTGGGACAAGCTGAACGCCGAGGTCGAGCGCGTCTTCGACATCTGCCACGGCTGCCGGCGCTGCTTCAATCTCTGCGACTCCTTTCCGCGGCTCTTCGACCTCATCGACGAGTCGGAGACCGGCGAGCTCGACAGCGTCGACAAGGCCGACTACAAGCCCGTGGTCGACGCCTGCACCCTCTGCGACATGTGCTTCATGGTGAGCTGCCCCTATGTGCCGCCCCATGAGTTCAACATCGACTTCCCGCACCTGATGCTGCGCTACCGCGCGGCCGAGCGGAAGCGCGACGGCGCCAACTTCCGCGTCGAGCAGCTCACCAGGACGGACCGCAACGGCAAGCTGGCGGGCCTCGCCCCCGGCCTGGTGAACTGGGCCGGCGATACCGGAAACAAGCTGACGCGGCCGCTCATGGAGAGCGTCGCCGGCGTCCACCGCGAAGCGGAGTTGCCGCAGTTCCACGGCAGGACCTTCGCCCTGCGGGCAAAGCAGAACCCGCCGCAGGTGAACGCCGAGGCGCCGGCCAAGGGCCGCAAGGTGGCGCTCTACGCCACCTGCTTCGTGAACTTCAACAATCCGAAGATCGGCGAGGCCGCGCAGGCCGTGCTGGCGAAGAACGGCGTCGAGACGGCGGTGGTCTATCCCGCCTGCTGCGGCATGCCGCAGCTGGAGAACGGCGACATCGAGAAGGTGGCCGACTCGGCCCGCAAGGTCGCGGCCGAACTGGCCGACTGGATCGACCGCGGCTACGACATCGTCGCGCTCACGCCATCCTGCGCGCTGATGCTGAAGTTCGAGTGGCCGCTGATCCTGCCCGGCGACGAGACGGTGAAGAAGCTCTCGCAGCACAGCTTCGACATCACTGAGTACGTCGTCGACATCGCCAGGAAGGAAGGCCTCGCCGACGGCCTCGACCGGCTGGAGGGCGGTGTCGCCCTGCACATGGCCTGCCACGCCCGCGCCCAGAACGTCGGCGCCAAGGCGGCGGAGATGCTGCGCCTGCTGCCCGAGGCCGACGTCAAGGTCATCGAGCGCTGCTCGGGCCACGGCGGCTCCTGGGGCGTGATGAAGGAGAACTTCGACGTCGCCATCAAGGTCGGCCGCACCGCGGCGCGGCAGACCGCCCAGGCCGGCAAGGCCTACGTGGCCTCGGAATGTCCGCTGGCCGGCCAGCACCTGCTGCAGGGCATCGACCGCCTGCAGATGGAGAACAAACCGGAGGTCGCGCGCAGCTACCACCCCATCGAGCTTCTCGCCAAGGCCTATGGCCTGGCCGGGTGAGCGCAGCGGGGCTGGCGCCCGGGCGCCCACGGCCCCAAGTCAGACCCGGCGACCCCAAGTCACACAAGGAGCGCAACGACATGAGCACCGGACTTGCGATGAAACGAGAGATCACCCGCGACGACATCCTCCCCATGGCGATCTACGCGGCCGAGCGGCGCGAGCTGCGCCGCGACCTGGTGGCCAAGAAGAAGCACCGCCGCCAGGACGTCGGCCCGGTCTGCACCTTCTATTTCGAGAACTACGACACCATGTGGGCCCAGGTCCACGAGATGCTCTACATCGAGAAGGGCGGCGAGGAGCAGATTGCCGACGAACTCAGCGCCTATAACCCGCTGATTCCCCAGGGCCGCGAGCTGATCGCCACGGTGATGTTCGAGATCGACGACGCCCAGCGCCGCAAGACCTTCCTGTCCAAGCTGGGCGGCATCGAGGAGACGGCCTTCTTCGAGGTCGAGGGCGAGCGCATCGTCGGCAAGCCCGAAGAGGACGTCGACCGCACCACGGCCGACGGCAAGGCCTCCTCGGTGCAGTTCATCCACTTCGCCTTCAGCGACGCCCAGGTGGCCAGGTTCAAGACGCCGGGGACCCGGGTCGTGCTGGGCTTCAGCCATCCCGAATACGGCCACATGACCATCCTGCCGGAAGAAGTGCGCAGCGCCCTGTCCCAGGACTTCGCGTAAGCCGTTCGCTCGGGGGCTGCCACCCTATTCGAAGGCCTCTTCCGGATAGAGTCCGTAGAAGGCGCTGCGCGCCAACCAGCCGGTGAAGCTGCCCAGGCGCACCTCGCACCACTCGCCCAGGCAGCGCTCCAGCACGCCGACCACGCCGGCATCGATCAGGGCGACCCCCGGCGAGGCGGCGTCCGGCCGGCGGTGCAGGACATGGCGGTCGCCGGTCACCAGGACGCCGCGCTGGCCCTGCACCATGGACTGGTGCACCCAGCCCTCGGTGCCCTGCCAGTCGCGGATGCGCCGCCAGGTATCGAACTCGTCGACGATCTCCACCGGCATGCCGCGGCGGCGGTAGACCCAGTCGATGGGATAGCGCGTACCGGGGCCGGTGCGCAGGTTCACCTCGTCGGCGCGCAGGGTGACGAAGCGCGGTAGCGGCAGGCCGGTACGCCCCGCCGGCGCCGGCCGCAAATCCCCGCCTTCGGTCATCTCGCCGGCTTCGCCGGCTGCGGCCGTCCCGCCCTCGGCGGCGCCGTCCGACTGGGCCAGGGCCGGTCCTGCCGCGACGACGAGCCAGCAGGCCAGCAGGGCCGCCAGCCCGGCGGCTCTCGGCAGGCGGTGCGGGAAACGGCGCCTCGGCATGCTCTTTTCCTAGCTGCGCGGCTCGCGCCGGGTCAAGCCGGCGCCCCGTCTTTCCCGGA
>JBHJOA010000082.1:0-19978 GCA_050330205.1 Kiloniellaceae bacterium
ACCGCCGCGCAAGCAGCCGAAGCAGCGGGACGACAAGGCTGGCCGCAAGCTCGACATCGTCGAGGAAGCCGGCAAGGAGTCCTTCCCGGCCAGCGATCCGCCGCCCTGGACGCCCTGACCGACCGGCAACGCCGGTCCGCGACCGCCGGGTCCCGGAGTCCTTGATCTCTGTCATGGTCCTTGCGAGCCTGAGCAGGATATAGGTATCGACGCCGCAGCCGGGCCCATACCCGGCGCCACAGGAGGGCCGGTCCATGACAGATTCAATCCGTTCCGGTATTGGCACCCTGCGCGCCCTCGCCGGAGCCTTCTTGCTGGCACTGTCCTGCGGTGCATCGCAGGCCATGGCGCAGACTGGAACGGCGGACGATTCCCTGCTGCAGCAACGCGAGGATCGCCTCGATCCTTGGAACCAGCCCGCCGACAACCTGCCCCGCTGGGACCTGCAGAGCAGTCCGCCACCGCTGCTGCCGCGCGCCAAGCGCCACCTCGAGTTCATCCAGGCCGGCGTGCCGGTCGAGTACCGCAGCCTGCGGAGCCCCTACCCCCAGACTCCCAAGGTCATCGAGGACGGCGGCGACCTCTACCGACGCAACTGCGCCGCCTGCCACGGCACCGATGGCCGCGGCGATGGCGATGCCGGCCTCGACCTGGTGCCGTCGCCGGCACTCCTGGCCCGCCTGATGGATATCCAGGGCAGCGTCGACGAGTACCTGCTATGGTCCATCGCCGAGGGCGGCCAGCCCTTCGGCACCGCCATGCCGTCCTACAAGGACCGGCTGACCGAGGACCAGATCTGGCAGATCGTCGCCTACATGCGCGCCGGTTTTCCCCAGCAAAACTAGGCTTCCGGTCGGGGCCCGCGGCGATAAACCCCAGCGGCCTTTTCAACTGTCGCGAGTTTTGACACAATGAAAGCGCCGGAGGGGGCTTTTCCGCCGGCCAGCGTTCGAATACCAATCCGAGGGCGAAGAGGCGCGGCGGTTCGGCTGCGCGCCGGCCGAGCCGCTTGACATGCAGACCGCGCCGCCGCCCGGCGGCTATTATATTTCCCCAGAATCGCAGCCGCAGCGATCCGTAGGCCATGCCCGATCTTTCCAAACGCTCAGACAGAATGAGCTTCATTGCCGGCAGCGGCGAGATGGCCGAGCGTATCCGGCGCTTCGACTGGACGAAGCACCCCTTCGGACCGCCTGAGGGCTGGCCGCAATCGTTGCGTTCGGCCGTCGGCATCTGCCTGCAATCCGCCTTCCCGACGGCGATCTACTGGGGTCCGGAATTGCGGCTGCTCTACAACGACGCCTGGGCGCCGATCCCCGGACCGCGCCATCCGGCCGCGCTCGGCAAGCCGGCGAAGGAAGTCTGGGCCGATATCTGGGACATCATCTGGCCGCAATTCCGCGGCCTGCTGGAAACCGGCGACGGCTTCTTCGCCGACAATCAGCTGCTGCCGATGCGGCGCTACGGCTTCGAAGAAGAAACCTACTGGAGCTACAGCTTCAGCGCCATCCGCGGTGAGGACGGCCGCATCGCCGGGATATTCAACTGCGGCTACGAAACCACCGACACCGTTCTGGCCCAGCGCCGCCTCGCCTTCATGCTCGACTTCAGCGAGCGACTGCACGACCAGAGTGATCCCGAGGCAGCCATGGAGACCGCTGCCGCCCTGCTCGGCCGGCACCTGCAGGCGGTGCATGTCGGCTACTGCGAAGCCGACGATGGAGGCGACCTCAACCTGCTTCACGACTGGGCGGCCGAAGGGCTGCCGCCGGCGCCGACCGGATTGCGCCTGGCCGATTTCGGCTCGGCGGTGGTGAAGAACCTGGGCAATGGCCAGGCCGTGCGCATCGACGACGTCGAAAGCTATTGCAGTTCCGCAGGGCCCGGTCCGGCCGAAACCTTTGCCCGGTTCCGGGCCCGGGGTGGCGTTTTCGTGCCGTGGATGCAGGGAGACCGCCTCGCCGCCGCGCTCTTTCTGCTGACCGCCGAGCCCCGGCGCTGGAGCGATGGCGACGTCGCCACCCTGCAGGAGGCCATGGAAACGGCCCACAACTCCATTGTCATCCTGCGCAATGAAGAGCGACAGGCCCTGTTGATGCGCGAGATCAACCACCGCGCCAAGAACGCCTTGGCCGTGGTGCAGGCGGTGGTGCATCTGAGCCAAGCCGACGACATAGACGATTTCCGCCACGTCGTCGAGGACCGCATCGCCTCGCTGTCGCGCGCGCACGACCTGCTGGCGGAAAGCCGTTGGCAGGGTTTGGAACTGCGCAGTCTCATCGAGCAGGAGCTGAAGGCCTTCGGCGGCGACGGCGGGCGACGCGTGCGTCTCGACGGGCCGGCCCTGCGCCTGCCGCCACAGCTTGCCCAGACCGTCGCCCTGGCACTGCACGAACTGACCACCAATGCCGCCAAGTACGGCGCCCTCAAAGGCAAGGGCGGCAGGCTTGATGTGAGCTGGGAGAACGACGGCGGCCACCGGTTGGTGCTGGACTGGCGCGAGACCACTGCCGAACCGATCTCGCCGCCCTCCAGTCGCAGCGGTTTCGGCTCAGAATTGCTCAACAAGTCGATCCGCAACCAGCTCGGTGGCGAGATCGACTTCGACTGGAACCCGAGTGGCCTCAAGTGCCGGATGGTGGTGCCGCTGCGGCGGCGCGACCGCGGAGCCGGGGACGCCGCGGCACAGCCGAGCGCCCCGGCCGCGGCGCCGCGACGCGACGCTGCGAAGGGGCTGCCGCGCCTGCTGCTGGCCGAGGACGAACCCTTGGTCGCCATGGATCTCGAGGCGCGGCTCGAAGGCTTCGGTTACGACATCGTCGCCACGGTCGACAATCTGACGGCGGCACTGCAGGCGGCCGAAGGCGAACTGCCCGATGTGGCGCTGCTCGATGCCAACCTGCACGGCGAGAGTTCGCTGCCCGCCGCCGTGGCGCTGATCCGGCGCGGTGTTCCCGTCGTCTTCATCACCGGCTACGACAGGATCGAGAACCTGCCCGAAGAGCTTGCCGGGGCGCCGAGGCTGTCAAAACCGATTCTCGACGCCACGCTGCGCGAAACCCTGGCTGGTGTCCTCTCACCTGGGAATTCCAAGGTGGACACCGCCGGCCCCGAATCGCGGCCAATAAACACCGCGTGAACGCCGCCACCCTCGGATGACAGACCCGGGACCGCCTTGTAGGCTCTCCTGAAGCCCTGCCGCCACCTGGCGGAGGAGCAAAGTCAAGGGAGACGCCGAGGATGATCCGCCGCCGCCTGCCGTTCTTCTCCATGCTGCTCGCCGCCCTGGCCACGGCTTTCGGGCTCTGCGGCGCCGCCAAGGCAGGGGAAACCCGCCCCTGGGAGGAGATCGCCGCCGCCGCCGAAGGCCAGACCGTCTACTGGAACGCCTGGGGCGGCGACGAGCGAATCAACGCCTATATCGCCTGGGTCGGCGACCAGGTGCGCACCCGCTACGGCGTGACCCTGCGGCATGTGAAGCTGGCGGACACCGCCGATGCGGTCTCCCGCGTCCTCGCCGAGCGCGCCGCCGGCAAGAAGGAGGGCGGCTCCATAGATCTCATCTGGATCAACGGCGAGAACTTCGCCGCCATGAAGGAGAAGCATCTCCTCTACGGCCCTTTCACCGAGGTGCTGCCCAACTTCCAGCTGGTCGACTTCGAGAACAAGCCGACGACGCTGGTGGATTTCACCGTGCCGACCGACGGCTACGAGGCGCCCTGGGGCATGGCCAAGCTGAACTTCATCTATGATTCCGCGCGCGTCGAGACGACGCCCGGCTCGATCCCGGATCTGCTCGACTGGGCTCGCGCCCACCCGGGCCGTTTCACCTATCCGGCGCCGCCGGACTTCCTCGGCACCACCTTCCTGAAGCAGGTGCTGATCGAGCTGGCGCCCGATCCGGGATTCCTGCAGCAGCCGGTCGAAAGCGATGCCCAGGTCGAGCAGACGGCGCAGCCGCTGTGGGAATACCTCGACGCCCTGCACCCGCATCTCTGGCGCGGCGGTGCGACCTTCCCGGCCAGCGGGCCGGCGCAGCGCCAGTTGCTCGACGACGGCGAGATCGACATCACCCTCTCCTTCTATCCCTCGGAAGCCTCCTCGGCGATCTCCAACGATCTGCTGCCCGAGACGGTACGCACCTTCGTGCTCGACAAGGGCACCATCGGCAACACGCACTTCGTCGCCATTCCCTTCAACGCCAACGCCGCGGAAGGCGCGATGGTGGTCGCCAACTTCCTGATGAGCGCCGAAGCGCAGGCGACCAAGCAGAACCCGCAAGCCTGGGGCGACGATACCGTGCTCGCCCTGTCCAAGCTGAGCGACGAGGAGCGCCGCCACTTCAAGCGTTTGCCGCGCGGTGTCGCCACGCTGGCGCCGGAGGATCTGGGCCCCACGCTGCTGGAGCCGCATCCCTCCTGGATGACCCGCATCGAGGCGGAGTGGCAGCGCCGCTACGCCCGCTGAGGCGGCCACCACGGAGGCCGGAGCGTGCGCCGCGATGACCTGCTCAGCTACCTGCCCGGCCTGACCCTGGCGCTCTTTCTGGCGCCGGTGGTCGCCGGCGTCATTGGGACCTGGCTGCCGGCCTTCGGCTACTTCCCCACGCTCGGCGGCCATGAATTCACCCTGGCGCCGTGGTTGGCGCTGTTCGCGCAGCCGGGCCTCGCCGAGTCGCTGCGGCTGACGCTGGTGTCCGGCTTCCTGGCCACTTTCATCGCCTTCTGGCTCACCGTCGCCTTTCTCGCCGCCTGCCACGGCAGCCGCCTCGTCCTCGCCCTGCGTGCCCTGATGACGCCGCTGATCGCCGTTCCTCACGCCGCGATCGCCCTCGGCCTCGCCTTCCTCATCGCGCCGAGCGGCTGGCTGGTGCGCCTGGTCTCGCCCTGGGCGACCGGGTGGGAACTGCCGCCCGACGTGGCGACGGTACAGGACCCCCACGGCCTCGCCCTGACGCTCGGCCTGATCGTCAAGGAGCTGCCGTTCCTGCTGTTCATGACCCTGGCGGCGCTCGGTCAGGTGCGCGCCGAGGAGCGCCTCGCCGTCGCCCGCTCGCTCGGCTACGGGCCGGTCACCGCCTGGATGAAAGCGGTGCTGCCGGCGGTCTACCGCCAGATCCGCCTGCCGGTCTATGCCGTGCTCGCCTATGCGCTCTCCGTGGTCGACATGGCGCTCATCCTGGCACCGCTGACGCCGCCGCCGCTGGCCGTGCAGGTACTGCGCTGGTTCAACGACCCGGATCTCACCCTGCGCTTCGTCGCCGCCGCCGGCGCCTCGCTGCAGCTGCTGGTGGTCGCCGGCGGCATAGCCCTCTGGCGCCTCGGCGAAATCGCCGCCGGACTGGCCGGCCGCGCCTGGATCGCCGGCGGCGGGCGCGGCGGCAGCGGCCGCCTGTTGCGGGCCCTCACCGCCGGCCTGATGCAGGGCCTGGTGGCGCTGGCCGCCGCCGGCCTCGTCGCCCTGGCCCTGTGGTCGGTCGCGCGGCACTGGCGCTACCCCGAAGCCTGGCCGGGCGCCTTCAGCCTGGATACCTGGGCCCGTCAGGCCCCCGAGGTGCTGGCGACCGCCGCCACGACGCTGGGCGTCGGCATTGCCGCCGCCGCCATCGCCCTGCTGCTGGTGCTCGGCTGCCTCGAGAACGAACAGCGCCGCGGCCTGTCGCTGTCCAACCGCGCGCTCTGGCTGCTGTACCTGCCACTGCTGGTGCCCCAGGTGGCGTTCCTGTTCGGCACCCAGGTGCTGGCGATCCGGGCCGGCATCGATGCCACCTGGCTCGCGCTGGTGTGGAGTCACCTGCTGTTCGTGCTGCCCTACGTGTTTCTCACGCTCGGTGACCCCTACCGGGCTCTCGACGACCGCTATGTCCGCGCCGCGCTCTGCCTCGGTGCCCGGCCGAACCGGGTGTTCTGGCAGGTCAAGCTGCCGATGCTGCTGCGCCCGATTCTTTTCGCTCTGGCCGTCGGCTTCGCCGTCAGCGTCACGCAATACCTGCCGACCCTCTTCGCCGGCGGCGGCCGCTTCGTCACCCTGACCACGGAAGCCGTCGGTCTCGCCGCCGGCGGCGACCGCCGCGTGATCGGAGTCTACGCCTTCCTGCAGGCGCTGCTGCCGCTGCTGGCCTTCGCCGCTGCACTGGCTCTGCCCCGCTGGCTGGCAGGCGCGAGAGCGCCGCGGCCCGCCACCCGGGTGCCGGCGGCATGAGCGTCATCGATCTCGGCCAGGAACACGGCCTCGTCCTCAGCCGGGTCGAGATCGGCCATCGGGAGCGCCGCATCCTGGGACCGGTGAGCCTGGCTGTGCCGCCGGGCGAGGTGGTCACGGTGATGGGGCCCAGCGGCTGCGGCAAATCGAGCCTGCTGGCGCTGATCTGCGGCACCCTCGATCCGGCGCTGAGCGGTACCGGCCGCGTGCTATTGAACGGCGAGGACATCTCCGCCCTGCCGCCGGAGGCGCGCCACATCGGCATCCTGTTCCAGGACGACCTGCTGTTCCCGCACCTGTCGGTCGCCGGCAACCTCGCCTTCGGCCTGCCGCCCTCCGTGCGTGGCCGCAAGGAACGCCGCGCGCGCATCGAGGCGGCGCTCGCCGAGGCGGACATGCTGGCGTTCTACGAACGCGATCCGACCACGCTCTCCGGTGGGCAGCGCGCCCGCGTCGCGCTGCTGCGGACGTTGCTGTCGGAACCCCGGGCGCTGCTGCTCGACGAGCCCTTCGCGAAGCTCGACGTCGCCCTGCGTGCACGCTTCCGCAGTTTCGTGTTCGACCATGCCCGGGCCAAGGGCCTGCCGACGCTTCTGGTCACGCACGATCCCCAGGACGCCGCCGACGCCGGCGGGCCGCGCCTGCGGATCGATGCCGATGGCCACATCCTCGGCGGTTCCCAGACCGGCCGCGACTACCGCCCTGGCGGGCTCAGCTGAATCGCCCGCAACCTGCCGGAATCCATAGCACTCCGGCCCGTCCCGGCAGGGCCTTTCTTGTCGTCGCCGCAAGGCGTAGACTGATCGGAGGAAAGCGCTCCGCCGGCGGCGAGGCCGGCCGAATGAGGATCACCAAAGCCATGTACAGGGCGACGACAGACTCTATCAGCGTGACGGTCAAGCCGATCTATCTGGAAGAACAGTCATCACCCACCGAGTGCCACTACGTCTGGGCCTACCAGGTGCGGATCGAGAACACCGGATCGGAGACGGTACAGTTGCTCAACCGGCATTGGCGCATCACCGACTCCATGGGTCGGGTGCAGGAGGTTCACGGCGCCGGCGTGGTCGGCGAGCAGCCGACCCTGGAGCCGGGCGAGAGCTTCGAGTACACCAGCGGCACACCGCTCTCCACGCCCTCGGGCATCATGGTCGGCACCTACGAAATGGAGAGCACCGGCGGCCGGCGATTCGACGTCGAGATTCCGGCCTTTTCCCTGGACAGTCCTCACCAGCCCGTGCAACTGAACTGACCGAGCGCGGCGAAACCGGATCGCGGGGGCCGCATCGGCGCGAAACGCGGCCGTTCCCTGCGGCCCATCAGGAGGAGACGGGCACAGCGTGACCAGCAGCCAGAAGATTCAGACCCTGCCCGAGTTGGAACGGCCGTCGCGCGAGCAGGCGCTGGACGCCGTGGAAACCTTGATCCGCTGGGCCGGCGACGATCCGGCGCGTGAAGGCCTGGCCGGCACGCCGGAACGCGTCGTGAAGTCCTTCGAGGAGTTCTTCGCGGGCTATGCCGTGGACCCCCTCGACCTGCTCGAGCGTACCTTCGAGGAAGTCGAGGGCTACGACGAAATGGTGTTGCTGCGCGATATCCGCTTCGAATCGCACTGCGAGCATCACATGGCACCGATCATCGGCAAGGCCCACGTCGCCTACATGCCGGACAACCGCGTGGTCGGCATCTCGAAGCTGGCGCGGGTGGTCGACGCCTATGCGCGCCGGCTGCAGATTCAGGAGAAGATGACCGCGCAGATCGCCAATACCATCGACGAGGTCCTGAACCCGAAGGGCGTCGCCGTGGTCATCGAGGCGACGCATCACTGCATGACCACGCGCGGCGTGCACAAGCCTGGTACCGCGATGGTGACCAGCCGCATGCTCGGCATGTTCCGCACTAACCCCTCCACGCGCCGCGAATTCCTATCCCTGGTCGGCACGCCCGGGGGTCTTGGCCACGACGGCGGCTGATTGCCCGGCGGCTGCCGCGAGTGGGGATAATGGGTCGGGGGAACATGAGCCGGGGGACTGTAGCAGGCCAGGGATTGTCGCCCCGGGCGAGCCGTCTTGAGGCGGCACGATGATCGAATTCCGCCCCATCATCTTCATCATCGGCATCCTGCTGACCGTCCTGGCGGTAGCCATGGTGATCCCTGCCATCGTGGACATCGCCGTCGGCCATCCCGACTGGCAGGTCTTCATGGTCGCCGCCTGCGTCACGCTCTTCGTCGGCGTCTCCATGATGCTGACGACCCGTGCCAGCCTGCGGCGCTTCTCGGTACGCCAGGCCTTTGTGATGACCAACCTCGCCTGGCTGGTGATCGTGATCTTCGGCGCCCTGCCGTTCCAGTTCTCGGAACTGGAGCTCAGCGCCGTCGACGCCTTCTTCGAAGCGATGTCGGGCGTCACCACCACTGGTGCGACGGTGATCGTCGGGCTCGACTTCGCGCCGCCCGGAATCCTGCTTTGGCGCGCCATCCTGCAGTGGCTGGGTGGCATCGGCATTATCGTCATGGCGGTGGCGGTGCTGCCGATGCTGCAGGTCGGCGGCATGCAGATGTTCCGCATCGAGGCCTTTGACGCCGACAAGGTGCTGCCGCGCGCGGCGCAGATCGCCGGCGGCATATCCATCGTTTACGTGCTGCTCACCGGCGTCGGGGCACTGGTGCTCTGGTCGGTCGGCATGTCCGGATTCGACGCCGTGGCGCACGCCATGACGTCGATCGCCACCGGCGGATTCTCCACCTACGACGCCTCGGTGGGTCACTTCGACAACGCTGCCATCGACTGGGCGATGAGCGTCATCATGGTGCTCGGCTCCGTTCCCTTCGTACTCTACCTGCGCGTCGTCCGCGGCGACCTTCGGACCGTTTTCGGCGATACTCAGATTCGCTGGTTCCTCTCGATCCTGGCGGTTTCCATCGTGCTGGTCGCTCTCTGGCTGTACTACGGCGATGTCATGGGGCCACTCGACTCCCTGCGCTACAGCACCTTCAACGTCATCTCGGTCATGACCGGCAGCGGCTTCGCCACCGCCGACTACGGCCGCTGGGGCAACTTCGTGGTGGCGATCATGTTCGTGCTGATGTTCATCGGCGGCTGTGCCGGCTCGACCACCTGCGGCATCAAGATTTTCCGCATCCAGGTTCTATACGCCACCGCCGAGGCGCAGATCCACCGCCTGATGCAGCCGAACGGCGTGTTCTTCCCCTACTACAACAGGAAGCCGATCTCCGAATCGGTCGCCAGCTCGGTGATGAGCTTCTTCTTCCTCTTCGTCACCTGTTTCGCCTTGCTCGCGGTGGCCCTTGGGCTGACCGGGCTCGACTTCATCACCGCCCTCTCCGGCGCCGCTTCGGCCATCGCCAACGTCGGCCCCGGCCTCGGTGACGTCATCGGCCCGGCAGGCAACTACGCCACCCTGCCGGACAGCGCCAAGCTGCTGCTCAGCCTCGGCATGCTGCTCGGCCGCCTCGAACTCCTGACCGTGCTGATCCTGCTGGCTCCGGCCTTCTGGCGCGGCTAGAAAGGCCCCATGACGACGATACGCCCCGACACGCGCGCGATGATCGACCGCCTGGTCGGCTTCGACACCACGTCCGCCAAATCCAACCTGGCGCTGATCGACTTCGCGCAGGACTACCTGGAGAGCCAGGGCGCGCGCTGCCGCCGTACGGTCAACTCGGAAGGCAGCAAGGCCAATCTCTTCGCCAGCATCGGCCCCGAGGGCGGCGGCGGCGTAGTGCTTTCCGGACACAGCGACGTGGTACCGGTCGACGGCCAGATCTGGGACAGCGATCCTTTCCAGGTGGTGGAACGCGACGGCCGCCTCTACGGCCGTGGGACCGCCGACATGAAGTCCTTCCTGGCCACCGCCATGGCGCTGGTGCCGGAGTTCCAGGCCCGGCCGCTAAAGCACCCCATCCATATCGCGCTGTCCTACGACGAAGAAGTCGGCTGCACCGGCGTCGGCGGCATGATCCGCGACATCACCGATAACCTGCCGCCCCCGGACATGGTGATCGTCGGCGAGCCGACCGGCATGCAGATCGTCAACGGCCACAAGGGCTGCTACATCTTCGAGACCCGTGTGAAGGGCCAGGCGGCCCATTCGAGCCAGCCGCACCGCGGCGGCAACGCCATCATGGCGGCCGGGCGGCTGATCGCTTTCCTCGCCGACCTCGCGGAGGGCAAGCGTGCCGCGGCCGCTTCCGGCAATCCCTTCGACCCGCCCTACACCACCTTCAACCTCGGCCAGATCGAGGGCGGCCGGGCGATCAACATCGTGGCCCAGGACTGCCGCTTCGGCTGGGAGTTCCGGCCGATCCCGGGCGAGGACACCGAGGCCATCGTCGCCGCCTTCCAGGCTTATGCCGAGAACGAGGTGCTGCCGGCCCTGCGCGAGTTCGCACCGGAGGCCGGCATCGAAACCCGATCCACGGCGACCGTGCCGCCGCTGGCGCCGGAGAGCGACGGCGCTGCCGAGGGCCTGGTGCGGCGCCTCTCCGGGCTCAACGACTGCGGCGTCGTCTCCTTCGGCACCGAAGGCGGTCTGTTCCAGGCGGCCGGCATGTCGGCGGTGGTCTTCGGGCCCGGGTCCATCGACCAGGCGCACAAGCCGAACGAGTTCATCGCCCTGGAACAGGTCGCGGCCTGCGAGACCTTCCTGCTCAAGCTGCGCGACTGGGCGGCCGGCGCCTAAGCCTTCTCGAAGCGGATCTCGGCGCCGAAGAAGCGGCTGGCGAAGGCGGCGACGCGGGCTGGATCGCCGGTCGTCAGAAAGCGCCGATAGCCGGATTCCTCGGGGGCCGTGGCGAAGCGCTGGTGGCGCGCCAGATAGTCGGCCAAGCTGTCGGCGACGATGGTCGGCTGGTCAAGCAGTTGCACCGAGGCGGGCAAGAACTCCGCGAAAAGATGCGCGACCAGGGGGTAGTGAGTGCAGCCGAGTACCGCGGCATCGGGCGTGCGGCCCTCGGTCTGCTGCAGCATCTCCGCGACGTAGCCCGACACCAGTTCGCGCAGCACCGCCTCCGACTCGTCCGACTCGATAGCGGCGACCAGATGCGGGCAGGCCTGGCTGACCACCCGCATGTGCGGCGCACGCAGGCCGACCTCGAAGGGATAGGCACCGGAATGGATGGTGCGCTGGGTGGCAAAGACGGCGACCATGCCGTCGGGCGGCACCAGCGCGGGGACAGGCGCGCCGTCGCGCCAGGAGACGGCGCTGAGCGCCTCGACCATCGGCACGAAGACGCCGAGCACCCGGCGTTCGGGCGCCGCGCCGGGCAGCCAGTCCTGTTGCAGGCGCCGTAGCGCGATGGCGGAAGCGGTATTGCAGGCCAGCAGCACGAGAAGACAGCCCTCGGCGAAGAGGCGCTCCACCGCCGCCAGGGTAAGGGCGTAGATTTCCTCCTCCGGCCGCGGGCCGTAGGGCGCGTTGCCGTGATCCCCCAGGTAGGTGAACGACTCCTTCGGCAGCCGCGCCGTCAGCGCGCGCAGCACAGTGAGGCCGCCGTGGCCGGAATCGAACACGCCGATCATGAGGCGATGCCGCCCTGCCGTAGCCGTCTAGAGGACGATGTAGGGGAAGAAAGCCCTGCGGATGGTCTCTTCCAGCTGCCTGTCGAGGTCGTTCATGGTGTCCTCGGTCAGCCGGTACCAGACCCGCTCCCGCTCGGTGAGCTTGATGTTCTCCGGCACGGTGACGGACCGCCGCGACTCCGCCTTGGCCGTCCCCACCGTCTGCCGGCCGTCGAGGATCTGCATTTCCACCTCGATGTGGGTCTCGTAGCGCTCCGACTGGTCGGTCGTCAGCATGCCCGTGACCCCGGTGGTCCTCGGCAACTCGGTTTCGACTGCCGAGGCCTGGCGCACGATGTAGCGGAAAGTCAGGCGGTCGCCGCGCGCCACCAGCCGGTCCTGCGCCCAGCGCACGGCGGCGTCTTTCGGCTGCACGGGGAAGCGGTGGTCGACGTTGGGCGCCTGGCCAGGCGTGACGTAGGCCTGCTCGATCTGAATCTCGCCGACGTCGAGGGCGATGTCGGGCAGATGCTCGTAGGTGATCTGTGCAAAGCGATTGCTCGGGTCGTCCATGGCACAGCCTGCGAGCAGTCCCACGACGACGGCGGCGGCGGCTGCAAGGCGGAAGGGGGCGGGCATGGCTGGCTTCCTATCGAACTGCTGCGACAACTGGGCTCCGGCGGCCTTCGGCGAGTCCGGAAAGAACCCAGAATTCCGGAATCTTATAGAAGGCGAAGTATGAATAAGTCGGGAATCGGGCAGGATCAAGGCATCGGGACCCCTCGGCACGCCTTTGACACCGGAGGGCTAAGGCGCGTAGATGCGATCGAGATCGTCGTCGTCGAAGCGGTAGAGCGTGGTGCAGAACTCGCAGGTCACCTCAACCGCGCCGGCTGTCTTGAGGTCTTCGATCTCTGCCCGCGGCATCGTCCGCAACACCTTTTCCAGCTTCTCGCGCGAGCAGCGACAGCCCTCTCTCAGGGTGCGCGGCTCGAAGACCCGCACGCCTTCCTCGTGGAACAGGCGGTACAGCAGGTCATGGAAGGCGAGGCTGTCGTCGAGCAGTTCGTCCTCGCTGCAGCTTGCCTGCAGCACCATGGCCCGCCGCCAGTCGTCCTCATCCTCGATGGCGTGCACTGCTTCCTCCGGCAGCCGCTGCAGCACCAGCGAAGCGGCAACCCAGTGCTCGCCGCGGCGGCCGGCGGCGAGGAGAATGCCGCTCTGCAACTGCTCCGACTGCATGAAGTAATGCTGCAGGCAGTCGGCCAGGGTATCTCCCGTCAGGGACACGATGCCCTGGTAGCGTTCGCTGAAGCTGCCCTGGTCGACGGTGAAGGCGAGGTGGCCCCGGCCGAAGAGCTGTGGCACGGTCGGCCGGCCTTCGGTTTCGGCCTCCAGCGAGTCGACACGCTCCCGGTCGAAGCCCGCATAGCCGCGCATCTCCCCCTCCGACGTCACGTCGACCACCATCATGCGCAGCGGACCGTCGCCGCTGGCCTGCAGGGTAAAGATCCCGTCGTACTTGATCAGGCTGGCGAGGCCGCCGCAGAGCGCCAGCATCTCAGCGAGCAGCCGGGCGACCGGCTCCGGGTAGCCGTGACGGTCGAGAATGCGGTCGCAGACGCCTTCCAGGCGCAGCAGTCGACCGCGGATCCCGGAGGACTCGATGAGAAAGGGCTGCACCTGGTCGGCCCGCAGGCCGCCGGTTCCGGTTCTGCCTTCCGGCATCAGCAACTCTCTGGGGTCAGGATAGGCACCAGGCGAGGATGCCCTTCTGGGCGTGCAGCCGGTTCTCCGCCTCGTCCCAAACCACCGACTGCGGACCGTCGATGACCGAGGCCGTCACCTCGTCACCGCGGTGCGCCGGCAGGCAGTGCATGAAGATCGCCTGCGGCTTGGCCAGGGCCATCACACGGTCATCGACCTGGTAGGACATCAGCAGGTTGTGGCGGCTCTCGCCGTCGTCGTCGCCCATCGATACCCAGGTATCGGTGACCACCGCGTCGGCGTCCTTCACCATGGCGTCGACGTCGCTGGAGACCACGATTTTCCCGCCCTCTGCGGCGGCCCAGTCGAGCACCGCCTGCGGCGGGCGCAGCAGGTCCGGGCAGGCCAGGCGCAGCTCGAAACCGAACCGCACCGCGGCATGTATCCACGAGGTGGCCATGTTGTTGCCGTCGCCGGACCAGGTCACCACGCGGCCTGCGATGGGGCCGAGGTGCTCCTCGAAGGTCATCACGTCGGCCATCAGCTGGCAGGGGTGGGTCACGTCGGTCAGGCCGTTGATCACCGGCACCGTCGCGTGCTCGGCCATCTCCATCAGGATCGACTGCTTGGTGGTGCGGATCATGATGGCATCGACATAGCGCGACAGCACCCGCGCGGTATCGGCCACAGTCTCGCCGCGGCCCAGTTGGGTGCCGCTGGGCTCCAGCACCACGGCATGGCCGCCGAGCTGCGTCGCCGCCACCTCGAAGGAGACGCGGGTACGGGTCGAGGGCTTCTCGAAAATCATCGCCAGGGTCTTGCCGGCCAACGGCCTCGCCTCGCCGTCCGACGCTTCGCCCCGCTTCATGCGTCCTGCCGTGTCCAGCATCACCCGCAAGGCGGCGCTGTCCAGGCGATCCAGGTCGAGAAAGTGGCGCGGCTGGGCCGCCTTCATTCCACTCATCTCAGGCCGCCTTGGCGAAGGCGCTGCAGGCCCGTTCGATGGCCTGTATCGCTTCGTCCACATGGCGCTCCTCGATGATCAGCGACGGCAGCAGGCGCACCAC
Organism: Kiloniellaceae bacterium; assembly: GCA_050330205.1. Classification (GTDB taxonomy): domain Bacteria; phylum Pseudomonadota; class Alphaproteobacteria; order Kiloniellales; family Kiloniellaceae; genus Pelagibius. The sequence goes on from JBHJOA010000082.1 coordinate 14,498, forward strand.
GTTCTCCGCCGCGCCGACGGTAAGCAGGCCCTCGTCGCGCAGCTTGACGACCAGGTCGGTGTTGGTCACGACGCACTTCAGGCCGAGCATCAAGCCGGCGCCGCGCACCTCCGCGATCACGTGCGGAAAGCGGGCGGCAAGGTCTTCGAGCCGCCGGCGCAGCAACCCGCCGGTGCGTTCGACATGGGGCAGGAAGTCGGGCGCCAGCATGACGTCGAGAACCGCATTGGCGACCGCCATGGCCAGCGGGTTGCCGCCGAAGGTGGTGCCGTGAACGCCGGGCGAGACGCCGCTGGCGGCCTCTTCGGTTGCCAGAATGGCGCCGACGGGAAAGCCGCCGCCGAGGCCCTTGGCGAGCGCCATGACGTCCGGCTCGATGCCGGCCCACTCGTAGGCGAAGAGCTTGCCGGTGCGGCCCATGCCGCACTGGATCTCGTCGAGCACCAGCAGCATGCCGTATTCGTCGCAGACCGCGCGCAGGGCGCGCAGGTACTCGAGGTCGGCGGCGCGGATGCCGCCCTCGCCCTGGATCGGCTCGACCAGCACGGCGCCGGTCTGCGGCGTGATGGCGTTGCGCAGTTCGTTCATGTTGCCGAACGGCACGATATCGAAGCCCTCGGCGACCGGACCGGTGCCTTCCAGGTACTTCGGGTTGCCCGCCGCCGACAGCGCGGTCAGCGTGCGGCCGTGGAACGAGCCCTGGCAGGAGATCACCCGCATCTTCTCCGGGTGGTCGTGGGTGTAGTGGTAGCGGCGGGCGATCTTCAGCGCGCCCTCGATGGCCTCGACCCCGGAATTGCAGAAGAAGACCTTGTCGGCAAAGGAATTCGCCACCAGGCGCTCGGCGAGGCGGCGGCCCTCCGGGATCTGGTAGAGGTTGGAGACGTGCCACAGCTTGGCGCCCTGTTCCTGCAGGGTCTTCACCAGGTGCGGGTGGCTGTGCCCGAGGGCATTCACCGCGATGCCGGCGGCGAAATCCAGCAATCGTCGCCCGTCCGCCGTGTAGAGATAGGGGCCTTCGCCGCGCTCGAAAGCGAGGTCAGCGCGCGCATAGGTATGCATCAAGGCGTCGCTCACGGACCGAACTCCTAAACCTTGCGCCAAATGGGGCGACCGGGCCTGTGGGCCCGAACTGGCCTCAATTGGGGGGCGGGACGGGATCTTCCTGGGCCGGCACCCCGTCACGTTCGGGGCCGGCCGAAGCCAGCTTACACGGCCGGATGCCGGGGCTGAAGGGGCGACACTATTGGCGCAACGCCCCCCGCTGTCAACCGGAGGGCGGTTCTCGGAGGAGCGGCCCGAGAGCGCTAGTAGACCCGGGCGATGCCGTAGCCGCGCTGCTCCAGGCGGGCGAGGATGCCGTCCTCGCCGGGCAGGTGGGCGGCGCCGACGGCGACGAAGGCGCCGCCGTCGCGCAGCAGCGGCAGGATGCGGGCCGCCATGATGCGGTTGCGATCGTCGATGAGGCGGGCCTTGAAGTGCTCGGCGGCGGCGGTGTCGCTGACGCCGGAGACGTCGTTGGCGATTCTCATCGCGACGCCGATGTCGCCCTTCAGGTAGGCCCGGAACATGCGGTTGAACTGGGCCTCGATCTCGGCGTGGTCGGCCAGCATGTCGGTGACCATGGCGACCTGCTCGGCCTCGCTCATGCCGTCGAAGACCTCGATCTGCTCCTCGTAGGACTCCAGCGCCAGCACCTGCTTGCCGCGGCGCCGGGCCTCGTCCTGCAGCCAGAAATCGAAGGCGGGAACGCCCTGGGCCTGGCGGATCACCTCCACCGCCGGGCGCCCCAGGAAGATGGCGAGGGCCCAGGGCTTGAAGCGCTGCAGGCTCTCCGCCGGCAGCCCCAGCGGCGCCGCGGCCTCGAGGGCGCGCAGGAACAGCTCGCGGCCGATGACATCTTCCAGGCTGCGGCCGGGCGGCAGCAGCATGGCCTGGCCCATCCGTTCCTGGCCGGGGCCGCCGGCGAGCAGTTCGAAGGCCATGAGCCGTGACTCGTCGATGGCGCGGTCGATCTCCGCCGGCAGCTCGCGCAGGCGCGGGTCGGTGGAGTGGATGGTGCCGAGCAGGTAGCTGACCGGGCCGCCGTCGCGCTGGACGCGCCACAACAGGCCCTGGCTGTAGGGAATCTCGCTGGCGGCGGCCCAGGAAAACTGCGGGAGAGAGACAGCTGCGGCGAGCAGTAGGGCGCCCAGAAAGCCCGGAATTCTGCGGGGGAAGTTCTTACGCAGCCGCTTGAACATCGACACCTGACCCATTGGTTTCATTGCCGAAACATCGATTTGACCCGGCCAAAACGCGTCACGGCCGGATCTTGTAGCCCGCCGCAAACAGCCGCCAGGCCACCGCGCCGAGCCCGAGAGTCAGCGCCGCCACCAGCACGGCGCCCAGCGCCAGCGAGGTCTCCGCCTGGCCCAGAAAGCCGGCGCGGAAGCCGTCGACGGCGTAGAACACGGGATTGTAGTAGATCCAGTCCCGCAGTCCCTCCGGCAGCCGCGTCGCCGAAAAGAAGGTGCCCGACAGCAGCCCCAGCGGCACGATGACGAAGCCCTCGACGGCGCCGTAGTGGTCCCAGCGCTCCGCCCACAGCCCCGTCACGATGCCGAGGAAGGCGAACAGCAGCGCCGTCGCCACCGCAAAGCCGAGGATCAACGTTACATCGAATGATGAATAATCCACGAACAGGGCGGTGCCGAGGCCGACCAGCAGGCCGGCGGCGAGCCCGCAGCTGGCCGCCGAGAGCGCGAAGGCGGCGACCGTCTCCAGCGCCGTCAGCGGCGCCATCTGCACGTCGGCGATGGTGCCCTCCATCTTGTCCATGACGATCATCGCCGCCGAGTTCTGGAAGGCGGTGTAGATGACGGCGTTGAGGACGATGCCGGGCGCCACGAACTCGGTGAGGTCGACGCCCGGGACGACCTCCCCCACCCCGGCCTGCCCGACCGCGAAGACCAGCAGGAACAACAGGCTCGACACCAGCGGCCCGGCCAGGGTCTCCAGCCCGAAGCGCAGGAAGCGCTTGATGCCGTAGCCGTAGTAGACCGCCCAGAGGCCGCGCCAGTTCACCGCCCCGAAGGCGGCCGGCCGCCAGGCCCGGAACGCCAGCAGCGGCCGGGCGGCGGCACTGCTGTCCGGAACCCCGCTCATGACCTGGGCCCGCTCATGGCTTGAGGCGGTAGCCGGTGGCGAACATGCGGTAGGTGACCGCCCAGAGGAAGAGGTTGAAGCCGGCCATGACGGCGAGGCCCAGCGCCAGCGAGCCGTCGGCGTGGCCGATGAAGCCGTAGCGGAAGCCGTCGATCATGTAGAAGAAGGGATTGAAGTGCGCCACCACCTGCCAGGCCTCGGGCAGGCGCTCGATGGAGTAGAAGGTGCCGGAGAGGAAGGAGAACGGCGTGATCACGAAGTTGGTCACCGCGGCGATGTGATCGAACTTCTCCGACCAGATGCCGCCGATCATGCCGAGCAGCGACAGCATCAGCGCCGCCATCACCCCGTGGAAGAGGATGAACAGCGGGTCGTGGATGGTCACCGGCACGAAGAGCCACATGCCGAGGCCGACGGCCAGGCCGACCATGAGGCCGCGGGTGACGCCGCCGGCGGCGAAGCCGAGGGTGAGCTCGGAGGGCGACAGCGGCGGCATCAGCACGTCGACGATGTTGCCCTGGACCTTGGCGATGACCAGCGAGGAGGAGGTGTTGGCGAAGGCGTTCTGCACCACCGACATCATGATGAGGCCGGGCGCCAGGAAGGTGGCGAAGGCGACGCCGCCGACCTCGCGGCCGTCGCCGCCCAGCGCCAGGGTGAAGATGGCGAGGAACAGCAGGGTGGTCACCATCGGCGCCAGCAGGGTCTGCGTAAAGACGTTGAGGAAGCGGCGCACTTCCTTCATGTAGAGGGTCCAGAGGCCGCGCCAGTTCACGCGCCCGATCTGCCTGACACGGGTGCCGGCGAGGGAGAGGGTCCGATGTTCCATGGCGTCTCACATAAGCCCCGGCGGGGCCCGGCGCAAGCTTCGGCGGTACGCCCGGGGGCGGCGGCGGGGGCGGGGGCGCCGGCGGCAGGCCCTGCGGGATTCACAGATCTGCCGACGGTTTTGCAGGAACCATCGACATACACCGCTGTCGCCCCGGGGCTTGACCCCGGGGCCCAATGCCGTCGCCGCATGCCGACAGCCTTTGCCTTTTGGACGCCCGAATGCGCGGCGGCGAGGCCAATGGGTCCCGCGATCAAGTCGCGGGACGACAGCCTTGGTGTGGCGAGGGCGGGACACTCCGGCGAGCAATTTGTGAATGTCGTAGGGCTTGCCCCCGGGGCGGCGGCAAGGCCATGAGCGAAGCGGCGAGCGACGGCCGGGCCGCGAAGGCGCGGCGGCGACGGCAGCCGCTGAAGGCGACGCCGCAGGGGCTGGAGCGCTCGGCGCTCTATTACCTGGAGCGCTACGACAGCTGCAGCGGCCACCTGCGCCGGCTGCTGCGGCGCAAGATCGAGGTTTCCGCCCGGGTGCACGGCACCGACCCGGAGGAGGGCCGGGCGGCGGTGGAGGCGCTGATCGCGCGGCTGGCCGGCGCCGGCCTGCTGGACGACGCCCGCTATGCCCGCGAGCGGGTGCGCGGCCTGCTGGCGCGCGGCACCTCCGACGCCATGATCCGCGCGCGCCTGCGCACCCGCAGCCTGCCGGCCGAGCTGATCGAGGCGGCCCTGGCCGAGGCCACCGAGGGCCGCCCCGACCACGCGCTGCGGGCGGCGCTGCGCTATGCCCGCCGGCGCCGCCTCGGCCCGTTCCGGCCGCGCGAGCGCGCCGAGCGCCGCGACCGCGACCTCGCCGCCCTCGGCCGCCAGGGCTTCGACTACGAAACCGCCCGCCGCGTCGTCGACTGCGACGACCCGGACGCCCTGGAGGCGGAGATCGGCGCGGCGTAGCGGCGGCCTCCGGAGCCCCGCTGCATCCGATCGGCGCGGCGGCGCGTAGATGGGGGAAAGGGTCGCGGTGCGGGGCCCCCGGGCCGGAAGGGGCCGCCAGGGCCCGAAAGCTCACCGACTTTTCATTTGCTGCGGCGCAGCAGCCGGCGACATAGTTGGGGCCGGCGCCGCCGCGACAGGACCAGAGACCGGAGAAGAGGACGCGATGCGCAGGATTTTGAAGCCGACCACCCCCCTCACCCTGGGCCTCGCCCTGGGCCTTGCCCTCACGCTCGCTCTGGCCTGCGGCCCGGCCCACGCCATGGGCGGCGACAGCCCGCCGGCCAAGGCCGTCGATCCCAACTACGCCGCCGCCCGGCAGCTGGTCGAGGACGGCAAGTATGCCGAGGCGATCCCCCTGTTGGAGCAGGTCGTCGCCGGCGACGACAAGAACGCCGATGCCTTCAACTACCTCGGCTACAGCCACCGCCAGCTCGGCAGCCACGACGAAGCGCTGGCGCACTATGAGACGGCGCTGGCGCTGGAGCCGCGCCACCGCGGCGCCAACGAGTACCTGGG
>JBHJOA010000083.1:0-24431 GCA_050330205.1 Kiloniellaceae bacterium
GCCCGTAAAGGTGTCCAATGCATTTGAATGTCCTGCGTAAATGCGGAAAATGCATAGATTGGATCGTACTGGTCCGGAAGGACAGCTTTGCCATGCATGAGCGCCGAAACCTGATCGAACTGCGGGAGTTGCAGTACTTCGTGGCCGTCGCGGAGCGGCTGAACGTGTCGACCGCAGCCAGGGCTGTTCACCTGAGCCAGCCGGCCCTGTCCCGGCAGATCCAGTCCCTGGAGCGCAAGCTCAACGTCGCCCTCTTCGAACGGGTCGGCAAGCGGATCATCCTGACGGCCGAAGGCGAGGACCTTCTCCTCCATGCCTCCGGCCTGCTCGACCAGGCTCAGGCATTTCTGAACCGTGCGTACGGGCTGGAGCACGGGCATGTGGGTCTGCTGCGCGTTGCTGCTTCTCCGCAGACGATCGCCTGGCTGCTGTCGCCGGTCATGGCCCGCTTCAGCAAAGCACATCCCAACGTCAACCTCATCATCAGCGAAGGGCACAACGAGCGGCTGCTTGAGCTCGTCGAGCATGGCAGCGCGCATCTCGCGATCGCCTCGCCGGGGCCCGCCAGCTGGCTGGTGGCGCGCAAGCTTTTCACCGCCAGGCTCTTTGCCATCCTGCCGCCCGGCCATCGTTGCGCCGGCGCGACATCTCTACCCTTCGAGAACATCGCTGAGGAATCGTTTCTGCTGTTGCGTCGCGGCTTCCTGACCCGGCGCCTTTTCGACCAGACCTGCGCCGCACACAACACCAGGCCCAAGATCCTGCTGGAAAGCGACAGCACCCACACGCTGATATCGCTGGCGATGGATGGACATGGTGTGGCCGTCATCTCCTCCTCCGCGGGCCAGACCCGGGAAATGGAGCGCGCCGTCCCGCTGACCTCCACGCTGTGCGAGACCGAGGCTGACGTCTCGGCCGTATGGAATCCCAACAGGTACCGTCCCGCCAGCCTGCCGGCCTTCCTCGCACTACTGGAGCAGATGGCGAAACCGCCGCTGCACAAGGAGCCGAAACAGCATAGACCTCCGAAAGCAGGCCGGCGCCGCGGCGCTCTCGTCTAGCAGGCCGCTGAAAATATCCTCGCGACAATGTTGACCTCGTGCTTCGAGACGCTCGCTAGCGCTCGCTCCTCCGCATGAGGACACATGTCAATCTTTTACCTCATCCTGAGGAGGCGCGTCAGCGCCGTCTCGAAGGATGCGCCACAGGTCCGAATGACTTTTTCAGCAGCCTTAGGACGCTGGCCCCGCGCCTTCTTCCTTCCTCGGCCGCACGAAGGCAACCACCGCCACAAGCGCGGCCAGTAGAAATACAATGGCGATCGGGTGTTGCAGTACTTTCGTGACGTCGTGGTTCGTCACGATCAGCGCCTGACGGAGGGAGAGCTCGAAAATGGGCCCTACGACGAAGCCGATGAGAAAGGTGATGACGGAGTAGCCGTAACGCTGCATCAGGTAGCCAAGAGTTCCCAATGCGATCATAGCATACACGGAAAAAGCCGTGCCCCGTTCGAGAAAGGACCCCACCACGCAGAAGACGATGACAAAGGGAATGATGATGCTGATAGGAACCGCCATGATCTTGGCGAAGAAGTGCAGACCCACCCGGCCCACCAGCAGCATGCAGAAGCTAGCCACGATCATCGAGACATAGATGCCGTACATGAGCCGCGGATGCTGTTCAAAGATGAGAGGCCCCGGTACGACGCCATGGAGCATGAATGCCGACACCAGGATGGCCGCCGACACGCTGCCCGGCAGCCCAATGGCAAAGAGCGGAATGAGGCTGGCGGGCAGGACCGCATTGTCGGCCGCCTCTGTCGCGGCCACCCCTTTGAGCTCGCCCTTTCCGTACCGATCGCCGGGGCGTGCCGTCTTCTTCGCAATGGCATAGGCAAGGAAAGCGCCGATGGTCGGCCCGAGACCGGGGATGATACCGGCGGCGATCCCGACGGCAGTCGACTGGACGGTCGTCGGCACGAGCCGCCGCAACTCGCCCCAACTCAGGCGCCCGCGTCCTTGCGGTATCGTTTCCGCGGCTTCCATCGCCCGCTTCCGGCGCACGAGGTACGCCTCGGCCTGGAGCAGCATCTCAGTGAATGCGAGCATGCCGACAGTGGCGGAGACCAGCGGAATTCCGTCGAACAGCTCGATCATGCCGAAGGTCATCCGTGGCGTGGCACTCTCCGGGTCCAGCCCGACCGTCGCCAGGAAGACCCCGAAGATTCCCGCTATGAGCCCGCGGCTGAGCGAGCCATCGGACAGGGCCGCTATGAACGTAAGGGCGAAGATCATCACAGCCGTCATCTCGACCGGGCCCATCTTGAGGGCGAAGGCGGCAAGCGGCTTTGCAACGGCTATCAGCGCCAGCGTCGAGACAATATCGCCGAAGACCGATGCGTAGAGAGCAACCTTGAGCGCCTCTGTCGCACGGCCCGCGCGCGCCAACGGATAGCCGTCGAATCGGGTGGCGGCGGAACTCGGCTCCCCCGGCGTGTTCAGAAGAATGGCGCCGGTCGCGCCGCCTGCCGCGCTGGCCTTGGTGACGCCCACGAGAAAGGCGATCGCCGAAATCGGTGACATCGAGTAAGTGAGTGGCACGGCAACGGCCAATGCCGCAGGTCGGCTCAGTCCCGGCAGGACACCGATGACGTAGCCGAGCAGAATGCCGAAGATGACCGAGGTTACTGCGCCCAACGAAAGGGCATCGGCAGCACCGCGGAGCACATCGTGCAAAACGTCAAATCCCAGACAGGTCGATCAGCAGCATGACGACTGCCACTGCGCAGCAAAGCATGGCATTGCGCAAGAGGCGTCGCTCCCCGATCGAAATCGAGACCAGAAGAGCCAGCACGACGCCGCTCGCCAGAATGCCAAACTGCGCAAGCACGAAGGTTCCCACCAGGGCCGCCGCCACGATCACAAGGGCGTGGATCATGGTCGGACGCTCACCGGCCGCGCGATCAGCATCTGGCGTTGCGGACCGGCGCAGCAGCGAGCCAACGCACTGGAGGAGTGCAAGGATCGCGATCGCAATAGCGCAGGCGATTGGCAGCATGGAAGGGGAGAGGCCGAAGGCGCTGGCAGGCACCGTCTGGCTGGGGATGATCCAGAATATGGCGACCAGGCTCGCGCCGCCGACCAGGGCCAGTTCGACCAGAGCGTGAAACGGCTTGGGCGAGCGTCGGCCGCGCTCGCCCATCCCGCTGTCGTCCGTCTCTGGTCCAGGCATCACTTCAAGGCATCTGCGAACTGATCGCTCTGAGCATGGATCAATGCAGTAATTTCATCGCCCGTGGCGACGAAGCTGCCCATGTTCCGGGTTGCGAGCAAATCGAGCACCTTCGGCGAGACTGCCGCAGCCTCAAAGGCCGCCACGAGCTTCGCTTTCACCTCTTGCGGCAGTTCTGCCGGCGCCAGGAACAGGACCATATTCATGCTCGATACACCGTAGCCAAGCGACTTCAGGGTCGGCGTCTCCTCGAAACCCGGAACCGGCTGCTCCCCGAGACCCGCCAGGACACGGAGCTCGCCAGCTTGCGCCTGAGCGTAGTATGCACCGGAACTGTAGGCAAAATCCACGTGGCCGCCGAGCGCCTGGGCCACGGCTTCGGCCCCTCCCTTTGTCGGCACAGGAACGATTCTCACGCCCTCCTTCTTTGCGATCGCGCCCATCACGACGCGATCGATCGACGTGGTCGATGCATAGGTCAACCCATTCTCGCTCTTGCGTGCCTCTGCGATGGTATCCGCAAAGGTCTCCCAGTTCCGGTTCGGCAAAGCAACAAGCGCCTCAGGGAACACACCGAACGCCGCGATGAATTCGAAGTCATCGACGGCAAAGCTTACATCGTTGGCGTGCGGATCGAAGGTGAGCGTCGTCGAAGTGGTGGCCACGAGCGCATAACCATCGGCGGGCATGGCCTTCAACGCCGTGACCGCAAGGCCCCCTCCGGCACCCGGCTGATTCTTCACCACGATCGCCTGGCCGAGACTCTCGCTGAGCACTTCCGATGCCACACGGGTGATCGCGTCGACGCCACCGCCGGCGCCGAACCCGACTGTGATGGTGACAGGCTTTTCAGGGAATTCGGCAAAGGCTGCGGAGGCGCTTGCAATCGTAGCCATACCAACAAGCAGTCCGGCAGCAACAATTTTGCGTGCGAGTTTCATGGTCGAGCTCCTGTTCGAGAGTCCCCGGAAAGTCGCTATTCATCGCTTCGGGGTTGCAGAGGTTGATTGAGGAGACCACTCAACCCCCGGGCTGTCCAATGCATTTCAAATGATCTCCTTTATGCTTTTTTTGCATTTAAATGGCCGCTGGAACGTGCAGGCACCGCCGACCACCTCCACGCCCCCGGGGGCCGCTTCGGCCGCTACCGCATGGATGTGATCTCCGCAGGAAAATTGGGGTCGTCTTGACCTGCCCGGGCCCGCTAGTATGCCGGCGAGTGGTCATACCAATCGGCGGTGACCCTGGAGGAAAACAAGCGCTGAGGGAGCGGGAGAACCGGCCACGCCGGGCGCAACCCGGAAACCCTGCAGCCGAGAGGTGACGGAGAGTTCCCTTATGGAAATGCGCGGCAAGCGCGTCCTGGTCTGCGACTGCGAGTCGACCATGCCGCTGGAGGAAGGCGCCCTCACCCGCGCCTGCCAGGCGGTCGGGGCCGAGGGCAAGGTCGAGCTCAACACCCAGCTCTGCCGGGCCCAGCTCGGCAACTTCCAGCGCGCCGTCATCGGCGACCGGCCGGTGGTGGTCGCCTGCACCCAGGAAGCGCCGCTGTTCCGAGAACTCGCCGCGGAGGACAATCCGCAGGCCGAACTCGACTTCATCAACATCCGCGAGGCCGCCGGCTGGTCCGACGAGGCCAAGGCGGCGACGCCGAAGATCGCGGCCCTGCTGGCCGCCGCCGCGGTGGAGGCCGAGCCGGTGCCGCTGGTGGCCCTCGCCTCCAAGGGCGTCTGCCTGGTCTACGGCCGCGACGAGCAGGCCATCGAGGCGGCGCGGCAGCTTGCCGGGCGCCTCGACGTCACCGTGCTGCTGAGCGAGCCCGGCGAGGTCATGCCGCCGCAGGTGATGGACGTGCCGGTCTTCAAGGGCACCATCGTCCAGGCCAAGGGCCACCTCGGCGGCTTCGGCATCACGGTGAACGACTACGCCCCGGCGACGCCGTCGGGCCGCAGCGTCCTCGGCTTCGACGCGCCGAGGAACAACGCCTTTTCCGAGTGCGACCTGATCCTCGATCTCTCCGGCGGCACGCCGCTGTTCCAGGCGGCCGAGAAGCGCGACGGCTATTTCCGCCCGGATCCCGGCGATCCGGCGGCGGTGCAGCGCGCGCTGTTCGAGATTGCCGACCTCGTCGGCGAATTCGACAAGCCGCGCTACGTGAAGTACCGGCCGGAGATCTGCGCCCACTCGCGCAGCCGCAAGACCGGCTGCACGCGCTGCCTCGACGTCTGCCCGACCGGCGCCATCGCTTCGGCCGGCGACACCGTCGAGATCGACCCGCTGGTCTGCGCCGGCTGCGGATCCTGCGCCTCGGTCTGTCCGACCGGCGCCGCGACCTACCAGCTGCCGGCCGGCGACAGCCTGTTCCTGCGCCTGCGCGAACTGCTGACCGCCTACCGTGCCGCCGGCGGCAAGCGCGCCGTCCTGCTGCTGCACGACGGCCGCCACGGCAGCGAGATGATCTCCATGATGGCGCGCTTCGGGCGCGGCCTGCCGGCCCAGGTGCTGCCCTTCCCACTCAACGAGGTGACCCAGGTCGGCATCGACTTCCTGGCCGCCGCCTTCGCCTACGGCGCCGACCAGGTGGCGGTCCTCGCCGACCCGAAGAAGCGCGACGAGATGACCGGGCTGGTCGGGCAGATCGGCCTCGCCGAGACGGTATTGAACGGCCTCGGCTACGGCGGCGGGCGGCTGCTGGTCATCGACGAGGCCGACCCCGATGCCGTGGCGGCGACGCTCTACGGGCTCGAGGCGCCGGCGGCATCGCTCAGCCCGGGCAGCTTCCTGCCCGTCGGCGGCAAGCGCAGCCGCGCCTTCCTGGCGCTGCGCCATCTGCACGAGAAGGCGCCGGAGCCGGTCGATTTTCTGGCGCTGGCGCCGGGCGCACCCTTCGGCAACGTGAAGGTCGATACCGAGGGCTGCACCCTCTGCCTTGCCTGCGTCTCGGCCTGCCCGACCTCGGCCCTGCTCGACGACGAGAACCGGCCCTGGCTGGGCTTCCAGGAGGACGCCTGCGTGCAGTGCGGGCTCTGCCGCATCACCTGCCCCGAGCAGGTCATCATCCTGGAGCCGCGTCTCAACTTCACCAACGCGGCGATGAGCGCCGTCACCCTGAACGAGGACGAGCCCTTCGAATGCATCCGCTGCGGCAAGCCCTTCGGCGTGCGCAAGTCCATCGAGCGCATCGCCGAACAGCTCGCCGGCAAGCACCCCATGTTCCGCGAGGGCGGCCAGGCCGACCGCATCCGGATGTGCGACAACTGCCGCGTCGTCGACCAGTTCGCCAGCGGCAACGATCCCTTCAAGGGCGCCGACCGCCCGGCCATGCGCACCACCGAAGACGACCTGCGCGAACGCGAGCTGGCGCGGGCCAAGGTCATCGGCAAGGCCGGGCCGGATGAGGGGTGAGATGGACAGCCTGATTGCGTGCTTCGAGATGCGCCTTACGGCGCTCCTCAGCATGAGGTACTTTCTTCGTGCCATACACAGGCTTCCTCATCCTGAGGAGCCCGACCGGGCGTAAGGCCGGTCGGGCGTCTCGAAGGACGCACCCCGCCGATGCAGCACGCTGACCCTCCATCTTCCATGAGCGATCTCGATCCCCGCCTCAACGCATTCCGAGACGACCTCGCCGACGTCGGCCTGAAGGACCGGGTGGCGGCGCCGCGCTATGCCGAGGGACGCCTCGCCGGTGTCGCTCGCGGCATCGCCGACCTGCGTCGGCGCCCCGACGCGCGCGCGCCGCTCGACACCCAGTTGCTCTACGGAGAGAAGGTCCGCGTCTTCGATGAGCAGGACGGCTGGGCCTGGGTGCAGAACGAGACCGACGGCTATGTCGGCTACGTCGAGAGCGGCACGCTCGGCGCAGCTCCGCCGCCGCCGACCCACCGCCTGCGCGCCCTGCGCAGCTTTCTCTTCCCCGAGCCGAACCTCAAGACGCCGCCGCTCGACTGCCTCTCCATCGCCAGCCCGCTCTGCATCGTCGGCAGCCGCGGCGACTACAGCGAACTGGCCGGCGGCGGCTGGCTCTATACGAAGCACCTGCAGCCGATCGCGGAAACCTCGCCGGACTTCGTCGCCACCGCGCTGGAGTTCCTCGGCACGCCCTACTACTGGGGCGGGCGCAGCAGCATCGGCCTCGACTGCTCCACCCTGGTGCAACTTTCGCTGGCCTGCGCCGGCGTGCCGCTGCGGCGCGATTCCTACCAGCAGGCGACGACCGCCGGCGAGGCGTTGAACGGCCTGCCGGGCGAGGTCGCCCTCGAGCGCGGCGACCTCGTCTACTCCCCCGGCCATGTCGCCATCATGCTGGACGCAACCCATGTGGTGCACGCCAACGGCTTTACCATGAGCGTCGCCATCGAGCGCCTCGAGGCCCTCGAAGGCCGCGTGCTCAAGGAGACCGGCGGCAAGGGCTTCAGCGTCGTCAGGCGAGTGCGACTCTGACCTGCCGTTGCTTCAGGCACCTCCATCGTTTGCGCACCCACGACCGCCGCGAGGCCGGTTGCCTTCTCCGGCGCTTGCGGTCATCCTGAAATCGACGGTGCCTCTCGACGAGGTGAAACGGGAAGCCGGTGAGAAGCCGGCGCCGCCCCCGCGACTGTAAGGAGAGCCCCCGCGTTCAAAGATGCCACTGGCCGCAAGGCCGGGAAGGCGGACGCGGGAAGTCGCTCCGAGCCAGGAGACCGGCCGTCATTTCGGTCACCATCGATGGGGCGGCGGGCCCCGAAGGAGTTATTCCCATGCGTTTTGTTTCCGTCTTCGCAGCCACCCTGCTCTTCGCCACGGCGGCTTTCGCCCATACCGGCGGCCACGGCGCCGCCGGCACCTCCGGACTCGGCTACGGCTTCCTGCATCCCTTCGGCGGCCTCGACCACGTGTTGGCCATGGTCGGCGTCGGCCTCTTCGCCAGCTTCCTCGGCGCGCGCGCCCTGTGGCTGGTACCGGCCGCCTTCGTGGCGATGATGGCAGTGGGCGGCGTACTCGGCTTCGCCGGCCTCGGCATCCCCTTCGTGGAGGCGGGCATCGCGCTTTCCATCGTGGTGATCGGCGGCGCACTGGCGCTCGGCCGCTCCCTGCCCGTGGCGGCGGCCATGGCTCTGGTCGGCTTCTTCGCCGTTTTCCACGGCTTCGCGCACGGCGCCGAGATGCCGGCGACGGCCTCCGGCCTTGCCTACGGTCTCGGCTTCCTGGTGGCGACCGCCCTGCTGCACGGCGCCGGCCTGGCGCTCGGCTTCGGCCTCGACAAGACTGCCAAGCAGGCGGCGCGGCGCTTCGCGCGTCTCGGTGGCGGTGTCGTCAGCCTCTGCGGCCTGGCGATCCTCGCCGGCGTTCTGTGACCTGAGCCTAACCTGAGCCTACTGCGGCGGAGGCGGAGGTCCGCTTCCGCCGCCAAGCTGCGCCTGGCACAGTGCCTCGGCCCGGCTCTTGAACAGCTCGGCCTGCTGCGCGTTGACGATGCCGTCGGCCACCATCTGGTCGATCTCGGCGGCCCGTTCGGCAAAGCAGATCATGACCGGATCGTCGGCCGCCGGGCCCTCGGCTGCCTGCGGCGGCAAAATGTCGTCGCGGTGCATGAAGGCCAGCGCCGCGGCCATCAGCAGCGCCACGCCGACGGCCCAGAGCCGCGCGGCCGGCCGGTCCAGGAAATGGACCTCTCGGGGAGTCTCGGTCATAGCGCCGAGGCTAGTGTGGTCCCGGCCCGGCGGCAACAGCCGAAATCGCCACCGCGGCGGCTCGGTCAAGGTATTGAGAACCTTCGCGATTTCCGGGGGATAGCCCGCAAGAAAGTTGGGGGCGAAACCAGCGCCCATAGGTACTATATTGAACGAAAGCGGCTTGCCGTCGGACGGCGATAAAGCCGCACCCGGCGGTTCTGCCGGGAACCAAGAATGGGTTGGGAGAAATCGGATGGCCGAGATGATCGATCCCTTCGGCCGGGCGGTCACTTATCTGCGCGTTTCCGTCACGGACCGCTGCGACTTCCGCTGTGTTTACTGCATGGCGGAGGACATGACCTTCCTGCCCAAGAAGGAGATTCTCTCGCTGGAGGAGCTCGACCGCGTCTGCAGCGCCTTCGTGCGCCAGGGCGTGCGCAAGCTGCGCATGACCGGCGGCGAGCCGCTGGTGCGCCGCGACATCATGAAGCTCTTCCGTTCGCTCTCGCGCCATCTCGAGAGCGGCGACCTCGACGAGCTCACCGTCACCACCAACGGCAGCCAGCTCGGCCGCTTCGCCCATGAGCTCGCCGACATCGGCGTCAGGCGCGTGAACGTCTCGCTCGATACCCTCGACGCCGACAAGTTCGCGTCGATCACCCGCTGGGGAAAGCTCGACAAGGTGATGGAGGGCCTCGCCGCCGCCAAGGACGCCGGCCTGCAGGTGAAGATCAACGCCGTGGCGCTGAAGGGCGTGAACGACGACGAGGTCGATCGCCTGGTCGCCTGGTGCGGCGACGAGGGCTACGACCTCACCTTCATCGAGGTCATGCCGATGGGCGAGATCGGCGAGCAGCGCATCGACCAGTACTGGCCGCTCTCCATGCTGCGCGCGCAACTGGCCGAGAAGTGGACGCTGGAGGAGATCGACTATCGCACCGGCGGCCCGGCCCGCTATGTGCGGGTGAAGGAGACCGGCGGCCGCCTCGGCTTCATCACGCCGATGACCCACAATTTCTGTGAAAGCTGCAACCGCGTGCGGCTGACCTGCACCGGCACGCTCTACATGTGCCTGGGCCAGGAGGACGCCGCCGACCTGCGCGCGCCGCTGCGCCAGAGCGAAAGCGACGAAGCCCTCGAGGCGGCGATCCACGACGCCATCGCCCGCAAGCCCAAGGGCCACGACTTCATCATCGACCGCCGCCGCAAGCAGCCGGCGGTGTCCCGCCACATGAGCGTGACCGGCGGATAGACTGCCGCAGCGCGACGCTCCTGCGTCGCCACCATTCAATTTGACATCCTCGCGCTTGAAAGCGTGGATCCGTCGCACGTGTCGGACGCCGAGCTTCCACTTGCCTGGGCCGCCTCGATGACGCCATCACCGCGCGATCCTCCATTAAAGTGCCAGCTTCAGGCCTTCGTGGCTGGCCACGAAGCCCAGGGACTCGTAGAAGCGCAGGGCGTCGGGACGAGCCTTGTCGGTGGTCAGCTGGACCAGCCCGCAGCCGCGCCGGCGGCACTCCGCGATCGCCCAGTCGAACAGGGTCCGGCCGAGCCCGCCGCCGCGCCGCCCCGAGGCCACCCGCACGCTCTCGATCTGACCGCGCCAAAGGCCGCGCCGCGAAAGTCCGGGAACGAAGCTCAGCTGCAGGCAGCCGACGATTGCCCCACCCTCCTCCGCGACGGCAAGAAATTGGTTGGGGTCACGCTCGATCGCGGCGAAGGCCTCGGCATAGCAGGGGTCGAGCGGCGGCCCGGGGCTCTCCCGGGACCGGCCCAGGGCATCGTCGGCCAGGAGATGCACAATGGCCGTCAGGTCAGCGCTCGTCGCGCGTCGAATCGTCAGCTTCGGCATGGCCTCTCCATACCCCATCATGCCGGCCAAGGCGACCGCTCAGAGCCGCCCCCACAGCGGCAAGGCTGCAGGCCGAGAGCGCAGGCGCCGCGGTCACCTGATCTCGATCTGGTGGGCGAAGTCGCGGCCGTTGGAGATGGTGATCTGCTCGAAGCCCAGCATCTTCGCCAGGTCGAAGAAGGTGAAGTAGTCCTCGACGCCGAGCTGGGAAAAGGCCGGCAGCAGGCGCGCCACCGCCGTCATCTGCGCGAAGATCGCCCGGGCGCGGTAGATGGTGTCGATGCGGCCGTCCTCAAGCGCGACGATGATCAGCTTCTCGGCCTCGGAGCCCTTGGCGAAGATCGCCGCCTGCGGCGGATAGGGGGCCTTGTTCTGCTCGTTGGTGATGCCTGTGACGAAGGCGATGCGGCCCTTGCGCGAGGTCTCCGGCACGGTCAGGGCCCGCGCGTCGTAGATCTCGGTGCTGGTCGGCTCCGGATAATAGTAGCCGGCATGGCGGTCCTGCGCCGCGGCTACCGTCGCATTCAGTCCAAGGGCCAGCGCCGCCGCCAGCCAAATTCCTGCCCGCATTCCCGTCTCCCCCGTTCCGTCGCCGTCACGGCGACCACGCCCTCGAAAACGCCAGACTGCGGCAGCCCTCGCGCTTTGGCAAGGCGCCGCCGGGCCGCCGCGCCCCTGGCATCGCCGACCCGGGGCGCTATACTCGCGGCGCGGTCCGCCGGCCCCGAGTCGTCACCCAGAGTCGCCACCCAGAGTCGTCGGCCCGCAGGCGTCGATCCGCATTCGAAGGCTCACCGCAGCATGACCCGACGGAAATTCGCGCTGGTCGCCAGCGACACCCCGGAAGCCGAGGCGGCCAAGGCGCAGCTCGAGGCGCGCTACGGCGCCACCGCCGTCGACGACGCCGAGGTCATCGTGGCGCTGGGCGGCGACGGCCTGATGCTGGAAACCCTGCACCGCTTCATGGACCGCGGCCTGCCGATCTACGGCATGAACTGCGGCACCGTCGGCTTCCTGATGAACCAGTACGAGGACGACGATCTCGCCGAGCGGGTCGCCGCCGCCCAGCAGGTGACCCTGCATCCCCTGCGCATGGTGGCCGAGACGGTGTCCGGCCAGCGCGCCGAGGCGCTGGCGGTCAACGAGGTCTCGCTGCTGCGCGAAAGCCGCCAGGCCGCGAAGATCGGCATTCTCATCGACGACGTCAGGCGCATGGACGAACTGATCTGCGACGGCATCATGGTGGCGACACCGGCCGGCAGCACGGCCTACAACCTCTCCGCCCACGGCCCCATCGTGCCGCTCGGCGCCGAGTTGCTGGCGCTGACGCCCATCAGCGTGTTCCGGCCGCGCCGCTGGCGCGGCGCGCTGTTGCCGTCCCGCGCCGAAGTCGTCTTCGAGATTCGCGAGGCGGCCAAGCGCCCGGTCAGCGCCACCGCCGACTTCACCGAGGTGCGCGACGTCGCGCGGGTGACGGTGCGCGAGGACCGCAGCGTCGACCTCGCCCTACTGTTCGATCCGGCGCACAACCTCGAGGAACGCATCATCAAGGAGCAGTTCCAGCCCTAAGGCCGCGAGTCGCTCCGGGCGTCGCGCTGCAGCAGACGCAGGACGAGCCGCCGCAGCACCTCGGCGGCACCGCCGGCGACGAGGCCCCAGAAGGGATCGGCCCAGACGGTGGCGGCGGCCGTCACCGCGATCACCGGCCAGCAGGACGCCCGGCAGTCGAACAGCCGCCGGCTCAGTGCCAGCTCGCCCGCGGCCAGCAGCAGCAGCGCCCCCAGCCCCGCCAGCGGGATCGCCGCCAGCAGCGCCACACCGGCGGCGCCCGGCAGCAGCGCCAGAACCAGCAGGGCGAGGCCGAGCAGCAGCGGGGCGGTGCTGCTGCGCGCGCCGAAGCGGTAGTGGGCGGCCACGCCGCCGGCGCCGTGACACATCGGCAGGGCGCCGAAGGGTGTCAGCAGCAGGTTCGCGAGGCCGGAGGTGATCGAGAGGCGCGCCGGGGTGACGTGGGCGGCACGCTCGCCGAAGCAGTCGCCGGCGACCAGCGCGGTGAGCACCACGGCGTTGGTGAAGGTCAGCGCCAGCTGCGGCAGCACCAGCAGCGACAGGCTGCGCTCGATCTCCACCAGGCCCGGCCAGGACGGCAGCGCGAAGGCCGCCGCCGGCAGGACGGTGATCTCCAGGCCCGGCGCACCGAACAGCGGCGCCAGCACGACGGCGGCCGTCAGGGCGACCAGCGCCGCCGGACAGCGCTGCAGCGGCAGCAGCACCAGCAGCAGGACCAGAACGACCAGCCCGAGGACCGGCGCGCCGGCCATGAGGTCGAGGCTGAAGAGCGCGAGCGCGATACCGAGGCCGAGCTGCAGGCCGGCCAGCACCGACTGCGGCACCAGGCGCGCCAGCCGGCCGATCCATCCGGTCGCGCCGAGCAGCAGCAGCGCCGCGCCCAGCATGACGCCGCTGGCCGCCAGCGCTTCCGGGCTCATCTGCGTGGTCAGCAGCACCGCGGCCACGGCCTTCATCGGCTGCACCGGGATAGGCAGGCGGTAATACAGCCCGGTGGCGATGTAGAAGACCGCGAAGCCCAGCAACACCGGCATCGGCGCCAGGCCGGCCACCGCAAGGCAGCCGAGCATCAGCGGCAGCAGCGTGCCCAGGTCGCCCAGGGCGCCGCCGAATTCCCGCAGGTTCAGGATGTATTTCTCGCCGCGTGGCGCCGTCATCGGCCCCGCCCGCCCGTTCTTGTTACGGTCCCCGGGGACGACACTACGGCAGTCGGGCGCCGGCCGTCCAGTCGCCCGGCCAAACGGGCCGAGTTAGCCACTTCTGCGGGAAATTACTTCACGAGAATACAGGTAACGGGCGAAAGTCCACTGACCTTATGGGAAACCGAGCCCAGCAGGAAGCCCTCCACGTCGCCGGTGCCGCGCGCGCCCATAACGATGGTATCGGCGCCGTGCTGCTTGGCGAAGGCGACGATGGTGCGCGCCAGCGGCCCGCGCTTGACGTAGGCGGAGACCTCCTTGGCGCCCGCGTCCAGCGCCCGCTGCTTGGCCGCCGTGGCGATCTCCTGGGCATAGCCCGCCAGCGCCTTGTCGGGATGCTCCGGCTCCGACGGCCGCACCATGGAGATCGACGCCTCCAGCGGGCTGTGATGGCGGTAGACGCAGAGCACGGTAACCTCGCCGCCATACTTGTCGGCGAGGCTGACGGCCATGTCGACGGCCCTGTCCGACTGCTCCGAGCCGTCCACCGGAACCAGGATGGAATGGATCATCTCAGGCATGTTCTTCCCTCGGCACGTCAGCGGAAGGCGAGGTCGCGCAGGAACAGCGCGATCTGCGGATAGAAGATCAGCGCGATGGCGACGCCCAGCAGCATGACCACGAAAGGCGGCGTGCCGCGCACGACGTCCATGTAGGGTCGTTTGAATATCGCGATGGCGGTGAAGATGTCGCAACCGAAGGGCGGCGTCGCCGAGCCGATCGCCA
Organism: Kiloniellaceae bacterium; assembly: GCA_050330205.1. Classification (GTDB taxonomy): domain Bacteria; phylum Pseudomonadota; class Alphaproteobacteria; order Kiloniellales; family Kiloniellaceae; genus Pelagibius. Next base: position 14,235 of record JBHJOA010000083.1, read on the forward strand.
CCTGCAGGGTGATGATGACGCCGACCAGCACCGGGTCGATGGCGGCGGCCTGGATCAGCGGCGTGAAGATCGGCACCAGCACCAGGATGACGACGATGGGATCGACGAACATGCAGCCGACGAAGAAGGCGATGGAGATGGCGATCAGCACGCCGACCGGCCCGGCCTGGTCGAGGCCGATGCCGCCGATGATGGCCTGCGGGATCTGGTTGAAGGAGATCACCCAGGAAAAGGCGGCGCCGGCCGCCACCAGGATGAACACCACCGCGGTGATCAGGCCGGTCGACTTGGCGATGTCGTAGATTTCCCGCAGCTTCAGCGAGCGGAAGACGATGAACTCGAGCACGAAGGCATAGGCGACGCAGACCGAGGCCGCCTCGGTCGGACTGAAGATGCCGCCGTAGATGCCGCCGATCACGATGACCGGGAAGCCGAGCGGCCAGACGGCGCTCCTGATTGCCTCCAGGCGCTCGCCCCAGCTCGCCTTGGGCATCACCGGGATGTCGTGGCGGATGGCGTAGATCACGCAGTAGACGGAGAACAGCGCCAGGATCAGCAGCCCCGGCCCGACGCCGGCGATGAACAGTTCGGAGATCGAGGTGCCGGAGATCACGCCGTAAATGATCATGGCGATGGACGGCGGGATCAGCATGGCGATGTCGGAGGCGTTGACGATCAGCGCCAACACGAAGTTGTCCTTGTAGCCGGCCTGCAGCATGCGCGGGCGCAGCGGGCCGCCGATCGCCACCACCGTCGCCTGGGTCGAGCCGGACACGGCACCGAACAGCGTGCAGCTGGCCGCCGCGGTGACGCCGAGGCCTCCGCGCAGGTGGCCGAAGAAGCGCATCACCAGGTCCACGAGCCGGTCGGCCGAGTGGCCCTTGGTAATGATGTCGGCGGCGAAGATGAACATCGGCACGGCGATCAGCGCGGTCGGACGGATGCCGCCCAGCATCTGCTGCACCATGATCTCCGGCGTGATCGGCATGAAGAAGAAGAAGGCGACGAGACTGCCGGCGATCAGCGGGATCATCATGGGGAATCCCAGCAGCAGCAGCACCACCATGGTAATGAGCATCGCTTCGGCCATGGCGCTGCTCCTAGATCTTCTGCTCGGTTTCGTCGAAGGAATCGACGACCGAGACCGAGAGATAGACATCCTTGCGCAGCAGGTTCACCACCGCGGTCAGCAGGTACTGGATGCCGGTGATGACGAAGCCGATCGGCACCCAGAGAAAGGTCAAGTAGATCGGCACCCGTAGTGAGGGCGCGATGCGGCCGGTAGCGGCGACCTTCGTCACGTAGAGATAGGAGTAGTAGGCGAGGATGAACATCGCCGCCGCGGTGATCAGCGCGATCGCCACCATCAGCGCCTTGCGCCAGCCGTCCGGCAGGCTGTCGTAGATCGCCGACATGCGGATATGGCGTCCCTTGCGCGCCGCGTAGCCGATGCCGACGAAGGTGATCAGCACGATGAGGAACTGGTTCAGCTCTTCGGCGAAGAAGATGCTCTGACCGAACACGAAGCGGCCGATCACGTTGGCGACCGAGATCGTCGCCATGATGAGCACGCCGAAGGCCAGCACCACCGCCTCGAAGCGGGAGATGAGGTCGTCAATGACGGCGAGCGGCTTCAGGGCGCCGGAGAACTGCGGCGGCTCGCCTCCGCCCGGGTTCGCGGCCGGCCCGGGCGCCGCGGAGCCGCCCGTCTGGGAATCGTTGTCGGTCATGTCGCGGCCGCCCCCCGCCAGAAATGAAGCCGAACGAAGAAGGGGCGGCCGCTGTGCCGGCCGCCCCTCGGCTCTCCGTTTAGTTCACGCGCGCCTTCGAGGCTTCGATATCCTCGAGGAAGCCGTCGAGGATGTCCTTGCCGGTGTCGCCGGTCATCTCGATGAACTTCGCCTGGACCTGCTTGGCCGCCTCGCGGAAGGGCTCGCGCTGATCGTCGCTCAGCACGTTGACCGTCATCGAGGGCTTGGCATCCAGGATCTTCGCTTCGGCCTCTTCCTGCAGGCCCTTCTGGTAGTCGATGATGTAGTCGTAGGCGACCTCCGCGGCTTCCTGCACCAGCGTCTTGTCGGCGTCCGACAGGCTCTCGTAGAAGTCGAGGTTCGCCGCCACCGCCGTGGTGAAGTTGTTGTGGCCGGTATAGGTGATGTAGTCGGTCACCTCGTACATCTTCGTCGACTCGACGAAGAACATCGGGTTCTCCTGACCCTGGATCATGTTCAGCTGCAGCGAGCTGAAGACCTCGCCCCAGGGCAGCGGCGTCGGCGTCGCGCCGAAGGCGTCATAGGTCTCGACCAGCAGCGGCGTGGTCATGACGCGGAACTTGACGCCGTCCAGGTCGGCCGGGCTCTCGACCGGCTGCTTGGTGGTCATCACCACCTCGCCCTCGGGGAACATGTCGATCAGCTTCAGGCTCTTCTCTTCGTAGAGACCGGCGAGCTTTTCGCGGATCGTCGGCGAGGTCCTGTAGAAGTCGGCCAGCACCTCCGGATCTTCCGGCAGCACGTAAGGCAGCAGGAAGACCTGCAGCTCGGGGATCAGGCTGCCGGTGAAGCCCGGCGAGGCGTCGACGAACTGGATGGCGCCGAGCTGTGCCAGCTCGGTGGTGTCGGCCGACTCGCCGAGGGTGCCGAAGGGGAAGATCTGCACCTCGTGATCGGAGTTCGCCTCGATGTGCTCCTTGAACTTGGTCGCGTAGACGCCCTGGACCTCGTGGATGGCCTCCTCGATGGCATACTTCCAGGTATCCGCCGAGGCGGTCCCGGCGAAGGCCGTCAGCGCGATCGTGGCAACCGTGGCTGTCGCGAATTTCTTGATCACCTTGCTCTCCCTGTTTGGTTCCGATTCCGGACTTATGCTGGTCACGCCGCAGTAGAGGCATGCGCAACCTTGGCCGCGGTAAGAACCGCAGCGAACTGCGAAAAATATGACTAAGGATGACCTAACAGACCGAAAGAAGTCCATAATCGAAGACACGGATTATGCCGCCCGTGTCTGATGATTCTTCTATCATATTGCCGATTTTCCGTGGATTTTTCGGTATGACTTCTCGGACGGTCGAATTGTTGCGTCCTCTATATTACCGAGGCGCAAGTTCCTCACGACCGCCGCGGCGCCACGCGAGCATCGGAAAAAAAGCGGCACCGCGTTTCGGGGGGCGAAGCGCGATGCCGTTCAGGGAAGGTGGGATCAAGAGCGTCGGGCGGGGACAGGCCCCGCGGCACGGTTCCTAGCGCGACCAGAAGGCCTTACGGGCCATCTCCTCGACCGCGCCGCGGCTGAGGCCCATGTCGCGCAGCTGGTGGTCGCTCAGCTTCAGCATCCGGGCGCGCTCCTCGGACTGGCGCTGCCAGGCGGCCAGCCGGTCGAGCATCGCGGCCGGCGCCCGCAGCAGGGCGGCGGCGATCCCGCCGGACGAGAGATGAGCACCGGAGACGGGGCGGGCGATCTTGGGGGAAGCAGCCTGTTGCATCATAGTCGTCCTCATGTGATTTCCCGGCCAGGACCGGCGACGAAGAACTCGGTTTCCGGTCGGGAGCGCCCGGCGAGCCCCGGGCATGCAATGTCTTACACGTAGAAGTATTGCCGTTTGCTGAATCCGGCAAACGATGATATTTCATGCTTCGGATAAGAATTTCTCATTCGAAACATGGCCCGCAAACTGCCCCCGCTGAATGCCCTGCGCGCCTTCGAGGCCGCCGCCCGCCACCTCTCCTTCACCAAGGCGGCCGAGGAGTTGCACGTCACCCAGGCGGCCATCAGCCATCAGGTGAAGTCCCTGGAGCAGCACCTCGGCCTCGCGCTGTTCCGCCGCCTCAACCGCCGCCTGGTGCTGACCGAGCCGGGGCAGCTCTACCTGCCGGTGCTGCGCGAGGCCTTCGACGCCATCGCCACCGGCACCGGGCGCCTCGGCCAGGATGGCGACGACGGACCGCTGCACGTCAGCGTGCTGCCGTCCTTCGCCGCCAAGTGGCTGCTGCCCCGCATGTCGCGCTTCCGCGACCGCCATCCCGACATCGACGTCATGGTGTCGGCAAACAACAAGCTCATCGACTTCGCCGACGGCACCTTCGAAATGGCGATCCGCTACGGGGAGGGGCGCTACCCCGGCCTGCGCACGGACCCGCTGCTGGGCGACGAGGTGTTTCCGGTGTGCAGCCCCAAGCTGCTCGGCGGCCCCAATCCGCTGCGCGCGCCCGCCGACCTGAAGCATCACACCCTGCTGCACGACGAGATTTCGCGCCAGGACGAGAGCCCCGACTGGCGCAGCTGGCTGCAGGCCGCCGGGGTCACCGACGTCGACTGGCGGCGCGGGCCGGGCTTCAGCGACTCCTCCATGGTCATCGAGGCCGCCGCCGCCGGCCAGGGCGTCGCGCTGGGCCACCGCTGGCTGGCCGCGGCCGACCTCGAGAGCGGCCGCGTCGTCATGCCCTTCGGCCCGGTGATCCCCTCGAAGTTCGCCTACTACCTGGTCTCCCCCGCGGCCCTCGCGGAGCGCCGCCGCGTGCGCCTGTTCCGCGCGTGGCTGCTCGACGAAGCCGAGGAGTCTGGCGCTGAAAAGGTGCCTCTGTCATCCTAGTGCCGGCTCTGCTATCTAGAGGGTCCTCCCTGGATCCTGGCATCCAATACCTGGAGTAGACCTCAGCGTGTCCGATACCCTGAATGCCGATCGCGCGGCCATCAGGCCCGAAACCCGTGCCATGATCGAACGGCTCATCGCCTTCGACACCACCAGCCGCAACTCCAACCTGGAGCTGATCCACTACGTGCGCGACTATCTCGCCGACCTCGGCGTGCGCGCGGAGCTGGTGCATGGCGACGGCGGCCGCAAGGCCAACCTCTATGCCACCCTGGGCCCGTCCGACCGGCCGGGCGTCGCCCTCTCGGGACACACCGACGTGGTGCCCATCGATGGCCAGGACTGGCAGCACGACCCCTGGCAGATCAGCGAACACGGCGGCCGGCTCTACGGCCGCGGCACCTGCGACATGAAGTCCTTCATCGCCGTTGCGCTGGCCCATGCGCCGCGCTTCCTGGAGGCCGGCCTCGCCACGCCGGTCCATCTCTGCCTCTCCTACGACGAGGAGGTCGGCTGCAAGGGCGTGCCGGCCCTGCTCGACTTCCTGGCCACCCGGCCGGTGAAGCCGGCGATGTGCGTGGTCGGCGAGCCGACCTCGATGAAGGTGATCACCGCGCACAAGGGCAAGACCTCGGTGCGCTGCCACGTGCGCGGCAAGGAGGCGCATTCCTCCCTCGCCCCCTACGGCGTGAACGCCGTGAACGCCGCCGCGCGAGTGGTCGGCTACCTCGCCGACATGGCCGCGCGCAAGGCGGCCGAGGGACCTTTCGATCCCGACTTCGACGTGCCCTACACCACCGTGCACACCGGCACCATCGAGGGTGGCTCGCAGCTCAACATCGTGCCCGGCCACTGCCGCTTCGAGTTCGAGTTCCGCTACCTGCCGCAGGACAGTCCGCAGGAACTGCTCGACGAGGTGAAGCATTACGCCGAGGCCGAGGTGGCGCCCGCCATGCAGGCGGTCGACCCGGCGACCGGCTTCAGCTGGGAAGAGATCGCCGCCTTTCCCGGCCTCGACCTCTCGCCTGGCGCGGCGGTGGTCGAACTGGCCAAGGCGCTCAGCGGCGGCAACGCCACCGGCAAGGTCGCCTTCGGCACCGAGGCCGGCCTCTTCGACCGCAGCGGCATTCCCGCCGTGGTCTGCGGCCCCGGCTCCATCGACCAGGCGCACAAGCCCGACGAGTTCATCGCCCTGGAACAGGTCGCCCTCTGCGAGCGCTTCATGGAGCGGCTGGAGGACCGGCTGCGTGGCTGACGCGTTCGACCCTCTCCCTGGCCGGCGCCGCACCACCCTTCCCGCCCCGAAGTCCGCTCTTTTCCGCAACGACTGACAGCACGCCGTGGATTTCCTGCCGCCGCCCGTCCTCGATATCGCGCCACCGGTGGACTCCGTCCGGCGTCGAGGCAGCGACCGCCGGGAGGACCGGTGATGGCAAACAAACCGAAGAAACCCTGGCCCGCCCTGCACAAGATTCTGCTGGCGCTGACGATCGGCACCGGCGGCGCCTGGGTCGCCAGCCTGCTCGGCGTTCCCCTGGCCTGGATGCTGGGCGCCATGTTCACCACCACCGTGGCGGCCATTGCCGGCCTGCCGGTCGCCCTGCCGGTGGTGTTCCGCACCGCCATGATCGCCGTGCTCGGCGTCATGCTGGGCAGCGGCTTCGCGCCGGAGATCCTCGACCGCATCGGCGACTGGTCGATCTCACTGGCCGGCCTCGCGATCTACACCCTGGCGGCCACCGGAGTGGTCACCTTGTTTCTGCGCAAGGTCTGCGGCTACGACCCGATCACCGCCTACTTCTCCGCCGCGCCGGGCGGCCTGTCGGAGATGGTGGTGGTGGGTGGCCAGTTCGGCGGCGACGAGCGCATCATTTCGCTGACCCACACCTCGCGCATCCTGCTGGTGGTGCTGACGCTGCCGTTCCTCATGCAGCTGATCTTCGGCTACACGCCGGGGCCGCGGCCGGCCGGTGGCATCCCGCTGGCGGACTCCAACGCCATGGACATCCTGGTGCTGGCCTTCTGCGGCGTCGCCGGCTTCGTGCTGGCCAAGCTGGTGCGCCTGCCGGCGGCCGCGATCCTCGGCCCGATGCTGCTCTCCGCCGCCCTGCATCTCGGCGGCGTCACCGACGCCCAGCCGCCGATGGAACTGGTGGCCGCGGCACAGGTGGTGGTCGGCACCACCATCGGCTGCCGCTTCGCCGGCGTGAAGCTGCCGCTGATCGCCAAGACCATCGTCGCCTCGGTGGGCAGCACGGTGATCCTGGTCGGCTCCGGTCTCCTCTTCGCCGTCATGCTGCATCCCTTGACCGGCCTGCCGACCATCGGAATCTTCCTCGCCTTCGCGCCCGGTGGCGTCGCCGAGATGAGCCTCATCGCCCTGGCGCTGTCCATCGACGCCGCCCTGGTCGCCACGCATCACATCGTGCGCATCTTCTTCATCGTCGTATGCACGCCGATGCTGTTCCGCATGCTGCCGGCCCACATCGTCGGCCGCCGCCAGCTGCCCGCCCCCGGCGAGGATTAGCGGGCCCCGCCGACGCCGCTTCAGGAAAACTTCGCGGTGATGCCGCCGTCGACCACCAGTTCGGTGCCGGTGATGTACTTCGCCTCGTCCGAGGCGAGGAACAGTGCGGCGTAGGCGACGTCCCAGGCATCGCCCATCCTGCCGGTCGGGCACTGGGCGTCGCGCTTGCGGATCATCTCGTCGACGTCGCCTTCGGCATAGGCGCCTTTCAGCGGCTCGACGATCATCGGCGTGTTCATCAGGCCGGGCAGGATGGCGTTGGCGCGGATGCCCTGGCGGGCGTACTGCAGTGCCACCGACCGCGTGAAGGGCACCACCGCGCCCTTGCTGGCCGAGTAGGAGATGTAGGGTACGCCGGTATCGCGGATGCCGGCGATCGAGCCGATGTTGACGATGGCGCCGCCGCCCTGGCGCAGCATCGCCGGCAGCACCTGCTTGCAGGTGAGGAACATCGATTTCAGGTTCACGTCGATGACGCGGTCCCAGCTTTCTTCGCTGGCCTCGACCGGGCCGCCGACCTCGACGATGCCGACGTTGTTGTCCAGCACGTCGACACGGCCGTAGACCTCCAGGCAGCGCGCCACCATGGCCTCGACCTCGGCGGCGCGGGACACGTCGGCGCGAAAGGACTCGGCCGCGCCGTCCTCGCCGCGGATGATCGCCGCGGTCTCCTCGGCCGCCGCCGGATTGATGTCGACGCAGAACACCCGGGCGCCCTCGCGGGCAAAGAGCACGGCCGTCGCCTTGCCGTTGCCCCAGCCGGGCCCCGAGGAGCCCGCGCCGACCACCATCGCCACCTTGCCGTCGAGCCTGCCGGCCATCGTGCTGCCTCCCTGCCTGTGTTGCGGCCTTCTTCTTAGAAGAAGCCGGCGCGGCTGAGAAGCGGGGCCTGGAACAATGGTGCCCCGCAGGCCGCTCTCAGGGGTGGAGAAGGAAAGCGGCCTGCGGGGCAGGCGGCGGACCGGGTGGAGGGGTGGGAGAGCCCTGCTCGGTCCGCCAAGGGGGATGGATCGCGGGCCGGATCAGCCCTGGATCTTGTAGTAGGTGCAGCGGTACTGCAGGCGGAAGCGGCCGTCGTCGGCGTTGACCGTGTGCTTGGTCACCTCCAGGCCGACGGTGTAGCCGTCGCCCGGTGCCGGGCACTCGATGATCGGCGACTGGCAGGTCATGTACTGCAGGTGGCCGAGGGGATCGTGCGTCAGCTGCACCTGGGTCCAACCGGGCAGGCATTGGGTCGGCTTGGCCTGGAAGCCTGCCGGTCCGGCCGGTCGGGTCGGTGTCGGGGTCGGCGGGGTCGGGATTCCCGCGCCCGGATCGATGGTCGGCTGCGGGGCGAGGTTGCCGGTGCCGCGCTGAACCTGGGCGTCGGCACCCTGGCCGACGGCAATCGCGGCCGTCAGCGCCGCCAGGGCGGCAAGCAGGGTAAGGGAACGCATCATAGTGATCTCCTGAACAGGCAAACGCGAAGAAGGGGCGGCGCGTGCGCCGTTGGACTGTCTCTTTGTCGTCGCCGGCGCGGCGTCGGTTCAAAGAATCCCGCGTCTCTCTAATGAATTGATATTATTTATATAATTGGCACCCGACCGATACAGTGCCGGCGCCAGGGGTCACGAGGCGGCCACCGGCCGCTCGTGGCTGTAGGCGCTGCGGATCATCAGCGACGAGAGATCGTCGTAGGCCTTGGCCCAGGCGGCCCGGGTTTCCGGCGTGAAGTCGTCGCCGAGGAACTCGGTCAGCATCTGCTGCAGAGCCGTGCCGACCAGCGGATAGTGCTCGGGCTTCACGCCGTAGGCGACGTGGCGCAGCGCCAGGTCCTCGAGGACGGGGACCAGCCCCTCGATGTTCTGGATCTCGGCGACGATGAGACCGAGCTTGCTCATCAGCTCCGCACCCTGCTGCTCCAGGGTGTTGACGAAGAGGTGGCGAGTTTCCGGCGCCCTCTCGAAGAGGATCTCGTAGAAGCGCGCCGCCGCCTGCTGGCGGTCCCGCGAGACCTGCCGGAAGCTGCTGCGGATCAGCTCGCCTTCGTCGCTGGTCAGGGCCATCGGACGGGTTCCTCCTCGAGTTGACCGGGCGACCGCCGGCCGGGGCGATCCGGCACGTGGGTCTTTTGCAGTCGCGCGATACGCAAAGATGGGATACAGCCATACGCGGTGGACTAGAACCCGAGAAAGCGCACAAGGAAAATGCAGGGATACAGGTTCCCGCCCGGGGGGCGGTGATGGACTGGGACAATCTCAAGGTGGCATTGGCCATCGGCCGCACCGGCTCGCTGACCCAGGCCGCACAACTGCTCGGCATCGACCAGTCCACCGCCGGCCGCCGGCTCTCGGCCCTGGAGGGGGACCTCGGGGTCATCCTCTTTGTGCGCTCGAAGACCGGCTTTTCCCCTACCGACGCCGGCGAGGCCGCCATCGCCCAGGCCCTGGAGGTGGAGCGCCGCATCGACCGCATGACCGATGCCGTCCGCCCGCCGGAGGAAGGCCCGGCCGGCATCGTCCGCCTGCTCGGCAACGCCTGGACCCTGGACCGTCTGGCGAACACCGTGATGGCGCCCTTCCTCGCCGCCAATCCGCGCCTCGACCTGCGCATCGTGACCCTCACGCCGCGGGCCCGCGCGCGCGGCGAGGCCACCCTGTCGCTGTGGTTCGAGGCGGAGCCGCGCGACAGCGAGTTCGCCATCAAGCTCGGCGAGGTGCCCTACGCCGTCTACCGCGCGCGCGAGGCGGCGCCCGAGGGCCTCGGCTGGGTCTCCTTCCACGACGAGGACGCCACCCGCCCCGCCATCGCCGCGGCGCACAAGCGCCTGCGCGCCCGCGACGAGCCGGTGCGCATCATGGCGACCGACGCCGGCATCATGCACTCGGCGGTGCGCGAGGGCGTCGGCAAGGCGCTGCTGCCCATGTGCCTGGCCGAGGCCGACGAGCGCCTCGTCCGCGTCCAGGACGGCGACCCGGAACTCGTCCGCATCCTGCACCTCCACGCCCATCCCGACACCGTCGAGTCCAAGCGCATCCAGGCCACCATCCGCTGGCTGCGCGAGAGCTTCAAGGAAGTGTTCCAGCCGCCGGCCTGATCCGGC
>JBHJOA010000084.1:0-19845 GCA_050330205.1 Kiloniellaceae bacterium
TTCGGCCCCGTGCCCGACAGGCCCTGGCCGCCGAACGGCTGCACGCCGACCACGGCGCCGATCATGTTGCGGTTCACGTAGGTGTTGCCGACCGGCAGGCGGCGGTAGACCTGCTCCACCGTCGAGTCGATGCGGCTGTGCACGCCCAGCGTCAGGCCGTAGCCGGTGCCGGCGATGGCGTCGAGCGTCTGGTCGAGGCGGTCGGCGGCAAAGCGCACCACGTGGAGGATCGGCCCGAAGACCTCGCGCTCCAGCGCGTCGATGCCGGAAATCTCGTAGGCCGCCGGGGCGACGAAGCAGCCGTGCTCGGTTCCCTTGGGCAGCGGCACTTCGTGGATCAGCTTCGCCTCGCGCGCCATCTTCGCCTTGTGCGCCTCCAGCACCTTGCGCGCCTCCTCGTCGATCACCGGGCCGACGTCGGTCTCGAGCAGCGCCGGGTCGCCGACCACCAGCTCGGCCATGGCGCCCTTCAGCATCTTCAGCATGCGGTCGGCGACGTCCTGCTGCAGGAACAGCACGCGCAGCGCCGAGCAGCGCTGCCCGGCGCTCTGGAACGACGAGGTCAGCACGTCCTCCACGACCTGCTCGGGCAAGGCCGTCGAATCGACGAGCATGGCGTTCTGGCCGCCGGTCTCGGCGATCAGCGGCACGATGGGGCCGTCGCGCCCGGCCAGCGACTTGTTGATGAGCCGCGCGGTTTCCGTCGAGCCGGTGAAGGCGACGCCCGCCACCCGGGGGTCGGCGACCAGCGGCGCGGCGATGCCCGGGCCGTCGCCCGGCAGCAGGTGCAGCGCGTCACCGGGCACCCCGGCGCGGTGCAGGATCTTCACCGCCTCGGCGGCGATCAGGCCGGTCTGCTCGGCCGGCTTGGCGATGACGGCATTGCCGGCGGCCAGCGCCGCCGCCACCTGGCCGGTGAAGATCGCCAGCGGGAAGTTCCACGGCGAGATGCAGAGGAAAACGCCGCGCCCGTGCAGCGAGATCTCGTTGCGCTCGCCGGTCGGCCCGGGCAGGGACGTCGGCGGCCCGAAGTCGGCGCGCGCGCGGGCGGCGTAGTAGCGCAGGAAGTCCACCGCCTCGCGCACCTCGGCCACACCGTCGCCCAGCGACTTGCCGGCCTCGCGCTGGCAGAAGGCGATGAGCCGCAGCATCTGCTGCGTCATCAGGTCGGCGGCGCGCTCCAGGCAGGCGGCGCGCTCGGCCGCCGGCGTCGCGTTCCAGGCGAAGGCGGCGCGGCTGGCGCGGGCCAGCGCGTCCTCGGCCTGGGCCGGCGTCGCCCAGGCGATGTGCCCGACCGTCTCGCGGCGGTCGGCGGGATTGGTGACGTCGCGCCAGTCGCCCTTGAGCGGCGCACCGCCCACCAGCGGCCCGGCCTCCCAGGGCTCGGCGCGGGCGGCATCGATGCCCCGCTGCAGCTCGGCCAGGCTGCGCGGGTCGTTGAGGTCGATGCCGGCGGAGTTCTTCCGCTCCGGCTGGAACAGGTCGGCCGGCAGCGGGATCCCCGGGTGCGGAATCTGCGTGACGCCGCGCAGCTTGGCCGCCGGGTCGGCGACGATCTCGTCGATCGGCAGCTTCTCGTCCTGGATGCGGTTGACGAAGGAGGAGTTGGCGCCGTTCTCCAGCAGGCGCCGCACCAGGTAGGCGAGCAGGTCCTCGTGGCTGCCGACCGGCGCATAGATGCGGCACGGCAGGTTCATCTTCTCCGGCCCGACGATCTGCTGGTAGAGCGCCTCGCCCATGCCGTGCAGGCGCTGGAACTCGAAGTCTTGCCTGTTGCCGGCGGCCTCCAGGATCCAGGCGACGGAATGCGCGTTATGCGTGGCGAACTGCGGGTAGAAGGCTTCAGGGTCGGCCAGCAGGCGCTTCACGCAGGCAAGGTAGGAGAGATCGGTGGAGGCCTTACGGGTGAACACCGGATAGCCGTCGAGGCCCAGCTCCTGCGCCAGCTTCACCTCGCTGTCCCAATAGGCGCCCTTGACGAGACGCACCATGAGGCGGCGCTTGTGGCGCTTCGCCATCTCCGCCAGCCAGTCGAGCAGCGGCAGCGCGCGCTTCTGGTAGGCCTGCACCGCCAGCCCGAAGCCGTTCCAGCCGGCGAGGTCCGGATCGCCGGAGACCGCCTCGATCACGTCGAGGGAGAGGTCGAGGCGGTCGGCCTCCTCGGCGTCGACCGTGAGGCCGATGTCCGCCGCCTTGGCGTCCAGGGCCAACGCCTTCAGCTGCGGCACCAGCTCCGCCAGCACCCGCGCGCGCTCGGCATAGACGTAGCGCGGGTGCAGCGCCGAGAGCTTGATGGAGATGCCCGGCGCATCGAGCGGCCCTCTCCCGTCCGCGACCTTGCCGATGGCGGCGATCGCCTTGCGGTAGGCCTCGAAGTAGCGCTTCGCGTCGTCCATGGTGCGGGCCGCCTCGCCCAGCATGTCGTAGGAGTAGCGGTAGCCCTTCTTCTCGTTGGCCTTGGCGCGCTCCAGCGCCTCGCCGATGTTGCGGCCCATGACGAACTGGCGCCCGAGGATGCGCATGGCCTGGGTGACCGCGCTGCGGATCACCGGCTCGCCGGACTTCTGCACCATGGCACGCAGGGTGCCGGCGAGGTCGCGCTCGTCCTCGCGGCGCAGCTTGACCACCCGGCCGGTCAGCATCAGCGCCCAGGTCGAGGCGTTGACGAACAGCGAATCGGACTGGCCGAGGTGGGCCTCCCAGTCGGCGTCGGCGATCTTGTCCTTGATCAGCTTGTCGACGGTGAGGGAATCCGGCACCCGCAGCAGCGCCTCGGCGAGGCACATCAGCACCACGCCCTCGCGGCTCGACAGCTCGAACTCGTGCAGGAAGGCGTCGAGCCCACCGAGGCCGACGCGTTCGCGCCGCACCGCCGCCACCAGGCGCCGCGCCTGCTCGGCGATGCGATCCTGGCAATCGTGCGGCAGGCTGGCGGCATCCAGCAGGCCGCGGACCACGGCGGTTTCGTCCTTGCGCAGATGGTCGCGCAGCGCCCGGCGCAGCGCCTCGCTCCGGCTGTCGTCCCCGTCCCCCGTGGCGTCGCCCCTGGTCTTCAGGTTCGGCGCGGCCTTCTCGGCGGTCATGTCGCGGCTTTCCATGATGGTCTTCCCTGTTGGCACCTTTGCCCTGTCGGCCCCGTTGTCCCTATGGGCCCGGTCGGCGGTTTGGCCGGACTGTCCCGCCCTTTCCCCGCGGGGTCAAGCGAAGCGGGCACCGGAGCCGCCGGATATCGAATTGCGGACCCCCGCGTGGACAGGCGACCGGCGCGGGACTAGGGTGGCGCGACGAACTGTTGCCGCGCCGAAGCAAGGGAAGACTAGGAACGTATGACCATCTGGAGCAGGGCCCTGGCGCTGGCCGCCGGCATCGCCGTCCTCGCCGCGGCCGCCGCGACCTCGGGCATTGCCCGGGCCGATGCCATCGACGACATCAGGAAGCGCGGCAAGCTGGTGGTCGGCGTGAAGACCGACTACGCGCCTTACGGCTTCCTCGGTGCCGACGGCCGCATCGCCGGCCTGGAGCCCGACCTCGCCGGCGACGTCGCCGCGGTGCTCGGCGTCAACCTGGAACTGGTGCCGGTGGTCGCCTCCGACCGCCTGCAGCTGCTGGAGGACGGCCGGATCGACCTGATCATCGCCACCATGGCCGACCGCGAGGAGCGGCGCGAGGCGGTGCTGGTGGTCGATCCCGGCTACTACGCCTCCGGCGCCAACATCCTGACCCGGGGCCCCTTCCAGCGCTGGGAGAACCTGAAGGGCGAGCCGGTCTGCGGCATCCAGGGCGCCTTCGCCAACCGCAGCGCCGCCGATGAGTTCGGCGCCGAGATCGTCGCCTTCAAGGGCACCGCCGAGGCGCTGACGGCGCTGCGCCAGAACCGCTGCGTCGCCTTCGTCTACGAGGATTCCTTCATCGTCGCGCGCCTCGCCGAGCCCGACTGGCAGGGCTGGAAGATGCCGCTGCCGAGCCTCGACGAGGCGCCCTGGGGCCTCGCCGTGCGCAAGGGCGAGGCGGCCTTCGCCGCGCTGCTGTCCGGCATGGTGGTGAAGTGGCACCTCAGCGGCCGCATCCTGGAACTGGAACGCCAGTACGGCCTGCAGCCCACCGCCTACGCCACCCGCCTGCACGAACTGTTCTCGGGACTCAGTCCGGCGGCGGAGCGGTAGTCGTCGCGCCCCTCTTCCCACTGCGGGATCGGGCTGCGTCGCGTTAGTGAGATCTTGAGATCGAGCCTATGCACAGCCGGACAAGGAGGCCGCCTGGAATCTCCGGCGAGGTCGCCGACAGGCGCATCCAACTCGGCATTGTAAGGCTGCCTCGATCACTGAACATGCCTAACCGACATGTGCAGCGGGCATTTCATCCCAGGTGCGCCCCTTGAATGTTCTTCCGGCTCGCTTCTTGTTTACCCCGCCCCACTGTTTGAAGAAGAAGTGTACGCGCTGGCGATCGCACTGCGAGAGAATCTGTTCCACCCATTCCGATTTGAGTTCCCGCGCCCCCGGGCCTGATTCTCCACCAACGATTGCCCAATGAATTCCCGATAGATCGATGGCGCCGACAGGACCGATCAGGGGCTCGAACGAAATGAACCGAACAACCGCGTCGCACTGCCGCAATGCGTCGATTCGCGAAGCAACCCGCTCATCTTCCACCGACGTCCCTAACCAGACATTTCTCAGCGGCGTTCCACCTCGATGATCGAGAAACTCGGCCATCCGCTCAGGCTGCTTTGTCAGAATCTGAAAGGTGTGGATACTAGCTCTTTCCATGACCTCCCAGATCCTTCCAACGAATTCGAATGGGACGGAATCTTGGAACAGGTCAGACATCGAGTTGACGAAAACGAACCTTGGCTTCTTCCATCCCAATGGGATGGTTAGCGCATTCTCGACAAGGTTCGTTCTGCCGGTCCAAACATACCGGCCACCGCTCTTTCTCGTAGTCCCTCTGTATGATGGGTGGTCCATCGCCTGCAATCGAGCGGCCATTCGCATCGCATAGCAGTTAGTACAGCCCGCCGACAGAACCCGGCATCCGGCGACAGGATTCCAGGTCGCATCGGTCCATTCGATATCAGACAGACCTGCCATACTTCCGATCCGTGATTTTGATGGCTGCTTTGGAAAGCTTCATAGCCAACTCTTTGGCTTTGGGCGACTCATTTCCCCAGGCAAACAGCAGATAGTACAAAGGATAGCTTCGCTTGTTCCCGAGCGGAATCTTGATATCCAGCACGCCACCGCGAAATACACTTTTCATTCTATCGATCATGAAGTTTGCAGCACTTTCGGCAGTCACCACCTTTTCCTGACGCGGAGCATCGCCAAACAGATCGTCTTGCGCCGAAGGTCTCAGGAACGCGGACTTCCACTCAACTGTACCAAAGATTCTTGTCAGTGAAGGTTCATGGGTTGAATCAACGCGGCCATCTGAACTGATTTGCCGAAACACACTCAATCCGGCCGGAAACAGATACCAGAGATCCAGTGCCCGTGTCGCTGCAATTGCTTCGACCGTCGCCCAGGCAACTTGACTCCCGAACGGGTCAAGGAGGACGACTCCGCGCCGGCTTTTCCATTCTCCCCGCTTGCAAAATACCTGAACGAGTTCGTTTGCGTCACCCGGGTAGAATTCGATTCGATCATAATTCTTGTTCCCTTGAAGCCTCTGTCGAAGAGCCTCAATGCACCTCTCCTGTTTGTCGATAAAAATATATCGACTGAATGGAGGATCGACCTCGACCGCTCGCACGGCCGAGCCGACCAACACATTCCTTGCTTCATCGTCATCTGCGAGAAGGCCACTGTTGATTTGTCCAATCGGGACCTCTCCGGAACCCGCAAATGCGTCGACATAGATTGTCTCCTCAAACTTTCCGCTCAACGCTTTCTGGTAGATTTCGAGATAGGCCCCGATGACGTCCAACTTACGGCCGGTCGAATCGAGACTTCCAAACTTCTTCTGTGGCATGCCGCAACCGCCAAGAAATGGAACAAATAAGGAACATTATTTCTCGCAATTGGCCGCTACGCAAGATGTTTCTCGCGCATCGGTATGCTCAGCGCCCTCTACTCTTCCTCCTCCCCCTCGCGCCCGCAATGCCAGACGTACCAGAGCGTGCCGGCGAAGAGCGCGAGGCTGGCGGCGTAGAGCAGCAGGTAGGCCGCCGGCGGGATGGCGGAGTCGTCGGGCAGCTGCGCGGTGAGCGCGGCGGTGGCGGCAATCAGCACCAGGTTGGCCAGCGTCAGCGCCAGCGGGACCAGCAGGATCGCCCACCTGGCGGCGCGCGCGCCCAGCGGCGCGGCGCGGTCGAGCCAGAGCGGCGCGATGGCGGCGATGTGGCGCGCGTCCATCACCTCGCCGGCGGCGTCGCGCTTGCGGCAGAGCCGCACGAAGGCGCGCCGCAGCTCGACGCTGCCGGCATAGGCGTTGGCGACGACCAGGAAGCCGAAGCCGAGCGCCACCGGAAACAGCAGCACGAGCTGGCCGAGGCCGAGCGGCAGGGCGCCCACCGGCGTGTCCAGGCGGTCGAAGCCGGCGATGCGGCCGAGCTGCGCCTCCAGCACCGCGAGGCGCTCGCCCGCCGCCGCCAGCGCGCGCTGCAGCCGCTCCACCTCCAGGCCGCGCTCCGCCAGCGCCCGCCGCAGTTCCGCCCGCAGGCCGTAAAGCCGGTCGACATAGGCGACGAGGTCGTCGTTGTACCAGCCGCGCAGGAAACCGATGTCCGGGGAAGCGGGATCGCCGAGGGCGGCGAAGCGCTCGCCGTGCCGCCAGTGCGGCTCGCCGGCGGTCAGCCAGGCGCAGGCGCGGTCCACCTGTCGCTCGAGGTCCGCCGTCGCCGGGCCGGCCAGCTCCGCGCCGACGGCCGGCAGGCTCCCGATCTGCCGCGCCGCCGCATCGTGCGCGCCCATGAAGTCGACGCAGAGCCGGCAGGTGACGCGCGGCGTGCCGCTGTCCCAGTAGCAGGCGTCGCGCGCCAGGCCGTGCAGGTGACGGCTGGTATCGACGATCTCCTGCGGCGGCTGCCGCGCCTCGCCGCGCACCCAGGCCTGCATGCCCGGGTCCGGGCTGCGCGCGAAGGACTGCCGCAGCGACTCCAACTCGTCGGCATGGGCCTCCGCCTCGCGCAGCAGTTCCTCGAAGAACGCGAACTCGGTGGTCTCGGCCTTGAAGATCTCGAAGCGCTCGCGGATTTCCTCGAAGCGAGCCAGGCTCGTCCCGGTGTCGGCGACGCGGGCGCGGGCCTCCTGAAGTTCGACGGCGAGGTCCGCCGCGCGCGCCTGGGTGGCGGCCAGCTGGTCGCGGAAGGTGAGGAAGGGCACCACCAGCAGCACGAAGACCGCCAGCCCGGCGACGACAAGGACATAGAGCCCGCGTCGGAACTGCCGCGTGCGTTCGCCGTAGAGCCGGTAGACGCGCTCCAGCTCGTCGTTGATGAGGTCGCTGTCGGCCATCGCTTCCCGCCGGCCGCCGCCGCGTCGCGTACCATGCGTACGCCCGCGTCATCCTACAACGCCGCCGCCCGCCGCGCCTACGCGGGCGCGGGCGCGCATTCGGGGCAGGCAACCGCCCTTCGGAGGGAGCGGCGAGGCGCCCGCCCCCGCCTACTGCATGCTCATTTTCTTGTTGATGCCCGCGACGTCGCCGGTGACACCGCCGATGACCTCGTCGAACAGCGCCCAGAGATCGGGGATGAAGAAGCCGACGATCATCGACACCAGGCTGACGGTGATCGCCCAGTCGATGAAGGAGAAGCCGCCCTCGTCGGCGAGCAGGCGGCGGAACTCGGCGGCGGCCGTGGAGAGCGTCACCATGGCCGCTAGCCTCCGACCACCAGCACGCGCAGAGCGTAGCCGGCCGACAGGCCCAGCGCCGCAAGCAGGCCCAGCACGGCCAGGTTGCCGGGGGTGGCCAGCGGGTGCTTCTCGCGCTCCAGCGCGCGGCGCGCCTGGTCGCGGCGCTCCGGCCCGGCGAGCACCACTAGGTAGGCGGCGCCGAACAGCGTCAGGCGCAGGTTGATGACGTGGCGCGTCGGGTTGTTGGCGTCGAGCGCGCGGTCCAGGGCGACGAGCTGCGCCGGGGTGAAGCCGCCGCGCAGCTCCGCCGGCAGCCGCCGCAACACGCGCTGCAGCGCCGGCGTCGGCTGGTGCCGGCCCGCGGCGCTCCCTTCCGGCTGTCTCGGCTCGACGTTCATCGCACCTGCCCAGGTTCGGCCCGGATTGGCCCAGTGATTGCGGACCTCAGTGATTCCAGGCCCCAGTGACTCCAGAACCCGGGGGTCCCGGACCCTGAATGGTCCCGGGGCATAAGTCTGCCGATGAAACCTTAAAGAGAGGTATGCCGGCCGGCGTTGCCGGGGCGCGTCAATAATTCACGATGACCAGGTAACCGGCCCGAAAAACGCCCGGGAAAGCGCCGGGGAAAGCACCGGGAAAATCGCCCGCCTGGGCGCCGGGCGCGGCCGGCAGGTCGGCGGCGACCCTGACCGTCAGGCGGCCGGCGGCATCGGTCGCCGGGGTCGGCCCGGCGTCATGGGCGAAGTTGCCCGGGCCGCCCCCCGCGTCGGCGCCGGTCGCGGAGGCCGCGGCGAAGGTAAACGAAACTGCCGTGTAGGGTGCGGCGGTCACGGTGAAGCTGTCCGCCAGGGTTCCCTCGCCGGCAGCGTCGAAACTCAGCTCGGCGCCCTCACCGGCCGTCACCGCGGCCGCCTGCTCGATGCGCGCGGCGGCGGCGCCCGGCAGCTCCGCGGCCGGTGCCGGCCATGCCGGTCCCAGGGCCCCCAGGCAAGCCAGCCCAAGCGCCGCCGGACCTGGCGGGACTTTCCACGACACCTTCACTACGCCCTTCCCTGCGCGGCGGTTTCCTGCCCGGTGCCCCTCGCGCGGGGTTCCGGACGTCGACGCCACTTGCCCGCCGATGATGCCGCCGCTCGGCGGCGCGGGCAAGGTCAGGGCGATTTTTCTCCCCTTCCGTTACGGCGGCGGCGCTATACTCGGCGCCTCGCCAGGTATCCTGCCTTCCCTGTTCGCCGCCGGCCTTGCGCGCCGGCCGCGCCGGCTGAGCGCCGCTCCGCCGCCGCCAACACAGTGGGAAAACCGTTCATGCGTGCTTCGTTCCTGGCCTTCGCCGCCGCCATTTGCCTTGCCGCCTGGAGCGCCGCTGCCGGCGCACAGGAGAACAGCCTTCTCGTCGGCGTCTGGGCCGGCGAGGATCCGGGTTCCGGCGAGCGAGGGGAGATCACCTTCACCGCCCACACCCTGCAGTTCGGCGACGGCGAGCCGGAGATTCCCTACACCGCCGAGGGCAGCGGCGGGACCTATCTCATCTACATCGGGCCGCCGGGCAACCCGCCGGCGACCTTCACCTTCCGCGACGCCGACCACGCGAGCCTGGCGATACCCGGCGGGCCGACCCTCCCGCTGGCCCGCGTCGCCACCAGCGCGGCGGCGACGGCGGGCGCCGGGGGCCAGGCCGGGAGCCAGGCCGGGAGCCAGGAAGGTCACGGCGCCAGCGAAGGCCCCTCGCTGATGGACGAACTGACCGCGGCGCTGGTCCCCCACGGCGTCGATACGCGCTTCGAACCCATGAAGCAGAGCCTGGAGTCGCTGCTGTCGGCGGGCTGGAAGCTCGACCAGGCGGCCGGCGCCTCGGGCGGTTTCACGCTGCTGCTGACCAAGGGAAGCTCCAACGCGCTCTGCATCCTGGTGCCCAAGGATTTGGGTCAGGCCGATACCGCGCTCAGCGACTGCCGCCTGCTGAACTGAGACGAACGGTCCGCGGCCTTCGGGGGGGGAGCTGCGGCTCCGTCGGCCCTTCAGCGCGCCAGCGGTTCGCCGCTGTCGCAGGGCTGGCCGATGAGGAAGCGATAGTAAGCGGCGGCGCGGTTCACCAGTGTCCTGTCCCACCGGTAGCCCTTGCCGCCGGGGCCGGCGCCCCTTAAGACTCCTCGTGGGACATGCAGTATCGCCGATCTTTGCGGCGCCGCCGTCCGGCCCTTGCCCCTCCATGCCTTGGAAAGAAGCTTCGCCCATGACCTTCGATCTCGCGTCCATCCTGGCCGAACGTCAGGGCGAGAAGTATGCGCTGACCGAGAAGCACCTGAACGCGCAGCTGGTGCGGGTGCTGAAAACCCTCGGCTACGACGTGAACTTCGCACGCGGCGAGGGCCCGCACCTCTACGACGTCGCCGGGCAGCGCTACCTCGACCTGCTGAGCGGCTTCGGCGTCTTCGCCCTGGGGCGCAACCACCCCGCCGTCGCCGCCGCCCTGCGCCAGGTATTGGAAGCGCAGCTGCCGGGCCTCGTGCAGCTCGACGTCTCGCTGCTCGCCGGCGTGCTGGCCGAGAAGCTGCTGGCGCGGCTGCCGGGCATGGAGCGCATGTTCTTTTGCAACTCCGGCACCGAGGCCGTCGAGGCCGCCATCAAGTTCGCCCGCATGGCCACCGGCCGGCCGAAGATCCTCTACTGCGCCAACGCCTTCCACGGCCTCACCTACGGCGCGCTGTCGCTGAACGGCACGGAGGTGTTCCGCAAGGGCTTCGGCCCGCTGCTGCCGGACTGCGTGAAGATCCCCTTCAACGACCTGCCGGCCCTCGAGGCGGCGCTGAAGGCCGGTCAGGTCGCCGCCTTCGTTGTCGAGCCGATCCAGGGCAAGGGTGTCTACCTGCCCGACGACGGCTACCTCGCCGACGCGGCGCGCCTCTGCAGGCGCCACGGCGCGCTCTTCGTCGCCGACGAGATCCAGACCGGCCTCGGCCGCACCGGGCGCTTCATCGCCTGCGAGCACTACGGCGTCGAGCCGGACATGGTGCTGCTGGCCAAGGCGCTGTCGGGCGGCTACGTGCCGGTCGGCGCCGTCGCCATGCGGCACTGGATCTTCGCCAAGCTGTTCGACCGCATGGACCGCGCGCTGGTGCACGGCTCCACCTTCGGCAAGAACGACCTGGCCATGGCCGCCGGCATCGCCACCCTGGAGGTGCTGGAACATGAAAGGCTGGTCGAGCGCGCGGCGGACACCGGTCGGGCGCTATTGAACGATCTCAATGGGTTGGCCACCAAACATGAACTCCTGAAGGAAGTTCGCGGCAAGGGCCTGATGATCGGCCTGGAGTTCGGGCCGCCGAAGAGCCTGAAGCTGAAAGCCGCCTGGCACCTGATGGATTCCGCGCGCCGCGGCCTGTTCTGCCAGATGATCCTGATCCCGCTGCTGCGCGACCACCAGGTGCTCTGCCAGGTCGCCGGCGACGACAACTACATCATCAAGCTTTTACCGGCACTTACCATCGACGACACCGACCGGCAGTGGATCGTCTCCGCCTTCGACGACGTCATCGGCGACTGCCACCAGATCGGCGGCGCGGTCTGGGACCTCGGCCGCTCGCTGGCCAAGCACGGCCTCAAGGCCAAGGCTGGCGTGGCGTAGCAGGCGGCGGCGCGGCGTCGATGCGGTGGACGACGCCGGCGGTCAGGAGTTCGCCGGGCGTCGGAAACCACAGGCCCTCGCGCGGCATCACGAAAACCCGCTCGCGGAACGCCGCCGTAACGCCCTGCTCCGCGTAGAATTCGAGGTCTCGCTGCATCTCGGCCGCCGGGTCGGCCAGGTAGGCGGGATAGTCCGCATCCAGCCAATGCTGATGGAAGCCGAGCCGGCCGTGCGGGCCCAGGCTGCGCGTGCGCCCGGCGATGAAGGCGGTGGTGCAGGCCGAGTTGCAGCGCCCGAAGACGTAGGTGTCGAGCCCGCGTTGCTGCACCAGCATGGCGACGCCGCGACCTTCGAAGACCTGGCCGCCGGGGCTGTCGAGCGTAATGGCGCGGATGCCGGGATGCTCGTCCAGCAGCGCCGCCAGCTTGCGGGTGACGCCGAGTTCGAAGCTGCCGGCGAAGTGCAGCAGCCCGGGCGCCGCCGCATCCAGCCGCAGCTCGTAGCGGGCGGCGCGGGCACGCTCCCAGGCCAGATAGTCCGGCTCTCCCTCCAATGGCTGGAACAGCCGCAGGAAGGCGCCGATGGCGCTGACCAGCGTGAGCGCCACCGCGGCGGCGATGGCGAGATAGATTACCAGCAGCAGGCCGCTGGCGCCGAAGTTGCTCTGGTAGGCGTCGCAGGCGCGCACCACGCCGACGATCTGCCAGGCGAAGACCGCCAGGTGGCAGACCGCGAAGAAGACGACGGTGAGGGCGGCGACCGTCGCCGGATCTTCGACGAAGGGCGGCCGGGTGAAGCGGTCGAGCCCGAGGATGGCCGCACGCAGCAGCACCAGGTTCACCCAGAACGACCAGGCGAGCGATTGACGGCCCTGCCAGTGATCGCGCAGGTAGCTGCCAAGAGTACGGACCTGCCGCGGCGACGCGTCGGTCATGGCGTCTCCCCCTGCTTCGCGCAAATGCTACCAGATGCGGGCGGGGGTGGCCCGGACTAAGCCTCCTTGCCTCCTTGCCGCGCCCGGGGGCATGCAGCCTGTGGTCGGATTGCCACCCAATCGCCCAAGAATTGCCGCAAACGCCAACCTATCTTAAGGGCTATGAGGCTACACCTGCCGCCAATGCCCGAGGATTTTGCCTTCTCCCTGCCCGCCGACGCCGCGCCGAAGATCAAGGCGCTCTACGACTATTGGCAGTCGATTCACCCGCCCGGCGGCGGCCTGCCGGGGCGGCGCCATCTCGATCCTCTCGACATCCCCGAGCTGCTGCCCAACATCTGGATGATCGACGTGAAGCGCAGCCCCCAGGGAGGCGTCGCCTTGCGCTTCCGGTTCCGCCTGGTCGGCACCGAGATCGTGAAGTTCACCGGGCGCGACGTCACCGGCTCCTGGCTCGACCAGGTCTATCCCGACTACGAGAACACCGCGGCCTTCCGCGCCCACC
This sequence comes from Kiloniellaceae bacterium, assembly GCA_050330205.1. GTDB lineage: Bacteria > Pseudomonadota > Alphaproteobacteria > Kiloniellales > Kiloniellaceae > Pelagibius. The sequence continues at coordinate 12,861 of JBHJOA010000084.1, forward strand.
GCGACTGCGCGGAGCATGGCGTGCCGGGTTATCGCAAGAGCGGCGTGCTGTCCAACCCCGGGCGCACCTTCATCGAGGCCGAGCGCCTCTCCCTGCCGCTGGCCGAGGACGGCCGCCGGGTCGGCATCTTGCTGGTGATGACGCTTTACCGTGGCGAACCGCCACGGCCGCGCGGCAGGATGTAGCGGCGGCCGTTTCAGTGAAAGTCGCGTGACTTCGGCATCGGGTTGACGTCGCGCGGATGACGGCGGATGTCGGCCCGGATGTCCGGACGCCCGTCGGGTCTGGGATCGCGGGTCGGGCGCTTCACCTCGTCGGCGCGCGCCGGGTCTGGCTTCAGACCGGCGAGGCGGCTGGTCATGTCGGCCAGTTCCTCGGCGACCACGTGGATCACCAGGCCCTCGCGCTGCAGCCTGCCCTTGACCGCCAGCAGGCTCGCCTTCAGCACCACGGCGCGGTAGCGCTCGAAGACCGCCGGCCAGACGATGACGTTGGCGACGCCGGTCTCGTCCTCAAGGGTGGCGAAGATGACGCCGCTGGCGCTGCCCGGGCGCTGGCGCACCAGCACCAGGCCGGCGACCTGCACGCGGCTGCCCGGCTTCAACTCGGCGAGGCGCATGGACTCGACGACGCCCTCTGCGGCCAAGCCCTCGCGCAGGAAGGCCAGTGGATGCGCCTTCAGGGAGAAGCGCAGGGCGAGGTAGTCGTCGACCACGTGTTCGCTCAATCCCATCTTCGGCAGCGTGACTTCCGGCTCGGCGCCGCGGTCCTCGATGCCGGCGGCGGCGAAGAGCGGCAGCGGCGCGGATTTCTTCCTCTCGCCGGGCAGGCGCTTCACCGCCCAGAGCGCCTCGCGCCGCGCCAGGCCCTGGGAGCGGAAGGCATCGGCGCGCGCCAGGGCTTCCAGCGCAAGGGGCTTCAGGCCGGCGCGGCGCCACAGCGAAAGCGGATCGGGATAGCGCCCTTCTGTCCCGGGCCCGCGCGCGGCGACCAGGGCCTGCGCGTCTTCCTCGGCGAAGCCCCTCACCTGGCGCAGGCCGAGACGCAGCGCATGGCCGTTTCCATCTGAGGCCGGCTCCAGGGTGCAGTCCCAGTCACTCGAGTTGACGTCGGGCGCGCGGATCTCGACACCGTGCTCGCGGGCGTCGCGGATGAGCTGGGCCGGCGCGTAGAAGCCCATGGGCTGGCTGTTCAGCAGCGAAGCCGCGAAGACTGCCGGGTAGTGGTGCTTCATCCAGGCGGAGACATAGACCAGCAGCGCAAAGCTCGCCGCGTGGCTCTCGGGAAACCCATAGGTGCCGAAGCCCTCGATCTGCTTGAAGCAGCGCTCGGCGAAGTCCGCGTCGTAGCCGCGCACGACCATGCCCTGGATGAACTTGTCGCGGAAGGTGTGGATGGTCCCCAGGCGCTTGAAGGTCGCCATGGCGCGGCGCAGGCGGTCGGCCTCGGCCGGCGGGAAGCCGGCACCGACGATGGCGATCTGCATGGCCTGCTCCTGGAACAGCGGCACGCCGAGGGTCTTGCCCAGCACCCGGCGCAGCTCCTCCGAGGGATAGTCGACGCGCTCCTTGCCGTCGCGGCGGCGCAGGTAGGGATGCACCATGTCGCCCTGGATCGGCCCCGGCCGCACGATGGCCACCTCGATGACGAGGTCGTAGAAGTTGCGCGGCTTCAGGCGCGGCAGCATCGACATCTGGGCGCGGCTTTCGACCTGGAACACGCCGATGGAATCGGCGCGGCAGAGCATGTCGTAGACGGCGGGGTCCTCGGCCGGCACCGTCGCCAGGGCGAGGTCGCGGCCGTAGTGGCGCCGCAGCAGATCGAAGCCCTTGCGCAGGCAGGTCAGCATGCCGAGCGCCAGCACGTCGACCTTGAGGATGCCGAGGGCGTCGAGGTCGTCCTTGTCCCACTCGATGACGGTGCGGTCCGCCATCGCCGCGTTCTCGATCGGCACGACCTCGCAGAGCGGGCTCTGCGTCATCACGAAGCCGCCGACGTGCTGGGAGAGGTGGCGCGGGAAGCCGATCAGCATATGGGTCAGCGCCAGCGCCTGGGCGAGGCGGCGGTCGCCGGGATCGAGGCCGAGTTCGCGCACCGAGGACTCCTCGACGCCCTCGCGGCTCCAGCTCCAGGTGTTGGTGGCCAGCGCGGCGATGGTGTCGGCGGAGAGCCCCATGGCCTTGCCGACCTCGCGCAGGGCGCCGCGCGAGCGGTAGCAGATGACGGTGGCGGTCAGCGCCGTGCGCTCGCGGCCGTACTTGGCGTAGATGTACTGCATCACCTCCTCGCGGCGCTCGTGCTCGAAGTCGACGTCGATGTCCGGCGGCTCCTGGCGCTCGGCGGAGACGAAGCGCTCGAACAGCAGGTCCATGCGCGCCGGGTCGACCTCGGTGATGCCGAGGCAGAAGCAGACGGCGGAGTTGGCCGCCGAGCCGCGGCCCTGGCAGAGGATGCCGCGCGAACGCGCGAAGCGGACCGTGTCCTCGACCGTCAGGAAGTAGGGCGCGTAGCCGAGCCGGCCGATGAGGTCCAGCTCGTGGCGCAGCGCGGCCCGCACGCGCGCCGGCACGCCTTCCGGATAGCGGTGGCGCACGCCGATCCAGGTGAGATGTTCCAACTCCGCCTGCGGCGTGCGGCCACCGGTGGTCAGTTCTTCCGGGTAGTCGTGGCGCAGTTCGTCGAGGGAGAAGCTGCAGCGCCGGGCGATCTCCAGGGTATTGGCGAGGGCCTCGGGACAGGCGCGGAAGAGGTGCGCCATGTCCTCCGGCCGCTTCAGATGGCACTCGGCATTGGCCTCCAGCAGGTAGCCGGCGCTGTCGATGGTGCAGTGCTCGCGGATGCAGGTGACGACGTCGAGCAGCGGCTTGCGGCCGGCCTCGTGCAGGCGCACGTCGTTGCAGGCGGCAAGGCCGGCGCCGGCGGATCGCGCCAGGGCCGCGAGGGCGGCGAGGCGGCGCGCGTCGTCACCGCGGTAGAGCGCGTGGGCGCCGAGATAGCTGTCGCGCGGATAGGCCGCCGCGAGTTGGCGCAGCGCGTCTTCGTAGTTTCCTTCGGGAAGGACGACGAAGACCTGGCCTTCGCCGTGGTCGAGGAGTTCCTGGAACGAGAACAGGCAGCCGCCCTTCTCGGCGCGGCGCTTGCCGAGCGTGAGCAGGCGGCAAAGCCGCGCGTAGGCGGCGCGGTCGCTCGGAAAGCAGAGGACTTCCGATCCGTTTGTGGGCACCAGGCGCGCGCCGACCAGCAGCTGGATGCCGACCTCCTTGGCCGCCACATGGGCGCGCACCACCCCGGCCAGGGAATTGCGGTCGGCGATCGCCACCGCCGGCAGCCCGAGCGCCGCGGCCCCCAGCACCAACTCCTCCGGGTGCGAGCCCGAGCGCAGGAAGGAGTAGTTGCTGGTCACCTCAAGCGGGACGTAGCTGGGGGGTGAGGGCGTTCTAGGTTTCGGCATGGGAGCGGCGTCCCCCCCTCACCCAGCTTCGTCTAAGCGCGAACGTCGTTCGCGCAAGACTTCGCAACCCTCTCCCCGTTGGGGCGAGGGTTTCATTTGTTTTGTGAGGGGGGCACTCACGGCTGCTCCAATGTTTCCAGTATCCGCGTTAGCACGCCATCCATGTTTTCCAGTACCTCGCTGTTCCAGAATCTCAGAACACGGAAGCCGCGGCTTTCCAGCCAGAGCGTGCGCGCGGGATCGCGGTGCTGCCCGCCGTCGAGTTCGATGACGAGGCGTTCGTCGTAGCAGCAGAAGTCGACGATGAAAGGCCCCAGGGGAACCTGGCGGCGGAACTTGTAGCCTTGCAGCCCGCGGCCTCGCAGGCGCGCCCAGAGTTTCTGTTCGGCTTCGGACCTGGCGTCGTGCCGCGACATCGCTTCCCCCTCACCCTGCTTTTCTTTCCCTCGCCCCACCGGGGAGAGGGTTGCGCAGGCTTGGTGAGCGTGAGCGAACCTAGCCGGAGCTGGGTGAGGGGGACGCCGCTGCTCCAATGCCCGAGCAATGGTCGACAGGACACCGTCCATGCCGGTCAGCACATCGCTGTTCCAGAAACGGAGAACCCTATACCCTTCACTTTCCAGCCAGGCGGTGCGGCGGCGATCCTTTGCGATTTGAACCGCATCGGCGTGCTGGCCGCCATCCAGTTCGACGATCAGCTTGCGACGCAGGCAGGCGAAGTCGACGACGTAAGCGCCGCGCGGGACTTGGCGCCTGAATTTGCAGCCGGCGAGCTGGTTGTCACGCAGGAGAGACCATAGCTTCTGTTCCGCATCGGTCTGGTTGCGGCGGAGGTTTCTCGCTTTCGACAAGGTCATCTTCCCACCTTCTGTTCAGCACACTTCACCATCCCCCTCACCCAGCTCCGGCTAAGCGCACGAGTGCGCTAAGCCTTCGCAACCCTCTCCCCGTTGGGGCGAGGGGAGACTAAAAGAGTCCTGATCCCGTAAGGGAGCAGGGGCTGCGGTTGTTTCATCCGAACAGTCCGTGCAGGAACCATCGGCCGGCGGCGCGGTAGAGCCAGTAGCGGCGGCCGTCGGTGTCTTCGACGCGGAAGTAGTCGCGCGGAGCGGCGTTGGATTGTTCTTCATCATTTGCCCACCATTCGCCGAGCAGGCGTTCGGGGCCTTCGGCGCGGGCCACCTGGTGCAGCACGCGGCGCCAGCGGAAGCGCGCCGGCGGGTAGTCGGGCAACAGCGAGACGGCCTCGACGGGTTCCGGGCGCGCGAGCAGGCGCAGCGGGCGCAGTTTCGGGTGCGGCGTCTTCTGCCAGTCGTCGTTTGCCTCTTCTCCACCGGCGGGCGCGAGGGCGAAGGCACGCTCGGGGACATGGCTTTGCTTGAGGCGCGGCGCGCGCACGGCACCCTCGCCGAGGCGGCCGGCGAGGCGGTCGACCAGTTCGGGGATGTCCTTCGCGCCCGCGCCCGGCGATGCCGAAGCGGGATCCAACGTCATCTGCTGCGCGGCCAGCGGCGCCGTCAGGGTGGCGCCGAGGGTCATCACCTCGATGCCGAAGCCGGGGTCGAGGCGCGGCAGCTTCTCGGTGAAGAGGCGGCGCAGGTGTTTGGCGTCGCGGCTCGGCCGGCTGGTGCCGAGGGTGAGGCGCTGCAGGCTGCCGTCGCTGCGGTAGGCGGTCAGTTCCAACTGCCGTGCGCCGCGCCCGGCGCGCGCCAGTTCGCGGCAGAGATGGTCGAGCAGCAGGGTGACGGCGCGGGCGAGGTCGTCGGGGTCGGCGGCCGGCTCGGCGAAGATCCGCCGCACGAGGTGGGCGGCGGGGGCCTGCTGCGGCGACAGCGCCTCGGGCTCGAGGCCGAGGGCCTGGGCGAGGCGGCGCACGGCCAGCGCCCCGAAGCGCGGCGTCAGCACGGCGGGCGTGAGGGGATAGAGGTCCCCGACGCGGCGCAGGCCCAGGCGGTCCATCAGTTCCCCCGTGACCGCGGGCAGGCGCAGCGCCGCCGGCGGCAGCGGCGCCAGGGCGGCGCGCTGCCGGCCGGGCGTGACGACGACGCAGGGGTGCGCCGGCGAGGTGGCGAAGCGGGCCATGGCCCAGGCGGCGCCGAGGCTGTCGGCCAGCGCCGCGCGCGCCGTATAGCCGAAGCGCCGGAGGCGGGCCTGCAGGTCCTCCAGCAGGGCGCGCTCGCCGCCGAAGAGGTGGCAGCAGCCGGTGACGTCGAGCAGGATGCCCGCGGCACCTCCGCTTTCTTCGTGCAGGTCGCCCGGCGCCGTCCAGGGGGTGTAGCGGGCGCACCAGGCGGCCAGCGTGGCCAGCGCGCGGGCATCCACTTCCGGCTCGTGGGGGACGGTGACGAGGCCGGGCAGCAGGGCGCGCGCCTCGGCCAGCGGCAGGCCGGGGGCGAGGCCGCCGGCCGCCGCCGCCGCGTTCACCGCCGCGAGGACGAGGCGTCCACCGCCGCCCTTACCCGGCTCGTCGGCGACCAGGGCCAGCGGCTGCCGCGGCTCAGCCGGCCCGGCGGAAGCCGGCGGCTGGTCCGGGGGCCGGCCCGGCGGCCGCTGCGCGGCCCGGGCACGCTCCCAGCGATCGGTCGCGAAGCGCGGCAGCCAGAGAGAAACCACACGCCGCATCGTCCCACTCCACTTGCCAGGATCCCGGCGCCGCCCCGCGGCAGCGCAGGAGGTCGAGCCGCCAGCGCGGGCGGCCGATGAAAGACTCCCCCCAAAGGTCTTGCGAAGGCGCCCCTGAAGCCCTTGGCGTCACCCGCCAGCGGCTGAGCGCGGCGCTGGCGGCACGGCCGGCGCGCGGCGGCCGGAAGCGGCGGTGCAGCGCGAAGGCGGTGACGCCGCTTGTCTCGTTACGGCTGGCCTCGGCGGCGAGCTGCAGGCGCCGTCCGGCGAGGCGGTCGAGCCCTTCGACCTCGCCCACCACGGCGGCGAGGCGGACGCAGCGCAGCCCCTCCTCCATGGCCCAGAGCACCTCGGCGTCGGAGCGCGCGCGGGCGATGAGGAAGCGGCCGGGGGCGAGCCCCTGGCCGGCGAGCGCCGGCGGGTAGAGGTCGCCCCGGCGCGACACCCAGAGGATCTGGCCGCTGTCCGGAAAGGCGCGCTCGAGGCGCGCGAGCAGCGCGAGGCAGAAGCCCAGCGTCGCCCCGTCGTCCCACTCCGCGCGCTCGCCCTCGATCTCGTGCAGCGCCCCCAGCGGCAGCCCGCCGCCGGGCAGCGCGGCGTCGAGGGCGGCGAGGCCGAGCGGGACCACCGGGCGTGGGGCCAGGGCGCGGGCATCCCCCAGGCCGGTGCCCTGCTCCAGCCGGCGCACCTGGGCGCGCAGGGCAGCCAGCCCGGCGGCCGCTCCAGAGGGGGGACCGGAGGCGGGCGCACGGGCGGCGCCGGGAGGCTCCGGAAGGTCCGAAAGCCCCGGAAAACGGCGCAGATCCTGCCCTGGCAGGCGCGCGTCTGAGGACACGGCAGGCGACATCTCACCCCATCGCCCCTTGGGCGGGTTCAGCGAGTTTGTTCTCTTTTTGTTCTAGACAGCCTGAG
>JBHJOA010000085.1:0-29088 GCA_050330205.1 Kiloniellaceae bacterium
CTGCTGCGCGCCGAGATGGACTGCATCGTCGTCATGTCCGCCTGCCCGCAGGACATGATCCCGATCAACGGCGAAGACATGACGCCGGTCGACGTGGAGTTCGTCGTGGAGGAATGAGCCAGCGAAGGCTGGCGGAGAGGGTGGGTTTGACGGCGGTCTGCTGACCGCCGCCCTTCGGGCGCCTCGCTGCGCTCGGCGTCGCCGGCGTCTTGCTGACGCCGGCACGAACCTGGGCCCGTCCACCAAACCCTACACCCCGACATCAAAAGACCCTCGGCGATGCCGGGGGTCTTTTGATGTGGCGGAGAGGGTGGGATTCGAACCCACGAGGCGGTTTCCCGCCCACACGCGTTCCAGGCGTGCGCCTTAAGCCACTCGGCCACCTCTCCTCGCGCGGCTGGGCCACCTATAAGCGAAGTCGGGTTTCGCAACCGTAAACCCCGCGGCGGCGCACCGGCGGGCGGAAACTAGCCGAGGCCGCGGGGCGATGCAACGCCTTCCGGCCCGCCGGCCCGGTCCACTCCCGGGGTGCCCAGGAGCCCGCCTTCGCCCGGAGGTTGGCCGCGGCACCCCGCGGCTGCTACTATCGCGACCTGCGAGGCCGCCGCCGAAGCCGGCCGGCTCCCGGAAGGGGCCGCGACGTTCCGGCACGGCGACTGCGGCCGTTGGGGGAATCGATGTTCGTTGGCCGTGCCGTCGGCTGGGTCTTTCTGTTCTGCGCCCTGGTTCTGCTGGGCTGGGATGCCGTGTCGTCGTTCGACGCCGGCACCTGGGGCTTCGCCGTGCTGGGTCAGCGCTGGTTCGAGATCGACCAGGCGCTCGGCACCGCCACCCTCAACACCCTGCAGGCCGGCATCGAGCGCAACATTTCCGTCGAACTCTGGGACGACGTCGTCGCCCCGGCCCTGCTGTGGCCGGCGATCCTGTTCTTCGTCGTGCCGGGGGTCGTCCTGGTGCTGCTGTTCCGCCGCTGGGGCGGCGGCCGGTCGCCGCGCAAGTTCACCAGCCGCCGCTAGCCGCCGCTAGCTGTCGCTCATCTTGAGGGCGGCAAGAAAGGCCGACTGCGGGATCTCCACGTTGCCGATCTGGCGCATGCGCTTCTTGCCGGCCTTCTGCTTTTCCAACAGCTTGCGTTTGCGCGTTATGTCGCCGCCGTAACACTTGGCCGTCACGTCCTTGCGCAGGGCCGAGATGGTCTCGCGGGCGATCACCTTGCCGCCGATGGCGGCCTGGATGGCGATCTTGAAGAGCTGGCGCGGGATCAGCCCCTTCAGGCGCTCGCAGAGCATGCGGCCGCGCGATTCCGCCTGGCCGCGGTGGACGATGATGGCCAGGGAGTCCACCGGCTCCTGGTTGACCAGGATGGAAACCTTGACCAGGTCGCTCTCGCGGTATTCGTCGATGTGATAGTCGAAGCTGGCATAGCCGCGAGACACCGACTTCAAGCGGTCGTAGAAGTCGAAGACCACCTCGTTCAGCGGCAGGCGGTAGACCAGCATGGCGCGCGAGCCGGCGTAGGTGAGGTCCACCTGCTCGCCGCGCCGCTCCTCGCAGAGCTTGAGGATCGGGCCCAGGAATTCGTCGGGGACCAGGATGGTGGCGCGGATCCAGGGTTCCTCGATGTGGTCGATCTTCACGACGTCGGGCATGTCGGCGGGATTGTGCAGCTCGATCATCTGCCCGTTGTTCATGTGGATCTTGTAGACCACCGAGGGCGCCGTGGTGACGAGGTCGAGGTCGAACTCGCGCTCAAGGCGCTCCTGCACGATCTCCAGGTGCAGCAGGCCGAGGAAACCGCAGCGGAAGCCGAAACCCAGGGCGGCACTGCTCTCCGCCTCGTAGAGGAAGGAGGAGTCGTTGAGCGCCAGCTTGGCCAGGGAGTCGCGCAGGTCCTCGTAGTCGGCCGCGTCGACCGGGAACAGCCCGCAGAACACCACCGGCACGCTGGGCTTGAAGCCGGGCAGCGGCTTGTCGGCCGGACGCCGCTCGTCAGTGATGGTGTCGCCGACATTGCAGTCGGCCACCGACTTTATGGAGGCGTTGATGAAGCCGAGCTCGCCGGGGCCGAGCTCCGGCAGGTTGACCATCTTCGGCGTGAAGGCGCCGACCTTGTCGACGAAATGGGTGGCGCCGGTGCCCATCATGCGGATCTTCATGCCGGGCGTGAGCTTGCCGTCGATCACCCGCACCAGGGCGATGACGCCCAGGTAGCTGTCGTACCAGCTGTCCACCAGCATGGCCTTAAGCGGCGCCGCGACATCGCCCCGCGGCGGCGGCAGGCGCTTCACCAGGGCCTCCAGCACCTCGGCCACGCCGGCGCCGGTCTTGGCCGAGATCGACAACGCCTCGCTGGCGTCGATGCCGATGACCTCCTCGATCTGCTCCTTCACCCGCTCCGGCTCGGCGGCCGGCAGGTCGACCTTGTTGAGCACCGGGATGATCTCGTGGTCGTTGTCGATGGCGAGGTAGACGTTGGCGAGGGTCTGCGCCTCGACCCCCTGGCTGGCGTCGACCAGCAGCAGCGAGCCTTCGCAGGCCGCCAGCGAGCGGCTGACCTCGTAGGAGAAGTCGACGTGGCCGGGCGTGTCGATGAGGTTCAGTTCGTAGACCTGCCCGTCTCGTGCGGTGTAGCCGAGCCGCACGGTCTGCGCCTTGATGGTGATGCCGCGCTCGCGCTCGAGGTCCATCGAGTCGAGCACCTGCTCCTTCATCTCGCGCTCGGTCAAGCCGCCGCAGAGCTGGATCAGGCGATCGGCCAGGGTCGACTTGCCGTGGTCGATGTGGGCGATGATCGCGAAATTACGGATATGCGAAAGGTCGGTCATGCTGGCTTTGCGAACTGCCTTGGAAAACCTCGTTTGGCGCCCCGGCCGGGCCAAGCGGGGCAAGTCCGGGCGCGCAGGAACATAGGGCGCGCCACCCGGCTAATCAACGCCTGCTATCGCCGGGCGCCGACGGCCTGGTGGCGCGGCCGGAAGTCCAGGGTCCCGGCCGATTTGTCCCGAAGTCGTCACACACCCGGCGCGGAGCACCATGCTAGCCGTCAACCGTTACGTCAAAGGGAGGCGCCGTTGAAGAGTCACAACATCCTGATCGAACCCTGGCGCGAGCCCTCGAGCTTCACCTACGAGCGTGGAAAACGGCTGTTTCGCTGGACGGTAAGCTACGAACGGGAGGGCGTGCGCTTCGGCCAGGGGACCGCGCGCACCCACGCCGAGGCGCGTCAGGCGGCCGAGGAATTCCTGGCCGAGCGCGGCATCGAACTGGACTGGCAGCCGCCGGCAAGTGCCACCACCCGCATCCTCACCCCGCGTTCAGGTAGACCGCGCTTTCTTCGGCTTTGAGTATTTGGAGATTCTTGTTAATCTATTGCGGATTTGGGGAGCATTGTCCCGATTCTTCACTGAATCTAAAGGCCGGACGGGAAGAATTGGGGACCTCAGTTCTCTGAGGACCAAACGATGCGGAGAGGTATCATGGGAAGATTCTTCATGTCCGTGGGCGGCGGGATTCGCTTGGCGGCCTGTGTTGCGGTCGCAGGCGCCGTCTTCGCGGCGACCACGTCCCCCGCTGCGGCGGCGCGCAACGAAGCGCGCTGGTATCAGCAGAACTATTGCATGGTGAAGGCCTACGAGGCGCTCGGTAACAACGACTTTGCGAACTACGACAAGAACGCGAAGCAGTCCCGGGCGAAACTCATGCGGGCCGGCGTGCCGGAACACCACATCCGGGAGCTGGAAACCTTCATCAACAAGACCATCCGGCAGACCCAGCAGAGCAATAAGGCCCATCAGGCGCCGCGCATCTGCATGCAGTGGTACAGCACCTGACCGCCGGCTCCTCGATACGGCCGAAGAGGTCCGGCAGCGCGAGACCAAGCTGACCGACCGGCCACGGGATACACGGCCCGGTCCCTGCGAGGACCGGGCCTTTTCTTTTGCCTTCCCGCCGAACGCAGGCCTTGCGCCACTGTGGCATCCCAGCAACGGGACTTGCGGAAATGCCACAGGTCGGCGGAACTTAACGTTTCGTTAACCATGCCCGTCGGAGGCTCGATCCAGTCGCCATTTCCCAATTTGGGCAGGGATTTGAGAGAGATGGATCGGAGAATCAGCGAAGCCGAGGCGCGCGAATACGCGGCAATGACCTGGGCGCTGGCAGCCCGGGCGGAGGCAGCGGGCAACATCAAGCTGGCCAAGGAACTCGTCGAGCGGGCGCGCAAGGCCGACGAGCTTTGGGCCCGCTTCACCGGAACGGCAAGACAGGAATACTCCTGAGCCACTGCTGATCGCCAGAGAGCGGCCGCCGGCGGACAGGGTGCTGCCCTGCCGGCCGGCGCGGTGCCGGTTCAGCCGCGCAGGGTGCCGCCGGTCGCCGCGGTCACCTGGGCCACCACCTTCGCCGACACCGCCTCGATCTCCTGATCGGTGAGCGTCGCCTCGCGGGGCTGCAGGGTCACGGCGATGGCCAGGGATTTCTTGCCCGGCTCCACGCCCTTGCCCTGATAGACGTCGAAGATCGCGACCTCGGCGATCAGTGCCTTGTCGGCGCCGCGGGCCGCCCGCAGGACCTTCTCGGCCGGCACCGCTTCATCCACCAGGAAGGCGAAATCGCGGGACACCGGCTGGAACGGCGAGAGTTCGAGCAGGCTGCGCTTCTGCCGGCCGGCGCGCGGCAGCGGGATGGCATCGAGGAAGACCTCGAAGGCGACCGCCGGGGCCTTCAGGTCGAGGGCCCGCAAGATCCGGGGATGCAGTTCGCCGAACTGGGCCAGGACCTTGGGGCCGAGGCGCAGCACGCCGGAGCGCCCGGGGTGGTACCAGGCCGGGGCGTCGCGGCTGACCTGAAGGTTCTCCACCGGTGCCTCGCAGGCGGCCAGCACCGCCTCCGCATCGCCCTTGGCGTCGAAGGCGTCGACCGGGCGGTCGCCGCCGGCCCAGTGGCGCGGCTGGCGGCTGCCGCGGCGCAGGCCCGCGGCAACGGTGCGCTGGCCTTCCGGCCTGTCATCGAGGTACTGCGGGCCAACTTCGAAGAGGGCCAGGTCGCCGAAGCCGCGGTCAGCATTGCGCACCGCGGCCGCCGCCAGGTTCACCAGCGGCGTCGGCCGCATGACGTCGAGGTCGGCGGAGATCGGGTTGGCCAGGCTGAGCGCGTCGCCGCCGCCGCCGAAGAGTTCCGCCTGACGGCGCGATACGAACGAGAAGGTCACCCCTTCGTAGAGGCCGCGCCAGGCGAGCGCCGTGCGCGCCGCGGAGACCCGGCGCTGCGCCGGGCTGAGGACGCCACGCGGCAGGTAGGCGTCGCGCGGCAGTTCGACCTCCGCGATGTCGTCGTAGCCATGGATGCGCATGACCTCTTCGACCAGGCAGGCTTCGCTTTCGATGTCCGGCCGCCAGGACGGCGGCGTCACCTCGAGGAGCTCGCCGGCGGCGACGACACCGCAGCCGAGGCGTTCCAGGATCTCGGCCTGGCGGGCCGCGGCCACCGTCATGCCGCCCAGTTCGGCGACCCGCGACGGGCGCAGGGTCAGCCGCCGTTCGGTGTCGGGCAGGCGCCCGGCGCTGACCACCTCGCTGACCTCGCCGCCGCAAAGGTCCCGGATCAGGCGGGCGGCGACCTCCACGCCCCACACCGCGGACTGCGGGTCGAGGCCACGCTCGAAGCGGAAGCGGGCGTCGGAATGAATGCCGAGCTTGCGGCCGGTCCCGGCGACCATGACCGGATCGAAGAGCGCCACCTCGAGGAAGACGTTGGTGGTGTCGTCGCTGCAGCCGGACAGCTCACCGCCCATGACGCCGCCGATGCCTTCCGGCCCGTTGTCGTCGTGGATCGCCACCATCTCGCCGTCGAGACGGTAAGTGTTGCCGTCGAGGGCGAGGATCTCGGCGCCGGGCCGGGCGAAACGCATGACCACGTCGCCCTTCACCTTGTCGGCGTCGAAGACGTGCAGCGGCCGGCCGAGGTCGTAGGTCACGTAGTTGGTGATGTCGACCAGCGCCGAGATCGGCCTGAGGCCGATGGCGCGCAGGCGGTCCTGCAGCCACTTCGGGCTGGGGCCGTTCTTCACGCCGCGGAAATAGCGCCCGGCGACATAGGGGCAGGCGTCCTGGCGGTCGTCCGGCAGGTCGCGGCGCCACTTGATCGGGCTTTCGAAGCTTCCGGCGACGGGATCGGCCGCCAACGGCCTGAGGCTGCCCATGCCGGCGGCGGCGAGGTCGCGCGCGATCCCGCGCACGCCCAGGCAGTCGCCGCGGTTGGGGGTGATGGCGATCTCGATCACCGGGTCGGTCAGCCCCGCCACTTCGGCGAAGGAGGCCCCCAGCGGCGCGTCGGCCGGCAGGTCGATGATGCCCTCGTGCTCGTCGGAGAGCCCCATCTCGCGCTCCGAGACCAGCATGCCGTTGGAGTCCTCGCCGCGGATCTTGCCGGCCTTGAGGGTCATGTCGGTGCCGGGAATGTAGCTGCCGACCGGCGCGAAGACGCCCTTCATGCCGCTGCGCGCGTTGGGCGCGCCGCAGACCACCTGCACCTCGCCCTTGCCGGTGTCGACGATGCAGACCCTCAGGCGGTCGGCATTGGGGTGCTGGCGCGCCTCCTTCACGTAGGCGACGGTGAAGGCCTTCAGCGCCGCCGCGCGGTCCTCGACGCCCTCGACCTCGAGCCCGATCATCGACAGCTTGTCGACGATCTCCTGCAGGGAGGCCGTGGTCTCCAGGTGGTCCTTCAGCCAGTTCAGCGTGAACTTCATGGCGCCAAATCCCCCCTCTACATCCCGCGGACCATGGAGGGAATCTCCAGCGGCACGAAGCCGTAGTGCTTCATCCAGCGCAGGTCGGTCTCGTAGAAGATCCTGAGGTCGGGAAAGCCGTACTTCAGCATGGCGATGCGCTCGATCCCCATGCCGAAGGCGAAGCCCTGGTACTCGTCGGGATCGATGCCGCAGTTGGCCAGCACCTTGGGGTGGACCATGCCGCTGCCGAGGATCTCCAGCCAGTCCTTGCCCGGGCCGATCTTCAGCTCGCCGCCCTCGCGGCTGCAGCCGATGTCGACCTCGGCACTGGGCTCGGTGAAGGGGAAATAGCTGGGCCGGAAGCGCAGCGGCAGGTCGTCGACCCCGAAGAAGGCCCGGCAGAAGGCCGTCAGCGTGCCCTTCAGGTGGCCCATGTGGCTCTTCTTGTCGATCACCAGCCCCTCGACCTGGTGGAACATCGGCGAGTGGGTGGCGTCGTGGTCGGCGCGGAAGGTGCGGCCCGGCACGATGATGCGGATCGGCGGCTTCTCCGCCAGCATGTGACGGATCTGCACCGGCGAGGTGTGGGTGCGCAGCACCTTGCGGCTGCCGTCCGCCGCCGGGCGCAGGTAGAAGGTATCCATCTCCTGGCGCGCCGGGTGCGCCTCGTGGATGTTGAGGGCGGTGAAGTTGTAGTAGTCCTCTTCGATGTGCGGGCCCTCGGCGACCGAGAAGCCCATCTCGCCGAAGATCGCCACAAGTTCCTCGAAGGTCTGGCTGATCGGGTGGATGCGTCCGACCTCGGCCGGGCGCGCGGGCAGGGTGACGTCCACCGCCTCGCCGGCCAGGCGCGCCTCGAGGGCGCTTTCCTCGAGGTCGGCGCGGCGCGCCTCGATCGCCTCGCTGACCGCGTCCTTCACCCGGTTGAGGTTCTGGCCCGCTTCCCGGCGCTCGTCGGCCGACAGCCCGGCCAGCCCCTTCAGGCGCTGGGTGACCTCGCCCTTCTTGCCGAGCGCCTGCACCCGCAGGCTTTCCAGCGTGTCCAGATTGCCGGCCGCCGCGACGCGGCTCAGCAAGCTGTTCTGCAGTTCCTCGAGAGTCTCCATGGCCTGGATGCCCATCTCTGCCTTCCCGTCCGGCGCGCCCCGACAACGGGGACGAGGACGCGCCTCAGTCGACGGGACCGGTCACTGGTACTGTAAGGAAAGCTCAGGCCTGGGCGGCCTTCGCCTGCTCCACCAGGGACTTGAAGGCATCGGGCTCGCGCACCGCCAGGTCGGAAAGCACCTTGCGGTCGAGCTCGATACCGGCCCGCTTGATGCCGTTCATAAACTGGGAGTACGTCAGGCCGTGTTCGCGGGCGCCGGCGTTGATGCGCTGGATCCACAGGGCGCGGAAGTTGCGCTTTTTCACGCGACGGTCGCGATAGGCGTACTGCAGGCCCTTCTCGACCCGCTCGATGGCCACCGTGAAGACGTTGTTGCCGCGGCCGCGGTAGCCCTTGGCGCGCTCGATGATCTTCTTGTGGCGGGCGTGGGTGGTGACGCCGCGTTTGGTTCTTGCCATGTCCGGGCCCCCTTACTTCGCGTAGATCAGGAAGTTGCGGCGCACGATCTTGGCATCGGGCTCGCTCAGCGTGGTGGTGCCGCGGGCGTTGCGGATCATCTTCTGGGGGCGCTTGCGCATGCCGTGGCGCTTGCCGGCCTGGGCGACAACCACCTTGCCCGAGCCGGAGAGGCGGAATCGCTTCTTGGCCCCGGACTTGTTCTTCAGTTTGGGCATTTTGCATCCTTTCCGAACGAAACGAGACAGTTAGGAGCGGCTGGGCATGCCCTTCGCCGGACCGCTCAATCGGGAACGCGGGGTTATAGCCGCCGCGCCCGGCGATTGCAAGCCGGGTCGCGGGTCTCGGCCGACCCGCAAAAAACCGCGGAATTCCGCCGAATTAGGCTGGAAAACCGGGGCCGCGGCCGCCGCCGCCGCCCGGCGCCCCTCAGCGGGGCGCCATCACCATGGTCATCTGGCGGCCTTCCAGCTTGGGGAACTGCTCCACCTTGGCGGTGGCCTCCATTTCCTCGCGCACGCGGTCGAGCACCTGCTTGCCGAGGTCCTGGTGCACCATCTCGCGGCCCCGGAAGCGCATGGTCACCTTGACCTTGTCGCCTTCCTCGATGAAGCGGTGGATCGAGCGCATCTTCACCTCGTAGTCGTGGGTGTCGATGTTGGGCCGCATCTTGATCTCCTTGACCTCGATGACCTTCTGCTTCTTGCGGGCCTCGTTCTTCTTCTTCTGGGCCTCGTAACGGAAGCGGCCGTAGTCGAGGATCTTGCAGACCGGAGGATCGGCGTTGGGCGATACCTCCATGAGGTCCAGCCCCGCATTCTCCGCCCGGCGCAGCGCGTCGGTGACCGACACCACGCCGACCTGTTCCCCGTTCTCGTCGACCAGGCGAACCTGGGGCGAGGTGATCATATCGTTGACACGCGGTCCGTCGCGGGACGGCGTGCTGTCAAATGGTGGACGTGCTATCGCTTATGCTCCTTGCTCCTGTTAGAGGGTGCGCCCGTCAGGCCGAGTTGCCTGTACGGGCCTGCATGCCGATCTCGCCGCCGGTGGCGGGACCTCCCCTTCAATCCGCCCTGTATCGGGCTTCTTCGCCAACAGCTACGCCTCCCGGGGCGCCGCTGCGTCCGGGCCTGCTGCTTCGGCCTTGATCCTAGCCACTGCTTCGCCGAGCGCAAGAACCTCTTGGTCCTTGCTGCCGAGGCGGCGCAGGGCGACCTTGCCTTCCTCGGCCTCGCGGCGGCCGACCACGGCGATCACCGGCACCTTGGCCAGCGAGTGCTCCCGCACCTTGTAGTTGATCTTCTCGTTGCGGAGATCCGCTTCGACCCGCAATCCGGCCGCCTTGAGAGCCTGGACCACCTCTGCCCCATAGTCGTTGGCGTCGGAGGTGATCGAGGCAACCACCACCTGCACCGGGGCCAGCCACAGCGGGAAGCGCCCGGCGTGCTGCTCGATGAGGATGGCCAGGAATCGCTCGAAGGAACCGAGGATGGCCCGGTGCAGCATCACCGGGCGGTGCTTCTCGCCGTCCTCGCCGACATAGCTGGCGCCGAGACGCTCGGGCAGCACGAAGTCGACCTGGAAGGTGCCGCACTGCCAGTCGCGGCCGATGGCGTCGCGCAGCACGAACTCCAGCTTCGGGCCGTAGAAGGCGCCCTCGCCGGGGTTCAGCGTGTAGTCCAGCCCGGCCTCCTCTACGGCGTCCTTCAGGGCGCCTTCGGCCTTGTCCCAGGTCGCGTCGTCGCCGGCGCGCACCGGCGGCCGGTCGGAGAACTTCACCACCAGTTCGTCGAAGCCGAAGTCGCGGTAGATCTGGCGCAGCAGGTCGCAGAAGATCACCGTCTCGCTGTTGATCTGGTCCGGCGTGCAGAAGATGTGGGCGTCGTCCTGGGTGAAGGCGCGCACCCGCATCATGCCGTGCAGCGCGCCCGAAGGCTCGTTGCGGTGGCAGGCGCCGAACTCGGCCATGCGCAACGGCAGGTCGCGGTAGCTGGTGATGCCCTGCTTGAAGATCTGCACGTGCCCCGGGCAGTTCATCGGCTTCACCGCCAGCGAACGCTCCTCGGACTCGGCGATGAACATGTGCTCGTGGAACTTCTCCCAGTGGCCCGAGGCCTCCCACAACGAACGGTCGATCAGCTGCGGCGTCTTCACCTCCACGTAGCCGGCGGCCTCCAGGCGGCGGCGCATGTAGCTCTCCACCGTGCGGTAGAGCGTCCAGCCCTTGGGGTGCCAGAACACCGAGCCGGCGGCCTCTTCCTGCTGGTGGAAGAGGTCCATCTCGCGGCCGAGCCGGCGGTGGTCGCGCTTCTCGGCCTCCTCCAGCATGGTGAGGTAGCCCTTCAGCTGCTTCTCGTTCTCCCAGCAGGTGCCGTAGATGCGCTGCAGCTGCGCGTTGCGGGCGTCGCCGCGCCAGTAGGCGCCGGAGATCTTGGTCAGCTTGAAGGCATGGCCGAGCCTGCCCGTCGACGGCAGGTGCGGGCCGATGCAGAGGTCGAGCCAGTCGCCCTGGCGGTAGATCGAGATCTCCTCGTCGGCCGGCAGGGTCTCGATGTGCTCGGCCTTGTATTTCTCGCCAAGGTCGGCGAAGTGGCGGATCGCCCGGTCGCGCTCCCAGACCTCGCGGACGATCGGCTCGTCGCGGTCGACGATCTCGTGCATGCGCTTCTCGATGACCTCGAGGTCGTCGGGCGTGAAGGGCTCGTCGCGGGCGAAGTCGTAGTAGAAGCCGTTCTCGATCGCCGGGCCGAAGGTCACCTGGGTGCCGGGATAGAGCTCCTGCAC
This sequence comes from Kiloniellaceae bacterium, assembly GCA_050330205.1. Lineage (GTDB taxonomy): Bacteria > Pseudomonadota > Alphaproteobacteria > Kiloniellales > Kiloniellaceae > Pelagibius. The sequence goes on from JBHJOA010000085.1 coordinate 11,082, forward strand.
CGCCTCGGCCAGCACGTGGGCGCAGTCGTGGCGCAGCAACTCCAGGCTGTCGTCATGGCCGGCGGTCACGATTTCCACCGCCGCGTCGCGCCCGATCGGCCGCGCGAGGTCGCGCAGCTCGCCGTCGACCTTCACGGCCAGCGCCGCCTTGGCCAGGCCCGGCCCGATGGCGGCCGCGATCTCGCCGCCGGTGACCGGCCCCTCGAAGGCGCGCGTGCTGCCGTCGGGAAGGGTGATCGAAAGCTTACTCTCTGTCGTCACGGCCATGATAAATCCCGGAAATCCGGGCCCTGTTTGAAAGCGGCGGGAACTTTAGAAGGATTGAGGGGCCTGTCAAGAAAGCCCTCCGGCGGCGTCAGCGCCGGCGCCCGCTAGTGCGGGTCAAGTTCGGGCGGCCCGGGTCTGGCCGCGGGCGCCGGCCCGCAGCACCTCGCGGTAGATCGCCAGGGTGCGCGCGCACATCTGGTCCTTGGAGAACTCGGCGCGTACCCGGGCGATGGCCTCGTCGTGCAGGCGCGCCCGCACGTCCGGGGCCAGGGACAGCGCCTTGCGCAGCCCGGCCGCCAGGGCCTGGGCGTCGCCGTTGGGAAACAGGAAGCCGGTGCGCTCGGCCACGATCTGCTCGCGCGCGCCGCCGTGGTCGCTTGCCACCACCGGCCGGCCCATGGCCTGGGCCTCGCCGACGATGCGGCCGAAGCCCTCCGGGTCGGTGGAGGCGGAGACCACCACGTCGGAGAGCATGTAGGCCGCCGGCATGTCGTTGCACTCGTCCATGATCGTCGCCCGGCTGCCGAGGCCATAGCGGGCGATCAGGGTTTCCAGCTCGCGGCGATAGGCGCTGCGGCCCTGGTCGGAGCCGACCATGACGCAGCGGAAATCGAGGTCGCTCAGGTGGCTGAGGGCCTCCAGCAGCACCGTCTGGCCCTTCCACCGGGTCAACCGCCCGGGCATCAGGATCAGCGGCACGCCGTCGGGCAGGCGCCAGCGGGTCGACAGCTGGATCATGCGCTCGGCCGAGACGCGGTCCGGGTCGAAGCGCGCGACGTCGATACCGCGCCGGATCACGCGCAGGCGGGCGGGATCGACGCTGTAGTTCTGCCGCACGTGCTCGGCGATGAACTCCGAGATGGCGATCACCCGCTCGCCCTCGGCCATGATCTGGTTGTAGCGCTTCTTCAGGGCGTTGGAGAAATTGTAGGGTGCGTGGAAGGTGGTGATGAAATGCCGGCCGCTGCGCTGGCAGGCCGTCCGCGCCGACCAGGCCGGGGCCCGCGAGCGCACGTGGACGATGTCCACGTTGTAGGCGGCGATGATCTGTTCCAGGCGCGCGATGTTACGATACATCACGATGGGATTCTTGGAGGCCGCGGGCAGCTTCAGGTGCAGCGCGCCGGCACGTCGCAGGTCGTTTTCCATGGGACCGCCCTCGGAGGCGACGATCGCCGTGCCGCCGTCGGCGACGATGGCCGCAGCGATCTCGATGGTGCCGCGTTCGGCGCCGCCGGTCGCGAGACTGGGCAGGACCTGCAGCACCACGGGACCGCCTCTGCTGCTGACCGCGCTCTGGACCTGCGTGACGCCGATGTTGACCTCCGGAACGCTCATGCCGAATGTTTTTCCCGACGCAGACGTGATCCTTGCGCCGAAACTCGTTGCCACAGAAACCCTTTACCGAGCGTTAGCATGCCGCATTCCGATTTCCCGGTCGACCCGCCGCCGCAAAGTCTAGCGCGCGAAGACGGCACCGTCCTCGCCTATTATAAGACGAGGGCGCGAAAAGCCAGCACACAGGACGAACCGGCGGCGCCGGGGCTCGTGTTCCTCGGCGGCTTCATGTCGGACATGAGCGGCGGCAAGGCCGTGGCGCTGGAACGCTTCGCGCGGGACCGCGGCTGGGATTTCGTCCGCTTCGACTATCGCGGCCACGGGCTTTCCTCCGGCCGCTTCGAGGACGGCACCGTCGGCCTCTGGGCGGACGACGCCGTGGCGGTGCTGGACGCCGTGACCGACGGCCCGCAGATCCTGGTCGGCTCCTCCATGGGCGGCTGGATCATGCTGCTGGCGGCCCTGGCCCGGCCCGAGCGCGTCGCCGGGATGGTGGGCATCGCCGCGGCGCCCGACTTCACCGAGGATCTGCTCTGGGGACGCGCCACAGCGGCGCAGCGCGCGGCCCTGCAGGCCGCCGGCCATATCGACGTCCCCTCGGCCTACGACGACCGGCCCTACCGCATCACCCGCCGGCTCATCGAGGAGGGCCGCGACCACCTGCTGCTGCGGGCGCCGATTCCGCTCACCTGTCCGCTGCGGCTGATCCACGGCCTGGGCGACGAAGACGTCCCCTGGCAGACCAGCCTGCGCCTCGCCGAGGCGATCGCGGGCGACGATGTCGAGGTGACCCTGGTGAAGGGGGCCGCCCACCGCCTGTCCGAACCGGCCGACCTCGCCCGGCTGGAGCGGATCGTGGCGGAACTCGTTCACGCCTCCGCCGCGAGGATCGCCGCCAGTCCCGCCCGGTAGTTCGGATAGGCGAGGGTCACGCCCAGTTCCCGGTGCAGGCGGCGGTTGGACACCAGGCGGTTGTCCTCCCAGAAACTCCGGGCCATGGGCGACAACTGCGCTTCGTCCAGGGGGACCAGCGGCGGCGCGGCGACACCCAGCAGCTCGCAGGCATGGGCGGTGACGGCCGCCGCCTCGGCGGGCTCGTTGTCGCAGACGTTGTAGATGCGTCCCGGATGCGGCCGAGCCATGGAGGCTTCGAGAACCGTCGCGATGTCCTCCACGTGGATGCGGCTGAACAGGTGGCCCGGCTTGTCGATGCGGCGCGCCCGGCCCGCCCGCACCTGGTCGAGGGCGCTGCGCCCCGGCCCGTAGATACCGGCCAGGCGGAAGACATGGACCGGCAGGCCGTGGCCGGCATCCAGGGCCAGCCAGGCGGCTTCGGCCTCGATGCGGCGGCGGTTGCGCCCCTTGGCCCCGCGCAGCTCCGAAGTCTCGTCGACCTCCCGGCCCTGCCAGTCGCCGTAGACCCCGGTGGTGGAGAGATAGCCGATCCAGGCCAGCGCCGGCAGGGCGGCGAGGGCCGGACCGTGGACATCGAGGACCGGGTCGCCGGCGTCGTCGGGGGCGATGCTCACCAGCAGATGGGTGGTGCCGTCCAGGGCCGCCGGGTCGAGAGGGCGGCCGCGGCCGAAGAGGTGGGCCTCGAAGCCCGCCGCGCGCAACTCCGCCGCCCTTTCCGGCGAGCGGGTGGTGCCGGCGACCTGCCAGCCGGCCGCGGCGAGACGCCGCGCCAGGGCGCGGGCGCTGAAGCCGAGGCCGAAGCAGAACAGGCGGCCGGAGAGGGGTGCTTTGGGCTGCGGCGACATGGCGGTGTTCACCTCTGGGCTTCTCTTCTATAGCTTTGCGGACGCCCGGGGGCCGCCCGGGCGCACCATAGGGTGGCAGACCGGGCAAGGACCAGCGCCGCAATGCAGATTTCCATGAGGACCCTCGGCGCGGTGACCGCCGCGATGCTCGCGGCCCTGCTGTCCGCGGCGCCCGCCGCGCGGGCCCAGAGCGCGGATTCCGAACAGGAGGCGCGGTACCGGGCTTGCATGGAACTGGCGGAAACAGCGCCCGGCGATGCCCTGGAGGCGGCGGAGACCTGGGTCGACCTCGGCGGCAGCGACCCGGCGCGCCACTGCGCCGCCGTGGCGCTGATGCGCCTCGGCCACAACGAGACCGCGGCGCAGGAGCTGGAAACCCTGGCCGCCAGCCTGGAACCCGCTTACGCCTTCCTGCAGATCCCCTTGCTGATCCAGGCGGCGCAGGCCTGGCTGGCCGCAGGCGAGGTGGACCGCGCCTATGCGGTGCAGACCACGGCCCTGGCGCGCCAGCCCAACGACATCGAACTGCTGGTCGACCGCGCCATGACCGCCGCCAGCGTCGGCAACTACGGCGCCGCCGTCGACGACCTCAGCCGCGCGCTGTCGCACGCCCCCAACCGGGCCGATATCCTGGTGCTGCGCGCCAGCGCCTATCGTTTCCTGGAGCGCCCGGAATCGGCGCAGGCGGACATCGACATGGCCCTGAGACTCGATCCCGGCAGTCCGGAGGGCCTGCTGGAACGCGGCAACCTGAGGCGGATGGCGGGTGACCTGGCCGGTGCCCGCGACGACTGGCTGCGGGTTTCCCGGCTCGCCCCCGACTCGCCGGCGGCGCAGGCCGCCCAGGCCAACCTCGCCAGGCTCGACGTCAAGGTGGAGTAGGCCGCCGGGTCAGAAGTCCAGGTCGGCATAGTGCTTGGGCGGCTGCACGCCGGAGATGTGGTCGGCCAGGATGGCGCGGAAGCTCGGCCGCGACTTGACCCGGGCATACCAGTCCTTGGCGGCGCCGTGCTGCTGCCAGGGCACGTCGCCGATGTAGTCCAGCGCCGAGAGCTCCGCCGCCGCCACGATGTCGGCGCGCGAGAAGGCATCGCCGGCGAGCCAGCGCCGCCGGTCGCAGAGCCAGCCCACGTATTCCAAGTGGTAGTGGATGTTGGCGAGCCCTGCGCGAATCGCCCCGGAGTTGGGCGTGCCGAGCTTCAGGAAGCGCTTCATGATCTTCTCGTCGACCAGGTTCGCGGTCACCTCGCGGTGGAATTTCTCCCCGAACCAGCCGGCCAGCCGCCGCACCTCGGCGCGGTCGGCCGGGTCGCGGCCGAGCAGCGAGGGCTCGGGATAGCGCTCCTCGAGGTACTCGGCGATCACTGAGGCGCCGGGGATCGAGGTGCCGTCCTCATCGACGAAAACCGGCACGTCGCCGGCCGGGTTGAGGCGCAGGAAAACCTCTCGCCGCTCCCACACCTTCTCGCTGCGCAGTTCGCAGTCGAGGCCTTTCTCCGCCAGCATGACCCTGACGGCCCGGCAGCCGGGATCGATCGCGATGTGATACAGCTGGCGCATGGCCGCGGACTATAGTCGCCCCGCCCGGGCCTGGGTAGAGTCGCGTATGAGGCCGCCCGCCGGAAGCACCGATCAGGCCCGCGCGGCTTCCTCCGCGTCGCGCGTGACCGGATGTACCAGGCGGTTCAGCATCTCGCGCGGGACCACCTGCCAGAAGCGGCGCTTCTCCTGGCCCCAGTTGATGAGGATCTGCTGGGCGAAGGCCGACTGCGTCTCGCGCCAGTGCTCGCCGATCAGCTCGCGCAGCTCCGACTCCCAGTAGTCGGTCTCGATGCGCTGGTGGATCACGCTGTCGGGATTGATGCGCTCCGGCAGCAGGTCGTCGACGTCGTAGATGAAGGCCATGCCGCCTGACATACCGGCGGCGAAGTTGGGTCCCACCGGGCCGAGGATGACCGCGACGCCGCCGGTCATGTACTCGCAGCCGTTGGAGCCGCAGCCCTCGACCACCGCCGCCGCCGCGGAATTGCGCACGCAGAAGCGCTCGCCGGCCTGGCCGGCCGCGAACAGCCTGCCGCCGGTGGCGCCGTAGAGCACCGTGTTGCCGATGATGGTGTTCTCGTTGCTGGCCAGCGGGCTGGAGGTCAGCGGGCGCACCACGATGGTGCCGCCGGACAGGCCCTTGCCGACGTAGTCGTTGGCGTCGCCGAAGACCTCGAGCTTCAGGCCCTGCACGGCGAAGGCGCCGAGCGACTGCCCGGCCGAACCACGCAGCCGCACCGTCATGTGGCCGGGGTTGAGGCCGGTCATGCCGAAGCGCCGGGTGATCATCGACGACAGCTTGGTGCCGATCGCGCGGTGGGTGTTGCGGATCGAGTACTGCAGCTGCATCTTCTCGCCGACCTCAAACAGCGGCTTGGCATCGGCGATGATCTGGGCGTCCAGGGTCTCCGGCACCTCGTTGCGGCCGATCATCGTGCAGTAGTTCGGCAGATCTCCGACCTCTGCCTGCACCAGCAGGGGATTGAGGTCGAGGTCGTCGAGATGCGCGGCGCCCCGGCTGACCTGCTTCAGCAGGTCGGTGCGGCCGATGATCTCGTTGAGGCTGCGCGCGCCCAGGCGGGCGAGGATCTCGCGCACCTCCTCGGCCATGAAGCTGAACAGGTTGACGACCTTCTCCGGCGTGCCGGTGAACTTCTTGCGCAAGGCCTCGTCCTGCACGCAGACACCGACCGGGCAGGTGTTGGAGTGGCATTGGCGCACCATGATGCAGCCCATGGCGACCAGCGAGGCGGTGCCGACGCCGAACTCCTCGGCGCCCAGCATGGCGGCGATGACGATGTCGCGCCCGGTCTTCAGGCCGCCGTCGGTGCGCAGCACGATGTTGTGACGCAGGCGGTTCAGGGTCAGCACCTGGTTGACCTCCGAGAGGCCCATTTCCCAGGGCACGCCGGCGAACTTGATGGAGGTCTGCGGCGAGGCGCCGGTGCCGCCGACGTTGCCGGAAATCAGGATCACGTCGGCCTTGGCCTTGGCGACCCCGGCGGCGATGGTGCCGATGCCCGAGCGGGCCACAAGCTTCACGCAGACCTTGGCGTCCGGGTTGATCTGCTTCAGGTCGTAGATCAGCTGCGCCAGGTCCTCGATCGAATAGATATCGTGGTGCGGCGGCGGCGAGATCAGCATTACGCCCGGCGTCGAGTGCCGCAGCTTGGCGATCATCTCGGTCACCTTGAAGCCCGGCAGCTGTCCGCCCTCTCCGGGCTTGGCGCCCTGGGCCACCTTGATCTCGATCTCGCGGCACTGGTTCAGGTATTCGGCCGTCACGCCGAAGCGGCCGGAGGCCACCTGCTTGATCGCCGAGTTCTCGTTGTCGCCGTTCTTATGGGGCGTGAAGCGCTTCGGGTCCTCGCCGCCCTCGCCGGAATCGGACTTGGCGCCGATGCGGTTCATGGCAATGTTGAGGGTGCCGTGGGCTTCCGGCGACAGCGCGCCGAGCGACATGCCCGGGGTCACGAAGCGCTTGCGGATCGCGGTGATCGATTCGACCTCTTCGATCGGCACCGGGGCGACGCCGTCGACCTTGAAGTCCAGCAGGTCGCGCAGGGTGCTCGGCGGCTGGCTGTGCACGCCGTCGGAGAACTTGCGGTAGGTGGTATAGGAGTCCGTCGCCACCGCGTGCTGCAGCGTGTGGATCAGCCCCGCCTCCCAGGCATGGCTCTCGCCGCCGCGGCGGTAGCGGTAGAACCCGCCGACCGGCAGCGCCACGAAGTCCTCGTTCCAGGCGCGCTCGTGCAGCGCCTGGACCTTCTCCTGGATGCCCATCAGGCCGATGCCCGAGAGGCGGCTCGGCATCGGCATGAAGAACTCGTCGACCAGGGTGCGAGAAAGGCCGACCGCCTCGAAGTTGCAGCCGCCGCGGTAGGAGGAGATCACCGCGATGCCCATCTTCGACATGATCTTCAGCAGGCCGTCGTCGACCGCCTTGATGTAGCCCTGCACGCAGTCTTCCAGCGTGCGGTCGCCGAACAGACCGCGGCGGTGGCGCTCGGCGATCGACTCCTGCGCCAGGTAGGCGTTCACCGTGGTCGCCCCGACGCCGATCAGCACGGCGAAGTAATGCACGTCGAGGCATTCGCCGGCACGCACGTTGAGCGACACGAAGGTGCGCAGCTTCTGGCGCACCAGGTGCGTGTGCACCGCGCCGGTCGCGAGGATCATCGGGATGGCGACGTGGCCGGCATCGACCGCCTCGTCGGTGAGGATCACGTGCTCGCAGCCCGCGCGCACCGCGTTCTCGGCTTCCTGGCGGATGCGGTCGAGTGCCTCGGCGAGCACGGCCTCGCCGCCGTCGGGCGCGAAGGTGCAGTCGATCATGGCCGTGGCGGCGCCCATGTGGTCGACCATGGCCTCGAATTCGGCGTTTGAAAGCACCGGCGAGTCGAGCTGCAGCAGGCGCAGCTGCGCCTCGTCCTCGTCGAGGATGTTGCCCAGGTTGCCGAGCCGCGTCTTCAGGGTCATCACCCGCCGTTCACGCAGCGAGTCGATCGGCGGATTGGTGACCTGGCTGAAGTTCTGGCGGAAGAAATGGTGCATGCCGCGGTAGCTGTCCGACAGCACGGCCAGGGGCGTGTCGTCGCCCATCGAGCCGACGGCCTCCTTGGCCTCCTCCACCATCGGGTGCAGGATCAGTTCCAGGTCCTCCATGGTGAGGCCGTAGTTGAGCTGGCGCCGGCGCAGCGCCTCGCCCTCCCAGCGGGTCGGCTCACCGTGGTCCGGACGCAGCAGATCGTCGATCGAGGTGACGTTGGCGATCCACTCGCCGAAGGGCTTCTGGGCGGCCAGGTAGTCCTTGATCTCGCCGTCGTGGTAGAGCTTGCCTTCGCGCAGGTCGACGGCCAGCATCTGGCCCGGGCCGAGGCGCCCCTTCTCGACGATGTTCTGCTCGTCGATGCGGACCATGCCGGTTTCCGAGCCGGCGAACAGCAGCCCGTCGCGGGTGATGGTGTAGCGCATCGGGCGCAGGCCGTTGCGGTCCATGCCGGCGATCGCCCAGCGGCCGCCGAAGCCGCAGACCGCGGCCGGACCGTCCCAGGGCTCCATCACCGCGTTGCAGTAGCTGTAGAGGTCGCGGTGGGCCTGCGGCATCGAAGGGTCCTGGCCCCAGGCCTCTGGGATCAGCATGGTCTTCACCATCGGCAGGTCGCGCCCGGCGCGCACCATCAGTTCCGCCACGGCATCGAGCGCGGCAGAATCGGAGAGGCCGGCGGAGATCACCGGCTTCAGGTCCTCGACGTGGTCGACGAAGGTTTCCGAGGCCATGCGGCACTCGTGGGCCTGCATCCAGTTCACGTTGCCCTTCAGCGTGTTGATCTCGCCGTTGTGGGCGAGAATGCGGAAGGGCTGCGCCAGGCGCCAGGTCGGAAAGGTATTGGTCGAATAGCGCTGGTGGAAGATCACGAAGTTGGACGCGAAGCGGTCGTCCAGCAGGTCGGGATAGAAGGACGACAGCTGCTCGGCGAGGAACATGCCCTTGTAGATGACCGATCGGCAGGACAGCGAGCAGATGTAGAAGTCCTGGATCGACTCCAGCTCCGCCGCCTTCTCGATGCGCCGCCGGATGATGTAGAGATCGATTTCGAACTGCGGATCGGGCACGCCGCGCGAGTTGGCGATCATCACCTGCTCGATCTCCGGGCGGGTGGCGTTCGCCTTCTCGCCGACGATCTCGGTGTTCACCGGGACCTGGCGCCAGCCGTAGATGCGGTAGCCGAAGTTCAGGATCTCGCGCTCGACCAGCACGCGGCAGCGCTCCTGGGCGCCGAAGTCGGTGCGCGGCAGGAACACCATGCCGACCGCCAGGGTCTCGTCGCCCGGCTCGTGTCCGGTGCGCGCGACGTGCTCGCGGAAGAAGTCCTGAGGAATCTGCAGGTGGATGCCGGCGCCGTCGCCGGTCTTGCCGTCGGCGTCGACGGCGCCGCGGTGCCAGACCGCCTTCAGGGCCTCGATGCCGGCGACCACCACGTCGCGGCGCGGCGTGCCGTCCAGCGAAGCGACCAGGCCGACGCCGCAGGCATCGTGCTCCTCGGCGGGATCGTAGAGGCCCTGGCTGCTCAACCGCGCGGCATTGCGCCTCCAGGCGGCGACGAATTCGTCACCACCTGCGAGGGCGGGCGTAAGGGGGCGCTGTTCCGTCATGATGTCCTCCCCAGGGAGATCCCTTGGGCTCTATTCGGCGGCCACGGCGGCGCCTGCCGCCCTGGCCTGGATGTAATTGTGAATCTGCTCGGCCGCGTCGCGGCCGTCGCGCACCGCCCAGACCACCAGCGAGGCGCCGCGCACGATGTCGCCGGCGGCGAAGACGCCGTCGAGCGACGTCATCTTGGTCTTGAAATCGGTGAGGACGGTGCCCCAGCGGGTGACCTCCAGGCCCTCGGTATCGAACAGCCGCGGCAGGTCCTCCGGATCGAAACCCAGCGCCTTGATCACGATGTCGGCCTCCAGCGTGAAATGCGACCCTTCGATGACCTGCGGCGTCTGGCGCCCGGTGGCATCGGGCATGCCGAGGTGGACCCTCTGGGCGCGCACCGCCTGCACGCAGTCGTCGCCGAGGAAGGCCTCGGGCGCCGACAGCCAGACGAACTCGACGCCCTCTTCCTCGGCATTCGCGACCTCGCGCTGCGAGCCGGGCATGTTGGCGCGGTCGCGCCGGTAGAGGCAGCGCACCGCCTTGGCGCCCTGGCGCACCGCGGTGCGCACGCAGTCCATGGCCGTGTCGCCGCCGCCGATGACCGCCACCGACTTGCCCTCGGCATTGAGGGTGCCGTCGTCGAAGGCCGGCACCGCGTCGCCCAGGCCCTTGCGGTTGGAGGCGGTGAGGAAGTCCATGGCCGCGAAGATGTTCTTGAGGCCGACACCCGGCACCTTGAGATCGCGCGCCTTGTAGACGCCGGTGGCGATCAGTACCGCGTCGTGGCGCTCGCGCAGCGCGGTGAAGCTCTCGGCGCTGCCGATCTCGCTGTTCAGGTGATACACCACGCCACCGCGTTCGAGCAGGTCGGCGCGGCGGGCGACCACCTCCTTCTCCAGCTTGAAGTTGGGGATGCCGTAGATCATCAGCCCGCCGACACGGTCGTAGCGGTCGTAGACGTGCACCTGGTAGCCGCGCCGGCGCAGCTCCTCGGCGGCGGCCAGGCCGCCGGGCCCGGCGCCGACGATGCCGACCGACTGCGGGCGCTCGCGCGGCGGCTTGACCGGATGCACCCAGCCCTCTTCCCAGGCGGTGTCGGTGATGTACTTCTCGACCGAGCCGATGGTGACGGTGCCGTGGCCGGCCTGCTCGATCACGCAGTTGCCCTCGCAGAGCCTGTCCTGCGGACAGATCCGCCCGCAGATCTCGGGGAAGTTGTTGGTCGCCTGGGCGACCTCGTAGGCTTCGCGCAGCCGCCCCTCGGCGGTCAGCATCAGCCAGTCGGGGATGTTGTTGTGCAGCGGGCAATGCACCTGGCAGAACGGCACGCCGCACTGGGAGCAGCGCGCGGACTGCTCGGCGGCGGCCGCGGGATCGTACTCGTCGTAGATCTCGTCGAAGTCGCGGCGGCGTTCCTCGGCGCTGCGCTTCTCCGGCATGGCGCGCGCGAGCTTCACGAACCTCAACATCCGGCTGGCCATAGGCTTCATTCCTCGACTTTTGCGACCTGCCCGGCGCCCCGACCGGCAACGAGACCTGGCTCGGGGGACGACATCCGGAGACGACGCCATCCGGAGACAGGGGGTGCCTCGCCGCAGCTCCACCGGGCGCGGCAACTCTGAAACTTCCTTTGTAGGCGCTCGTCTATAGACGAAAAAACCGCGGATTGCGAGGAAAAACTCTACAATATGTCAATATTGCTGTCTTAATGAGTGGCGTCAGATCCGCACCCAAGCGAGGCATTGCGCTGACCCGCGGCCTGGCGGGAAAATATAGTCTCGTTCTGAGACTAATTTGGTGCATGGAACGTTAACCAAGGGGTGCTATAAGCCCGCCGTCGCTGGATTTCGCGCCGCCGGGAATCGCTCTTTGTCGCTCTTGCACGTCGTCATCCTGGCCATCGTCCAGGGCATTACCGAATTCCTGCCGATCTCGTCTTCCGGGCACCTGGTCCTGACATGGAAGGCCTTCGACGCCGCCGGCATGAACACCCTCGTCCAGGCCGAACATGAGCGTCTCACCCTCGACATCGCGGTTCACGTCGGCACCCTGGCGGCGGTCTGCCTCTATGTATGGCGCGATCTCGGGCAGATGGCCGGCGGCGCGGCGCGCCTCTGCCTCGGCCAGTGGACCCCGGCCGGCCGCCTCGCGGTCCTGCTGATCCTCTCCTCGCTGCCGCTGATGGTGGTGGGCGGCCTGTTCATGGACGTGATCTCCACCCACCTGCGCGACACCGCCGTGGTCGCCTGGACCACCCTCGGCTTCGGCATCCTGCTCTACGTCGCCGACCGCAGCACCCTCACGCTGCGGCGTCTCGAGCACATGACCTTCAGTGCCGGCCTCGTCATCGGCCTGGCCCAGATCCTGGCCCTCATCCCCGGCACCAGCCGCTCGGGAATCACCATGACCGCCGCGCGCTTCCTCGGCTTCGAGCGGGTCGACGCGGCGCGATTCTCGCTGCTGCTGGCGATCCCCGCGATCCTCGGGGCCGGCACCCTGGCCGGCTGCGAACTCTACGCCAGCGGCAACATGGTGCTCGGCCGCGAGGCGCTGGTCGGCGCCGTGATGGCCTTCGCGGTGGCGCTGCTGGCTATCGTGCTGATGATCGGCTGGCTGCGCCGGGCGTCCTTCACGCCCTTCGCCGTCTACCGGGTCGTGCTCGGCATCGTCCTGCTGTGGTGGGTCTACGGCGCCGGCGGCGGCTGACCGCTTCCCGCTCGAACCGTCCAGAGCGGATGGAGATTGCTCAGGCGTCCTGGCCGTTGCTGAAACGGCCGCCGGGGCGATAGCGCTCGAGGTAGCCCGGAATCACCGCCTCCGCCGCCGTCGCCTCGATGCCGAGGTCCCGGAACGTCAGGGCGCCCGGCGCGACCACGTTGTCGTTATGCAGCAGCTGCACTTGGTCGCGGGTCAGCGGCGGCTTGGGGAGCAACTCCATCGGCCCCGCCATCAGCCGGGCAAGGCCGAAGGGCAGCGCGACCAGGGCGCGGCGCCGGCCGATGGTCTTCAACAGCAGCTCCATCAGCTCCTTGAAGCTATAGATCCTCGGCCCGCCCAACTCGTAGACCTTGCCGGCACAGGCGGGGTCGTCCAGCGCCTTGATCACCGCCCGGGCGACGTCGCCCACGTAGACCGGCTGGAAGCGGGTCCGGCCGCCGCCGATCAGCGGCAGGGCCGGTGCGAAGCGCGCCATCTCGGCAAAGCGGTTGAAAAAGTCGTCTTCCGGGCCGAACACCACGCTGGGCCGTAGAATGGTCGCCTCCGGGAAGGCGGCGCGCACGGCCGCTTCGCCCTCGCCCTTGGAACGCGCGTAGGCGGCCTGGGCCTCCGGCGAGGCGCCGATGGCCGAGAGATGCACCAGGGACTTCACCCCGGCGGCGGCCGCCGCCGCGGCGATGGCGCCGGCACCCCCGGCCTGCACCGCCTGGAATTTCTGGCGGCCGCTTTCGAAGAGGATGCCGACCAGGTTGATCGCCGCATCGGCGCCCGAGAGCGCCGCGGCGACGGCCTCATGGTCCTGCAGTGGTACGCAGAGCGGCGTGATCTGGCCGATGTCGCCGAGCGGTTTCAGGAACTGCGCCCGCGCCGGATGGCGCACCGCGACGCGGACCGTCCAGCCGTCGCGGGCCAGGCGCTGCACCACGTAGCGGCCGATAAAGCCGGAGCCGCCGAAAACCGTCACTGTACCGCTCATGCCAACCTCTCGCCCGCCCAGGGTAGCCCGCCCAGGATTGCCGGCCCAGGATTGCCGGCCCAGGATAGCCCGCCGGCCGGGCCGGCACGGCCGCGGCCCGCTCCGGGGGCGGGCCGATCGACCCAGAGGCTGGTATATACAAAGGCCGGGATCAAGTTGACAGCTTCAATTGACCGCCTATTTTGAGCTGCCGGCCATCGCGGGCGGCACCCTCACCTGGATTCGCACCGCCGGAAGACCACTTGGCTACTCCTGAAATCCACCTGCACCAGGGCGATCTGCCGGCCGGCCTTTCGTTCGGGGACGCCGTCGCCATCGACAGCGAGACCATGGGCCTCGACCTCGCCCGCGACCGTCTCTGCCTGCTGCAGCTCTCCGCCGGCGACGGCGTCTGCCACCTCGTGCAGTTCGCCCAGGGCGACTATGCGGCGCCCAACCTGAAGCTGCTGCTGGCCGACCCCGCGGTGACCAAGATCTTCCACTTCGCGCGCTTCGATCTCACCGCCATCCAGCGCTACCTGGGGGTTGCCTGCACGCCGGTCTATTGCACCAAGGTCGCCTCCAAGCTGGTGCGCACCTACACCGATCGCCACGGCCTCAAGGATCTCTGCCGGGAACTGCTCGGCGTCGAGCTTTCCAAGCAGCAGCAGTCTTCGGACTGGGGCGCGGCGGAGCTGAGCCGGGACCAGCTGGCCTACGCGGCCTCGGATGTCTTGTATTTGCACGATCTGCGGGCCAAGTTGGACATGATGCTGGCCCGCGAGGGGCGCGACGACCTCGCCAAAACCTGTTTCGGGTTTCTGCCGGCCCGCGCGGCCCTCGACATCGCCGGCTGGCAGGAGATCGACATCTTCGCCCACTAGGTGCGCGGGCCGCCTTCAGGCGATCCGCCGGGAGCGATCGGGCTTTCAAGGCGCCGGGGCGCCTGTGCTAAGGTGGCCGGGTTCTGCGGTCGGCGCCGGGGGATGCCTCTTCCAGGCCCCGCGTAGAATCTGAGTGGAGCCGGCCGGCATCCTGCCGGCCCGGACGTCAAGACGGGAAATCGAAGATTCAGGCATGAAGCCACAGCTGGACACCGACAGGGCAGCCCCCCGAACCGCAGGATCCGCGAGCGATCCGTCGGCAGCCGACCTGGAGGTGGCGCGCCGTGTGCTCGATGTCGAGGCCAAAGCCCTGAGCACCTTGGCCGGACTGCTCGACGGCGCCTTCGTGGACGCCGTCACCCGCCTGACCGCGGTCGAAGGGCGCGTCATCGTCACCGGCATGGGCAAGAGCGGGCACGTCGCGCGCAAGATCGCCGCCACCCTGGCCTCCACCGGCACGCCAGCCATGTTCGTCCATCCCGGCGAAGCCAGTCACGGCGATCTCGGCATGATCACCCCGAAGGATGCCGTCCTCGCACTGTCGAACTCCGGCAACACGCTGGAGCTGAGCGACATCATCACCTACGCCAAGCGCTTCGCCATCCCGCTCGTGGCGATGACGGCGCGCAACGACTCCGCCCTGGCCGAGGCGGCCGACGCCGCCCTGATCCTGCCCGGCGCCGCCCAGGGCGCGCCGGAGGCCTGTCCCATGGGACTGGCGCCGACCACCTCCACCACCCTGATGCTGGCGCTGGGCGACGCCCTGGCGGTGGCGCTGCTGGAGCGCAAGGGCTTCTCGACCAGCGACTTCAAGCTGCTGCATCCCGGCGGCGCGCTCGGCAAGCGGCTGCTCCGGGTCGCCGATCTCATGCACGGGCCGGAGGCGCTGCCGCTCTGCGGGCCCGACACCGTCATGTCGGAAGCCATCCTGATCATCACGGCCGGGCACTTCGGCTGCGTCGGCATCGTCGACGAGGACCGGCGCCTGATCGGCATCATCACCGACGGCGATCTGCGCCGCCACATGAACCAGAGCATTCTGAACCTGACGGCCGGCGACATCATGACGCCGAAACCGCGCACCATTCGCGCCAACGCCCTGGCGGCCGAAGCCGTCTCCTTCATGAACACCAGCACGCCGCCGTTCCTCTGCGTATTCGTCGTCGACGATGCGGGCGAGCCGGACCGGCCGGTCGGCATACTGCATATGCACGACTGCCTGCGTGCCGGCGTGATCTGAAACGGCGGCGGGCGGCCATGGCGGAAAGCGCGGTCCATCACACAGCCCCGACACCCCGGGACACGGCGCGCTCGCGCGGCACGGCGGGCGGGGCGGTGACTCCTCCGGCGCCGCCGAGGTTGTCCGGGCGCAACAGCTACAGCCTGTTCGTCAGCTCCATGAAGGTGCTGCTGCCGGCGGTCGCCGCCGGCCTGGTGGTGCTGGTCGTCGCCTGGCCGCACCTGATGCCGGACTTCAGCCGTTCCGGCCTCGACTTCGCCAAGATCGCCAGGGACCAGGCGAAGACCCTCAACATGCTGAATGCGCGCTACAGCGGTGTCGACGACAACAACCAGCCTTTCAATGTCGCCGCCGACATGGCCACCCAGACGCCGGACAACGAGAATCTCGTCGAGCTGCAGCATCCCAAGGCCGATATCCGGACCTCCGAAGGCAACCTCGTGGCGCTGGCGGCGCGGGTCGGCCACTACCATCGCGAGGAGGAGACGCTGGACCTGGCCGGCAACGTGCATCTGGTTCACGACGACGGCTTCGACATCGTCACCGAATCGGCGCGCATCGACTTGAAGGAGGGATCGGCCGCCGGCGATGCCGCCGTCAGCGGGCAGGGGCCCTCCGGCGAACTGCAGTCCGAAGGCTTCCGCCTGCGCGAGCGCGGACAGATCATCGTCTTCACCGGCAAGAGCCGCCTGCTGATCTATCCCGAAGACAAGCAGGCCGTGGACGGGGATACGGCGCCGATGGAGGATGCACAATGACACCAGCCGCGATCCGCTCCGCATCGCGGGCTGCCCATCGGCCGGTCCGGGCGCCGGGGTCGCTGGCCGCCGCCCTGCTGGCCATGGCCCTGGCCCTGAACATGGCCCTGGGGGGGCCTGCGTTCGGCCAGTCGGTCGAACGCCTGCGCGAAAGCGACCAGCCGCTCGAGATCAACGCCGAGGAAGGGATCGAGTGGAACCGCAATGAAAAGACCTACATCGCCCGCGGCAATGCCCGCGCGGCGAGCGGCGACGTCGAGGTCCTGGCTGACGTGCTGATCGCCTACTACCGCGAGCCGGCCGAGGGAGAGCGCGGCCAGAGCGAGATCTACCTGCTGGAAGCCACCGGCAACGTGCAGATCAATTCGCCGGAGGGTTCGGTCTACGGCGACAAGGGCCAGTACAAGCTGGAGGACCAGGTCTTCGTCATGACCGGCGACGACCTGCGCCTGGTCAGCAAGGGCGACATCGTCACCGCCCGCGACAGCCTGGAATACTGGGAAGGCCAACGCAAGGCGGTGGCCCGCGGCAAGGCTCACGCGATTCACGAAGACAAGCAGATCAAGGCCGACGTGCTGACCGCCAACTTCGAGGAAGACGCCCAGGGCAATCTGGAGGTGCGCCGCATCGACGCCGTCGGCAATGTCGAGATCCTGACGGCAAAGGAATACGCGCGCGGCCGCGAAGGAACCTATTTCGTCGACCGCGAAGTGGCGACCTTGACGGGCGACGTGAAGATCACCCAGGGCGAAAACCAGCTCGACGGCAACTACGCCGAGGTCGACATGGTCACCGGCGTCAGCCGGTTGCTCGGCGCGCCACCGGGCAGCACGACCCAGCCGTCGCAGGTCCGGGCACTGGTGCTGCCGCGCGCGGCGAAGGGCGAGGAGTCCGGCGAGGGCGAAGAGAAGCCGGCCGCGGCGCCGGCGACAAACGGCGGCGGCTCCTGAGGCCGGTAGCGTAGCGACGGAGAATTGGGGCAGGACTTGGCAAGCGAATCCCGCAAGACGACATCCCGGGACGGCGACGGCCACAGGGCCGCCGCGAAGGCGGACGACCGCGCCGATGAGGCTGGCGGCCCGCATCTCGTCACCGACAACGTCGGCCTGATGGCCGTGAACATCGGCAAGAGCTTCAAGAAGCGGCCGGTGCTGCGCGGGGTCACCCTGTCCCTGCAGCGCGGCGAGGTGGTCGGCCTGCTCGGGCCCAACGGCGCCGGCAAGACGACCTGCTTCTACATCGTCACCGGACTGATCTCTCCTGACTACGGCTGGGTGACCCTGGACGGCCACGACATCACCGACATGCCGATGTACCGCCGCGCGCGGCTCGGCATCGGCTACCTGCCGCAGGAGGCGTCGATCTTCCGCGGCCTGACCGTGGAGCAGAACATTCGCGGCGTGCTGGAGGTCATCGAACCGGAACGCGAAAAGCGCGAGGCGACGCTGGAGAACCTGCTGGCCGAGTTCTCCATCACCCACCTGAGGCGCACCCCTTCGATCGCCCTTTCGGGCGGCGAGCGGCGCCGCGTGGAGATCGCCCGGGCCCTGGCGTCCCAGCCGAACTTCATCCTGCTCGACGAGCCGCTGGCCGGCATCGACCCGATCGCCGTCGGCGACATCCGCGATCTGGTCGCCCACCTGAAGGACCGCGGCATCGGCGTCCTGATCACCGACCACAACGTCCGTGAGACCCTGGAGATCGTCGACCGTGCCTACATCATCCACGACGGCGTCGTGCTGATGGAAGGCGCCCCGGACGAGATCGTCGCCCACGAGGACGTCCGCCGCGTTTACCTGGGCGAAAGGTTTAGCCTCTAAAAGGTTAAGCGATATGGCGGCGACACAAAGATTGGAACTGCGCCAGCGCCAATCTCTGGTCATGACGCCGCAGCTGC
>JBHJOA010000086.1:0-36706 GCA_050330205.1 Kiloniellaceae bacterium
GATGCCGACCCAGGCGAAGAAGCCGACCGCGGTACGAGTCACCTCTGCATCGCGCAGCCAGAGCGACAGGGTGGAGAACAGCAGCAGGAAGGGCAGCCCGGCCGAGAAGCCGAGGAACAACATCCCGATGACGCGCGGGTGCTGGTAGACCCTGAAAGCCTCCGCCCAGGAGCGGCGGCCGTCCTTCACTGTGTCCTCAGACGGCATCCTTCAACCGGCTTTCCTTCTTGCGCGCGTGCGGGTCGAGCAGGCGCTTGCGCAGGCGGATCGACTTCGGCGTCACCTCCACCAGTTCGTCGTCGGAGATGTAGGCCAGCGCCTGCTCGAGGCTCATCAGCCGCGGCGGCGTCAGGCGCACCGCCTCGTCCTTGCCGGAGGCGCGCATGTTGGTCAGTTGCTTGGCCTTCATCGGGTTGACCTCGAGGTCGTTGCCGCGGCTGTGCTCGCCGATCACCATGCCCTCGTAGACCGGCTTGCCGGGATCGATGAAGATCTCGCCGCGCTCCTCCAGGTTCCACAGGGCGTAGGGCACCGCCTTGCCGGTACCGTTGGAGATCAGCACGCCGTTGCGCCGGCCCTGGATCGGGCCCTTGTGGGGGCCGTAGCTGTGGAACAGCCGGTGCATGATGCCGGTGCCGCGGGTGTCGGTGAGGAACTCGCCGTGATAGCCGATGAGGCCGCGCGCCGGCGCCAGGAAGGTGACGCGGGTCTTGCCGCCGCCCGAGGGCCGCATGTCGACCAGCTCCGCCTTGCGCAGGCCCATCTTCTCGACGACGACGCCGGTGTAGTCGTCGTCGACGTCGACCTGCACCTCCTCGATCGGCTCCAGGCGCTGGCCGGTTTCCGGGTCGCTGCGGTAGAGCACGCGCGGGCGCGAGATCGACAGCTCGTAGCCTTCGCGGCGCATGGTCTCGATCAGCACGCCGAGCTGCAGTTCGCCGCGCCCGGCCACCTCGAAGGCGTCCTTGTCGGCGGTCTCGGTGATGCGGAAGGCGACGTTGCCCTCGGCCTCGCGCATCAGGCGGTCGCGAATCATGCGGGAGGTGACCTTGTCGCCCTCCTGCCCGGCCAGCGGCGAGTCGTTCACCGAGAAGGTCATCGCCAGGGTCGGCGGATCGACCGGCTGCGATTCCAGCGGCGCCGGAAATTCCGGCGCGCAGATGGTGTCGGCCACGGTGGCATCGGCGAGGCCGGCGATGGCGATGATGTCGCCGGCCGAGGCCTCTTCGACCGGCTCGCGCTTCAGGCCGTGGAAGGTCAGCATCTTGGTGAGCCGGCCGCCGGCGATCTGCTTGCCGTCGCGGCGCAGCACCTTGACCGGCATGTTGAGCCTGGCGGTGCCGCTGTGGATGCGCCCGGTGAGGATGCGGCCGAGGAAGTTGTCGGCCTCCAGCGTGGTCGCCAGCATGGCGAAGGGCCCGTCGGCGTCGGCCACCGGCGCCGGCACGTGCTTCACGATGAGGTCGAAGAGCTGGTTCAGGTTCTTGCGCTCGTCGTCCAGGTCGGCGACGGCCCAGCCCTGCTTGGCCGAGGCGAAGAGGGTCGGGAAATCGAGCTGCGGGTCGGAAGCCTCCAGCGCCACGAAGAGGTCGAAGACCTGGTCGTGCACCCAGTGGGCGCGGGCGTCGGGCTTGTCGGCCTTGTTGACCACCACGATGGGCCGGAGGCCGCGCGCCAGCGCCTTGGCGGTGACGAACTTGGTCTGCGGCATCGGCCCCTCGGCGGCGTCGACCAGCAGCAGCACGCCGTCGACCATGGAGAGGATGCGCTCCACCTCGCCGCCGAAGTCGGCGTGGCCCGGCGTGTCGACGATGTTGATCTTGGTGTCGCCCCAGGTGACCGCCGTGCACTTGGCGAGAATGGTGATGCCGCGCTCGCGCTCCAGGTCGTTGGAGTCCATGGCGCGCTCGGTCACCTGCTGGTTGGCGCGGTAGGTGCCGGACTGCTTCAGGAGCTCGTCGACCAGCGTCGTCTTGCCGTGGTCGACGTGGGCGATGATGGCGATGTTGCGGATGTTTTTCGCCTGAACCGTCATGATGCTTATTTGGCTTTCAATAGTAAGAATGTAATGGGGATCAGGCTCAGGCCCGCCGGGCCTCTGAGGTGCCGAGTTCGGCGGCGACCAGTTGGGCGAGGCTGCTTTCCGGCCGCGCGCCGACGTGGGAGATCACCTCCGCCGCGGCGAGGGCGCCGATGCGCCCGCTGTCGTAGAGGCCGTAGCCGTTGGTGATGCCGTAGAGGAAACCGGCGGCGAAGAGGTCGCCGGCGCCGGTGGTGTCGACCACTTCCTTCACCGGCGCGGCGTCCACCACGTGGACCTCCTCGCCGGCGACGATCACTGCGCCCTTTTCGCTGCGGGTCAGCGCCGCCACCTCGCAGTGGGCGCGCACCGCCTGCAGGGCGGCATCGAAGCTGTCGGCGTCGTAGAGGCTGCGGACCTCCTCCTCGTTGGCGAAGACGATGTCGACGTGCCGTTCGACGAAGTCCCGCAGCTCCGCCTTGTAGCGGTCGACCAGGAAGGGGTCGGAGAGCGTCAGCGAGATCCGCCGCCCGGCGCCATGGGCGAGGCGCGCGGCCTTCAGGAAGGCGGCCTTGGCGGTCGGCGAATCCCAGAGATAGCCTTCCATATAGGTGACGGCGGCGCCCTGCACCTGGGTTTCGATCACGTCGTCGGGGCCGAAGTCGACGGCGGCGCCGAGGAAGGTGTTCATGGAGCGGTGGGCATCGGGCGTCACCAGGATCATGGAGCGCCCCGTCGCCGGGCCCCGGGTCGCATGCGGCACGTCGAAGGCGACGCCGGCGGCGCGGATGTCGTGGGTGAAGATGGCGCCCAGCTGATCGTCGCGGACCTTGCCGAGGAAAGCCGACCTGCCGCCCAGCGAGGCGATGCCGGTCGCGGTGTTGCCGGCCGAGCCGCCGGAGACCTCGACCGCCGGGCCCATGGCGTCGTAGAGCTGCAGGGCGCGCGCCTCGTCGACCAGGGTCATGCTGCCCTTGGGAATGGCGTGCGCCGCCAGGAAGGCGTCGTCGGTCCGGGCGAGGACGTCCACCAGGGCATTGCCGATGCTCACGACATCGAGGATCTGTTCGGTCATGAAAAGCCTTAGGTCACTGAGTTGTCGTGTCGCGCAAAGTCGCCGCGCCGGGGGAAATATCGCGGACGGGGGCTCTGTCCTGCGGCCCGCGCCGTCCCTCCTGGCCCGCCCGGAATTGGATCGCACAGCAACGAAACCGCGCGAAGGCCCTGGCGGGGCGGCCCCTTTTAGCGGTCAGCGGCCGCCGCGGCAAGCCCGACGCACCTTGTAGGGGGCCCCGGCGAGGGTTAAATACCTGCATCATGTTCAAAGCCCTGTCCCGCGCCTTCAGCCAGTCCTTCGATCCGGCCTTCCGGCGCGTGTTCAACCGTTCGCTGCTGTATTCCTTCGTCACCTTCGTCGCCGTCTGGCTGGCCGCCTGGTTCGCGCTCGACTGGGCCGGCGCGGGGCTGGTCGCCTGGGTGCACGGCTGGGCCGGCGATGGCTTCTGGGTGCGGGTGCTGGAGTGGCTGGTCGACATCGCCGCCATCGGCGCCATCGCCGTCACCTCGTTCTTCCTGTTCCCCGCGGTCATGGTCTCGATCATGGCGCTGCTGCTCGACGACATCGCCGAGGCGGTGGAGCGCCGCTACTACCCCGACCTGCCGCCGGCGCGCCAGCAGCCGCTGCGCGAGGCCATCTTCGGCAACCTCATCTTTGTCGCATTAACGTTAATTCTTAATTTACTCGTCCTGCCGCTCTACTTGATTCTGATCTGGATACCGCCGCTCAACCTGGTGCTGTTCTTCCTGCTGAACGGCTACCTGCTGGGGCGGGAGTACCTGGAGATGGTGGCCGTCCGGCGGCTCGAGCCGGCGGCGGCCAAGCGGCTGCGGCGCGATTTCCGCGGGCGCATGATCCTGGCGGGGGCGGTCATCACCTTCCTGCTGACCATTCCCCTGGTGAACCTGGCCACGCCGATCGTCGCCACCGCCTTCATGCTGCACATCTTCGAGGACCTGCGCCGGCGCGTGGCGCCAACCTTATCGTAAGGGTTGCGCCCTAGACTGCGGGTCGGCCCCCCCAGGCCAGAGCCATGGGCCAGCGTCATGGGCCAGACTGAGGGCCAGCGTCATGGGCCAGGGGTTTTGGGCCAGGGTCGTGGGCCAGAAATGCCGGGAACTCCCGGGCGGCGGACAACGAAAGCAGCGGTCGGGCGACCGGAAAGGACGAGATCCCATGTTTGGCAAACGCAAAGATCCCAACTCCCCCGGCGAACCGACTGCCCCGCAGCTGTCCGGGTCGCCGCGTCCGCCTGCTGGGCCGCCTGCCGGCCCGTCCGCCGGCGGCGAGGAAACCCCGGCGCGGCCGGGCGGTCCCGGGGCGAGGACGCCGCAGGGCCAGGGTGCCGGCGGCCCCGCCAAGGGCCCGGCCCGGCGGGCCGAGAGCCGCGGCGCCTCGGCGGTCGAGGGCCGCAAGCTGGTGGTCGGCCGCGAGATCTGCCTCTCCGGCGAGATCAAGACCTGCGAGAAGCTGGTGGTCGAGGGCCGGGTCGAGGCCGATCTGCGCGACAGCCACAGCCTGGAAATCAGCGAGCCCGGCCTGTTCAAGGGAACCGCCACGGTGGTGGACTGCGAGATCAGCGGCACCTTCGAGGGCGACCTGACGGTCACCGGCCTGCTGGTGGTGCTGCCCAGCGGCCGGGTCAGCGGCAAGATCCGCTATGCCGAGATGGAGCTGTCGCGCGGCGCCCGGCTGAGCGGCGATATCGACATGCTGGACGAGGCCGCGCTGCGCCGCGCCCGCGGCGAGGGCCCGACGCTGGCCCACGACAACGACACCGGCGATGCCGGCAAGAGCCGGATCGGCTGACAAAGGGCGGGCGACATGATGACAACCCTGCGCTCCGCAGCGATCCTGCTGCTCACCGGCCTGGCGCTGGGCGCCTGCCAGACCGCCGGCCGCGGCGAGCCGCCGGCCGCCACCCCCGCCCAGGTCGTGGCGGCACCGACGACACCGGCCGCCCCGGCGCCGCAGACCGCCGCTTTGCCGCCGGTCAACGACGACCCGGCTCAGCTGATGGGCCTCGACCGCGGCGGCGTCAACGCCCTGCTCGGCGAACCCGACCTGATCCGCCGCGAGGCCCCGGCCGAGGTCTGGCAGTACGTCGCCGAGGGCTGCGTGTTCGACGTGGTGCTCTATGCCCGGGGCCAGGACTACGCCGTCTCCTACCTGGAGGCGCGCGATGCCAGGGCAGCGGTGCTGGCGCCGCGCCCCTGCCTCAACAGCCTGCTGCGGGCCCGCCAGTCGGCGCCGGTCAGCTAGGACTTCCGTACCGCAGCCTTGCGGGCCTTCGCAGGCGTTTTCGCCGCCGGCTTCTTCGGCGGCGATTTCTTGCCCGCCGGCTTGCGCGCCGGCATCTCCAGCGTGGTCTTGCCCTTGAAGGCGCAGAGGTCGTTCACCACGCAGGCGAAGCAGTCCGGCTTGCGCGCCTTGCAGACGTAGCGCCCGTGCAGGATCAGCCAGTGGTGGGCGTGCAGCTTGCGCCCGGGCGGGACGACCTTCTCCAGCTTGCGCTCGACCTCCAGCGGCGTTTTGCCGGGTGCGAGGCCGGTACGGTTGCCGACCCGGAAGATGTGGGTGTCGACGGCGATGGTGGGCTCGCCGAAGGCGATGTTCAGCACCACGTTGGCGGTCTTGCGCCCCACCCCCGGCAGCTTCTCCAGGGCGTCGCGGTCGCGCGGCACCTGGCCGCCGTGTCCGGCGATGAGGAGGCGCGACAGGGCGATGACGTTCCTGGCCTTGGCGTTGTAGAGGCCGATGGTCTTGATGTGCTCCTTCAGGCCCGCCTCGCCCAGGGCCAGCATCTGCTGCGGCGTGGTCACCTGCTTGAAGAGCGCGCGCGTCGCCTTGTTGACGCCGACGTCGGTCGCCTGCGCCGACAGCACCACGGCGACCAGCAGGGTGTAGGCGTTGACGTAGTCCAGTTCGCCCTTGGGCTCCGGCAGGGCGGCGGCGAGGCGGTCGAAGAAGGCGGCGACGTCGGCTTTTTTCATGGTCCGGCTTTTTCAGCACCCATCGTTGGTCGAGGCCGGGCGAGTGTAGCGGGATCGCCCCGGAAGGGAAGGCGCGACGGCGACCCTCGAAGCCGGACTTTGAAGAAGCCGGCCTTTGAAGGGGCGGGCCGCCGGACCTATATTCGGGGCATGAACGCATCCGCCTTGCCGCCAGCCGCGCCGCGATCCGCCCAGGAGGCGCTGTTCGATGCCGAGTTGACGCCGCATCGCAGCCTCTCGCCGCGAGGTTTCCTGCTGCTGATGTCGGGGATCTGCACGCTTTCCTTCGCCGGCGGGCTCGCCTTCTTCCTGGCCGGCGCCTGGCCGGTGATCGGCTTTCTCGGCGCCGACGTGCTGCTGATCTACCTCGCCTTCAAGATCAGCTACCGGCGCGCCCGCCTGGTGGAGCGCCTGCACCTGACCCGCGACCGGCTGACCGTCAGCCGCACCTGGCCGGGCGGGCGCAGCGCCTCCTGGGAATTCCAGCCGAGTTGGCTGCAGGTGATCTGCGACGCGCCCCAGGACACCCGGCGCGGCCCCGGCAACCCGGCCGACTGCCCGCTGGTGCTGCGCTCCCACGGGCGCAGCCTTTCCGTCGGCAGCTTCCTCACCTGCGAGGAGCGGCGGGACCTCGCCGCGGCCTTGCGCGACGCCCTCAGCCGCGCGCAACAGCCCTGCCAGCCGGCCTGATCTCAGTCCGTCAGTCCCAGCACGTCGCGCATGGAGTAGAGCCCGGCCGGCTTGCCGCGGCCCCAGAGCGCCGCCTTCACCGCGCCCTTGGCGAAGACCTCGCGGCTGCCGGCCTTGTGGGTGAGGACGAGCCGCTCGCCCTCGGCGGCGAAGATCACCGAGTGCTCGCCGGGCACGTCGCCGCCGCGCAGGGTGGCGAAGCCGATCTCGCCGCGCGGCCGCGCGCCGACCTGGCCCTCGCGGGCCATGCGGGCGACCTCCGCCAGCGCCACGCCCCGGCCCCTGGCGGCGGCCTCGCCCAGCATCAGGGCGGTACCGGAGGGGGCGTCCACCTTGTGGCGGTGGTGCATCTCGACGATCTCGATGTCGTAGTCGGCGTCGAGGGCGCGCGCCACCTGTTCGGTGACCAGCTGCAGCAGGTTGACGCCGAGGCTCATGTTGGCGGCCTGCACCACCACGGTCTGGATCGCCGCCTTGTCGATGACCGCCTGGTCCTCCGGCGCCAGCCCGGTGGTGCCGACCACGTAGACGACCTCCGCCTGGGCGGCCAGCTCGGCATGGCGGCGCGTCGCCGCCGGCGTGGTGAAGTCTATGACCGCGTCGGCGGCGGCGAAGAGCTCGACCGGGTCGTCGCCCACCACGATGCCCAGCGCGCCGGCGCCGATCAGCTCGCCGATGTCGCGGCCGACGGCCGGGCTGCCCGGCTGGTCGCTGCCGCCGGCGACGACGCAGCCCTCGGCGGCCTGGATGGCGGCCAGGTTCATGCGGCCCATGCGGCCGGCACAGCCGGTAACTGCCACGCGATAGGGGGCCACGCGGTCGGGGTTCATCTCGCTCTCCACAGCATTTCGCCTTCGGCAGCCGGTTTAGCACGGCAGCCGCGCGGCGGAAACGCTGAGAGTCCGGCGGCCTTGACGGCAGGGGGCGGGCTCTGGCTTGCTCGGCGCAGCGCAAATTTCCGCCGAGAGCCCTTCCATGCCGCCACCCGGTTTCGACAAGAACGGTTTCGCCGAGCTCTGGCCGACGACCATCCTGCGCCGCCGCCTGCCGGGCCACGACGTCGCCAACGTGGAGCTGCAGCGGCTGATTCTGGAAATGGAGGCGGGACGGTCCGACTTCACCACCGACTACCGCTCCGGCAACCTGCTGACGGTGGAGAACCCGGCGGTCGCCTGGCTGCGCGACTGCATCAACCGCACCGCCATCGACTACCTGAAGCAC
The DNA here is from genome assembly GCA_050330205.1 of Kiloniellaceae bacterium. Lineage (GTDB taxonomy): Bacteria > Pseudomonadota > Alphaproteobacteria > Kiloniellales > Kiloniellaceae > Pelagibius. The sequence continues at coordinate 7,982 of JBHJOA010000086.1, forward strand.
GCCGGCCTCACCTACCCGGTGAACTGGAGCCTGCAGGGCTGGGCCAACGTGAACCGGCGCGGCGACTACCACGATCCGCACAACCACCCGCACGCCTATCTCAGCGGCACCTACTACGTGGCGGTGCCCAAGGCGGAGCAGAAGCTGCCGGACAACCGCCCGGACCTGCGCCCCGGCGCCATCTCCTTCTACGACCCGCGCGGCTTCGCCAACATGACGGCGATCCGCGGCGACCGCCAGATCGAGGCGGAATTCACGCATCGCCCGGAAGCCGGCGACATCCTGTTGTGGCCGGCCTTCCTCATGCACTTCGTCCACCCCAACCTCTCCGACGAGAAGCGGGTGAGCATAAGCTTCAATGCGACGCTGAAGTGGTCCGACGACTACCTGCCGCGTCAATCGTGACGGAATATCCCTAATGACCACGAAAGTCCGCCGGGCCGTGCCGGGCGATGCAGAAGCCATCATCGGCCTGATCAACGCACTCTCGGCCTTCGTGGAGGACCCGCCGACGCGCCTCACCGCCGAGGACATCCGACGCGACGGCTTCGGCCCCGACGCCTGGTTCGACTGCTTCGTCGTGGATCAGAACGGTAAGCTGTCGGGCTACGCAATCACCTATCCGGGATTCAGTACCGACCACGGCGGCCGGGGCCTGCACCTGGCCGACCTCTACGTCGACCCGTCGCTGCGCGGCATCGGCTGGGGCGGGGCACTGATGTTGGCGGTCGCGCGCGACGCCCTGGCGCGCGGCGCTCTCTGGGTGATGTGGGACGTCTGGGTGAAGAACCACAGCGCCGAAGCCTTCTACAAGGCAGTCGGCGGCGAGCGCTACGACGACGTCTTCATCATGACGCTGAAGGGCGCCGCGTTGGCGCAGCTGGCGCGGGAGAACCCCTAACGGTGGGCGCTGACGCTCAGTCCGTCAGGTCTTCCCAGAATTCTTTCACGCGGGTGAAGAAGCCGGAGGACTCCGGCGAGGTGTCGCGGCCTTCGCCGGCGCCTTCGAATTCGCGCAGCAGTTCTTTCTGCTTCTTGGTGAGGTTCACCGGGGTCTCGATGGAGACCTCGACGTACATGTCGCCGACGGCCTTGGAGCGCAGCACCGGCATGCCCTTGGCCTTGAGGCGGAACTGCTGGTTCGACTGGGTACCGGCCGGCACGGTGATCTTGGCGCGGCCGCCGGAGATCGTCGGCACCTCGACCGAGCCGCCGAGCGCCGCCGTGGTCATCGGCAGCGGCACGCGGCAGTAGATGTTGGCGCCGTCGCGCTGGAACAGGCGGTGCGGCGCCACCGAGAGGAAGATGTAGAGGTCGCCCGAAGGCGCGCCGCGCAGGCCGGCCGCGCCCTCGCCGGCGAGGCGGATGCGGGTGCCGTCCTCGACGCCGGCGGGAATGTTCACCTGCAGCGATTTCTCGCGATGGACCCGTCCGGCGCCCTCACAGGAGCGGCAGGGCTTGTCGATCACCTGGCCGGCGCCGTGGCAGGAGGGACAGGTGCGCTCGATGGTGAAGAAGCCCTGCTGGGCGCGCACGCGCCCGCGGCCCTGGCAGCCCTGGCAGGTCACCGGCTGCGCGCCGCCGGCCGCGCCGCTGCCCTTGCAGTCGCCGCAGCTGACGGTGCTCGGCACGCGAATCTGCGCAGTCTTGCCGTGGAAGGCCTCTTCCAGAGTGATTTCCATGTTGTAGCGCATGTCGGCGCCGCGCGCCGCCGTGCCGCCGCGCCGGCCGCCCATGAGATCGCCGAACATCTCGTCGAAGATGTCGGCGAAGCCGCCGGCGGAGAAGCCGTGGAAGCCGCCGTTGCCAGGCGCGCCGCCGCCGTTGGTGAAGGCCTCGTGGCCGAAGCGGTCGTAGGCCGTCCGCTTGTCGGCGTCCTTCAGGACCTCGTAGGCTTCGTTGATTTCCTTGAAGCGCGTCTCGGCCTCGGTATCCCCGGGATTGCGGTCCGGGTGATACTGCATGGCCAGCTTGCGGTAGGCCGCCTTCAGCGCCGCCGCGTCGGCGTTGCGCGAAACGCCCAGAGTTTCGTAGTAGTCCTTCACGGCTTCGCCCGATGCCCCCACGGCTCCTTCAGCAAAGTCGGCCCCTCAACCGAGGGCACGAAAGGAAAAGGCCGGATGGGGAGACACCTCGATCCGGCCTGTTCCGTCATCGCCCCGGCCCTCAGGCCTGGCGGCCCTTCTTGTCGTCGTCGACCTCCTCGAAGTCGGCATCGACCACGCCCTCGTCGCTCTTGGCGTCGCCCGCGCCGTCGCCGGCGGCGTCGCCCGGGCCGGCGGCGCCATCGTCATCGCCACCGGCGGCGCCCTGCTCGTAGAGCGCCTGGCCGATCCGCATCGAGATCTCCTGGAGGGTCTGCATCCTGGCCTGGATGGCCTCGACGTCCTCGCCCTCCGAGGCCGTCTTCAGGGCGGCGATGGCCTCCTCGGCGGCGGTCTTGTCGGCGGCCGAGACCTTGTCGCCGGCCTCCTTCATGGTCTTTTCGGTGGTGTGGATCAGCGACTCGGCATGGTTGCGTGCCTCGACCAGGGCGCGGCGCGCCTTGTCCTTCTCGGCGTTGATCTCGGCGTCCTTCACCATCTGCTCGATCTCGGCGTCGCTGAGGCCGCTCGAGGCCTGGATGCGGATGGTCTGCTCCTTACCGGTCGCCTTGTCCTTGGCGCCGACGTTGACGATGCCGTTGGCGTCGATGTCGAAGGTGACCTCGATCTGCGGCACGCCGCGCGGCGCCGAGGGAATGCCGACCAGGTCGAACTGGCCGAGCAGCTTGTTGTCGGCCGCCATTTCGCGCTCGCCCTGGAACACGCGGATGGTGACCGCCTGCTGGTTGTCCTCGGCGGTCGAGAACACCTGGCTCTTCTTGGTCGGGATGGTGGTGTTGCGGTCGATCAGCTTGGTCATCACGCCGCCCAGGGTCTCGATGCCGAGCGACAGCGGCGTGACGTCGAGCAGCAGCACGTCCTTGACGTCGCCCTTCAGGACGCCGCCCTGGATCGCCGCGCCGATGGCCACGACCTCGTCGGGGTTGACGCCGCGGTGCGGGTCCTTGCCGAAGAAGCTCTTCACCGTCTCGTAGACCTTCGGCATGCGGGTCATGCCGCCGACCATGATGATGTCGTGGATCTCGCCCGGCGACACCCCGGCATCCTTCAGCGCCGACTTCACCGGGCCCATGGTGCGGGCGATCAGGTCGTCGACCAGGGCCTCCAGCTTGGCGCGGGTCAGCTTGATGTTGAGGTGCTTCGGCCCGGAGGCGTCGGCGGTGATGAACGGCAGGTTGATCTCGGTCTGGGTCGAGGACGACAGCGCGATCTTCGCCTTCTCCGCCTCTTCCTTCAGACGCTGCAGAGCCAGCTTGTCCTGGCGCAGGTCGATGCCCTGCTCGTTTTTGAACTGGTCGGCCAGGTAGTCGATGATGCGCGCGTCGAAGTCCTCGCCGCCGAGGAAGGTATCGCCGTTGGTGGCCTTCACCTCGAAGACGCCGTCGCCGATCTCCAGCACCGACACGTCGAAGGTGCCGCCGCCGAGGTCGTAGACGACGATGGTGCCGGTGTTCTTCTTGTCGAGGCCGTAGGCCAGCGCCGCGGCGGTAGGCTCGTTGATGATGCGCAGCACCTCGAGGCCGGCGATCTTGCCGGCGTCCTTGGTGGCCTGGCGCTGGGAATCGTTGAAGTAGGCGGGCACGGTGATCACCGCCTCGGTGACCGTCTCGCCGAGGAAGCTCTCCGCCGTCTCCTTCATCTTCTGCAGGATGAAGGCGGAAATCTGGCTCGGGCTGTAGTCCTTGCCCTGGGCTTCGACCCAGGCGTCGCCGTCGTGGTTGATGATCTTGTACGGCACCAGGCCCATGTCCTTCTTGGTCATGGGATCGTCGAAGCGCCGGCCGATCAGGCGCTTGATGGCGAAGAGGGTGTTCTCCGGATTGGTCACCGCCTGGCGCTTGGCCGGCTGGCCGACGAGGCGTTCGTCGGAATCCGTGAAAGCGACCATCGAAGGCGTGGTGCGCGCGCCCTCGGCATTCTCGATGACCTTGGCGTCCTTGCCGTCCATGACCGCGACACAGGAATTCGTCGTGCCGAGGTCGATACCGATTACCTTACTCATCTTTGCTCCTCACTTCGTTCAGCAGACCCCTTGGGCAGCCCGGTCAGGCAGCGCCGCCCGGCGGATCCCCGCCGATGAGAGTTCATGACCATGGGTTCTGGGCTTATATAAGCAGCGTAAGGCCCGCTGCAAGTCGCAATGCGCCGCGATTTCGGCCCGTAAACCCCCGATTTCGGCGGCAAAACGCGCCCTGGCGGCGCGGACGGCGGCGGCGCGCCCGGAAACGAAAGAGGAACCATGAACGAGCCTTCGCAACCCGACGATCCCAGGGAGGAGCCAATCTACCGGGGCGTCCTCTGGGTTCTGGTCGCCAGCGTCCTTGTCGGCGCCGTCCTCACCCTCGCGGGCGAGCCGCTGTTCGGCAGCCGCGCCCTGGCCAATGTCGGCCTCGGCATGGCCGTGGTCTGTGGCGCCCTCTACTGGGTGTTCCGGCTGCTCGGCCGCAGCGCCGCCCGGCGCGCGGCGCAACGCCGGGAGCGGCGGGGGCCCTGAACCATGACAGCCAAGGCCGAGGGATTGATCTACCTGCCCGGCCATCTCGGCCCAGAGGCCCAGGCCGCCATCGCCGCGGAGCTGTCCCGCCTCGCCGCCGCGGCGCCGCTCTACCGGCCGACCATGCCGAACAGCGGCCGGCCGTTCTCGGTGCGCATGACCTCTGCCGGCAGCCACGGCTGGTTCGCCGACCGCGCCGGCTACCGCTACCTGGCGCGGCACCCCGAGACCGGCCGGCCCTGGCCGGCGATCCCGGCGCCGCTGCTGGCGCTGTGGCGGGAGGTCGCCGGCTACCCGGCCGACCCCGAGTGCTGCCTGGTGAACTTCTACGCCCCCGGCGCCCGCATGGGCCTGCACCGCGACACCGACGAGGAGACCTTCGCGGCGCCGGTGGTCTCGCTGTCGCTGGGCGATTCCGCCGTCTTCCGCGTCGGCGGCACCGAGCGGCGCGGACCCACCCGCTCGCTGAAGCTGCATTCCGGCGACGTCGTGGTGCTGTCCGGCGCCGCACGCCTCGCCTACCACGGCATCGACCGCGTGCTGGCCGGCTCCAGCCGCCTGCTGGACCGCGCGGGTTGGCAGGACGGCGGCCGCCTCAACGTCACCCTGCGCCGGGTCACCCGGCCGGTGGAAGAAGGGGCCTAGGTTCAGGGACAAGCCCTCCGGCGTCCAGACATTCCGGACAAGGGTGGCTTGCCCTCGCCACACTCAAGGTGTCGTCCCGGCACTTGATGCCGGGATCCATTGCCCTGGCCGTTCGCTGGTGGCGACGGGATGGAGCGTTCTGTGCTTGCGGCTGGCACGCGTGCAAACGCGGTAAGGTGCCTGTCCCGCCCGGACGCCGATGGGTCCCGGGAACAAGTCCCGGGACGACAGGGGTGTTTGCATGGGCGCCAGACTACAGCCGGCGAGCTGTTGTGAATCCTGCCGGGCTCAGGCCTGGGTGTCGACGCTGTCGCCCGGCTTGGCGCCGCCGCCCTGGCCGGCCTGGCCCTGGGCCGCCTTGGCGCCGCCCTTGGAGATGCCGACGCGGGCCGGGCGCAGCAGGCGGTCGTGCAGGCGGTAGCCGGCCTGGACGACCTGCACCACGGTGCCGGCCGGCTTGTCGGGATCCTCGATCTCGTACATCGCCTCGTGCAGGTGCGGGTCGAGCCTTTCGCCCAGCGGGTCGATGGTCCTGATGTTGTGGCGTTCGAAGACCGACTGCAGCTCCTTCTGCGTCATCTCGACGCCGAGGCGCAGGTTCTTCATCTGCTCGTTTCCCTCGGCCAGGTCTTCCGGCACGCTCTCGAGCGCGCGCTGCAGGTTGTCGGCGACGCCCAGCAGGTCCTTGATCACCGGCACCGCGGCGTAGCGCACGCTGTCCTCGCGCTCGCGCTGGGCGCGGCGGCGCACGTTCTCGGTCTCCGCCATGGCGCGCAGCAGCTGGTCCTTGAGCGAGGCGACCTCGGCCTCCAGCAGGGCTACCGGATCCTCGTCGGGGGAGAGCTTGTGGGCGTGGCCGACGTCGGAGAGATCGACCAGCGGCTCGGCGCTGAGATCGACCGGCGAGTCGGGATCCTTTGCCTGGGTCTCCTCGGGGTCCACTGCCTGTTCCTGCTTCTTTTCCTCAGCCATAACGGAACGGCCACTCCTTTCCAAAAACTACTGTCTGTCACGTTGCCGGGTTTTCCCGCAGCCGCGCGCCAGCCGTCAGGGCCGTTCAGCCCACCAGGCGGCCGATCAGCTTGGCGGTGTAGTCGACCATGGGAATGATCCGCGCGTAGTCGATGCGGGTCGGGCCGATCACGCCGATGGCGCCGACCACCTTCTGCTGGGAATTGCTGTAGGGCGCGATGATCATCGAGCAGCCGGCGAGGCTGAACAGCTCGTTCTCGGCGCCGATGAAGATCTGCACGCCCTCCGCCTGGCCGGTGAGATCGAGCAGGCGGATGAGCGCGTCCTTGGTCTCGAGCAGATTGAAGAGCTGGCGGATGCGCTCCAGGTCCTCCAGCGCGGTCACGTCCTCCAGCAGCTGCGACTGGCCGCGCAGGATGAGGGCGCCGGAGCGGCCGCCCTGGCTGCCGGCCCAGCTGGCGAGGCCGCGTTCGATGACGCGCGAGGTCAACTGGTCGAGTTCGGCGCGCTGCCGTTCCAGCTCGGCCAGGATGTCGGTGTGGGCCTCCTCCAGGGTGCGCCCGGTAAGCCGCGCCGAGAGGTAGTTGCTGGCCTCGACCAGGGAGGAGGCGGGCAGGCCGGCCGGCACGTCGATGATGCGGTTCTCGACCACGCCGGATACCGTGATCAGCACCACCAGCGCCCGGCCCGGGCCGAGCGAGACGAACTCGATGTGCTTCAGCGGATCGCCGAGCTTGGGCGCCACCACCAGGCCGGCGCAGCGCGACAGGCCGGAGATGGTCCCCGAGGCCTCCTCCAGCACCTCCGACATCGAGCGGCCGTCGGCGGCGACCTTGCTTTCGATGTGGGCGCGCTCGTCCTGGGTCAGGTTGCCGATCTCCAAGAGGCCGTCGACGAAGAGGCGCAGCCCCATGTCGGTCGGCAGCCGCCCCGCCGAGGTATGCGGCGCGAACAGCAGGCCGAGATCCTCGAGGTCCGCCATGACGTTGCGGATGGTGGCCGGCGACAGGCCGAGGCCAAGACTGCGCGAGAGCGTACGCGAGCCGACCGGGGCGCCGGTTTCCACGTAGGCGTCCACGATGTGCTTCAGGACTTCGCGCGAACGGTCGTTCAGACCCTTGATCGCCGAAACCTTGGAGATGTCGTCGAGCGGCTTGGTCATGGCTGGCGCTGGGTACTCCTCGTTCCCGGAATGTAGTGAGCCCCCGGGCGGGGGTCAACGCGGGCCGCAAGCTGGACGCCTGCCGCTTCATGGTCTAGCTTGCGCGCCGCTGGAGGGCCGCCGCGGGCGCCTGCGGCGGCCCCGACCCCCCAGCCAGGCCCCCAACCAGGCCACCAGCCAGAACCCCGAAGAGGACCTTTCATGCGACCTTCCGGCCGTGCCTTCGACCAACTGCGCGACATCGTGCTGGAAACCGGCGTCAACAAGTACGCCGAGGGTTCCTGCCTGGCGCGCTTCGGCGACACCCATGTGCTCTGCACCGCATCAGTAGAGGAATCAATTCCGCATTGGCTGCGCAATTCGGGCCGCGGCTGGGTGACCGCCGAGTACGGCATGCTGCCGCGCTCCACCGGCAGCCGCACCGACCGCGAGGCCGCGCGCGGCAAGCAGAGCGGGCGCACCCAGGAGATCCAGCGCCTGATCGGCCGCTCGCTGCGCGCCGTCACCGACCTCAAGGGCTTCGGCGAGCGCCAGGTGCGCATCGACTGCGACGTCATCCAGGCCGACGGCGGCACCCGCACCGCCGCCATCACCGGCAGCTACGTGGCGCTGTACCTCGCCTTCCAGCACCTGAAGGAGATCGGCGCCATCGCCAGGATGCCGTTCACCGACCAGGTGGCCGCGGTGTCCTGCGGCATCTTCGCGGGCAAGGAGGTTCTGGACCTGGACTATGCCGAGGACTCGACGGCCCAGGCCGACGCCAACTTCGTGCTGACCGCCGGCGGCGGCGTGGTCGAGGTGCAGGGCACCGCCGAGGAGGTGCCGTTCAGCCGCCAGCAGTTCGAGGAACTGCTCAACCTCGCCGAAAAGGGCGTGCAGGAGCTCTGCGCCCACCAGAACCGCGCCCTCGGCCTGGGCTGAACGGAGGCATGCCGTTGCAGACCAGCGTGACAAACCGCTTCCGCCCCGGCGACCGCCTGGTGCTGGCGACCCACAACAAGGGTAAGTACCGCGAGAACGCCGCCCTGCTGGCGCCCTACGGCCTGGAGGTGCTCTCGGCCGGCGACCTCGGCCTGCCGGAGCCGGAGGAAACCGGCGCGACCTTCGAGGAGAACGCCGTGCTGAAGGCGCGTGCCGCCTGCGCGGCGACCGGCCTGCCGGCCATCGCCGACGATTCCGGCCTCGCGGTGCCGGCCCTCGGCGGCCGCCCCGGCATCCACACCGCGCGCTGGGCCGGGCCCGAGCGCGATTTCTTCGTCGCCATGCAGCGGGTGCAGGAGGAACTGGGCGACAGCCCCGACCGCCGCGGCTTCTTCTGCTGCAACCTCTCGGTCGCCTGGCCGGACGGCGCCACGGCATCCTTCGAGGGACGCCTGCAAGGCACCCTGGTGTGGCCGATCCGCGGCGAGCGCGGCTTCGGCTTCGACCCCATGTTCCAGCCCGAGGGCTTCGACGTCACCTTCGGCGAGATGGACCCGGAAGAGAAGGAGGCCATGAGCCACCGCGCCCTGGCCTTCGCCAAGCTTTCCAGGGCCCTGCTGGAGCAGGCCTGAGGCCATGAACGGCCCCGCCGCCGCAACGCAGGTGCCGGGCCGGGCCGCCGCGGAGGCGGGCTTCGGCGTCTACCTGCACTGGCCCTTCTGCAAGTCGAAGTGCCCCTACTGCGACTTCAACAGCCACGTCCGCGAAAGCATCGACCACGACCGCTGGCGCGACGCCCTGCTGGCCGACCTCGACCACGCGGCGGCGAAGAGCGGCCCGCGGCGGGTCACCTCGGTCTTCTTCGGCGGCGGCACGCCCTCGCTGATGCCGGCCGAAACCGTGGCCGCGGCGATCGCGCGCATCGACGCGCTGTGGGGCCTCGCGCCCGGCACCGAGATCACCCTGGAGGCCAACCCGACCTCGGCCGAAGCCGGGCGCTTCGCCGCCTTCGCCCGCGCCGGGGTCAACCGCCTGTCGCTCGGCGTGCAGTCGCTCGACGACGACGCCCTGAGGTTCCTCGGCCGCCAGCATTCGGCCGCCGAGGCGCGGGCGGCGTTGGCGCTGGCGCGTGCCGCCTTTCCCCGCCTCTCCTTCGACCTCATCTACGCACGCCCCGGCCAGGACGCCGGCGCCTGGTCGGCGGAGCTGGCCGCGGCACTGGCGCTCGGGCCCGAGCACATCTCGCTCTACCAGCTGACCATCGAGGAGGGCACGGCCTTTCACGGCGCCTGGCGGCGCGGCGAACTGGTGCTGCCGGAGGAGGACGCCGCGGCGGCGCTCTACGAGGCGACCGCCGCGCAGCTGGAGGCCGCCGGCCTGCCGGCCTACGAGATCTCCAACCACGCGCGCCGCGGCGGCGAATGCCGGCACAACCTCACCTACTGGCGCTACGGCGACTATGCCGGCATCGGCCCCGGCGCCCACGGCCGCCTGACCTGGGACGGCGCCAAGCACGCCACCCGCCAGCACCGCGCGCCGGAGGCCTGGCTCGACCTCGTGGAACGCCAGGGCCACGGCTGGCGGCAGGTCGAGGCGATCGCCGCCGACCAGCGCCTCGCCGAGATGACGATGATGGGCCTGCGGCTGACCGAAGGCATCGCCCGCGCGGCCTTCCGCCAGGAGTTCGGCCGCGAGCCCGAGGCGCTGCTGGCGGGCGAGCGGCTGGCAAGGCTGGGCGCCGAGGGCTACCTGGAGTTGGACGAGGCAGGCCTGCGCGCCACGGCGGCCGGCCGCCAGCGCCTCGATGCGCTGCTCGGCTACCTGCTCGCCTGAAGGAGTCTAGTTGATGCCGCGCGGGAAGGAGGTCGGCGCCGGATCGCGCTCGACGAAGCCGGCGCGGCGCAGTTCCAGCACCGCGAGGCCGCGCTGCACCCGGCCGTCCGGCAGGAAGCGGAAGATGCCGTCGATGCCGGCGAAGCCCAGCGACTGGGCGATGGCCTCGGGAGTATAGGGCAGGAAAGCGCCCTGCGCCGCGCCGCGCTGCTCCAGCACCGCGGCCAGGGCGACCGCGTCGTAGGCGAGGGAAGCGACGCGCGGCGGCGTGTCGCCGAAGCTCTCCCGATAGCGCTGCTGGAAACTGCTCCACAGCCCCGGCGGCGGCGCCGGGAACCAGCCGCCCTGCAGGGTCGGCTCGCTCAACAGGTTCGGATCCTCCCACAGCGAGGTGCCGAGAAAGCGCACTTCCGAGGGATCGACGTCGTAATAGGCCAGCAGCGGCGCCACCGACAGCAATTGCTGGCCGCTGGACGGCAGCAGGATGGCATCGAAGGGCAGCGTGCCCATGGTTTCGACACCCTGCAGGCGCTGCAGCGCCCGCTGCGCCGCCTCGTCGCTGCGCCCCGCGAGGTCGCGGCGCTGGCTCTCCGCGGCGCCGCGCCGGCGGTTGTAGTCGGCCAGCAACTGGACCTCGGCCGAGACGTCGGTCGACTGCGGGTCGAAGAACACCGCGCGGCTGAGTTCGACGCCGTTGCGGAACACCGCCTCGCGCAGCGACTCGACGACGATGCTGCCGTAGGCGTTTTCCGGTGCCAGCACGGCGAAGCGGCGCAGGCCCTGGGATACCGCATAGTCGATCACCCGGTCGACCTGGATGCGTGGCGTCACCCCCATGACGAAGGTCGACGGCCCGGCGATAGCATTGTTGTTGGAGAAGGTGATCATCGGCACGCCGGCGCTGTCGACCACCGGCTTGGCCGCCTCGGCGGAAGTCGAGAACAGCGGCCCGAGGATCAGCGAGGCGCCTTCGGCCAAGGCCGCCTCGGCCGCCGCCGCGGCGCCCTCCGGCGTGCCGCGGGTGTCGCGGATCACCAGGGTGAAGCGCTCGCCGCCAAGGTCGAAGAGCGCCAGCTGGGCGGCATTGAGCAGTGCCTGGCCGACGTCGGCGCGGGCGCCGCTCAGCGGCAGCAGCAGGCCGACCTTTTCCACCACGGGCAGCGCCGTGAGGGGTTCCTCGAACTGCTCCAGCGGTTCGGTGAGATCCTCGTAGAGCGTTTCCGGCTCCGGCTCCGCTTCGGCGACGGGCGGTTGCGCCTCGGGGGCCGGGGTAGGTACGCTGGGCGACGCGCAGGCAGCCAGGGTCACGGCCAGCGCGGCCACGAGCAGACACCGCCAGCCCTCGACCATCGTCACTGCAGCATTCGTTGCAAAGCCTCGGCGCAGCCCAGATGTCAGCAAAGACAAGGAACCATCCATCCGTCACGGAGAGCGCTGAGCCTAGCGAGGCGGCGATGGGAAGTAAACCGCCCGGGGGCTCCCCCGGGGGCGCTCTCGCGGCCGGGCTCTACCTGGTGGCGACGCCGATCGGCAATCTGGGCGACATCAGCCGGCGCGCACTGGAGGTGCTGCGCCATGCCGACCGCATCGCCTGCGAGGACACCCGCGTGACCCGCAAGCTGCTGAGCGCCGAGGGCATCACCACGCCGACAAGCACCTATCACGACCACTCCAGCCCGCGCGACCGCCGGCGCCTGCTCGACGCGGTGGCCGGCGGCGCGGCCGTCGCCCTGGTCTCCGACGCCGGCACGCCGCTGGTCTCCGACCCCGGATTCAAGCTGGTGCGCGAGGCCATCGCCGACGGCCTGCCGGTGACCGCGCTGCCGGGCCCTTCGGCACCGCTGGTCGCACTGCTGCTCTCGGGATTGCCCAGCGACCGCTTCTTCTTCGGCGGCTTCCTGCCGGCCAAGAGCGGCGCGCGCCGCAAGGCCCTGCAGGAGCTGCAGCGCCTGGAGGCCAGCCTGATCTTCTTCGAGGGCGCCTCGCGCCTGGCCGCCAGCCTCGCCGACATGGCCGCGGTGCTGGGGCCGCGCGAAGCGGCGGTGGCACGCGAACTCACCAAGCTGTACGAGGAGGTGCGCCGGGGCAGTCTCGCCGACCTGGCCGCCCACTATGCCGAAGCCGGCGCCCCGAAAGGCGAGATCGTCGTCGTGATCGGCCCGCCGGCCGCCGAGGCGGACAGCGGCTTCGATCTCGACGCGGCGCTCGCCGACGCCCTGGCGCACGCGAGCCTGCGCGATGCCGCGGCGGCGGTGGCCGCCGCCAGCGGCCTGCCGCGGCGCGAGGTCTATGCCCGCGCCCTCGAACTCGCCAAGGCCGCCGGGGGCGAGGGGTCGTGACCGCGGCGGCCCGACGGCGCGCCTACGCGCGGGGCCGGCGCGCCGAGCGCCTGGCCGCCTGGTGGCTGCGGCTCAAGGGATACCGGGTGCTGGCGCGCGGCTGGCGCAGCCCGGTCGGCGAGATCGACCTCATCGTGCGCCGCGGCGCCACCCTGGCGGTGGTCGAGGTGAAGCACCGCGACAGCCTGGCCGGCGCCGTCGAAGCCATCGGCCCGCGCCAGCAGCACCGCCTGCGCCGGGCCGCAGAGCTTTTCCTGCAGCGCCACCCGGAGCTGGCGGGGCTGGAGCTGCGCTTCGATGCCCTGTTGCTGGCGCCGCGGCAGCTGCCGCGCCATGTCGCCGACGCCTGGCGCAGCGACACGATCTCGCCATATTGACAACGCAACCTGCCGCCGCCGGCGCGCCGTGAGGGCCGCCGGCATCGGATTCCTGTCGCCGTCGAGGGACCAGACATAGATGACATTCCGCCCCGCTTTGCTTGCCCTGTTCGCCGCGATCTCCCTGGCCGGCCTGTGGGCCGGCGGCTGCACCCCCGTGGGCGTCGCCGCCGGCGGCGCGGCCGTCGGCGTCACCGCGGCGCAGTCCGAGAAGGGTTTCCGGCGCAGCGTCGCCGACACCGAGATCCGCATCGCCATCAATGACCTGTGGTTCCAGGCCGACGAGGAGATGTTCCGCAAGGTGAACCTGCAGGTGCAGGAAGGCCGCGTGCTGCTGAGCGGCAACGTGCGCCTGCCCGAGCAGCGGGTCGAGGCGGTGCGCCTGGCCTGGCAGGCGCCCGGCGTGCGCGAGGTAATCAACGAGATCGAGGTGAGCGACACCTCCGGCCTCAGCAACCTGGCGCGCGATACCTGGATCAGTACGCAGTTGAAGTCGACCCTGCTGTTCGACAAGGATGTCTCCTCGATCGACTACTCCATCGAAACGGTGAACCAGGTGATCTACCTTATGGGGGTGGCGCAGTCGCAGGCCGAACTCGACCGGGTGATCGGCCATGCCAAGGACATTTCCTATGTGCGCCGCGTGGTCAGTTATGTCCTGCTGAGGGACGATCCGCAGCGCAGTTCCTAGCCAGGTGACGATGAAACAGAGCCATCAGGCCGAAGGCGGTCCCGGGGCGGCGCCATGACCTGGTCGAGCGCCAGCCGGCGGCCCGACCTGGAAAGCCGGCTGCGCCGTATCGGCGGCCAGGACGACGACGAGATCGACGTCGCCGAGGCGGCGCTGCTGCTGGCGGCGCTGGAGCGCCCACAGCTGAGCCTGGAGCGCTACCGCCACCACCTGTCGCTGCTGACCCGCGACGTCGCCGACCTGGCGGCCCGGGAAGGCGCCGAGGCATCGCTGGAGGCGCGCATCCGGGTGCTCAACGCCGTGCTGGTCGAGCGCTACGGCTACCGCGGCGACAGCGAGACCTACGACGACATGAACAACGCCAACCTGATGCGGGTGATCGACCGCCGGCGCGGCCTGCCGGTGGCGCTCGGCATCCTCTACCTGCACGCCGCCCGGGCGCAGGGCTGGCCGGCCTGCGGCCTCAACTTCCCGGGCCACTTCCTGCTGCGCCTCGACCTCGGCGCCGGGCGCGCCATCATCGACCCCTTCAACGGCGGCGCGCCGCGCGACGCCACGGCCCTGCGCGCGCTGCTGAAATCCATGGCCGGCGGCGAGGCCGAGTTGCGCCCGGAGCACACCGCCCCGGTCGGCTGCCGCGACGTGTTGCTGCGGCTGCAGAACAACATCAAGCTGCGCCACGTCCAGGAGGAGCGCTCCGCCGACGCTCTGGCGGTGTTGGAGTCGATGCTGATGATCGCGCCCGAGCGCGGCGGCCTGTGGCGCGAGGCGGGCATCCTGCATTCGCACCTCGACAACATGCGTGCAGCGATCCTAGCCTTCGAGCATTATCTGGAACTGGCCGCGCCGGGGGAACCCGGCCGCCAGGACATCGCCGAGCTGCTGCGCCAGCTGCGCCGCCAGCTCAACTGATCGCTCCTCCGGGCGGTCTTCGCAGGATTCGAAAACATGAGGTCCGTAGCATGAGGTCCGTAGCGTGAGCCTGGCGGTCGCCATCCAGATGGACCCCATCGAGGCCATCGACATCGCCGGGGACAGCAGCTTCGTCCTGGCGCTGGAAGCGCAGCGCCGCGGCCACGGGCTGTTTCACTACCTGCCGAACGCGCTCAGCCTTAAGGACGGCCGCGTCTACGCGCGCATGCAGCCGCTCGAGGTGCGCCGCGAGAAGGGCAACCACTTCACCCTTGGCGGCCCGCAGACGATCGACCTCGCCACGGCCGACGTGGTGCTGATGCGCCAGGACCCGCCCTTCGACATGGCCTACATCACCGCCACCCACCTGCTGGAGCACGTGCACCCGGAAACCCTGGTGGTGAACGACCCCGTCGAGGTGCGCAACGCGCCGGAAAAGCTCTTCGTCACCCACTTCGCCGAGCTGATGCCGCCGACGCTGATCACCAGCGACCGCCGCGAGGTCGAGGCGTTCCGCGCCGAACATCAGGACATCATCGTCAAGCCGCTGTTCGGCAACGGCGGGGCGGGGGTCTTCCACATCGGCCCGGAGGACGAGAACCTCAGCGCGCTGCTGGAGCTCTTCACCAGCCTCTACCGCGAGCCGATCATCGTGCAGCGCTACCTGCCGGAGGTGCGCGGCGGCGACAAGCGCATCATCCTGATCGACGGCCACCCCGCCGGCGCCATCAACCGGGTGCCGGCGCGCGGCGAGGCGCGCTCCAACATGCACGCCGGCGGACGCCCGGAGAAATCACAGTTGACGAAGCGCGAGCACGAGATCTGCGAAGCCATCGGCCCGGCGCTGAAGCAGCGTGGCCTGATCTTCGTCGGCATCGACGTGATCGGCGACTACATGACCGAGATCAACGTCACCTCGCCGACCGGACTGCAGGAAATCAACCGCTTCGACGGCGTCTGCCTGGAAGCGCAGATCTGGGACGTCATCGAGGAGCGCCGTCACGCCGGCAACGCCACGCCCGCCGTATAGACGGGCGGGCGCGGTAGCGACGGGTCCGCTCTCCGTCAGCCTCTTCGCTGCTACTTCTTGTCCTCGCCGTCGGCGCCGTTCAGGCCCTGCAGGGCGGACTTCGTGCACTGCTCCATCGGCGCCCAGCAGGTCTGCTGGATGCGCGCCATCATGCCGATCAGCTTGCTGGTTTCCTCGGCGTACTGCTGGGCGGCGCGGCGGGCGAAGGAGCACTGCTTCTCGAAGAGCTCGTCGGGCGTCGACGCCTTGGCGAAGTCCTCCGCGCATTCGATGTCCTGGCGCAGCCGCCGGCTGGCGAAGTCCATCATCTCCTGGCTGACCTCCGCCATGCCGGAGAACATCGCCTCGCCGGCGCTCATCACCGCGGTGACGTTCTCGCCGTTCTTGCCGACCAGGGCCTCGTAGGGCGTGTCAAGGTAGCGCTCGGCGATGATGGTGCCCGGGATGGCGCTGGGCGACGTGGCGCCGCCGGACGCGGTCTTGGGAGCGGGCTTGGGAGCGGCGGCGGACTTTTTCGACGGGGCGGTTTCGCTGCGGGCGGTCGGCATGGTGTGCGGTCTCCTGCGTCAAAAGGTTGCGGCCGGCCGGCGCGGCGCGCCGGCCCGTTTTCCCCCGATGCAAGCGAAGGCTGATCCTCGGATCGCGGCTGCGTTCCCCTGCGTCGCCGCGGCGGATATCCCCGGCAGCCGTTCCTTCGATGAAGGTATCATAGCGAAGGTGGCGTTAACCATAATTGATCTGGGACAGTTCGGTGAAAATGTCGCCTTGCCGGGCAGGCCCCGGCGGCGACCGGAAGCGAATCCCATTGGCGCCAACGCGGGTTCTACCTAAGATTGCCCCACCCGAGGCCCTGCTCCTTCGCGGCCGACAACCAGAGAGATCGAGAGGGCCGCGCGCCGCCATGGTCGCCCGCATCGCCACAGTTGCCTTCGCCGGGGTCGAGGTGCTCGACATCGACGTCCAGGTGCAGATGGGCAACGGCATGCCGGGCTTCGCCCTGGTCGGCCTCGCCGACAAGGCGGTGGCGGAGAGCCGCGAGCGGGTGCGCGCGGCACTGACCGCCCTCGGCCTGGCGCTGCCGCCGAAACGCATCACCGTGAACCTCGCCCCCGCCGACCTGCAGAAGGAGGGCAGCCACTTCGACCTGCCGATCGCCCTCGGCCTGCTCACCGTCATGGGCGTGCTGCCCGGCGACGAGCTAGCCGGCTACACGGCGCTCGGCGAGCTGTCGCTCGACGGGCGCGTCACCTCCGTCGCCGGGGTGCTGCCGGCGGCGATCCACGCCCTGACCCGCGGACGCGGCCTGATCTGCCCGGCCAGTCAGGGCGGCGAGGCGGCCTGGGCCGAGGGCCTGGAGGTGCTGGCGCCGGGCACCCTGCTGGCCCTGGTCAACCACTTCAAGGGCAGCCAGGTGCTGAGCCCGCCGAAGCCGGCCCTGGAGGACGCCGAGGCCGCCGGCCTCGACCTCAAGGACATCAAGGGCCAGGAGAGCGCCAAGCGCGCCCTCGAGGTCGCCGCCGCCGGCGGTCACAACCTGCTGATGGCGGGGCCGCCGGGTGCCGGCAAGTCGATGCTGGCCGCGCGCCTGCCGAGCATTCTGCCGCCGCTCGCTCCCGCCGAGGCGCTGGAAGTCTCGATGATCCATTCCGTCGCCGGAACGCTCACCGGCGGCCGGCTGCTGCGCCGGCGGCCGTTCCGCGACCCGCACCACTCGGCCTCGCTGCCGGCCTTGGCCGGCGGCGGCATGCGCGCGAAGCCGGGCGAAATCAGCCTCGCGCACCTGGGCGTGCTGTTCCTGGACGAGCTGCCGGAGTTCCAGCGCGGCGCCCTGGAGGCGCTGCGCCAGCCGATGGAGACCGGCCGCGTCTCGGTCGCCCGCGCCAACGCCCACGTCACCTACCCGGCCCGGGTGCAGCTGATCGCCGCCATGAACCCCTGCCGCTGCGGCTACCTGGACGATCCCGGCCGCGCCTGCGCAAGGGCGCCGCGCTGCGCCGCCGACTACCAGGCGAAGATCTCCGGGCCGCTGTTCGACCGCATCGACCTGCATGTCGACGTGCCGGCGGTGGCCGCCGCCGACCTCGCGCTGCCGCCGCCGGCCGAAGGCTCGGCCGAGGTGGCCGCCCGCGTCGCCGCCGCCCGCGCGCGCCAGACCGCGCGCTTCGCAAAGTTGCCGGAGGGAGGCCGCCCGCGCAGCAACGCCGAGGCCGACGGCCAGCTGCTCGAAGAGATCGCCGGCCCGGACGCCGAGGGCCGCCGCCTGCTGACCCAGGCCGCCGAGGCGATGAAGCTCTCCGCCCGCGGCTACCACCGGGTGCTGCGCGTGGCGCGGACGCTGGCGGATCTGGAAGGGGTGGAGGCGGTGCGGCGGCCGCACATCGCCGAGGCGCTGACCTATCGAAGAACGCTGCCGCGAAGCTGAGCACGCAAATGACCGTCACCACATTTCAGCGCCATTGGATCGAGATCTCGAAGCGGCTCGGTTTGTCGATCCAGCTCGATTACGAGATGTCGCTCCAGGAAAAGCGATTGGTTGTGCCTGTGCTGCTCGAGGGGTTTGGCGCCGAAAAGGGCATGCTGCTTGTCACTGACTATCCTCTTATAAGCGATGTAACCGACGAGATCACAGCGCTCGGCTATGGCTTCTCGTGCTTAAGCCCGGCGCCGGGTCCGATCGACTGGCCAAGCGTCATGGAGATGCTGCAAGACTGGGGCGCCACCGGCTGATCTGACTCCCGCAAGAGCGCCGTGAGGGATTGCCGGGGGCAAAGTTCCGCGCTAAAGCCAGCGTCATGACCACGTCAACCGACATCGACATCCGGCTCGTCGACCTCGACGACACCTTTGAGCTGCGCAAGGCGGTGCTGCGGCCCTGGCTGACGCTGGAAGATTCGCGAGAACTTTATTCAAGCGTCGGCGAGCACTTCCATGTCGGCGCGCTGATCGGCAAGCGTGTCGTCAGCACCGCCGCCTTCATGATCGACGTGCATCCCGACTACATGAGTGAGTTCGGAGCGCTGCAGTGGCGGCTGCGCGGCATGGCGAGCGATCCGGCGCTGCAGGGGCAGGGCCTGGGCGGCCGGGTGCTTGAGTTCGGTGTGGATGAGGTGGCGCGGCGGCTTGGCGTTGCCGGCCATAGCTCGGCGGCGGTGTGGTGCAGCGGGCGCACGGGCGCGCAGCGCTTTTACGAGCGTCACGGCTTTGCGCCCATCGGGGAGTTGTACGAGACGCCGGGCACGGGGCCGCACTACGTGTTCTGGCGCAAGGTGGCGGCGGCGTAGGCCACAACTCGGTCGTCACCCTCGGGCTCGTCCCGAGGGTCCAGGGCCAAGAGACCGAGCGGTTGCCCTGGATGCTCGGGACAAGCCCGAGCATGACAAGCGTGTTCAAAGCCCGTCCAGAAATGCCTTGAGGTGGCGGTTGAAGGCCGCCGGCTGTTCCAGGCTGGGCAGGTGGGCGGTGCCGGGGATGACCGTGCCGAGCGCTCGCGGGATCGCCTGCACCAGGTGCACGCAGCGCTGCTGGATGTGCGGGAAGTCGCCGTCGCCCCATACCACCTGCGCCGGCCCGGCGAGCTCGGCGAGGCGTGCATAGGCGACCGGGAAGGCGGCCTGGTTGGTCTCCGGGCCTGGGTCCGGCGCGTAGAGGGCGGTGCCGTTCATGGCCAGGAAGAGGTCGCGCACCGGCCCGCCGACGCGGCCCTCCTCGCTGTTCGGCCCGTCGAGCCA
Organism: Kiloniellaceae bacterium; assembly: GCA_050330205.1. Lineage (GTDB taxonomy): Bacteria > Pseudomonadota > Alphaproteobacteria > Kiloniellales > Kiloniellaceae > Pelagibius. Next base: position 27,191 of record JBHJOA010000086.1, read on the forward strand.
CATCCAGGCCTCCAGCAGGTTGATGCGGTCGAGATCCTCGTCCTCCTCGGCCTCCTCCAGCATCTCCAAGAGGGCTTCCACCGCCGGCGGGAAGGCCGCCGGCGAGGGCGCGCCGGTGACCGCCGGGGCGGCGAGGAACAGCCCCGCCACGCGGTACGGATGGGTCAGCGCGAAGTCGATGGCGATGCGCCCGCCCTGGGAGCAGCCGACCAGGGCCGCCGAGGCGAGGCCGAGCTGGTCGAGCAGCGCCAGCAGGTCGTCGAGGTGGGAGAAGGTCTCCGGCTGCCCGCGCGTGTCGCCGAAGCCGCGGCGGTCGTAGGCGACCACGCGGCGGCCCGGCGCGAAGGCGGCGATCTGGTCCTGCCACATGCGGCGGTCGGCGACGCCGGCGTGGAGGAAGACCACCGGCGGGCCGCCGCTGTCCTCGCTGCCGGCCTCGACGCCGGCGATGCGCGCGCGGCCGCTGGCCAGGGTGAAGTCTCTCGGCGTGGGGGGCGGCATGGGGGGTCCTTTCGCGGGCAGCGCCGGCGGGCGTTGTCGCGGCGCTTCAGTCGGCGACTGTAAGCGCCTCGAGCAGGCCGGGAAAGTGCCGCGGCAGTTCGCGCTCGCCCAGCGCCGTCACCACCGCCTTGCGCGGCACGCGGTCGCGGCGCAGCCACTTCCGGCGGACCAGGTGCCCGGCCAGCGCCGCCCCCAGCGCGCCGCCGAGGTGCGGGCGCCGCTCGCTCCAGTCGAGGCAGCAGCGCGCGAAGTGGCGCCGCTCGCCCTCGGCCGCCGTGACATCGACGCCGAGGCCCTCCAGGAAGGCGCGACCCTTCGGCCCGAGGCGGAAGTCGCCGGCCTCGCGGCGCAGGAAACGCCGCTTCAGCAGCGAGTCGGTCAGCGCGACGCCGAGACGACCGGCCAGGTGATCGTAGCAGAAGCGCGCGCTGCGCAGTTCCCCCACCCGCCGCAGCTGCGCCGAGCGCCGCTCGGCCACGCGCGTCGAAGGCGCCAGGTGGCTGAGCGGCTCCAGCGCCTCGGCGACGGCCGGGCCGGCGAGGCGGTAGTAGCGGTGGCGCCCCTGCTGCTCGACGGCGAGCAGCCCGGCATCGGTCAGTTTGGCCAGGTGGCTGCTCGCGGTCTGCGGCGTCACCCCGGCCACGAAGGCCAGCTCGCTCGCGGTCTGCGCACGGCCGTCCATCAGCGCCGCCATCATGTTGGCCCGCGCCGGCACGCCGATCAGCGCGCCGAACAGGGCGAAGGAGGGATCTACGTTCATATTTCGATGATAGGCGAGGCGTGGACGCGGCGGCAAGACGCTGCGGGCACACTTCGATGGGGGGCGAAGTTTTGTAGGCTTGGCCGCTCACTCGCTTGTCATGCTCGGGCTTGTCCCGAGCATCCATGGATCAACTTTCGAGGCGTTGGGGAATGGGCCCTCGGGTCAAGCCCGAGGGTGACGGGAAGTGGGGCGGGACGGGCGGTGCGACAATGGCAGAAGCCGCGTGACGCTCTGCACGGACTCTGGAGGAACGCCCCTCACCCCTGCGGCGGGCGGATCATGCGGCCGAGGGGTTGGCCGCCGAAGATGTGGAGGTGGAAGTGCGGCACCTCCTGGTGGCCGTGCTCGCCGGTGTTGGCGAGTACGCGGTAGCCGTCGCCCTCGATGCCGAGGTCCCTGGCGATCTTTCCGGCGGCGCGGAAGAAACCGGCGATCTCCGCCTCCGACGCCTGCTGCGAGAAGTCGGCGAAGGACGCGTAGGCGCCCTTGGGGATCACCAGCACGTGGACCCTGGTCTGCGGCTGGATGTCGTGGAAGGCGAGGACGTGCTCGTCCTCGTAGACCTTGTTGCAGGGAATCTCGCCGCGCAGGATCTTCGCGAAGACGTTGCTGTCGTCATAGGCCATGGCGCCTCTTCCCCTTTGCCGTTCGCTGTCTCAGTCTTGCCCGGTCATTTTTGTGGGCGGGAAGCTTTCTCGGCAATGCCGGAAATGCCCTTGCGGCCCTCGAGCGCGGCCCAGACCTCGGCCGGCTTCACGCCGCTCGCCGCCCACAGCACCAGCAGGTGATAAAGCAGGTCGGCGGATTCCTTCACGACGCCGTCCTTGCGCTCGCGGACACCTTCGATCGCCGTCTCCACGGCCTCCTCGCCGAGCTTCTGGGCGATCTTGTCGAGGCCGCGGTGGAACAGCCGCGCGGTGTGCGAGCTTTCCGGGTCGGCGCCGCGGCGGCTTTCGATCACCGCATAGAGGCTGTCGAGAACCGATCCGTCGAGTGAGTCCTTGGACATGGCGATGCAGCGCTTTCCTTGGCGGGCGTGTCAGGCGGCCTGCGCGTCGACCGGGCGCACCGGCAGGCCGTGGGCGGCGAGGCAGGCCTTGGCCTCGGCAATGGTATAGGTGCCGAAGTGGAAGATCGAGGCGGCCAGCACCGCCGAGGCGTGGCCCGCGACGATGCCTTCTGCCAGGTGCTCCAACGTGCCGACGCCACCGGAGGCGATCACCGGCACCGGCACGGCGTCGGAGACGGCGCGGGTGAGCGGGATGTTGTAGCCCGCCTTGGTGCCGTCGCGGTCCATGGAGGTCAGCAGGATCTCGCCGGCGCCCAGTTCGCACAGGCGCCTGGACCACGCGACCGCGTCGATGCCGGTCGGCTTGCGCCCGCCGTGGGTGAAGATCTCGAACTTCTCCGGCGCAACGGACTTGGCATCCACCGCCACCACGATGCACTGGCTGCCGAACTTCTCCGCCGCCTCGCGCACGAAGTCCGGGTTGGTGACGGCGGCGGTGTTGATGGAGACCTTGTCGGCGCCGGCCAGGAGAAGCTGGCGGATGTCGTCGAGGCTGCGCACGCCGCCGCCGACGGTCAGCGGCATGAAGCACTGCTCCGCCGTGCGCCGCACCACGTCCAGCAGGATGCCGCGGTTCTCGTGGCTCGCCGTGATGTCGAGGAAGCAGAGCTCGTCGGCGCCGGCGGCGTCGTAGACCCGGGCCTGCTCGACCGGGTCGCCGGCATCCACCAGGTCGACGAAGTTCACGCCATTCACCACGCGGCCGTCCTTCACGTCGAGACAGGGGATGACGCGCACGGTCAGCATCCAGGCGCTCCTTCCGTCTCGCCGGCGAGCAGGGCCAGCGCCGACTTGGGGTCGATGCGGCCGTCGTAGAGCGCGCGCCCGGAGATCACGCCCTCGATGCCGGCGATGGCGAGGAAGGCGGCGAGGTCGTCCAGCGAAGCGACGCCGCCGGAGGCGATGACGGGGGTGTCGATGGCCTCGGCCAGCTCCCGGGTCGCCGCCACGTTGGCGCCGCCAAGCGCGCCGTCGCGGTCGATGTCGGTGTAGACGATGGCGGCGGCGCCGGCGTCCTCGAAGCGGCGCGCCAGCTCCAGCGCCGTGACTTCGCTGACCTCGGCCCAGCCCTCGACGGCGACGCGGCCGCCGCGGGCATCGATGCCGAGCACTACGCGGCCGGGAAAGGCGCGGCAGGCCTCGCGCACCAGGGCCGGGTTCTTCACCGCCACGGTGCCGAGAATGACCCGGCGCACGCCGAGGTCGAGCCAGCGCTCGATGGTCGCCATGTCGCGGATGCCGCCGCCGAGCTGCACCGGCAGGTCGACCGCCGCGAGGATCGCCTCCACCGCCGGCGCGTTCGCCGGCCGGCCTTCGAAGGCGCCGTTGAGGTCGACCAGGTGCAGCCACTGGAAGCCGGCCTCGGCGAAGGTGCGCGCCTGGGCCGCCGGGTCGTCGTTGAAGACGGTCGCCGAGTCCATCTCGCCGCGCAGCAGGCGCACCGCCTGGCCGTCCTTCAGGTCGATGGCGGGAAACAGGATCATCGCGCCGGCTGCCCCTCGGGCCCGGTATCTTGGGGCAGGGCGCCGTTGCCGTGCAGGTCCTTGTAGTAGAAGAAGCCGGTCACCCAGGCGCCGTCGACCCAGGCGTAGTGCGGATGGCTGCCCCAGCGCACGAAGCCCGCTTCCTCGACGACCTCGATGGCACGGGCCTGGGTCTCGCGGATGTCGAGGTTGAGGACGCGCAGGCCGTTGGCGCGCGCCGCCTCCTCGATCCGGGCGACCAGCGCCGGGGCGAGGCCGTGGCCGCGCGCCCAGGGCGCCACGAAGAAGGTGGTGAGCTGGCCGGTCAGGCTCTGCGCCTCGTTGTTGCGCGGCGGGCGCACGAGCTGGGCGGAGCCGGCGATGGTGCCGTCGAGGCGGCCGACGAAGAGCTCGCGCTCGGGCACCAGCAGCACGCCCTGCCAGTAGGTCTCCATGGTCTGGCGCGGCGGCGGGTTCAGCCAGCCGAAGCCGCCGCCGTGCAGGATCGCCGCCTCGGCCGCGTCGCAGAGGTCGTGCAGATCCGGCCCGCCGAAGCCGGTGAGGCGGTCGACGGCGATGGTGGCGCCGGTGCCGCTGCCGGTGTCGCCGCTGGTGTCGCTACTGGAATCGCGGGCTGTCATGGACGCCACCTCAGGAAATTTGCGAGCAGGCGCAGGCCCGCGGCCTGGCTCTTCTCGGGATGGAACTGGGTGCCCGCCAGGTTGTCGCGGCCGACCAGCGCGGTGACCGGGCCGCCGTAGTCGGCGGTCGCCAGCAGGTGTTCCGCCCGCGCCGGACGCAGGTGGAAGCTGTGCACGAAGTAGACATAGGGCATGTCGGCGAAATCCGCCACCAGAGGATGTGTCCGGTCCCTGATCTCGAGGGCGTTCCAGCCCATGTGCGGCACCTTCAGGGGGCCGGCCAGGGGACCAATCTGGCCGGGGGCCGGCTCCAGGGCCACCACGTCGCCGGGAATCCAGCCGAAACCCTGGGTTACGCCGTGCTCCAGGCCGCGCGACGCCATCAGCTGCATGCCGACGCAGATGCCGAGGAAGGGCTTGCCGGCGGCGATCACCGCCTCCTCCAGCGCCTCCACCATGCCGTCGATGGCGAAGATCCCGCGCCGGCAGTCGGCGAAGGCGCCGACGCCCGGCAGCACCACGCGGTCGGCGCGGCGCAGCGCCTCGGGGTCGTCGGTCACCATCACAGGGCCGCCGCCGGCCTCGGCGGCGGCGCGTTCCAGGGACTTGGCGGCCGAGCGCAGGTTGCCCGAGCCATAGTCGATGATCGCAACGGTCATCCCGGACCCCTTCGATCCTTGCCGCTGGTCACGGGGGGCCGGCCTGCCTCGCGGCGGCCGGGCCCGGCCGGATCGTTCAGAGAGAGCCCTTGGTGGAGGGCACGGCGTCGGCCTTGCGCGGGTCGATCTCCACGGCTTCGCGCAGCGCGCGGGCCAGACCCTTGAAGCAGGACTCGACGATATGGTGGTTGTTGGTGCCGTAGAGGTTCTCCACGTGCAGCGTCAGGCCGGCGTGCTGGGCGAAGGCCTGGAACCACTCCTTGAACAGCTCGGTGTCCATGGTGCCGAGCTTGTCGCGGCTCAGCTCCACCTTCCAAATCAGGTAGGGCCGGTTGGAGGCGTCGAGCGCCACCCGGGTCAGCGTCTCGTCCATCGGCACCAGCGCCTGGCCGTAGCGCCGGATGCCCTTGCGCTCGCCCAGTGCCTTGGCCACCGCCTGGCCGAGGGCGATGCCGCTGTCCTCGGTGGTATGGTGGAAGTCGATATGCAGGTCGCCCTCGGCCTTCAGCGTGATGTCGATCAGGCTGTGGCGGGAGAGCTGTTCGAGCATGTGGTCGAGGAAGCCGATCCCGGTGGACACCTGGTAGGTGCCGGAGCCGTCCAGGTCGACCGTCGCGGCGATCCTGGTTTCCTGGGTGTTTCGCTCAATGGTTGCCCGGCGCATATCGTCTCGTCCCGCCCCTGGAGCGGGTCCTTCGGCTGCAGGTCTCAATAGAGGGCGCCCTTTTATCAGGAAGGGGGGAGCGACGCCAGCGCCCTATAGCGCCCTGTGCCGGGACCGAAAGCGACCCCCAAGCGGCCCGGGAAGCTGCCCCGGAAGCGCGCCGGAAGGCGGCCCCGCCGGCCCCCCGGGCGCATCTGGGGCCCCCGGCGGCGGGGGAAATCCGGCTTGACCCGGCCGCCGCTTTCGCCCATCTGACAGTCCATGTCTGAGAACTCCTCCCCCACGTGGCACGGCACCACGATCCTCTCGGTGCGCAAGGGCGGCCGGGTGGTGGTGGCCGGCGACGGCCAGGTCAGCTTCGGCAACACGGTGATGAAGTCCAACGCCCGCAAGGTGCGGCGCCTGGGCAAGGACAACGTGATCGCCGGCTTCGCCGGCGCGACGGCCGACGCCTTCACTCTCTTCGAGCGCCTGGAGGCGAAGCTGGAGACCTATCCGGACCAGCTGACCCGTGCCTGCGTCGAACTCGCCAAGGACTGGCGCACCGACCGCTACCTGCGCCGCCTCGAGGCGATGATGGCGGTGGCCGACGCCGGCACCTCGCTGGTGCTGACCGGCAACGGCGACGTGCTGGAGCCGGAGGACGGCCTCATCGGCATCGGCTCGGGCGGCGCCTTCGCGCTCTCGGCGGCGCGCGCCCTGGTCGACATCGACGGCCTCGATGCCGAGGCCATCGCCCGCAAGGCCATGAAGATCGCCGGGGACATCTGCATCTACACCAACGAGAACGTCGTGATCGAAAGCCTGACCGCACGGCCCGTCGCGTCCCATGGCTGAACCCCGCAAGGCCATGAGCGAGGGCAACGTCTCCTCCTTCTTCAGCCCGCGCGAGATCGTCTCGGAGCTGGACCGCTTCATCATCGGCCAGAACGACGCCAAGCGCGCCGTCGCCATCGCGCTGCGCAACCGCTGGCGCCGCCAGCAGCTGCCCGAAGACCTGCGCGAGGAGGTGCTGCCGAAGAACATCCTGATGATCGGCCCGACCGGCGTCGGCAAGACCGAGATCGCCCGCCGCCTGGCGAAGCTCGCCCAGGCGCCCTTCATCAAGGTCGAGGCCACCAAGTTCACCGAGGTGGGCTACGTCGGCCGCGACGTCGAGCAGATCATCCGCGACCTGACCGAGGTGGCGATCCACATGACCCGCGAGCGCCAGCGCCTGCAGGTGAAGGCGCAGGCCGAGCTGAACGCCGAGGAGCGGGTGCTCGACGCCCTGGTCGGCGCCGCCGCCAGCCCCGACACGCGCCAGAAGTTCCGCGTCCGCCTGCGCCAGGGCGAGCTCGACGACAAGGAGATCGAGATCGAGCTGCAGGACGGCGGCGGGCTGCAGCTGCCGACCATGGAGATTCCCGGCATGCCCGGCGCCTCCATGGGCATGCTCAATCTCGGCGACATCTTCGGCAAGGCCATGGGCGGGCGCACCAGGAAGCGCCGCTTGACCGTCGCCGATTCTTACGACGCGCTGATCGCCGAGGAGAGCGACAAGCTGCTCGACGAGGAGAGCGTGGTCGCCGCCGCCATCAACGCGGTGGAGCAGAACGGCATCGTCTTCCTCGACGAGATAGACAAGATCACCGTGCGCTCGGAGCGTGGCGGCGCCGACGTGTCGCGCGAGGGCGTGCAGCGCGACCTGCTGCCGCTGATAGAGGGCACCACCGTCGCCACCAAGCACGGCGCGGTACGCACCGACCACGTGCTGTTCATCGCCTCGGGCGCCTTCCACATGGCCAAGCCCTCGGACATGCTGGCCGAGCTGCAGGGCCGCCTGCCGATCCGCGTCGAGCTCGCCGCGCTGACCCGCGACGACTTCAAGCGCATCCTCACCGAGCCGGAAAACAGCCTGATCCGCCAGTACAAGGCGCTGATGGGAACGGAAGAGGTGACGCTCGACTTCACCGAGGAATCGATCGACGCCCTGGCCGACCTCTCGGCAGAGATCAACGCCTCGGTGGAGAACATCGGCGCCCGGCGCCTGCACACCGTGCTGGAGAAGCTGCTGGAGGAGATCTCCTTCACCGCCACCGACCGCGGCGGCGAGACCATCGTCATCGACGCCGAAATGGTCCGCACCCGCGTCGGCGAACTGGCCAAGAACGCCGACCTCTCGAAGTTCATCCTTTAGCGGGCCGCCGAACAGCCGGTCGCGCGTCTTGCCTCGCCCTTCGAGACGCACTGCTGCGCAGCGCTCCTCAGCGTGAGGCAATGCAGAGAAATGATTGACCTCATGGTGAGGAGCCCCGCAGGGGCGTCTCGAACCACGAGGTCAATCGCGCACGGCCGCGAAGGTCACCGGCGTCAGGTCGCGCCGGGTTCCTTGCCGGCGCCGTCGATCTCGCGCAGCAGGCGGTCGAACTGCGCCTCGTCGAGCCCGGCGATGCGGTCGGCCAGCAGGTTGGCGAAGAGCGTCGCCTTCACGCTGAGGCCGGCGGTGTCGACCACGATGCGCGGGTGCGACAGGTCGGCCAGGCGTTGCAGTTCCTCCGCCTCGTCCCAGATGATTCCCAGGAACTGGCAGACGCGGTGCACGAAGCGGCGGCTCGGTTTGCCACGGCGGCCGTGCTCCATGGCCGAGAGATAGGCGGGCGAAACCTGCAGGCCGGCCGCCATGTCCTTCAGCGCCAGGCCGCGCGCCGCGCGGATCGCCCGCAGCTTTTCCCCGAACGGCGTCACGGCGCGTCGGACTCGTCGTAGAGGCCGCGCGCGCGGTGCCAGTCGGCGAGCGATTCCTCGGGGTATTCCGCGTAGCAGTTGGTGCGCTTGGCGTCGGCCGGCAGCTTCACCCAGCCGGGTTTCGATTCCAGCATGATGAAGACGCTCTCCGGCGCCGGCGGCAGCGGGGAGTCGATGGCCGAGGCGAAGGGGTGCACCAGTTCCGGCCAGCGCGGGTCGGAGACGTAGAGCGCCGAGCCGCAGTGCCTGCAGAAGTGGCGGCTGCCGGGGCTGACGCCGTCAGGGTCCTCGGCCGGGCCGCGGGCGTGGTAGACGGCGACGTGCTCGGCGCCCTCGACCTTGAGGGTCGCCGCCTCGCCCGAGAGGTTGATGGCGTAGCCGCCGCCGCCCGCCGTCTTGCGGCAGATCGAGCAGTAGCAGCGCATAAACGGCACCGCGGCGCGCGAGAACACGGAGAATCGGACGGCGCCGCAGTGGCAGGATCCTGTGAGTTGCGGCAAGGCGGGCCTCGCTGTCACCCGGACGATGTCACCGGCAGATAACCGGATCGCAGTTTAGCCGCTTCCGCCGAAGAAGGCGATTCCCGCGTGCGGGTCAGCGCCGGCGGCGCAACAGCACGTAGAGGGCGCCGGTGCCGCCGTGCTTCTGCTGGGCGTAGTCGAAGGACAGCACCCGGGCGCGGTTGGGCGCGTCGTTCAGCCAGCGCGGCACCGCCTGGCGCAGCACGCCGCCGTCTTCCTTGTGCAGACCCTTGCCGGTCACCACCAGCACGCAGCGCCGGTCCGCCGCCTGGCTCTCGGCCAGGAAGCGCTCGAGGCGGCGGTGCGCCTCGGCCTGGCGCAGGCCGTGCAGGTCGAGGGTCGCCTCGATGGGCAGCTTGCCGCGCCTCAGGCGCTCGGCCTTGCGGCGGTCGAGGCCGTCGCGGCTGCCGTGGCTGAGATCCGCGGGCGGCTTCGGGCGGGTCTCCGCGGCGGGGCGGGCCGCCGTGGTGGAGGCCGCCAGGGCACGGCGCGGGCCGGGCGCGGCGGC